>CAUUZZ010000013.1:0-68793 GCA_963549775.1 Streptococcus sanguinis | reverse complement strand
CTTGCTCGACAATCCAAAGACAATTGAGAGGCTAGGACTTTTGTCCCAGCCTCTACATAAAACTATTGAGAATAGATTGATTCTGCAAAATCAGATAAATTCCCAGCAGAATCAGAACCGCAAAGACAACAAATTTAATCATTCCCTTGATCAGACGAATAACCAGAAGGATAATCATGGACCCGACTAGCCACATAAAGGCGGAATTGTGAAAAAATCCCTGAACTGCCTCAATATTCTGGCCGAAGAAGACCTGAATGGGCGCCGGAACATGATTTTCCCAAGCCGCTGTCACTCCTAGCTGGTTGGCAATCTCATTGCCGCTTTTCCATAGCCAGACAAAGATTCCCGAGTTAAAAACAAAGAGAAAAACTTGCTCTGGAAAGTGTCGAATCAAGTAAAAAATAGATTTTAACATAGGCTTACAATTGATACAAGTCTTTTACAGCCTGGATATCTGTCGGCTGGATACTGTAAAATGAGCCTGCTGACTGCATCACTGATTCCTCCTCATTATGGTCTAATCCGATAGCATGGCCCAATTCGTGCGCTGCTGTATTGACAATTCGCTCATGAGAATAGGCATAGCGACTGTCCAGCAGGTAGTAACTATTAAGGCGAACCGTGACATGGGTAAACCGCTTGGTTAGGAGATTGGTCTGCGACTCAGCTTCACCAGCTGCACTGATGTTGCCATCGTTCATCTCCGTCGCAACAATGTCCGCCTTGTCTTTGTCATTGATGATTTGAAAGGTGAAGGCACCTGTTTGATTCCAAGAATCAATGGCCTCCTTATAGGCTGAACGGAAGGTTTCATTATTTGTATCAATATAAATCGTAGCGCTTGGCTGATCCCAACGAGCCCCTGTTGTTGCATGCTCATCTGTCAGCTGATCCGTCTGCGTCTCCTCACTGCTGTGAAGCCCCGTGGAAATGCCTTGGTGATTTAAAAATTGATCCACTCTGCCAACAGCAGTCTGAACAGCCTGCGTCAGTCCCTCTGTACCCGGTTCTGTCGAAGTGGTAAAATAGAAAATTCCGACAATAACCATAAAGCTCAGGACAAAGGACCAGGCAAGTCCCCAAACCACGCGCCCAATCAGACGCATGAGGAACCGGATGCTTTTAAAAATAAGTCCCATCGCAACCTCCTTTACTAGATTGTAAGAGAACGTTGATTTTACCACCGCTTTCTTAAAGAAGGCTGAAAAATTAGCCTTCTCTCTATCTATTAGTATAAAAGAAAATGACTACAAATCTGCAACCATTCCTTTTCATACTATTGAATACTCTTTGCAAATCCATTTTTGAGTATAAAATCAAGAACCCGTGTCCAGACTGACCCTGCCACTATTATAGTCTAGGCGAATCCCCTTTTGCACATTCGGGACAAAGACATTGAATTCCAGACTGCCATCGCTGGACTTGGCCTCTAAATGTGAACCAACCGGTACTACATCTGTCTCCGTGGCATAAATCAAGGTTACCCGGTAGCGCACCCGCTTGTTCTTATCCAAAGCCTTCCGGATCTTTGTCTCGTAGTAATTCTGCCCTGTCGAATCCGCTTCTTTGGCTTGGTTGGACCAAGCCGTCTGCACAGCGATATTGGCAGGATTGCTGGTAGAGGCATCAAAGCCCTTCAAACCACCGATCAGAGAATAGGCCAAGAGATGTCCTCGGTCCACAGCATGATTGTACTCACCAGGGAGGTTCTTGAGTTGATGCCATCCTGCCGGTACCCATGAAGTGTTGGCATTTCCAGTTTCTTCTCGTTTTTTGTACTGGCGGGTAGACTTGGATAAAAAGGCATTCGCCACTGTCGGAAGGATTTGCCCTTGAACAAGCTTGGTCTTATTGTCAGCGTAGGGCTTACTAGAAATACCCGCATCCAAATCCGTCTTATTCCCATTCACGATAAAGGCGCCAGCCCCGTTCCATTCAATGCTGCCTTTGAGCTGAGCTCGGACAGCATCCGTCAGAACACTCTCAGCCAGTTCCTGACTAGGGGTGCCCTGATCTTGGACTTGCCCAACTCTGATTTCTGAATTTGGACTTTGAAGTGGCTGCTGACCATCCTGTCCCCAGAAATAGCCAGCCAGAGCTAAAACCAAGGCCAGAGTCAGTCCAGCCCAGCCTTGCAGGCTCTTAGAATTCCTTTTCTGACTAATCTTTCTTTTCATCTTCTTTCTTTCAACTTAGCAAACTGGATTCGTTTCAGCCAGTCTTTTCAACTAGGAGCTAGTTTCCAGTAAACTTCCCGATTAATTCTTGCCAGGTTTCTGGTGACCAGATAGAGCCCTTACCGTTTCCGATAACATTATAACCAATCATCAAAGCCACAAAAAAGAGAATCACAGCTACCAAAAGAACCAGTAAAACAAGGCCAATCTGCCGGCCTAAATATTTAAGATTTTCACTCATCGTCTTCTTCCTTTACACGCTTCACTTTGGCTCCCAAGGCTGCCAATTTCTCATGGAATTTATAGTAGCCTCGGTCTAAGTGTACCAGCTTGCTGACCTTAGTCTCGCCTTCGGCAATCAAGCCCATCAAAATCAAAGTCGCACTGGCCCGAAGGTCTGTTGACATGACTTCAGCTCCCTGCAGGCTGCTACCACCCCAAATCCGAGCTGTATCTCGCATAATATCAGAGTGCAACCCCATCCGACGCATTTCCTCCAGATGCTGGAAGCGATTCTCAAAGACAGTCTCAATCATCGTAGACTCACCCTTGGCCATGGCCATCAGCGCCGTAAACTGAGCCTGCATATCGGTAGGGAAGCCCGGATAAGGAAGGGTCTTGACCGAAACCGGTCTCAGCTTCGAAACATCAGAACGAATCCGAATCCCTTCATCTTCCTCTGTCACTTCCACTCCCATTTCCTGCATTTTGGAAAGCAGGGGACGGTTGTGCTCCCAAATGGCATCCTCAATCAGCAGGTCACCGCTGGTCATAGCTGCAGCAACCATAAAAGTTCCTGCTTCAATACGGTCTTGAACCACATTATGCTTGGCCCCGCGCAGCTGATCCACTCCGACAATAGTCAGAGTCTCAGTACCTGCCCCTCTGACCTTGGCTCCCATTTCATTCAAAAAGAGGGCTAGGTCAACGATTTCAGGCTCCCGAGCAGCATTTTCAATCACTGTCGTGCCTTGAGCCAGCGTTGCAGCCATCATGATGTTTTGCGTTGCTCCTACACTAGGAAAGTCCATGTAAATGTGGGCCCCCTTGAGCCGCTCTGCCTTCGCTTCGATGTAACCCGCTGTCTGGGTAATCTGAGCTCCCATGGCTTCTAAGCCTTTCAGGTGCAAGTCAATAGGCCGACTGCCAATCGTACAGCCGCCTGGCATAGAAACCTTAGCATGGCCATTACGAGCCAGAACTGGCCCCAAAACAACGATAGATGCCCGCATTTTGCTGACGTATTTGTAAGGCGCCTCCTCAGACAAAGGCTGGGTGGCATCCACAACAACTGTATTTTCTTCCTGATTAAAATCCACCTGAGTGTTTAAACCGCGGACCACATTGTTCATGGTAAAGACATCAGACAAGACCGGAACATTTTTCAAAACAGACTGGCCTTCACTAGCCAAGACTGTCGCTGCCAAGAGTGGCAGGACCGCATTTTTTGCTCCTTCAATCTTGACCTTTCCAACTAAACGATTATCTCCACCTTGAATAATAATTTTTTCCATACCGATTCCTTACTCTAAATTTTTAAAATCATCCATACTATCATACCATAAAATCAAAAATATGACCTTATAAAGTACCGTTAAAAATCGCCCGGCTCATATCGTAAATACCAATGAAGAAAAGGCTGACTAAATAGCCCAAGGCGATACTAAACAAGAGAATCAAAAAGCGAATCTTCATGGCATTATCGGCATTAACCTTGAAAAACCTCTCCCATTCAACAACTGTTGACAGCAAATGAAAGGCAAAGAAAATAAAGAGCAAATGACTGCATAATTTAAAAATAACTTCTACCATAACTTTTATTATACCACAAGACTCCAGTCAGGGACGAACTAAATAGTCCTGCCCTTTTGCTTTGGAAAAGAAAACTGAGACAGATTTGCCTCAGTTTTGCTTGTTCAGTTTGTATTCATGAAGCCAAGTCTCGTCAGATGAAGGATGACTTCTATCTCCAGGCAAGAATAGCTTCTTAGATTCTTGTTCCAACATTGATCCGGTTGATTGCCCGCTGCAGGGCAATCTTAGCCCGGCGTTCTTGGTCAATCAAGTGCTTATCATGGGCTTCTTCGATTTCCTGCTCAGCTCGGAGCTTAGCCCGCTCGGCCCGACTAATGTCGATATCTCGCGCTCGCTCAGCTGAGTCCGCCACAATGGTAATGACATTGTCTGCAATTTCAATGATTCCGCCGTTGACCGCAATCCAGTCGATATGCTTGTCATCATCAACCCGGCGCACCTTAACCTGATCCACTTCTAAAACAGCGATGGTATTGATATGGCGGGGCAAAATCCCCAGCTCACCATCAATGGTCTTTACGGAAACAAATGCAGCATGGTGATCATAAATAAGACCATCCGGTGTCACGATTTGTACTGTCATTTGAGCCATCATTCACCTCTTAGAATCCCATTTTCTCAGCCTTGGCCAATACATCCTCGATAGAGCCAACACCACGGAAGGCATCTTCCGGCAACTTATCGTGCTTACCTTCAAGGATTTCCTTGAAGCCACGAACCGTTTCAGCTACTGGTACATAAGAACCTGGCTGGCCGGTAAACTGCTCTGCCA
The DNA here is from genome assembly GCA_963549775.1 of Streptococcus sanguinis. Classification (GTDB taxonomy): domain Bacteria; phylum Bacillota; class Bacilli; order Lactobacillales; family Streptococcaceae; genus Streptococcus; species Streptococcus sanguinis_Y. Next base: position 64,026 of record CAUUZZ010000013.1, on the reverse strand, counting down.
CATTGAAGTTCTGTGATAGGAAGAACTGGATTCGACGAGCACGTGCAACCAAAGTCTTCTCGTCGTCAGACAGTTCGTCCATACCAAGGATAGCTATGATATCCTGCAATTCATGATAACGTTGCAAGACTCTCTTAACCTCTGCTGCCACCGCATAGTGCTCTTCTCCTACAATCTCAGGTGAAAGGGCACGCGAGCTGGAAGCCAATGGATCCACGGCTGGATAAATCCCCAGCTGAACCAATTTCCGTTCTAGGTTGGTCGTAGAGTCCAAGTGAGCAAAAGCTGTCGCTGGCGCTGGGTCAGTATAGTCATCCGCTGGCACATAGATAGCCTGAATGGAAGTAACGGAACCTTTCTTGGTCGATGTAATCCGCTCCTGTAACTGTCCCATTTCTGTCGCAAGTGTTGGTTGGTAACCAACGGCAGATGGCATACGACCCAAAAGGGCAGATACCTCAGAACCAGCCTGCGTAAAGCGGAAAATGTTATCAATAAAGAGTAACACATCCTGACCTTCCACATCACGGAAATATTCCGCAATAGTCAGTCCGGTAAGAGCAACCCGCATCCGAGCTCCTGGCGGTTCATTCATCTGACCAAAGACCATAGCCGTCTTTTCGATAACGCCAGACTCTTTCATTTCCCAGTAGAGGTCATTCCCTTCACGCGTCCGTTCACCAACACCTGTGAAGACAGAAATCCCACCGTGCTCTTGGGCAATGTTGTGAATCAATTCCTGAATCAGGACTGTTTTCCCTACTCCGGCACCACCAAAGAGTCCGACTTTCCCACCTTTCAGATAAGGAGCTAGAAGGTCGATAACCTTGATCCCTGTTTCCAGGATTTCTGATGAAGTCGATAGTTCATCAAAGGTCGGTGCCTTCTTATGAATCGGCTGGCGCTCTGCATCCTCTGCAAAAGGCGCATCCAAGTCAATAGTATCCCCAAGGACATTGAACACCCGGCCAAGCGTTTCCTTACCAACCGGCACAGAAATCGGACGACCAGTATCCAAGACCTCCAAACCACGCGTCAAACCATCGGTCGACTCCATGGCAATGGTCCGCACCACACCGTCACCAAGCTCAAGAGCTACTTCAAGGACGATTTTTGATTTTTTCTCATCATTTTTATAGACTACAAGTGCATTATTTATCTCAGGTAGTTTGTCTCCAGCAGCAAACGCAACATCTACGACCGGTCCGATAACCTGAGCAATTTTGCCTGAGCTCATGTTTTTTCCCTCGTTTAATTTCTAATTCATTTGTGGCCTTATTCTAGGGCACTTGCACCCGCCACGATTTCAGTAATTTCCTGCGTAATGGCAGCCTGCCGAGCACGGTTGTACTGAATAGTCAAATCACTGATGACCTTTTTAGCATTGTCTGTCGCTGTCTGCATAGCAGTCATACCGGCAGCATTCTCAGCCGTCTTGGCATCAATAATGGCACCGTAAATCATACTCTCTGCAAACTGGGGCAGCAGTTGGTCCAAGATAGAATCCCGACTGGACTCCAGTTCCAGATTCAGCGTATAATCTTCATCAGCTTCATTAGGGTCCAAGTCAATGATTGGCAGCATCTGCTCCACCCGCATCTGACTGGTCAGACTGTTGACATGGTGGTTATAGCAGACATAGAGCTCATCAAAGAGCTCATTCTGATACATCTCAATGGTCTTGCTAATGATTTTACGAACCTCATCAAAGCTAGGCTGATCTGCTAGACCACGCAGTTCATAAACCGGCTGAATGCCCCGAGCTCGAAAGAAATCAGCACCGACACTTCCGATACAGATGACTTCAAAGTCCTCTCCAGTCGGATGGTACTCAGCTTTCAGCTCCATCAATGCCTTGAGAATGGTCGCATTGTAGCCACCTACCAGACCGCGGTCAGAAGTGATGACGATATAGGCTGATTTCTTGACTGGCCGACTGATTAACATTGAGTGATGACGGGCATTTTCTGTCTCGTGGCCATGCAGCATATCCGTAACTAACTTACGCACTTTCTGGGCATAGACCTGAAAGTTCTTAGCTGCTTCCTCAGATTTTCCCAGCTTAGCAGCAGAAACCATCTGCATGGCATTGGTGATTTGACTGGTGTTTTTCGTGGATGCAATTTTATTTTTAATATCATTTAATGAAACTGCCATCTGACACCTCTATTCTTATTTGAAGCTAGACTGGTCTATAAACTCAGTAATGGCAGCATCCAAGACTTCCTCACTTGGAAGGTCTTTCGTTGTCCGAATGGTTTCATAAATGCTTTCTTGATGTGCATCAAAGTAGGCAAATAATTCTGACTCAAAGCGCAGAATATCATCTACTGGCACACTGTCTAGGAAACCATGGGTCAAAGCATAGAGAATCACCACCTGCTTTTCAACCGGCAGCGGCTCATGAATCGGCTGCTTCAAGACTTCTACAGTCCTGCGGCCACGATTGAGCTTGGCCTGCGTTGCCGCATCCAAATCACTACCAAACTTAGTAAAGGCCTCCAGCTCCCGATAAGAAGCCAGGTCGATACGCAAGGTTCCAGCTACTTTCTTCATAGCCTTGATTTGGGCAGAGCCCCCAACCCGTGATACAGAAGAACCTGCATCGATAGCCGGACGTACCCCAGCATTGAACAAGCTGTCGCTGAGGAAAATTTGTCCGTCAGTGATTGAAATCACGTTGGTCGCGATATAGGCCGAAATGTCTCCTGCCTGCGTTTCAATAAATGGCAGAGCTGTAATTGAACCACCGCCCAACTCATCAGAAACCTTGGCTGAACGCTCCAAGAGACGACTATGCAGATAGAAAACATCTCCAGGAAAGGCCTCACGGCCTGGCGGACGACGGAGCAGGAGGGACAGTTCACGGTAGGCCACAGCCTGCTTGGACAAGTCATCATAGACAATCAAAACATGCTTGCCATTGTACATGAACTCTTCTGCCATCGCTACACCAGCATAAGGCGCCAAGAAAAGCAAAGGCGACGGCTGTGAAGCAGAGGCTGTCACTACAATCGTATAGTCCAAAGCACCATACTGACGGAGCGTTTCTACCTGTGTACGGACTGTAGATTCTTTCTGACCAATCGCCACATAGATACAAATCATATCCTGGCCTTTCTGGTTCAGGATGGCATCAATAGCAATGGTCGTCTTCCCAGTCTGACGGTCCCCAATAATCAGCTCCCGTTGGCCACGGCCAATCGGAACCAAGGCATCAATTGCCTTGAGACCTGTCTGCAAAGGCTCAGATACTGACTTACGCTGCATGACACCCGGAGCCGGTGTTTCAACCGGACGTGTCTTGTCTGTGACAATGTCACCAAGTCCATCGACAGGACGACCCAGCGGATCAACAACCCGCCCAATCAAGGCCTCTCCCACAGGAACTTCCATGATTTTACCAGTCCGGCGAATGGTATCTCCCTCGCGAATGTCTGTAAAGTCTCCCAAGATGATAATCCCAACATCGGTTGACTCTAGATTTTGCGCCATACCATAAGAGCCATTTTCAAAGATTAAGAGCTCTCCGCTCATAGCCTTATCCAGTCCATGAGCGCGCGCAATTCCATCACCAATATAAGTGACGACCCCTGTTTCTGTGACGTCAAAATTTGGCTGGAAATTTTCAATTTGTTGCTTAATTAAAGCGCTGATTTCTTGTGCGTTAATCGCCAAAATTCACACCACTTTCTATTTCAATTTTTCTTTTACGACTTGCAATTGACGTTTTATGCTTGCATCAATTGTTTTGTTATTGGCAGAGATGACAAAGCCGCCAATCAAGCTACTGTCCAATTCTTCCTTGAGCGAGCGGACCTTTAGGCCCATCTTCTGCTCAATAATCGGCCGAATCTTCTCCTTCTGACTGGCTGTCAAAGGCTGAACAGAGCGTAGCGTCACCTCAAACTCATTGCTGATCTTTTCAAGCTGGTGCTGACTCTCCAGCACAATCTCATAAAAGAGGTCCTCACGATGATTGAGAATGACGATTTCAATCAGATTATCAAGCAGCTGGGAGCCTGAGTTTTGAAAGAGCCGCAGACTCTTTTCTTTCTCGTGGTCACTGATGCCGATATGTGACAAAAAGTCAGCAAGGCCGGTCTCCGCGAAAACAGCCTTAATCTGACTCAGTTTTTCAAAAACATCTTCTTGCTGACCTTTTTCAAAGACCGTCTGAACAAAAGGCAAAGCATATTTCTCAATGATTGCATATTGCTTCTTATCCATCAGGCATCTCCTAACTGTTTGATATAGCGGTCAATGAGCTCGCTCTGAGCTTCCTTATCCAGCTCCTGACTCAAAATCTTACTAGCCAGAGTCACTGTCAAGTCGGCCACTTCTCCTTTGATGCTGCTCATAGCCTCTGCCTTATTTTGGGCAATTTCCTGATTGGCTTTAGCCTTCAAGCGCCCTGCTTCTTCTGCTGCATTAGCTAGGATTCCAGCCTTATTCTTCTCAGCTGTCTCCTTAGCAGTCTCAACGATAGAAACTGCTTCGACCCGACTACCTGCCAGAGCTTCCTCGCGCTTTTGCGCCAAGTCTTCAGCTTTCTTACGGGCCGATTCCGCACCGTCAATATCGTCTGAAATCTTTTGAGCACGCTGATCTAAAATCCCGATAATATTGCCCCAAGCAAACTTCTTAATGAGAAATACTAAAAGAAGAAAGGAGCCGGCAATCAAGATAAAGTTGCCAATAATTTCACCTACGGTTATATTCATTTTATCTATCCTTTCTTTTTATTCTACCTCACCATTAATTTTTTTACCAAGATACATAGATGTTAGCATGGTAAAAACATAGGCTTGGATACAGGAAATAAAGATGGAAAAACCAGTCCAAACCATGTTCATAATAAAGGCAATCGGATACCAATACGCCGCTTGATGTGCCCAAGTCAAGAGCAAACCAGCCAATACTTCACCTGCAAAAATGTTTCCATAAATCCGCAAGGCTAGAGAAGCAAAATTGGTAAATTCTTCCAAGATATTCATGGGTGTCATGATACCCGGAGTCACAAAACCTTTTAGATATCCTTTTATCCCTTGACGTCGAACTCCTTCAACATGACAGAAAATCGTCACCAAAAGAGAGAAACCCAGGTCAAAAGCGAGATTGGCTGTCGGCGATGTCCAGAGATTAAAGCCATTGGTTGTCTGAACCTTAGCCATCAATCCCAAGTTATTCGCCACAGCCACGAAAAGAAAGAGGGAGAATAGAAAAAGCGAGTAATTCTTCATATAATGCTCGCCAACGTTTCCCTTGGTAAAATCAATGACAAAATCATAGATATATTCCAAAGCATTCTGCTTTCTTGACGGCTTAATCGTCATCTTTCGACTTGCCCAATAAACAAGTCCAAAAGTTACAAACACCGTCAGCAGAGTCATGGCCAGCAGGGTCAAATCAAAGGTCACAGGACCGACATTGATAGTTGGATTGATACTTTCTTCCAACAGATGACACCCCCTTTTCTAAAGAGAATTCTTTCTTATTTGATAACAAAGGCCATAGCCAGCGTTACAAAGAAAGTACCTTCGACAAAGGCAATTCCCAAGATTAGGAGGCTTCTCAATTGACCAATCATTTCTGGCTGACGAGACGCTGCCTTAAATAAATTACTCATAATCAAACCTTCAGCAATTGATACGCCAAAGCAGGCAAAACAAAGTCCTAAATATGTTAAATTCATGATGACTTCTCCTTAATATTTTTTAATTACTTCCTTAGTTTACTCCTAAAATATCGAATAGTCAATCTTTTACACACTTGTAAGCGTTTTTTGTTTTTTTCTTTTGTTATATAAAATTTTTTACCAAAATCAATTGAATAACTATCAACATACAAACTATTCTGCTATATAAATAAGAAGAAACTGTCTAGAATTTTACTTATTTCCTATATTTTTAAAAGAAAAAAGAGCAAAGCGATTATTTGCTCTTGATTTTTCTATAGTTATGGATGGCTGACAATCAGCTGCAAATCTCCAGACAAGGTCCATTCTGTGACGTCGCTTGGCAGGATGAAATGCTCTCCTTTTTCGAGTGGGTAGACTGCTCCATCAACTTCCAGCTCACCGACACCTTCCAAGACACTAACCAAGCTATAGTCTGCTGTCTTTTTAAAATTAACTGAACCAGTAATATCCCACTTGTAAACAGCAAAGAAGTCATTGGCCACCAAAAGAGTAGAAGTCAAACTATCTGCCTGAATGGTAACAGGACGGCTATTGGCTGGCTCACCGATAGTCAAAACATCAATAGACTGCTCCAAATGCAGTTCACGAAGATTGCCAGCATCGTCCTTGCGATCAAAATCATAGACACGATAGGTTGTATCACTGGACTGCTGAGTTTCTAAAATCAAAATCCCCGAGCCAATGGCATGCATGGTTCCGCTTGGTACATAGAAGAAATCGCCAGCTTTTACTGGAATTTTAGTCAGGAGACGGTCCCAGTCCTTGCTCTCAATCTGCTGGCGCAGCTCTTCCTTGCTCTTGGCATTGTGACCGTAAATAATCTCTGCTCCTTCGTCTGCAGCTATGACATACCAGCATTCAGTCTTACCAAGCTCCCCTTCGTGCTCTAGTCCATAGGCATCATCAGGATGGACCTGAACACTGAGCCAGTCATTGGCATCTAAAATCTTGGTCAAAAGCGGAAAGACTGGCTCTGGGCGATTGCCAAAAAGCTCACGGTGCTCGGCATAGAGAACGTCTAGATTCTGGCCGGCAAATCGTCCGTTCTTGACGGTTGACACACCATTGGGATGAGCCGAGATTGCCCAGTACTCCCCTACATGGTCGCTGGGAATTTCATAGCCAAAGACATCGCGCAGCTTGGTGCCGCCCCAAATCTTCTCCTGCATCACAGACTGTAGAAATAATGGTTCTGACATAGTATTCTCCTTAAATATTTTTTACATCCAGCAAGGAATAGCCCTTGGTGTCAAAACGGTTGTTGCTGCTTCTATTATAATATAGCTGGAGGCCCTTTGTCTACTCTCTGCCGAAAACAGGTCCTTTATAATAAAAAAAGTAAAATTCCCCAGAAAATGCCGCAAAGATAGCCTACTAGAACATCCTTTGGATAGTGCACTCCGCCAATCACACGCACTAGGGCCAGCCCTGCTGAAAGCAAGAGGCAGAGGAGTCCCGGCAACCAGAAAAAGTAGAGTAGGCACATGGAAATAATAGTCGCCGAAAAGACATGGCGGCTGGGCATGGACTTGCCTGATGTATCCTTGGCTAGCAAGGGCTGAATAGGCCATTTCTCGTAAGGGCGTGCTTGATTCAGCTGTTTGCGAATAGCTGATAACAGACCAAATCCGATAGCTGGCAGGAAGAAAAAAGCAAGCAGCCCTTTCCAGCCTTCTGCCAGAAAGGCACTGATTAGAACTAGACCATAAACAATAGGTATGAACAGGGTCATTCCCCTATTGAAGTAAACCAGCCCTTTCAGCCACTGAGGGCGGCTACGAAAGGGAGCCGTTAATTGTTGATAAAAAATGGTGTAGTCTTTCATGCTTGCTTACCCTGCTTTTCTAAAAGTTGGACTCTCATACTTTCTCTACTATAGCATATTTCTCGACAAGATGGTAGATGAATAGCAAAAGAGACTGAGACCCAGGCCCCAATCTCTTATTGTTCATGTTTTCTGAAGAGTATTATTTCTCCAAGTTCCAGATTTCCTTGGCATATTGCTCAATGGTATCATCTGAAGTAAACTTGTCAGACGTAGCGATATTGATCAAGCTCATACGAGCCCATTTTTCTTTGTCACGATAGAGAGCATCAATCTTCTCTTGAGCTTCTACATAGGCATGGAAGTCTTCCAAGAGGAAATATTCATCATTGTGGGTGATGAGGGCTTCGTAGATTTCTGAGCCTTCTTCACGGACGTTTGGAATGGTGCCGTTGACAAAGGTATCGACTACCCGGCGAATGTCTGGATTGCTCTCATAGACACCGCGTGAGTAGTAATCGTGGCGGGCATAGTGCTCGTAAACCTCGTCCTTGTCCATCCCAAAGATGACAATGTTGTCGTCACCAACCTCGTCCTTGATTTCGATATTGGCTCCGTCCAGAGTGGCCAAGGTAATGGCACCTGTCATCATGAACTTCATGTTGGAAGTACCAGAAGCTTCCTTGGAAGCCAGAGAAATCTGCTCTGATACATCCGCAGCTGGAATGATGAGCTCAGCCAGGCTGACGCGGTAGTTTTCTAGGAAAACCACCTTGAGTTTGCCTTGCAGGCTTTCATCCTTGTTGACCAGATTAGCCACTTCATTGATCAGCTTGATAACAGACTTGGCAAAGTGGTAGCCTGGAGCAGCCTTGGCACCGAAGATAAAGACGCGCGGCACCATATCCTTGTCAGGATTGTCCTTGAGGTCCCAGTAAAGCTTGATGATATGAAGCAGGTTGAGCAGCTGACGCTTATAAGCGTGGAGGCGTTTCACCTGCACATCAAAGATGGCTTCTGTAGAAACTTCTACTCCTGTTGATTCCTTGATGAAGTCAGCTAGACGAGCCTTAGCTTCTTGCTTAACCCGATAGAAATTGCCCAGCACTTGCTTGTCATCTTTGAATTCCAAAAGCTTACGCAGCTCATGGATATCACTTCTCCAGCCCTTACCAATCAGCTTATCAATCTCAGCTGACAGAGGCTGGTCCGCAATTTGCAGCCAGCGGCGCTGGATAATCCCGTTGGTCTTGTTATTAAACTTCTCTGGGTAAATGCTATAGAAATCACGCAAAGTATCTTCTTTGAGCAGTTCGGTGTGAAGTTTGGCAACACCATTGATTGAGTGACCGCCAATGATAGCCAAGTGGGCCATGTGGATTTGATTATCCTTGACAATTCGAGTATTTTCAATAACCTGCGGATCAAGGCCGCGCCCAGCCATTTCAGCTACATAGCGGTTGTCGATTTCTAGGATAATCTGATAAACCCGCGGCAGGACATTCTTAAAGAGCTCTGCATCCCATTTTTCCAAGGCTTCAGACAGAATGGTGTGGTTGGTGTAGCTCATGGTTTTAACCGTAGCATTCCAAGCATCAGCCCATTCCAGATCATACTCATCCATCAAGAGACGCATAAATTCGGCCGGTGCAACCGCTGGGTGGGTATCGTTGATATGGACAGATACCTTCTCATGAATATCCTTGAGCGGGCGACCTTGCTTGAGGTAGGATTTGATAATGGTCTGCAGACCTGCACTGGTCATGAAGTATTCCTGGATCAAGCGCAGCTCTTTTCCTTCGTAGCTAGAGTCGTCTGGATAGAGAATAGCAGTGATATCTTGCACCCGGCGACGAGCTTCAATGGTCGGATAATCCAGTTCATGCTCTTCAGGAATTTCAACATCCCAAAGCCGGAGATTGTTGACATTGTCATTGCCAAAGCCAATCTGCGGCACATCGTAAGGAACAGCACGCAAGGTTTTGGAATTCTCATAAAGTGGCACGATCCGGCCCTTTTCATTGGCATGGAGGGAAACATTTCCGAAGATTTTAACATCAACAATATCATGGTCCTTACGGGTCTCCCAGACATTGCCCAGACTGCCAAACCAAGCATCAGGAATTTCTACCTGATAGCCATCAACGATGCGTTGCTTAAAGAGTCCATAGCGATAGCGAATCCCATTTCCAAATCCTGGATAGCCAGTGGTTGCCAGCGAGTCCATGAAGGCAGCCGCCAAGCGGCCCAAACCGCCATTCCCCAAGGCCATGTCATACTCAGCATTCTTAACATCCTCAAAGTCAACGCCCAAATCAGCAAAGCCTTCCTTGACCGTATCGAGGATACCTAAGTTGAGCAGATTGGTTTCCAGCATGCGTCCTGGAAGAAACTCGATAGAAAAGTAATAAGCTGTCTTTTGCTGCTGCTCAATCAACTGATTGCGGCGCTCCAGCCATAGAGGAGTGATATATTTGCGGACAGTGCTGGCCAAAGCCTGAAAAAGCTCCACTGAAGTCGCATCAGCAACCTTAATCAGCTGTCTTTCATGTAGAATATCCTTAAAATCTCGAATAAAACGTTCTTTTGTCAGTTCCATGGTGGGTGGTTATCTCCCTTTCTTGATAGCGGGAAACAGTTTTTAAACGCAGGAATACTTTTTTCAATCAAGATGGGAAGCACTCGCTTCAGCCACAAGCTGCAAACAGGGCTCCAATACAGTATGATAATATATAAAAATGTAATTCTCACGGAAATCCTCCCTTGTCCATCGGGCAAGAGAGGATTTTCTTATACTGATTCCAAAGTAAATGTTACAGCAGTGATTGATATAAATCACTGTAAGCTTGGCTAGCTGTATCCCAAGAGAAGTCTCTCTCCATCGCCTGCTCTTGCAGAGATTTCCAAGCTTCCTTGTCTTCGGCATAAAGCTTGAGTGCCTCCTTGAAGGTCCAAGTCAGCCAGTAGCCAGAAAAGTTATTGAAGCTAAAGCCAGTTCCCTGTCCTGTATAGGCATTGTAAGGCTCTACGGTATCACGCAGACCGCCCACTTCGTGCACCAAAGGCAAGGTTCCATAGCGCATAGCCATCATTTGTGACAGGCCACAAGGCTCGAAGCGGCTTGGCATGAGGAAAATATCGCTGGCAGCGTAAATCTCCTGAGCCAAGGTCACATCAAAGAGGATGTTAGCTGAAAGCTTATCAGGATAGGCATGACCAAACCAAGCGAAAGCCTGCTCAAAAGCTGGATCGCCTGTTCCCAAGAGGATAATCTGCACATCTTCCTGCAGGAGATTGTGCAGCTCTTCCACTACCAAGTCAAAGCCTTTCTGACGTGTCAGGCGGGAAACAATCCCAACAACCGGCACATCGTCACGCACAGGCAGACCAACTCGCTCTTGTAAAGCTCGCTTGTTTTCTAGTTTACCAGATAAGTCAGATTTGTCAAAGTGGTGAGCTAATAGCGGATCCGTTTCTGGATTATAGATATCTGTATCAATCCCATTGACAATTCCGACCAGCTTACCGGACTCCATCCGCAGGATTTGATCCAAATTGCAACCAAATTCTGGTGTACGGATTTCACCTGCATAGCTTGGCGATACAGTTGTCACTCGATCCGCATATAGAATACCAGCCTTCATCCAGTTGAGACAGTCATTCCAACGTAGGGTTCCGTCTGCATAGCGCTCATAACCCACTCCAAACAGTTCCCAAAGCATACTATCAGGGAATTGACCTTGGAACTCCAGATTATGGATGGTTAAGACAGTCTTGATATTCTGATAGGCTTGAATCCAATGGTATTTTTCCTTAACCAAGAAAGGAATCATAGCTGTATGATAATCGTGAACATGCAGAACATCCGGAATGAAATCAATCCGCTCCATCAGCTCTACGGCTGCTAACTGGAAGTAAGCAAAGCGCTCACCATCATCAAAATCCCCATAAACATGACCACGGAAGAAATAATGCTGATTGTCAATAAAATAGAAGGACACGCCGTTCAAGACCAGTCGCTTGACCCCAACATACTGGCGGCGCCAGCCAACACTGACTTCAAAGTAGAAAAGGTCTTCCACTTGGTCGCCAAATTTGGCATGGGTCATATCATAGTAAGGCAGAATAACACCAACTTCATGGCCAGCCTTGACCAGTGATTTGGGGAGAGCGCCGATAACGTCTCCCAAACCACCTGTCTTAGAAAATGGGGCTCCTTCTGCTGCTGCAAATAAAATCTTCATCGAATTATGTCCTCTGTAACTTTTTGGCCCTTCTTGACTACGATTGGGTCTTCTGCTGTTCCGCGAATCACCACTCCTTCAGCAATTTCAACACCCTTGTCCACAATCGCGTACTCAATAGTTGCATTTTCTCCAACTTTCACTCGAGGGAAGAGAACACTGGATTTAACACTGCTTCCAGTCTTAATCTTGGTATTCCGCGAAATCACAGAATTGATGACTTCACCTTCCACAATGCTTCCTGACGCAAATTGAGAGCGAGCTACTTTTGAAGACTCAGCATAGTAAGTTGGCTCTTCATTCTTAACCTTGGTGTAAATCTTTTGGTTAGGACTAAAGAGAGAGTAGAATTTCTGGCTTTCAAGCATATCGATGTTGGATCTATAGTAGGTCTCTACAGAATAGATATTCGCCAGATAGCCTGTATATTCGTAGGCAAATGCCCCTTCCTGAGTTGCTAAATCACGCAGGACATAGCGCAGTTTTTGGGGATGCTCTTTCTTAGCTTCTTCTTCCAGTTTTTCAATCAGCCATGGAGTATCTACCACAAAGATGTCTGTAGACATATTGAAGAGCTCAGTATTTTCTCGGCCATCAAAGAGTTTATGCCCTCTGACATGGTCCGTTTCGTCAATATCTAGGACAGCATTCACATCAGAAATATTTTCCTTATGCAATTTCTTATAGACAACTGTAATCGGCTGCTCTGTTGTATTGTGCAAGTGGAAAACTTGATTGAGGTCAATATTAACCAAGATATCGCAGTTGAGAGCGACCGTTTGGTTGGAACCAGAGCGTTTGAGGTAGATCAAAAGCTGCTTATAGTATTCCTCACCGACTGTAGAGCTTTCTACACGGGTATTGTAAATTCCCAGGTAATAATGGCTGAGCAAGGTAGAAAGACCCCACTCACGACCAGAACGAATATGGTCAAAGACAGAGCTGATATTGTCCTGTTGGAAGATACCAAAGACACTGCGGATACCAGCATTGGCAAGACTTGAAAGCGGGAAGTCAATCAAACGGTATTTCCCACCGAATGGCAAACTGGCTACTGGACGATGATTTGTCAGAGTTGACATATCATGGAAGCCGACTGTGTTTCCTAAAATTGCTGAGTATTTATCAATCTTCATCTTTTGGTACCCCCACTTTCTCGTTGTATCCGACAACATATACTTCCTCTGTACCATCAATCTCTACACCATCAGAGATGATCGCACCTTCGCCGATAATGGCTCGCTTAATCTTAGCGTCTTTGCCAATAACAGCTCCACTCATGATGACAGAGTCTTCAATGACTGCTCCCTTTTTGACCTGAGCGCCAGTAGAAAGAATAGAGTGTTTTACTGTACCGTCAACGAAACAGCCATCAACGACCAGCGAATCTTCTACATGGGAATTTTCACTGATGAAGTTTGGCGGAGAAATCAAGTTGCGAGAATAAATTTTCCAGCGACGATTGCGGCTATCCAGAGCATTTTCTGGGCTGATGTATTCCATGTTGGCTTCCCAGAGAGACTCTACTGTACCAACGTCTTTCCAATAGCCTTCAAAATCATAAGCATAAACGCTTTCGCCAGATTCAAGGTAGTTAGGGATAACATTCTTACCAAAGTCAGACATATCCACATTGCTCTTTTCAGCAGCTACCAGCATATTGCGCAGACGCTGCCAGTCAAAGATATAAATCCCCATCGAAGCCTTGGTTGACTTAGGATTTTCTGGTTTTTCCTCAAATTCAACAATCCGATTATTAGCATCTGTATTCATGATACCAAAACGGCTGGCTTCTTTGAGAGGCACATCCAGAACGGCAACTGTCAGGCTGGCATTGTTGTCCTTGTGAGACTGAAGCATGTCATCATAGTCCATCTTGTAGATATGGTCCCCAGACAAAATCAGGACATACTCAGGATTGATGCTGTCGATATAGTCGATATTTTGGTAAATCGCATGGCTGGTACCTTCAAACCAGCGATTTCCTTCGCTCGCAGAATAAGGCTGAAGAATGGATACGCCCGAGTTAATACCATCGAGCCCCCAACTAGAACCATTTCCGATATGACTGTTCAGAGCTAGTGGTTGGTATTGAGTAATGACACCGACATTGTGAATACCGGAGTTGGCACAGTTAGACAAGGCGAAGTCAATAATACGATAGCGGCCGCCAAACTGTACCGCAGGTTTTGCGATACTCTGTGTGAGCTTTCCAAGACGAGTTCCTTGCCCGCCGGCAAGAATCAAAGCTAGCATTTCATTCTTCATAGACTACTACTCCTTTGTGGAATCTTTTTTAACATTTTTGCGAGCAATCCGACGCTTGATCTTCCAGATGCTAGCTCCAAGAGCTGGCAAGGTAAAGGTCAAGGTCTGTGGATAATCTTTCCAAAGTCCATCTTGAGACTGAACTGTTTCGTTATGTTCCTTCCAAACACCTCCCCATTCTTCTAATTCAGTGTTCCATACTTCTTCATAAATGGCTGCCACAGGAACACCAATGGTAAAGTTCTTCCGCTCTACCGGCGCCATATTGAATACACAAACTAACATGTCTCCTTTTTCTGTCTTACGGATAAAGGAGAGGACACTTTGATCAGTATTATCCGCATCAATGATTTCGATGCCATCATAGCTCATATCAATCTCCCAAAGCGGACGATTGTCCTTATAGAAGGCATTAAGTGTAGCAGTAAAGTCCTGCATCTTCTTGTTCATTTGGTCGTCCAAATTAGACCATTCTAGCTGCTCTTCTGACTTCCACTCTAAGAATTGACCAAACTCTGATCCCATAAAGAGCAATTTCTTGCCTGGATGGCAGATTTGATAAGTCAGCAAGTTGCGGAGCCCCGCAAATTGATTGTAACGGTCACCCCACATCTTGTGCATGAGACTCTTCTTGCCGTGAACTACTTCATCATGTGAGAATGGCAGGAGGAAGTTTTCAGAGAATACGTACATAAAGCTAAAGGTCACTAGATTAAAATCGTACTTACGATAAATCGGATCTTCCTCGTAGAAACGAAGGATATCATTCATCCAGCCCATATTCCACTTGTAGTCAAATCCGAGACCACCCAGCTCTCTCATCCCCGTAATCTTGGTCTCTGAGGAGCTTTCCTCTGCAATCATCATGACATCAGGATGGGCTAATTTGATAACCGTATTGAGGCGTTGCAGGAAGTAATAACCTTCATAGTTACGATTGCCGCCATCTATATTTGGCTGCCATGGACCGCTGTCATAGTCTAGATAAAGCATATTGCTGACAGCATCAACCCGAATCCCATCCAGATGATAAAAATCAATCCAGAATTTAATGCTGGAAATCAAGAAGGACTGAACTTGATTCTTGCCCAAATCAAAGTTGAGAGCACCCCAGCCGTAGTTATGGGCCCGATCATGATCCTGATACTCAAAAGTCGGTGTCCCGTCATAGTAGGCCAAAGCATCATCATTAATAGTGAAATGACCTGGTACCCAGTCCACAATAACACCGATATTGTTTAAGTGGCATTCTTCGACAAAGTCCTGAAATTCCTCAGGAGTTCCGTAGGTGTGTTCAAAGGCAAAGTAGCCCATGAGCTGATAGCCCCAGCTAAGTCCTAGCGGATGAGCCATAAGCGGCATAAATTCCACATGTGTGTAGTTCATCTCTACTAGATAAGGAATCAAGTCTTCCTTTAACTGGGCAAAGCTATAAGGACTGCCGTCTTCATTGCGTTTCCACGAGCCGGCATGCACTTCATAGATATTGACCGGCCGAGAGAAGAAGCCCCAGCGCTTCCGGCGTGCCAGCCAAAGACCGTCTTTCCACTTCTTCTCAGGAATAGTGCGGATAACTGCTCCCGTGCCTGGACGCTCTTCCAGATAGATAGCCAGCGGATCAATTTTCAAAATTTCCTGACCACTGCTGCGCTTGATATTGTACTTGTAAATATCACCTTCCTTAGGTAGCTCTGTGAAGACTTCCCAAACGCCCGCTTCATTTCGGACCATAGGAATCTGCTCTTCATACCAATTGGTGAAATCTCCAATCAAATGGACACTCTGAGCATTAGGCGCCCAAACGCGGAAAGAGTAGCCAGACTTGCCGTCCACTTCATCCTGATGCGCCCCTAGATAATGCTGTAAATGAAAGTTTTCACCTGTTGTAAAGGTTCTTAATGCTTCGTTCTTATCCATGCAATCACCTTTCTATTTGTAAGCGTTTTCTATAATACTATTCTACATTATTTTTATCTCTTTTTCAAGTAAATTTCAAATATCCTTACGGAAAATTACTAAAACCGAACATTAGCTGAAATTAGTAATAAATGAGAGAGAAAACACTGCATTTTGTGTCTCTCGATATGTTTTCATTCCTTTTTCGCTAAATATAGGAGCTATCCAAAACAAGAAAAAGATGAAAATTTTCATAAAGATATAGACCAATATGTAAATTTACATTTTAAAATAATAAGCACTTAAAAATATAAATAGTTGGTTCTTTTTCAAATAGTTCGATAATCTTGTTAGATTTACAAGTTCATCAAGGTAAGAAAAAAGGCCGCACAAAGCCGCCTTTCTCATTATTTCACATCAAACACGATGGATTTCACTTGTGTCATCGCTTCGATACTGTAACGAATCCCTTGCACTCCAGCTCCAGATCCCTTAACACCAAGGAATGGGAAGTTATCTGGACCACGTTGGGTCTTATTATTGATGTGTACAGTACCCACTTCCAGTTTCTCAGCAATTTCAAATGCTTTCGGGAAATCATTTGTAAAGACTGAAGATTGAAGACCAAATTCTGACTGGTTACAGATCTGGATAGCCTCTTCAACGGAAGTCACACGAATAATCGGAAGAACAGGACCAAATGGCTCTTCCCAAGCTAATTTCATATCCAGTGTCACATGGTCAAACAAGGCAGGCCAGATGAGATTTGCTTCACGTTTGATTTCTGTCAAGGCTGACGCTCCCTTTTCTTGAGCATCTTCAATCAAGCCCCAGATGAAATCTGCTGATGCATGATCAATGACTGGTGTGATATCCGCATTATCAAAGGGATCACCAACCGTCAGTTTCTCTACCTCTGCCTTAATCAGCGCCGCTAATTTATCTGCTACGCTCTCCATAACAATGACACGTTTGATAGCCGTACAGCGCTGGCCGGAATAGCTGTATGCTCCACCAACAATCTGCTTAGCTGCATGCTCCAAGTCAGCATCTTCCAGCACAACTGCAGCATCCTTACCACCCAATTCAAGCATAATTGGACGCATACCAGCCAACTTACCGATGCGTTCACCGATTGGAGTGGAGCCAGTAAAGTTAATGTAGTTTACTTCCTTATGCTCAATGATGTAGTCCCCGATTTCTGAACCGCGGCCTGTGATGGTATTGAAAACACCAGCAGGCAGACCTGCCTCAGCAAAAGCCTGAGCCAAGAGCAAACCAGAGATTGAACCTTGAGTAGGCGGCTTAAACATCACGACATTTCCGCCGATAAGGGCAGGAGCAATTTTCGAAGCTGACAGATTAACTGGATAGTTGAATGGCGCAATAGCCAATACAACTCCTACAGGCTCACGGCGGACTACAGCTAGTTTTTTCTTGCTGGCAGCCTCAAAGCCACCACCTTCCATAACCTGACCGTGAATACGAATGCCCTCTTCAGCCGCATAGCGAATCAAGTCTGCTGTCCGGACTACCTCTCCGACTGCCGCTTTGATCCCCTTGGCAACTTCTTTAGCAAGGATTTCACCAATTTTCTCCTGATCACGCTCCAAAATATCCGCAACCTTGTGCAAATAAGCTGCACGTTCAACTGCTGAAAGAGCTCGCCAAGCTGGCAAAGCTGCACGAGCGCTCGCCATAGCATAGTCTACCTCTGCCTGAGTCATAGCAGGAACAGTTCCTAAAGTCTCATTGTTGATAGGAGATGAGATGGTAATTTCATTTTCAGAAACTTTCCACTCTCCATTTATATAGTTTTTATATTGTGTCACGTGTCCCCTCCAAAATTTTATTAAATATTATTTTACCAAATTTTCTGAAAATTTCAACCAAAAGTTATAAATTTAAAGAATTTTTTCACAATTAAGATAGATTATTAAATTTTGTTCATATTAAATCTGCTTATTTTCTGTTTTCTTTGATTTCAACTTTCTGCACAAACTTCACTATGTCTTTGAAGAAAACTAAAAAAGACCAGGAAAATCTCCCTGATCTTAATTTTCAGATTAATCGAAGTCCAGATATTCTTTTTCAAGCTCAAGAACTTCTTCCATCGTTGCACATTCAGTCAGTGCACGCTGAGCCAGTTCTTCCATCTTCTTCGTATCTAGCTTCTTCATGAGGCTACGAGTCCGAAGAACTGAAGTCGCACTCATAGAGAATTCATCCAAGCCCATACCTACGAGCAATGGTACAGCTGTTTGATCGCCGGCCATTTCTCCACACATACCTGCCCACTTGCCTTCAGCATGAGCTGCCTTGATAACATTGTTAATCAAGCGAAGGATAGATGGGTTATATGGTTGATAGAGGTAAGAGACTTGCTCATTCATCCGGTCAGCTGCCATAGTGTACTGGATCAAGTCGTTGGTACCAATTGAGAAGAAGTCTACTTCCTTGGCAAATTGATCCGCCAGCATAGCTGCTGCTGGAATTTCAATCATGATACCCACTTGGATATTGTCTGCTACCGCAACGCCTTCAGCCTGCAGCTTAGCTTTCTCTTCGTCATAAACCGCTTTAGCTTTGCGGAATTCTGTCAGAAGGGCTACCATTGGGAACATGATGCGCAATTGTCCATGTACAGAAGCACGCAAGAGAGCGCGAATTTGTGTACGGAACATAGCATCGCCAGTTTCAGAGATAGAAATACGCAAAGCACGGAAACCAAGGAATGGGTTCATTTCATGCGGCATATCGAAGTAAGGAAGCTCCTTATCTCCACCGATGTCCATCGTACGAACAACAACTGGTTTTCCATTCATTCCTTCAAGTACAGCCTTGTATGCTTCATACTGCTCATCTTCTGTCGGGAAGTCTTGAGAATCCATGTAAAGGAACTCAGTCCGGTAAAGACCAACTGCTTCTGCACCGTTAGCATTGACACCTTCAACGTCTTTTGGCGTACCGATATTGGCTGCCAATTCGAAGTGCTTGCCATCTGCAGTCACAGTCTGAGCATCTTTAAGCAATTCCCATTCAGCTTTTTGCTTAGCATAAGCCTCACCAGCTGCCTTGAATGCTGCGATTTGTTCTTCAGTTGGATTGATAATTACTTCACCAGTGATACCGTTAGCTGCAATCACATCGCCGTCTTTTACAAGCTCAGTAATATTATTAGTTCCCAATACTGCTGCGATTTCAAGCGTACGAGCCATGATAGCAGAGTGGCTTGTCCGGCCACCGATATTGGTTACAAAAGCTTTAACGAATTTCTTATCCAGCTGTGCTGTATCAGAAGGAGTCAAGTCATGAGCAATGACAACTGATTCTTCATTGATAGACGCTGGGTTTGGCAATTTCTTGCCCAAAAGGTTAGCAAGAACACGTTTTGTCACGTCGCGGATATCTGCCGCACGCTCTTGCATATATGGATTGTCGTCCATGTTTTCAAAGAGAGTGATAAACATGTCCGTTACTTCTTTCAGACCAGCTTCTGCATTGGTCTTTTTCGCACGGATTGTTTCTTTGATTTGCCCAACCATTTCAGGGTCAGCAAGTACCATTAAGTGAGCGTCAAATACCTGAGCGGCTTCCTCACCAAGGCTATCTACTGCTTTCTCACGGATAACAGAAAGCTCGTTCTGTGAAGCTTCAAGAGCTGCATCCAAACGAGCCTCTTCTGCATTCGTATCTTCGACTGAAACAGTCTCAAATGATAAATCCGGTTGAACTAATAGATATGCCTTAGCAACGGCAACACCGTCAGATGCTGCAATTCCTTTAAGCATTTCTGTCATATTAAGCCAATCCTTCTTTTTCCATTGTTTCAGAGATTGCAGCGATAGCATCGTCTGCATCTGCACCTTCAGCTGAGATCTTAACATCAGCTCCTTGGCCAACACCGAGACTCATAACACCCATGATAGATTTCAAGTTTACTGATTTACCTTTGTATTCAAGTGTGATGTCTGAAGCGAATTTGCTAGCAGTTTGAACCAACAAAGTTGCTGGACGTGCGTGAATACCTGTTTCTGCTACAATGTGGAAATCTTTAGAAGCCATAGTTAGACTCTCCTTTTAAATAATTCTTTTTGAGTTATTGTGATAACCCTTACAAGTTGATATTATATCACCTTTTGAAATCTTTTTCAAGAATTTTATGGCCCGCTTACAAAATATTTCTTAGGAAATGAAAGCACTCCTTATTATATTGAAGAGAGAATTTTCGAGCTAAATCCCACATTCCCCAAGCTTTATTCAAAAATGACTTCCACCAAATTTTCAATCATAAAATCAAAAACTTGTTCAATATCAACAGGTAACTGATCCTTATGTGTAATGGTAGACATAGTTGCAAATAAAACAGAAATAGCTAAATCCTTATCAATCTTTAAACTTAGAAAGGACTGAGAAAAAATTTCTTCATTCAGACGAGCCGTTTGAGCATCAATTTCTTGTCGCTGTTCAAGACTCAGTTTATTATTAAAGTTTAAGTAATCAGGATTCTTTGTATCAAAGACAAATGTACTTTTTTCATACTCTTTAAAGACTGCCTTCAAAGCTTTAGACAGCCCCTCCTTTGATGGATTATCCTTCAAAATAGCTTCAAAAATGGAAAAAATCCTGTCTTGTGCATCGCGATAAACTTGAAAGAAGAGCTCTTCTTTATTTTTAAAAAAGGTATAAAAGGAACCTTTTGCAATCCCAACTTCTTGACAGAGAATATCAACACTCGTTTTCTTATAGCCAAAATTCATCCAGCTTTGACTGCAAACATCCTTAAATTTTTCAATTAATATTCTCTTTTCTTCTATTGTAAACCCTTTTGGCATAGTTTTCCTTTCTTTTTAAAAATCGTATATGACTATTTACACAATTTAGGTCATATGGTATAATTGTTTTGTAGCTACTCGTTAAATATATCTTACTTTAGCTACAATTGCAATCTTTTTTATAGAAAAGAACTGATTTCTCTATTTCTTCTGTCTATTGAAGGCGCGCTATATTTAATAGAAAAGAAATAGAGGTTATAGACGATACAGTCTCTATTTTTACGAAAGGAAGACGCTATGAAGAAATTACTATTATTCATCTGCTCACTACTCCCTGTACTTAGCATTATCATTCCAAGCCCTGTATTGGCGGATAGTAAGACTTTACCTACAGGGGATAGCTATGAACAGATTGGTCAAAAGATAGAAGATTTTTATAAAAAAAATGAAAAGACATCCGCTGCGATGGAAACAGCTGTTTTTGATACAAATGGAACCATTTATCGAGGAAATTTCGGCTATATTGATAAGGAAAAACAGACCAAAGCTGATGATAGCGCCATTTTTGAATGGGGTTCTATCACTAAGCTGACTGTCTGGATATCTGTCATGCAGCTCTGGGAAGAAGGAAAAATTGATCTTGAGACTGATATAAAAAACTACCTGCCCAAGGACTTTCTCAAACATTTAAATTTCGATAAACCTATTACTATGCTAGATTTGATGAATCATCAAGCCGGATTTGACGAGCAAAATACTTACCTAAAAGGGGATAAAAGTATTGAAGAACTGCTGAAGACCAGACAACCTAATCAAGTATTTGAACCAGGTACGACTACTGCCTATTCTAACTTTGGTACCGGACTAGCCGCTTATATTGTTGAGCGAATTAGTGGACAATCATTTTCCGACTATACCCATGAGCACATCTTTAAACCCTTAGAGATGGAAAAAACGGCTATTTTGCCTGACTTGTCTGATAATACATATGTCTATAAAAAACACAAAGAAGTCAAAAGCTATGATGCTAATGGAAATTATAAGAAAGATTCAGACTTTGAACTGAGTCTCTATCCTGTCGGTCGTGCCACAGGAACCTTAGATGACTTACAGAAATTTGCCCAAGCCCTTCTAAAAAAGAAAGAACTTTTCAAACATCCTGAGACTTGGAAGACTCTATATACTGCAAGCTCTACCTATCCAGGTACAGATATCCCTCTGAATGCACACGGAATTTGGTATCAAGAATATGGTGTCAGAGTTATTGGACACGGCGGCAATTCTGGAGGATTTTCTTCTTACATTTTACTTGACTTAGAGTCTGGTATTGGCCAAGTCATTATGACAAACCAATTTCAAGAAAAAATCTATAATTACAAGATGCCCGAGCTAGTATTTGGTCCTAAAAAATCTCCAAATAAACAATCTTATGCAAAGTTCCATCCTGGTTACTATCGCAACGCCCGTACTTTCAATAGTGGTCCCTTCTCTTTCTTAAGAACAATTCCGGGATATACCTACTATATCAATGAGAAAGCAGATGCTGCTCAGCTCAACGGAGATTTCTGGGTCGCTAGTGAATCACAAGGACAAGAAAAAATCACGCGAGCCTATGGCGACGCGCTTCGGCAATCTAATTGGGATCTTATCAAAGACTACGGGATGCTCCTTCTTGCTGGATTGGCCATTTTGTTTAGTGCGATTAGTCTCCTTACCAATGCAGGTATCGATCTTTATCGCCTTATCCTAAAAAAATCCCAAAAGAAGACTTCATTAGCATGGAAAATATGGATATACCTGACTAATGCAGCTATTTTAAGCATTCCCTTCAACCTATTCAATATCTTTACTAAACTTATGAATGCTGCAGATGCTGACTATAACTGGAACTTTATAACATTAGCCATGCTAGCTCTGCTTCTTGCAGTCGGCTCTCTTTATCCTTTCTATCTTAAAAACAAGGAAAAATGGAGTAAGAGTAAATTATTTATCACTAGTATTGCCAGCCTATCCTCTCTAATCATGGTCGCTAATATTCTCTACTGGTCTCTTTATCAATGGTGGGCTGCCTACTAAAAATAACATATTATCCCTAGCTCCCTGCAGCAACATTTGCAGGGAGTTTTTACATTCCAATAAAAAATATCTAGCTCGAATTCAGATCCAAAAACTCCTCCCTCCACTCCTCCTAGTGATTCCCTAAATTCTGTAACACAAGATATTGGATTTTGGTTTTTTGGTGGAAAAGCTGCCAGTCATTTATCTAAAGCTTTAAGACTTGTTTAAGCATTGCCGCATCAGCATTTTGCTCCTTTTCTGCAATTTTTCACTTCTTTTCACCGCTTATATAAACACTATATATTGTATTGTAATCTATCCTATAACAAAATATCACACAATATTTAGTTCAAAACTATTGACATTCTATTTTCTTTTAGATATACTAGTTTCGTATTATTTAAAAGAAAAAACGAAAGTTTAGAGGAATTTTTAATGGTAACTATTTACTCAAAAAACAACTGCGTTCAGTGCAAAATGACCAAGCGCTTCTTAGATACTAATCATGTAGAATACCGCGAAATCAACTTGGACGAACAGCCAGAATTTATTGACCATGTCAAAGATCTTGGTTTCAACGCTGCTCCTGTGATTCAGACAGCAACTGAGGCATTTTCTGGTTTCCAACCTGGTAAATTGAAAAAACTGTCTTAATGTAGTTTATTTTGAGGGCAGCGCGCCTTGATTGGGAGATAAACTAAAAGACATATTATCAGGGCAAACTGCAGCTCCTATGCTCATAGGAGCCGTTTCTTTTGTAAGGCGGATATTTTTCCGCTAGCTAATTATCTTATTTATATAGAAAAGGGAAAACATGGGACTCAAACATTTAGAGGATGTGACATACTTCCGACTCAACAACGAAATCAACCGTCCGATTAACGGACAGATTATGCTCCATAAGGACAAAGAAGCTCTGGAGGCTTTCTTTAGGGAAAATGTTGAGCCGAACACCAAGCAATTTTCTTCTATTACAGAAAAGATTGAATATTTAATAGAAGAAAACTATTTGGAAAAAGAATTTATCCAGCTCTACTCTCCGGAATACATCGAGGAGCTGACTGCTTTCATCCATGCTCAAGATTTCAAGTTTAAATCTTTCATGGCTGCTTATAAGTTCTACAACCAGTATGCATTGAAGACCAATGATGGTGAATACTATCTGGAAAGCATGGAAGATCGGGTACTCTTCAACGCCCTCTACTTTGCCAACGGAGATGAAGCCATTGCCAAGGATATTGCTAATGAAATCATCCACCAGCGCTATCAGCCGGCTACACCAAGCTTCCTCAACGCTGGTCGGGCTCGTCGCGGTGAATTGGTTTCCTGCTTCCTCATCCAAGTAACAGATGATATGAACTCTATCGGCCGCTCCATCAACTCTGCCCTGCAATTGTCTCGTATCGGAGGCGGGGTCGGTATTTCCCTCAGCAATCTGCGGGAAGCTGGAGCACCTATCAAGGGTTATGAAGGAGCTGCGTCTGGCGTTGTGCCTGTTATGAAACTCTTTGAGGACAGCTTCTCCTATTCTAACCAGCTGGGCCAACGTCAGGGTGCTGGGGTTGTTTACCTCAATGTCTTCCACCCAGATATCATCGCCTTCCTTTCTACTAAGAAAGAAAATGCTGACGAAAAAGTTCGGGTTAAAACCCTCTCACTCGGTGTTGTCATTCCGGATAAGTTCTACGAATTGGCGCGTAAGAATGAAGAAATGTACCTCTTCAGCCCATATTCTGTTGAACGCGAGTACGGCGTGCCATTTGCCTACCTTGACATCACTGAAAAATACGATGAGTTGATCGCTAATCCAAATATCACTAAGACCAAGATCAAGGCCCGTGATTTGGAAACAGAAATTTCTAAACTCCAACAAGAATCTGGCTATCCTTATGTCGTAAACATTGATACGGCCAACCGTTCAAATCCAATCGACGGTAAAATCGTCATGAGTAACCTTTGCTCTGAAATCCTGCAGGTGCAAGAGCCTAGCCTTTTGAATGATGCGCAAGAGTATCTTCACTTGGGAACAGATGTGTCATGTAACTTAGGTTCTACCAACGTTGTCAACATGATGACTTCGCCTGACTTCGGAAAATCCATCCGGACTATGACACGCGCCCTGACCTTTGTCACAGACAGCTCGCACATCACAGCTGTGCCATCTATCGACAATGGTAACAGTCTGGCTCACACCTTTGGTCTGGGAGCTATGGGACTGCACAGCTACTTGGCTCAGCAGTTGATCGATTATGGATCAGCGGAAGCTGTAGAGTTCACCAGCATCTACTTCATGCTCATGAACTACTGGACCTTGGTTGAGTCTAACAATATTGCCCGCGAGCGTGGCGTGACCTTCCATAACTTTGAAAAATCTGACTATGCTAACGGAACTTACTTTGACAAATACCTGACGGGTGAATTTGTACCTAAGTCTGACCGTGTCAAAGAACTCTTCGCAGGTATCTTTATCCCGTCTGCAGAAGATTGGGCAGAGCTGCGCGACAAGGTCAAGGCTGATGGTCTCTATCACCAAAACCGCCTAGCCGTTGCACCAAATGGCTCTATCAGCTACATCAATGACGTTTCTGCTTCAATCCATCCAATTACTCAACGTATCGAAGAACGTCAAGAAAAGAAAATCGGTAAGATCTACTATCCTGCTGCTGGTCTATCAACTGAGACTATCCCTTACTACACCAGTGCCTATGACATGGACATGCGAAAGGTTATCGATGTCTATGCAGCCGCAACTGAGCATGTGGACCAAGGTCTTTCCCTGACTCTCTTTATGCGCAGCGATATCCCTAAAGGCCTCTACGAGTGGAAAAAAGAAAGCAAGCAAACAACCCGCGACCTTTCTATCTTGCGTAACTACGCTTTCAACAAAGGTATCAAGTCCATCTACTACGTCCGCACCTTCACCGATGATGGCGGCGAAGTAGGTGCCAACCATTGTGAAAGCTGTGTGATCTAACAAGAGATTTTAGAAAAAGAAAAGGAAATTCGACCATGTCACAATTTTACCTTCCCCATCATGGACAGGAAGGTAAAATCGTGAAATATTGGGGTAGTATCCAAGAAATGATAGCTGATACCCCATCAGGTCGTACCATCTACTAAAGGAGAAAGAATGCAAACTTACTACAAAGCCATTAACTGGAACGCTATCGAAGATGTCATCGATAAGTCCACCTGGGAAAAACTGACCGAGCAATTCTGGCTGGATACGCGGATTCCCCTATCCAATGACCTGGATGACTGGAGAAAGCTGTCCCACAAGGAAAAAGACTTGGTCGGCAAGGTCTTCGGTGGCCTGACCCTGCTGGATACCCTCCAGTCTGAGTCTGGTGTGGATGCCCTGCGCAAGGATGTCCGCACAGCCCACGAAGAAGCTGTCTTCAACAACATCCAATTTATGGAGTCCGTTCACGCCAAGTCCTACTCTTCTATCTTTTCTACGCTCAACACCAAGTCAGAAATTGATGAAATCTTTGCCTGGACCAACACCAATCCATATCTACAAAAGAAAGCAGAGATTATCAATGAGATTTACCTGAACGGTACAGCTCTGGAAAAGAAAATAGCCAGCGTTTTCTTGGAAACCTTCCTCTTCTACTCTGGTTTCTTCACTCCGCTCTACTATCTGGGTAATAACAAACTGGCTAACGTCGCTGAGATTATCAAGCTGATTATCCGTGACGAGTCTGTCCACGGAACCTATATCGGCTACAAGTTCCAGCTAGCTTTTAACGAGCTGCCAGAAGACGAGCAAGAAAAACTCAAAGAATGGATGTACGACCTGCTCTACACCCTCTATGAAAATGAAGAAGGCTACACCGAAAGCCTCTATGACACCGTCGGCTGGACCGAAGAGGTCAAGACCTTCCTGCGCTACAACGCCAACAAGGCTCTGATGAATCTGGGACAGGATCCCCTCTTCCCGGACTCAGCGGACGATGTCAACCCTATCGTCATGAACGGTATCTCAACTGGTACTTCCAACCATGACTTCTTCTCCCAAGTAGGTAACGGCTACCTACTGGGCGAAGTCGAAGCCATGCAGGACGACGACTATAATTACGGTTTATAAGACAAAGAACCCCTCTTTCCAAAATACGGAAAGAGGGGTTTTGTAATCTAAACTAGAAAGGTCAACAAGTAAGCGTCATCTAGCTTTTCTGATTTTCCCAAAATATTTAGTAATAAACATTCAAATGAGATGGCAAGACACGAATCGTCACTGGCAGTTGGTCGCCCTCATCTCCGTCAACGTTGACGCTGAGCTCTGCCTTGTCATCAGCCAACTCAACTGTGATTTCCTTAAAGGTCAGATACTCGATATTATCGCTTTCTTCTCCATTGCCCGAAATCAAATCTGGCACAGAAACCAAGGTGTCCAAGAGATTTTTATCCTTAAGATACAAGAGATGAAGCAAGCCGTCATTGACAGTGGCTTCAGGGAGAATGCTCTCGAAACCTCCGATTGAGTTGGTAGAGCCAATCAAGAGGGTACTACTCTTTATCGTGCGCTCTTCTCCATCAATCTTTAAGTGAAATTCGTAAAAACTAGTATCCATCAACTGCTTGAAACCAGAGATAAAGTAGGCAAACTTGCCCCACTTGGTCTTGTCTTCAGAATCTACATTGTTGATTGACTCAGGAATAGTTCCAATGGCAACCACATTCATAAAATACTGGTCATTAATCTTGCCGATATCAAGTGGCTTGACTTTGTTGATATCCAGATTCTGAATGGCTTCTTCAGCGTCCAGGGGAATGCCGAGAGCACGCGCCAAGTCATTGACCGTACCAAGTGGAAAGAAACCAAAAGTCGGACGATAGTCTAGTTCAGCCAGACCACTGATTCCTTCATTGACAGTTCCATCGCCACCCATGACAAAGACGCTATCATAATGGTCTTCTGCTGCTTGCTTAGCAAAAGCTGCTGCGTCTCCGCCTTTTTCAGTATGCTTGACCACTACCTCATCGAAACATTCTGCCAGCTTTTCCCTTGCCAAGTCTTCATAGGACTTGGCTTTTTCGCCTCCCGAGCTAGGGTTGACAATCAATAGGACTTTAGACATAAGGAAACCTCTTTTCATTTGATAGCTCATTATACCATCTGGAAAACACTTTCACAACTATTTGAAACTGCTGGCTTTAGAAAGACCAGAAAAGCAGTTTAGTATTTAAACTCCATTTCACAGAAAAACACCTCTGCCATTAGACTTTTCTGCCTAATTTTAGAAGTGCTGTCTTATATTTAGTTTTTCTATCAAAAGAAGACAATCAGAACAAAGGCAATTAGGTTATTGGCCAGATGTAAGCCCATTGAGTAGCGCAGATCCTTCTTAGCTAGATAGCCTAAGCCAAAGATTGCCCCCAAGATGAAGTAAACCAGAAACTGGACTAGATTGCCCGGCATATGCAGAAGAGAGAAGAAGCTGGCAGATACAGTTAAATAAAGCAGAATTTTCGCCAAGCTATTTTGGTCAGGAAAGAGAAACTTAGCCAAAAACCCTCTTGTCAGCAACTCCTCGAGAATAGGAGCAAAGATTACCATGTATAGGAAGGCAAAGACTGGCTGCTGCTGAATCAATTGCACAGCAGTATTCTGATTGGCAGAAGATTCAATAGGAACGAGCTGCTGGAAGATGATAAAAGCAAGCAAGAGGGCGCTGGGAAGCCAGATAGAGCTGGTCAGCTTGGTATTTTTGATTTCCAGTTTTAAATCTTTCTGGTACCATTTCCACATGGCAAAAGAATAGAGACTGGCAAGTATGACAAAAATCGGCAAAATCAATAGTTGAGAAGTTCCTCCTGTCAGGGAACCTATAGTGAAGACAACTATAGCCGAAAAGATATAAAAATAGGATAAGAGGACAAGAATATAAAGGCCAAAATTAGTAAAGAAAGTTTTTAATTTCATAGTGATTCCTTATAGATTGATTTACTTAAACATAGCTAGCAGCAGTATTATAGCCATGGGGAGATTGTTCAGGATATGCACCAACATGGAATCTTTTATATTCCCCCGACGAGCATAGGACAAATAAAGAACCAGTCCAAGTGCAAAATAAATTGGGAACTCTGTCAATTGGGTGATATGAGGCAGAGTGAAGACCACAGAAGTCACAATAGCAGGCAAAACTTTTTGATTATTTTTGAAAAAGAAGGCAGTCCCAAAACCGCGGAAAATTAATTCTTCCATGATAGGAGCGATAAAAGCAATCGTTGCAACAAAGAGCAAGGCAAAGAAGATATGCTGCGAAGACATCATTCCCCCTAGCCCTTGTATGGCACTGTCATTACTGGTCTGGGAATTGCCGCTCAGGATGAGATTGAGATAAACACCGGCAATAGCAGCCACTCTCGCAAAGAAAAAGAATAGAAAAGCAAAACCGATGTCCTTGCCAGACTGTTTGAATTTTTTCTTTTCTTCAGGTACACGCTTCTGATAACGCCGCCACAAGCTACGGAAAATTAGGAAAACTAAAATCAGATACAAGACTACCAATAAGATTTCTGCATAAATAGGTAAACTCTTCCCGAGCCTTAAGAATAGCATCGGAGCAACATTTATAAGGAGGCTAAGAGCAATTAAGCCTATCCATTTTACAAGTCCTAAAGCAGTTGATTTGAAGTTGTTCATTTTGTATTCTCCTTTTGATAAATATTGATCCCGACTTCCGTATCCTCAACAGCGATTTCCCCCTTCTGCCGGAGAATAGCGGCAGCGAGGAAAAAATCTCCTGCACAGCCGGCTGCATGGAAGCTAGCAAGGACGATATAAGAAGCCGCAGTCAGAATATGCAAGCCATAGATCAAGGTCAGGGCTAGGCTAATCAGAAAGAAAGGCGCCAGAATAATGACGAGCATTCTTTTCCGACTGTAACGACTGCCTGGGCTGGTCGCATAGGCCATGCCGCTCTTAAAACCAAACTTGACCTTGGTATTTTCATCCCCCAAGACCTTGAAGAAAAAGCCGTGGATCAGCTCATGGATGACCATTAGAACAAGGAGGTAGAATAAGTCAAAGAAATGAAAAACTTCGCTGCCCTTGCCATACATTAGAATAGCAATCCAGGTGAAGAGGGCTAGAAAAGGGAAGATCAGCAATACAGCCGTTATATTCAGAGCCAGATTGACCTTTTTATTATGGATAAAATCAAGTTCTTTCAGTAGTTTCATAATTTCCGCCTTTCATCGGGAAATAAGCTTATTTGAAATATTTTCTTACCATTGGATAATACATAAGATTGATATAGATATGGATCACCACTAGGACGACAAAACCAGAAACGACATTAAGGGGTGTGAAGGCTCCCAGTATCCCTAAAATGACATAGAGGGCTGGCAGAAGTCTCTGATTTACATTAAAGAGAATAAGATAGCACTGTTCATAATTGGCTTGCAGCTCTGATTCATCATAAGAGAGCACAAATTCTTTTATTTCCTCAGTAGTCGGAAAGGCTGATAGCTTATAGTGCCTCACCATCTGAACTGTCTTTAAAAAGGCAACTTGTGAAACAAACATGAGGATCACAATCACATACTCTATGTAGCCCCATTGCAGCGAGCTCTGTCTATTGGTGATATGTTCAATATAAATAACCCCCACTAGAAGCGTAAAAAGGGAGATAATATTGCTGATATTAAAGACAATAGTCGCATATTCCAGATTTTTAAAGGTTAGCCGGTACCATTCATAATTCTTATCCTCATCTGCTTCTTTTTCATAGGCTTCATTGTATTTACGAGTCCGATAAATCAAGAAAAAGACCAATGGATAGAAGATGATAAGACTAGCCCGACCCAACTGGCGCAGCAGTTGAACAGTAAAAATAGTCGACCAACTGATGTTTTTTAGCAGGCCAGTTTCAGAAAACAAAATAGACAGACCACCTACAAAAGCTCCAGCTAGCAATATAAGGACATTATATAAAACTCTTTTCTGTTTAGATATACGTTTTTGCTCTTTCACGACTTCTTCTCCTTTATTTTTTACAATAGATGATGCAAGAATGCTGAGGCTGAAGGACTGTTTTAGCTCCTCTTGAAATGAATCTTAATCGGTTCTTCATTCTGCTTCCTCCACCAGCCGAAAGACATTCTCAACATTTTCATTGAAAATATGGGCAATCTTAAGGGCAATCACAATCGATGGGGTATATTCGCCTCTCTCTATAAGGCTGATTGTCTGCCTGGAAACACCGGCCAGCCTAGCCAGTTCTGTCTGGTTGAGACCGTCACGCGCCCTCAACTCCTTGAGTCGATTTCTTAATTTCATTAAAATCCCCCACTTCTCCTAAAGCTCGATAGACCGAATGTCTTCAATACGAATCAGCTTGGTCTTGGTCTGACCTTTTTTATCTGTCATGCTCAGCTTGACCCATTCTTCATCTACATCCACTACCAGCCAGTTTACCAGCCAGTTATTGGTTCCAATTGACTCGCTCATAATTGTAGGCTTCTTTCCAATCATTTCTTTTAAAAATCTTGATATTGTTTTGTTCCCCTTTCTTTTTCTTTCTAAAGATTTTATCCGTCCCTGCATCCGTTTTAGTTTATTGGAAGAATCAATCCAATCAATCCCAAAGATAAAAACCATAAAAGTCATCGGAAGCAAGAACCATAAGAATGCATTCATAAGCGTCCCTCCATTTCCTGTTCAAAAGTATTGTAACAGATTCTTTTCTTTTTGACAAGTATATTTGTCAAAAAAATAATAATCATTGTCAAAATACCATTATCATAGACAAAAAAAGAATCCAGCTCAAACTGAATCCTTTTCCTTATTCATCTAATTCTGAAAATACTTCTTTTAAAATAGCAATACCCTGCTGAATTTCCTCCCTGCTGATAGTCAAAGGCGGCAAGAGACGGATAACATTCTCTCCGGCTGTCAGGATAATCATGCCCTTCTGACGAGCAGCTTCAACAAGCCTTGACAGACTGGCGCTTGTTTCAATCCCAATCATCATGCCCAGGCCGCGAACAGCAGAAATCTTTGGATGGTCCTGAAAAGCAAACTGCAACTGCTCCAGTAAGATGGCACTCTTAGACCTGACTTCTTCTAGAAAGCCCGCTTCTTTCATGATATGTAAGGTCTCCAAGGCGGCTGCCATGGCTAATTTATTGCCACCAAAGGTAGAACCATGACTGCCAGGTCCAAAAGCAGGAGCCAAGCTGGATTTTCCCAATATGGCGCCAGCAGGCAGGCCATTGGCCAGACCCTTGGCCAGTGTCACAATATCCGGTATAATCCCATAATGCTCAAAGGAATAAAGCCGACCCGTGCGCCCCATACCTGTCTGTACCTCATCAACAATCAGCAAAATCTCCTCTCGTCGGCAAAAATCAGACAAGTTTTTGACAAAGGCTGCTTCTGCTGGACGAACCCCCGATTCTCCTTGGACCAATTCCAGCATGACAGCTGCCGTATCCTGATTGACCAAGTCTTCTACGCTGGCCAAATCATTGTAAACCGCATAGCTGAAATGGGGCACCCCATCACCAAATCCTTCCTTAATCTTATCCTGTCCTGTTGCGGCCATAGCGCCAAAGGTCCGACCATGAAAGGATTGCTGAAAAGTGACAATACCTTGCTTGCCAGTAGCTTTGCGGGCTAGCTTAATAGCTGCTTCATTGGCTTCCGCTCCGCTATTACAGAAAAAAGCCAAATAATCATAAGAACCTGCCAACTCTTGAGCCACCTGCTCTTGCAGAGAGCTAAGATAGAGATTGGGACTGTGCCAGATGCGCCCTGCTTGCTGGATCAAAGCCTGCTGGACCTGCGGGTGAAAGCCAAGATTGGTTACGCCAATACCCGATGAAAAGTCCAAATAAGCCTTTCCCTCACTGTCAATCAGATAGGAGCCCTCTGCTTTAACAAACTCAATAGGCGCCCGCTTGTAGTTTTCAAATAAATAAGTCATCGTTATCCCTCTGCTATCAAGGTGCCCGTCAAAAGATTGTCACCAATCAGAACCTGCCCGACACCGGAAAGCACAGTCTGAACAGCACTCTCGATCTTAGGAATCATGCCGCCCTTGATGACACCTGTCTGAATCTTCTTGGACACCTGACTGGTCAGAAGCTGGGGCAGGACTTTTTTGTCCTCTAGAACCCCTTCTATATCTGTCATCAGGATCAGCTTCTCTGCCTGTAAGCTACTGGCAACTGCCGCAGCCAAATAGTCTGCATTGATATTTAAGAGCTCGCCAGCTGCATTTTCCCCTAACGAAGCCAGCACCGGGACCATGTCCGCAGCCAGCAGCTGCTCTAGATAAGCAG
Organism: Streptococcus sanguinis; assembly: GCA_963549775.1. Taxonomy (GTDB): domain Bacteria; phylum Bacillota; class Bacilli; order Lactobacillales; family Streptococcaceae; genus Streptococcus; species Streptococcus sanguinis_Y. Next base: position 31,023 of record CAUUZZ010000013.1, on the reverse strand, counting down.
TTTGAATGGCCGTCACCTGACCGACATAGCCATAGAGCTCTTTATCGATAAAATCTGCCGAAACTGTCTTTCCCAAATGTGAAACCAACTGAAGGCTTTCAATATCTGAGTCGTTCAGTTCTTGTGTCAGCGTCCGGCCGACTTGACCTAGCAAGGCCTGCTCAATGATGGGTAAGTCAGACTTAGCTGTTACTCGCAACCCCTTAACCTTGCGAGTAGGCAGCTGGCGCTCTTTCATAAGTTGGTTTATGACCAGACCGCCCCCGTGAACGACTACGATTTTCTTACCAGCTGCTATCCACGCTTGCATTTGCTGGATAAATTTACCAGACAGCTTTTGCGCAGCAACACCGCCAATTTTTATAACAATAACATCTTTCATTGATTTTCTCCTTAGGTTCTATAGAGGGCATTGATTTTCACATAATCATAGGATAAATCGCAGCCCCAAGCCTGAGCTTCAGTGTCCCCATCGTGTAGGTCAATGGTCAAGGTCAGCAGCTCCCCAGCCATGGCATCACTAGTCTCCTCGGGGTCAAAAGCCACAGGGCTAGAAGCCTGCATAACTGGAATCCCCTCAATCCAAATATCAATGTCATCAACCGAGACATCTGCTCCCGCATAGCCGATAGCTGCTAAGATTCGGCCCCAATTGGGATCTTGACCAAAAATAGCTGTTTTGACCAAGCTAGAGCCAACGACACTCTTAGCAATCATACGCCCGCTCCGTTCATCCTTGGCATGCCGAACATTGACCTCAATCAGCTTGGTTGCTCCCTCCCCATCCTTGGCAATTTTCTTAGCCAATTCAGCCATAAGATAGCGGAGCATCTTGGAAAACTTTTCAAATTCTTCCGTATCTGGCAGAATTTCTTCATTTTGTCGGCAACCGTTAGCCATGACAAGCACCATGTCATTGGTCGATGTATCTCCATCCACCGTGATTTGGTTGAAAGTCGTCTCCACATGCTGACTGAGAGCTGCTTGTAGGGTAGCACTAGAAATATTAGCGTCACAGGTGATAAAGGCCAGCATAGTCGCCATATTCGGATGAATCATGCCCGATCCCTTAGCCACTCCCGCCATAGTCACCAGGTCTGTACCAAACTCTTCTGTTACTACACAGGTCTTGGTACAAGTATCCGTCGTCAAGATAGCCTCAGCAAAATCTTCTGCCTTACCACTCACCAGAATCCGAGAAAGACCATTTTTCAAAGCATCCATTGGAAGCTGCTCGCCGATGACTCCTGTAGAAGCCAGACCTACCAAGTCGGGCTCAATCTTCAGCTTTTGAGCAGTCAATCGCTGCATCTCATAGGCGGCATCCAGTCCCTGCTGACCTGTACAGGAATTGGCAACACCAGAATTAACCACTATTGCCTGCAATTTCTGGCTCTTTTGGACCGATGCCTTGGTCACTAGAAGTGGAGCAGCAATGACCTTATTGGTCGTATAGACTCCTGCCACACTGGCCGGTACTTCTGATACAATCCAGCCAAAATCCAACTTCTTTTTCTTAAAGCCAGCGTGTAAACCGTCAGCCGAAAAGCCTAGCGGACTGGCAATCGTTCCATCAATAATCTTCATATCTAACCCTTTCTCATCTAGACATAGGACGGTTGACTGAGTAGTCCATCTGTTTCGGGAAAGCCCAGCATCAGATTCATATTTTGAACCGCCTGACCAGCAGCCCCCTTAATCAGGTTATCTAGCACAGCCACGACAGTTAAAATATTTGTCACAGGATTATAGTTAAAACCAATATCGGTATAATTAGTACCGACAACCTGGTGCAGATTCGGCAGAGCTGCTTGAATGCGGACAAAAGGCTTGTCCTGATAGCATTCCTGGTAAATAGCTGCCAGCTCTTCTCGAGTCAAAGGTTCTTTCAACTTGCTGTAAACTGTCGCCACGATGCCACGATTGAGCGGAATAAGGGAAGTTGAAAACTGAATCTGCTGCAACCCCTCATCAAAAAGCTGCAACTGCTGCACAATCTCTGGAATATGCTGATGCTGATTCAGCTTGTAAGTCACATAGTTGTCGTGCACATGGACAAAATGGCTGGATGCAGCTGGATTTTTTCCCGCCCCTGTCAAACCGCTCTTGGCATCAACAATAATGGAGTCCAGCTCAATCGCCTGAGCCTGCAGCAAAGGAATCAAAGCCAACTCTGTAGCTGTCGCATAGCAGCCGGGATTGGCAATAAATCGCTTCCCTCTGACATCTGTAAACTCAGATAGCCCATAAATAAACTCTTTTTGAACATAGTCTTCAGCCGGCTCTTTCTGATACCATTTTTTATAAATATTCCCTGGCAAACGATGATCACCAGAAAGGTCAATGACTGGAAATCCCGCTTCTACAAAGTCTTTTGACAAATCTTTAGCCACTCCGCTTGACGTTGCAAAGAAAACAAGATCTGCTCGTCGCATCATTTCCTGACTGTCGAAAGCTTCTATTTTCAGGTCGCAAATCCCCTTCAAATGAGGATAAAGCTCTGACACAGAAGCCTCCATATCTTGGCTGGCATGAAGGGAAACGACTTCTGCCTGCGGATGCTGCAGCAAAATACGGAGGAGTTCCATTCCTGAGTAACCAGTAATTCCTACAATCGAAATTCGCATATTTTCAAAACACCTCCGTATAAATATGCGTTTTATTTTACTCGTATATTTTCCCTTTGTCAAGTATTTTCTGTATTTTTATGCAATATTTTTGAAAATATCATTATTTATTCTAAATCAATTCATAATTTCTTGCCGAAAAGCGGCCTATTTGCTTCTCATATAGAGAAGTAAGAGAGCTGAGAGTACAAAAAAAGATCTGCCCAAAGAGCAGACCTTTTCATCTATCTGTTATCTAATATTATAACTTCTCAGCAACTGCTGCTAGCAGGTCTGGAATAGCTGATTGCTTGCTGCCACCGGCCATAGCCATGTCTGGCTTACCGCCGCCTCGACCATCTACAATCGGTGCCAATTCCTTAATCAGATTACCAGCATGGATGTCCTTGGTCTTGCTGGCTGCAAGGACATTGACCTTGTCACCAATTGCTGCGACCAGTACGAGAACATCTGAATAGTCCTTCTGCTTCCAAGTGTCCGCGAAGGTACGCAGGGCACCTGCATCAGAAACAGAGACCTGACTAGCGATAAAGCTATGTCCATTTGCATCTTGAACATTCTTGAAGACTTCACCAGAGGCCGCTGCTGCTGCCTTTTCCTTGAGCTCTGCATTCTCTTTTTGGAGTTGACGCAGCTGCTCCTGCAGCGCTTCTACCTTGTGAGGCACTTCCTTGATTTGCGGTGCCTTGAGGGTCGCTGCGATAGCCTTAAGCGCCTCTTCTTCCTCACGGTAGGCTTCAAAAGCTTCCTTGCTGGTGACTGCCAAGATACGGCGAGTTCCAGATCCGATACCCTCTTCTTTGACAATCTTGAAAATACCGATTTCAGAAGTATTGCCTACGTGCGTTCCTCCGCAAAGCTCGACAGAGTAGTCACCGATGGTTACGACGCGAACTTCTTTACCATATTTTTCTCCAAAGAGCGCCATGGCACCCATTTCCTTAGCCGTGTCAATATCTGTCTCTACTGTCTCAATGGCAAGGGCTTCCCAGATTTTCTCATTGACTTCTTGCTCAATAGCGCGCAACTCTTCTGCTGTCACCGCTTGGAAATGCGTAAAGTCAAAGCGCAGGAATTCTACTTCGTTCAGAGAGCCTGCTTGGGTTGCATGGTTACCAAGAACATTATGCAGAGATGCATGCAGGAGGTGGGTCGCCGTATGGTTTTTCATCACACGATGGCGGCGACTGTGGTCAATTTCCAGTTTATAGCTTTGACCCAGAGCTAGAGGAGCCAAAACTTCTACAGAATGAAGTGGCTGACCATTTGGTGCCTTTTGCACATCCGTAACTTGCGCTACCAGATTGCCTGCAGTATCAAAGATTTGACCGTGGTCGGCTACCTGACCACCCATTTCTGCGTAGAATGGTGTTTCTGCAAAGATGAGGGCAGCTGTTCCTGACTCAACAGATTCAACTGCGGCATTATCCGCCACGATAGCAAGAAGTTCAGCTGTCAGCTCTTCTTTTTCGTAGTTAAAGGCACTTTCTACTGTGATGGCCTGCAGGGTTTCATTTTGCATGCCCATTGAGCCGCCCTTGACGACAGACGCACGAGCCCGATCCTGCTGCTCTTTCATAGCTGCTTCAAAGCCAGCACGGTCTACAGTCATGCCTGCTTCTTCAGCGATTTCCTCAGTCAACTCCAGTGGGAAGCCGTAAGTATCGTAGAGTTTGAAGGCATCTTGACCAGAAATGATTGTCTGACCTTTTTCTTTCAGGTCTGCTACGATGCCTTGGGCAAAGTGTTGACCAGAGTGCAGAGTACGAGCAAAAGATTCTTCCTCACTCTTGATAATCTTTTCGATAAAGTCTTTCTTTTCAAGGACTTCTGGGTAGTAGCTTTCCATAATCTTGCCCACAGTTGGAACCAGTTTGTAAAGGAAAGGCTCATTGATACCCAGCTTTTGGCCATGCATTGAAGCACGACGAAGCAAACGACGAAGGACATAGCCGCGGCCTTCATTTCCAGGAAGAGCGCCATCACCAATGGCAAAAGAGAGCGAGCGGATATGGTCTGCGATAACTTTGAAACTCATATTGTCGCCATCTTGGTCATAGACCTTGCCGGACAGTTTCTCTACTTCACGAATGATTGGCATAAAGAGGTCGGTCTCGAAGTTGGTCTTAGCCCCTTGGATAACAGCGACCAAACGCTCCAAACCTGCGCCCGTATCAATGTTCTTATGTGGCAATTCCTTGTACTCGCTACGCGGTACAGCAGGGTCAGCATTGAATTGTGACAAGACGATATTCCAGATTTCGATATAACGGTCGTTCTCAATATCTTCTTCTAAGAGGCGGACCCCAATATTTTCTGGATCAAAAGCCTCACCTCGGTCAAAGAAAATCTCTGTATCTGGTCCAGAAGGTCCCGCACCGATTTCCCAGAAGTTATCCTCAATCGGAATCAAATGACTAGGCTCAACGCCCATAGCAATCCAGCGGTTATAAGAGTCCCTGTCGTCTGGGTAGTAGGTCATGTAGAGCTTGTCTTTGGGGAAATCAAACCACTCAGGACTAGTCAAAAGCTCGTAAGCCCACTCAATCGCTTCATCACGGAAATAATCGCCGATAGAGAAATTGCCCAGCATTTCAAACATGGTATGGTGGCGGGCAGTTTTTCCAACATTTTCAATATCGTTGGTCCGAATGGCTTTTTGCGCATTGGTAATTCGAGGATTTTCTGGAATAATGGTCCCATCGAAGTATTTCTTGAGGGTCGCTACACCAGAGTTAATCCAGAGCAAGGTTGGATCGTTGACCGGCACCAAGCTGACAGATGGTTCTACTGCATGACCTTTAGTTGCCCAAAAATCCAGCCACATTTGACGAACCTGAGCACTTGACATTTGTTTCATTTATTTTTTCTCCTTAAATTTTTTCTAAAAATAATTGCATTATGACGAAGAACTTTCCAGCATTTCGACATAATCAATAGCAACACAGAGGGAAATCACCAAATCTGAATAAGTCTCCTCATAGATATGAACCTGATAAGTAGAGGTCAGATGAAAGAGCTCCTTGGTAATCTCTGCAACGACTTGATTGCTGTCATCCAGCAGACGAAAGTTTAAATCCCAGATGTTCCCTTCAACTCGTAGCCCCAAATTATCAAATTTATACTTATCACGCAAAATAGTGAATTTCTGACGGATATAAAAGCTATGCCCACTGCTGAGTTTGATTTCAAACTGGGGCAGGAAGGTTAGAAAGGTCTTGGTAATCTGACTGACGATTTGACCCTGACTATCATAGATAGTAAAGGTCTTAGGAATCTGGAAGAAAGAGCCTTCCACTTGGTAATCCACATTTCCTCGATCGTCCTTGATATCAAAGCGTTCACCGCCTAAGCGAAATTTCTGTTTGACAAGATAGGTTTTCATTATGTTACCTCCAGAGTCAACATAAAAGACAAGTTCCTTGTCCGAAGGGCGAAAAACCGCGGTACCACCTTCATTCAATGAACTTGTCATTCTCATTTCGTATTCTATTTTGTTAGATGAGTAGCATGATTTCCCGTCTCAGATGGCTCGCAGCACCGCCAATTCTCTGAACTAAGAACTTGAAAAATCAATTCTCACCAATCTTATTATACTTGCTTATTGTCTTTTCGTCAACCTTATTCTGCGGCTGATGACGAAGCTTCTGCCGAACTGCTTTCAGCTGCTGAGCTAGACTCAGAAGTCTTTGAGCTGCTGGCAGCACTTGATGAAGAAGTTGAAGAGCCTGTCGTTTCAATATACTGAGCAAAGACAGATTGGAAAGCACTGTCCTTAACCTTGATGTTGGCATCTTTCAGCTCTTTAGCGACAACGCTTTGGATAAAGCTAGTATCTTTTTCTTTTTGCGCAATGATAATCTTTTTCAGCTTATCTTTGTAGTCTTTCCAGTTAGAAGATTTCTCTGACTTCTTGACCAGCTTAACAATATAGTAGCTTGCTGAGTACTGTGAATCTGGCACAGTCACAAGGTCTGAAACGCCATTTTCTTCCAAAGCAAAGGCAGCTTTTTTGACAGCATCTGGAACATCAGTAGAGCCAGAGTCAAACTTGATTTCTCCGCCTTTTTCCTTAGTGGCAGCATCGGTAGAGTTCTCTTTAGCGATTTGACTGAAGTCTGCTCCTTCTGCTTTAGCTTTTTCAAGAACTTCCTTACCTTTATCTTCGCTGGCAACCTTAATGATTTGAGCTGTTACTTCTGGCGTGTAGTTTTCAAAGGCAGCCTTGTAGTTTTCGTCAGTCAGCTCTTTTTCAGCAGCCTTCTTAACGGCATACTCTACCAGCATATTGGTGCGGATTTGCTCCTTGTAGGCGTCTTCAGTCAATCCGTTTTGAGCCAAGACTTGGGCAAAAGCTGTACCGTAAGCCGTTTTAGACTTTTCAAAAGCTTCCTTGACGTCCTTGTCTTTGACGTCTTTGCCGTATTTTTCTTCAAAGATGTCTTTGATAGTCATCTGCAGCAAGACCTGCTGAGCTGCACCATTGGTCTTCACTTGATCGTAAAATTCATTGACAGTAATCGTGTTTCCTTTCATGGTCACGATGTCCTTGCCTTCTGAGTTAGAACATGCTGCTAATACAGCGACTGACAAGAGTGTCACAGCTCCTGCAAATATTTTTTTCTTCATTTTATATTGACTCCTTATTCTTAAAAGTTCACGTTTTCTATTGTAGCACAAATTTGAATTGATATCTTAAATTTTACTAAAAATTTTTGGAAATTAGGAAAAAATCAGAGATGTCATTTTTTTCTAATCATAAGCAGCCCATCTCCCAAGGGAAGCAGACTCGCAGTCAAATCTGAACTATCCAAAGTTGCGTCAAAAAGGCTGTGCAAGCCTCTGTAAATAGCTCGTTGACCACGCCTAATATCCTCAAAAGGCTTGGCAACATCGCCACCTTGAAAGACATCATCAATGAGAACCAGGCCACCAGAATTGAGGCGCTTGAGGACCTGAGGCAGAAAGACCACATACTTGGACTTGGCAGAGTCCATAAAGACAAGGTCGTAAGAATCCTCCAGTGTCTCAAGCACATCCACCGCATCGCCTTCCAGCAGGGTGACCTGCTGACGGCTGTCATACTTAGCAAAATTAGCCTTGGCCAGCTCAATCATCTCTGGATTGCGGTCAATAGTTGTAATCTGAGCCTGAGGCGCATGCTCAGCCATCAAAAGAGCCGAAAAACCAATAGCAGTCCCGATTTCTAAAATCTTCTCAGGCTGGAGACTTTCGAGTAGCAGGCGGAAGTAAGCCACTGTCTCATGGGGAATCACAGGTACATTTTCAGCTCTGGCAAAATCTTCCAGCTCCTTGAGTCCACCAGTAACTGGCTGGAGACGCTGTCTCATAAAGTCTACAATTTCTTCTTTGACCACTGGCCGACGCATATTGAGATTAGAGTTTTGATTATAAGTCTCGACCATCTTATGCCAATCCCAACTTTTCTACCAAGGCTTCAAATTCATCCAGACGACGCTCAAAGACAGCAAAAGCAGCATTTAGGTAGTCTTCTTTTTCCATATCTACACCTGCTTTTTTGATGACATTGAGTGGATAGTCAGAGTTCCCAGCTTTGAGATAATCTAGATACTTGTCCTTGTCTTCCTGACTGCCATGGACAATCTTTTCAGCCAAGGCAGAAGCTGCTGAAAATCCTGTCGAATATTGGAAAACATAGTAATCGTAGTAGAAATGAGGAATCCGAGCCCACTCATACTGAATCTGCGGATTATCTTCTTTTTTCAGTCCATAGTATTTCTCGTTCAAATCAGCGTAGAGTTCATTGAGAAATTCGCTGGTCAAAACTTGACCTTCTTGGTCAGCCTTGTGGATGGCGTGCTCAAACTCAGCAAACTGGGTTTGACGGAAGACCGTACCTCTAAAGCCATCCAAGAAGTGATTGAGGATAGCAAAGCGGGTAGCATCGTCTTCTACTTCTTCCAAGAGTTTCTCTGTCAAGATGTTTTCATTGGTCGTTGAAGCAATCTCAGCTAGGAAGATAGAATAATCACCGTAAACATAAGGTTGGGTCTCACGGGTATAACTTGAGTGCATACTATGGCCTGTCTCGTGCACCAAGGTAAATAGATTATCCAGCGTGTCCTGCCAGTTGAGCAACATAAAGGCATTGGTATCATAAGAACCGCCTGAGTATGCTCCTGAGCGCTTGCCTTGATTTTCATGAACATCAATCCAGCGCTCTGAAAAAGCTGTCCTCACTCGGCTCAAATAATCCTCACCCAGAATTGCCAGGACTTCCTCAGACTTAGCCAAGGCTTCCTCATAAGTGAACTTGTAGTCTGTCTCTGACAAAGGTGTGTACATATCATACATCTTCAAATCAGAAATGCCTAAAATCTTTGCTCGTAAAGCGATATAACGCTGCAAAAGAGGCAAATGCTTATTGACAGCTGAAACTAAGCTATCATATACACTTTCTGGAATAAAATCAGCTGATAAGGCTGCTTCACGGGCAGATGAAAACTTGCGGACTTTCGCATTGTAGTTGTGAACCTTGACATTGGTCTGCAAAGTCTTAGCGTAGGTATGCTGATACTGCTCGTATACGCTGTAGAGAGCCTCATAAGCTTCCTTACGGACTTCTCGGTTCTTAGACTCGACCAAGGTGATATAGTTACCGTGGCTAAGCTGAACTTCATTTCCATCTTCGTCATGCACCATCGGAAAGACGATATCTGCATTATCCAAGATAGCAAAGGTTTCGCCCGCTGCGCCAAAGATTTCACCAGCACCGGCCAATAGCTCCTCTTCGCGCTGGGTCAGGATGTGGGCTTTCTTTTTCAAAAGCTTGTCAAAATAATGCTGATACAGCTGCAAACCTGGCTGATCAGCCAAGAAAGCTTGGTACTGCTCTTCTGTAATCGCCATAAATTCGGGCTCGTAGAAGGCAAAGCTTTGACCAAAATCGCTGTAAAGAGTCATGCCTTTAGCCTGATACTCCTGATACTTAGCCACACGTGTATCCTGGTCATTCTTCATGTGAGCATAAGAATAAAGCTTTTCAATGCGGCGCATCAAGTCCAGCTGCACTTCAGTCGTTGTTAAGAGACTGTCCGCTGAATCCAGCAAATGTCCAGCCAGACTAGCTGCTTTCTTCACTTCTTCCGAAACCTGAGCCAACTCCGCTTCAAAGGCTTCATCTGTTGGGAAAATAGTACTCAAATCCCAAGTATATTTTTCTTCAATTTCATTTCTTTGTTTTGCCATAAAAAAATCCTCCGACTCCCCTATTCTATCACAAAATTCCACTTTTTATAAAACTCAAGTACCAAAATCTCTTTGTAGCTATGCAGACTTACTTAGTTTTAAAAAAACTCTTTGAACCTAATTCCTGACCAAATAGGACTTGGAATCAAAGAGTTCATTTTTTCTTATCACTTAATGCTTTATCATATGTCATTCTCCCCTCAACTTCTTTGCAAGCTCGCCAGAAATTACGTACCCTGTATGTTCTAGCTTCCCATCAGAGTCTTCCATCAATGTTGTGGTAATTGTTAATTCCGAGTCATCGTTTATTATAAGCTCAACTATTAAGCCACCCATTGGATTATATTTAAGATTTTTTTCATTTATTGTATATTTTTTTATTATCCCCTTTTCTGTCAATGCTTCAGGATCTTTCTTCCTTAACATTTCCTCAATTAACTTTTTAGATTTCTGGCTCTCCGCAATCTGAATCATTTCTTTTTTTTCCGACCGACTGTTTAGTATGCTACACCCTCCTAGAAGCATAGCTGAACTAATCGTGATGATACTCAGAAAAATTACAAAAATTTTCTTCATAATGGCTCCTTTCGCTTCTCATTTTTGATAAAACCGATACCTTAACAAAAACGAGAAGGCGAATTTAGATTAATTTTTTATATTAATTATTATACTATTTTTCCAAAGAACATAATAGCGCAATCATTGTTAGGAAGTTATCTAGAAAAACCTTATTCTTCATTGCCATTTACATTTTCTTCATCCATTAGTTCTGTAAGCTTCGGTGACCACACAGTCCCATCTCTGTGAAATTTCCCATTTTCGTCCTCTGTAATGACATATCCTAGTGTTACTTCTTCGTCACCATTAATGATTAAATCAAACATTAATCCTCCCATTGGGTTCTGAGTTAGTGACTTTTTATTAATTTCATAACTTTTAATTTTCCCTTCAGGTGTTAATGCTTGAGGGTCAATCTTTTTCAGCCCTTCCTCAATAACACTCTTCATCTTTTTACTTTCTGCAATTTGAAGCATTTCTTCTTTTTCCGACCGACTGTTTAACATACCACAACCTCCTAGAAACATGGCTGAACTTAGCGTGATGATAGCCAGAAAGATGACAAAAATTTTCTTCATGGTGGCTCCTTTCGCTTCTCATCTTTGCTAAAGCCTGCTGGATTAGCACGATTTAGAATTTTTAACTATCTAACTTATTACTTTATTATATTATACAGGATTCTAAAATATTCTAAAACTGAAAGGATAGCTAAAAGTTTATGGCTTCATCAATGGGAAACTAATGATACTTAGCAATTTTCTTTTATCATCTCATAAAAAGCCGGTGAATAAACAATTTGCAGATTTTTTTGCGGGAGATCGGCGTAATAGGTCTCAAACTGCTGGTAATAGCCAGTCAGGTCAGTAGTTATCTGACAGAAGGAGGCAGCTTGGATTGGTCGAACCTGTGGATAGAAATCCTCTGCAGTCTTAGTCAAGAGATTATCGCCATTCTGGTAGAGCTGGGCCTGCAACCGCATCCATCTGGGCTGCTGGTAATAAAGCTGACGACGGATATAATTGCAGATGTGCGGATCTTGCTGGGCCAGAAAGCTGTTCATCTCCTGCTTTTGAAATGGCAAACGCAAAATGTCCAAAAGCTGGCCGTGACCAAAGGGAAAGTTCTTAGTCTTGTGCTGGACTTTTCCATGCAGATCTTCGTGAATCAGGTATTTGAGACGCAGAACTTGCTTTTCTTGATCCAGCTCCCAAAGATGAAAGCCCATATTTTTACTAAAATAGAGAAAATCCTTCTGCAAGCGGGTTAAGGAATCCTTGAGCCAAAGTTTTCGCCCCAAGAGCCAGAGGACCTGATAGCCATGCTGGCGGTAAGGAAGCGTCCGTTCCTGCAGCCGTTCTATACTTAGGGGGCTGCACTGGACTTCAAGCGCCAGTTTCTCATTAACCAGCAAATCAGCAATCTGCTGCAGAGCAGGCAAAAAAGCCTCCACCTCAACTTCTTCTGTCTGGCCGGCCCAGCGAAAAAGCTCGGCCTTAAGGTTCAGGTGCTCAGCACTCTCATTTTCCCTATAAAAGTAACACTCCTCCAGCGAAACATGCGCAAAATGCGGCTGCATAACCTTTCCTTTTTTAAAACGGACTGCCCCTGAACAAGCGGGGCAGACGAAATCAGCCCCCTTCTCAATCTTCTCCTCCAGAGCATTACACAAAAGCCCCTTATGATTTCGCGCCACAAACATATCCTAACCCCCTTTGAAAATTTCTTTCTTTTACTAAAATATTCGCAAAAGAAAAGAGAAACTATCTAGACAAAAAAACGAGTCGAGAGAACATCTCTCCGACTCGTTTTTCATTATCCAAATAATTGATTTCCTTTTCGTTCTGGTAATTTCAGAAAGAGGGCCAGCAGACAGACTAGACAGATAATAGCTGCTAGAAATAGGTTCATTCCTTCGTAACCCCAACTGTCCAGAAAATGACCCGCAAGATTTTGAATGAGAATGGTTCCTAGACTGCGGGCTGTCTGGACCAGAGCAATGGCAGTGACCAAGTATTTTTCATCAACCAAGCTAGCTACGATTTTCAGGGTCACCATAATCAAAACCATGCCCGTCACATGCTTGGAAAGGAGAGTCATCCCGATTTTCGAAATCAAACCTAGATCCAAGGCATAAACACTGTACTGGAGAAAGATGATTCCCAGACAGATATAAAGCAACTTTTTCATCGAAATCTTGTCCATAAAGAGATAGGAATAAAAGATAAAAGGCGCTTCAACCAGAACTGATAGGGCAACAACAGTCGAAGCCATATCCACCTCTAAGCCACTATGCTGTAGCATGGCAGGGATATAGGTATGACCAGTATTCCCCACCCCAGAGTAAAGTGCGACCAAAAGCAGGTAAAAGAGATAGGTTTTGTTGGTCAAGAGCTTCCCCAGACCTGTCTGCTTGCGGGTATTCCTGCTTTCTAGGGCTGCTCGATCGTGCTTGGGCTGGATTCCCAAAAGTCCTATGCTGCTGATAAGCATCATGCCAATAAAGACTGGGAAAATAGCCTGTGGTGCGACTCTTTGATAGATTAGTCCTGCTAGCTGAGAGCCTAAGGCATAGCCAATGGTTCCCCAAATCCGAATCTTACCATAAGTATAAGGACTTTGAGCCGCAAGAACATCCATGACTGGATTGACCCCGTTAACCAGCATGAGGACCAGACTATACCAGACCAGTAACTGCCAAAGCTGAGTCGCTTTCATGAAAAATACAGCCCCAACCATCATAACTAGAAAGCTAAAAAGGAAGATCTTTTTAATCCCCAAAGCATCGCTGATTATTCCAAAGATTGGCTGAGCCAACATGGAAGCAAAGAAAGAAGCTGACACTACTAGCGATACTTGAGTATTTGAATAGCCTAAGTCCTGCATATAGACTGATATCAGAGTCGAAAAAAGAGAATAGGCTAGAAAGAAAAAATTAAAGAGTAAAAAATGAGCTAGATAGCTGTTGTGAAACTTTTTTATCATCGAAATCTCCTTTAGACAGAAAGAAAACTCAGCAAAAGAACTGAGTTTTAGCTTGGAAAGTCATTCCGTTCATATGTGACAGAGGGCATTCTCTTTATTCAACATCTGTATTTCTGCGACGCTCCTGCTTTGCAGCCTTGCGTTTTTGACGACTGCGGTATTCAAAGTATAGAATGATTAGCAGGATGCCAACAGGCAGCAGAATCAACATCTTATCGCTGAAGAACACGCCATACCAAGGCTTGCTTTCTGATTTGCTGCCAGTTACGTTTTCAATGGCCTGAGCAACTGGATTCTCAACTTTCTCAACTTTCATTTCATCAGAGATCTTGCTAGACAAGGTCTTCAAGCCATTTTCAGCCTTGAGAACATTGTTTTCAACCTTGACTTTAGGCTTGGTTCCCTTTTTAACAGTAGCGTAGAAATCCTCAGGCAGCTTATATTTCTGTCCATCAATCTCCTGCTCACCCTTGGATAAGAGTTTTTTGTACTCGTAGTCCGCATAAGCCTTCTCAATCAAAGCATTACCAAAAGGATGGCGGTAATACTCACCGTCTTGGTCAGACCAGTCGCCAACTCCCATAATCACAGCAATCATGCGCTGATCGCCACGCTTAATGGTCGCGATATAGTTGAAAGCACCGTTAGGGCTAGAACCCGTCTTCATACCATCTACTCCCTTGAGTGCGTATTTAGCACCTGGCAGGGAGTAATTATAGGTGTCAAAGGTTTCCTCATAAGGAGTTCCAGCTTTAACCGTAACCTTAGCTTTATTAGTATAGTTTAGAATTTCAGGATGGTGATTGACAAAGTTATAGGCCAGAATCGCCAAATCACGGGCTGTTGTCTGGTTGCTGAGAGTATTATCGTAATTCTGAGGATTGTAATACCCCTTGAAAGAAACCGCTGCTGCACCGCTGGCATTGAACCACTTGGTATTCGTCATACCCAGCTCTTGAGCCTTGGCGTTCATCCGATCCAAGAAAGCATCTGGATCATTATCCGATAGATAATTGGCCAGCATGACAGTTGTTGCATTGGATGAAGGCACGATTGTCATAGTAATGAGCTCAGATACGGTATAGTCTACACCCGCGACAATCTTATTATTTGAAATTTCATAAATATTAGCGATGGCCTGATCCTGAGGTGTAGCTGTAATGACTGTCTTTTCGCTGATTTTTCCTTCCTTAATCGCTTCAAAGACCAAGTAAAGCGTCATGAGCTTGCTCATACTGGCTGGGTCACGCACCTCGTCGACATTATCCTCCCAGACAACATCACCTGTACTGCCGTCAATAACAAGAGAAGACTTGGGACGATTAATCGACTGAACATTATCATGCGGATACATCTTTTTTGCCATATCCACCAATTCATCAGCCCTAGCAGCCAGTGGCGCTAACGAGGTCAGGAACGCAATTCCCAATAACAAAAGCTTTTTCTTCACAGGATCCTCCAAAGAACAATTATACCTATCTAGTATATCATATTTTACGCAAAGTCAACCATAAATCTAAAAATCCTACCTAAAAAATAGATAGGAAATTAAGAGACTTTTATCTGGCAAAGCCAGTTTTATAGCAACAACATCAAAATCTTAGTGATTTAACAAGCTAAGAGCTTCCTTATCAGCGATAATTACAACATCCGGATGCTTCTGGAGAGCACTGCCTGGCAGCTCCTCTGTCACTTCACCCTCAACAGTCCCTGCTATAGCCTTGGCCTTAGCTGAACCGTAAGCAAAGAGGATGATGGACTTGGCATCAAGGATATTGCCAATCCCCATGGAAATAGCCTGAGTCGGAACATCTTCCATCTTGTCGAAGAATCGAGCATTGGACTGAATGGTGGACGGTGTCAGATCTACTAAATGAGTCTGACTGTCGAAACTGGTTCCCGGCTCATTAAAGCCGATATGACCATTCGTACCAATCCCCAAAATCTGCAAATCAACAGGATGCTCTTTAAGGAGCTGATTGTAACGCTCTACTTCCGCTTCCAGATCCTTTGCCGCTCCATTGGGCAGGAAGTTTTCTTTAAATGGCTTTTGATTAAAGAGGTGCTGGTTCATGAAATAGCGATAAGACTGAGGATCGTCCTCCTGCAAACCGACATATTCATCCAGATTGACACTGATTATCTCTGAAAAATCAAGGTCGCTCTCAACGATCTGCTTGTAAAATTCTTCTGGGCTGCTGCCTGTAGCCAAGCCCAAAGTTTTTGCCCCCTGAGTCAGCTTTTCTTTGAGCAATTCAAAAGCCACTTTGCCACCTTCTACTTGGTTTTCCACTTGAATAATTTTCATTTTCCACCTCCACATCTTTTCTTAATTATATTATATGGTATAGACCAATTTTTGTCAAGAAAAAGTCGGTGAAATGAAGAGATTTTTAAGTCATGCTCGCTTCCTTTTGCAGCAAATCGTGTTATAATAGAACCATGTTTTTACTGAGTGTTTTATTGATTTTATTTTTAGTCGGAGTCTTGCTCTGCAGCCTGAGCTTCCTCTTGAAAAAACAGCGAGGCTGGCAGATGCTGAGCTTGATTTTGGGAGGCTTACTTACAGCCAGTCCCTTCCTACTAGCCGCCTACCTACTCTGGCTGATGAAAACGATATAAGGAGATACGATGAATACCGCTGATTTTGATTTTGACTTGCCCGAAGAGCTGATTGCTCAGACGCCTTTGGAGAAAAGGGATGCTTCCCGCTTGCTTGTGGTTGA
The DNA here is from genome assembly GCA_963549775.1 of Streptococcus sanguinis. Classification (GTDB taxonomy): domain Bacteria; phylum Bacillota; class Bacilli; order Lactobacillales; family Streptococcaceae; genus Streptococcus; species Streptococcus sanguinis_Y. The sequence continues at coordinate 14,900 of CAUUZZ010000013.1, read as the reverse complement.
TAAAGAAACGGGGACCTTCTCCGACCAGCACTTTGACCAGATTATTGATCAGCTCCAGCCCGGCGATGCCCTAGTTATGAATAATACCCGTGTCCTGCCTGCCCGCCTTTATGGTATCAAACCTGAGACAGGAGGCCATGTCGAGCTGCTACTGCTTAAAAATACTCAGGGAGATGACTGGGAAGTGCTAGCTAAGCCAGCCAAGCGCCTCAGAGTAGGTGCTCAGATTTCCTTTGGCGATGGCCGCTTAACTGCTACTGTGGTAGATGAGCTGGAGCACGGCGGCCGAATTGTGCGCTTTGGCTACGAAGGGATTTTCCTAGAGGTCTTGGAAAGTTTGGGAGAGATGCCGCTTCCGCCTTATATCCACGAAAAACTTGCAGACCGCGAACGCTACCAGACAGTCTATGCTAAAGAAAACGGCTCTGCCGCTGCGCCAACTGCTGGACTTCATTTCACAGAAGAGCTATTGGAGCAGATTGCAGCCAAGGGAGTCAAGCTGGTCTATCTCACTCTTCATGTCGGACTGGGAACTTTCCGACCGGTTTCTGTAGACAGCTTAGATGATCACGAGATGCACTCCGAATTTTACAGTCTGTCCGAAGAAGCTGCCCAGACACTCCGTCAGGTCAAGGCTAAGGGAGGCCGTGTCATTGCAGTCGGAACGACATCTATCCGCACCTTGGAGACAATTGGCAGTAAATTCCAGGGGCAGATTCAGGCTGACTCTGGCTGGACCAATATTTTTATCAAGCCGGGATACGATTGGAAGGTCGTTGATGCTTTTTCAACCAACTTCCACCTGCCCAAGTCAACTCTGGTCATGTTAGTCTCTGCCTTTGCCGGACGTTCCTTAACGCTTAAAGCTTATGAGCACGCTATTGCTGAGCGCTATCGCTTCTTCAGCTTTGGTGATGCTATGTTTATCAAATAACTATAGGTGAAAATTTATGAATAAAATTGAAAGCAGACACCGTCTCATCCGCTCCTTAATCATGGAGAAAAAAATCCATACCCAGCAAGAACTTCAGGAGCATTTGGAAGCCAACGGCGTCGTCGTGACTCAGTCTACCCTTTCACGAGATATGAAAGCACTCAATCTGGTCAAGGTCAGTGAGAACGATACTTCCTACTATATCATCAACAGTATTGCACCATCCCGTTGGGAAAAACGCCTTCGTTTCTACATGGAGGATGCCTTAGTCATGCTGAGACCAGTTCAAAATCAAGTCGTCATGAAAACCCTGCCTGGTCTGGCCCAGTCTTTCGGTGCAATCTTAGACGCTCTAGAGCTGCCACAGATTGTTGCTACTGTCTGTGGAGATGACGTCTGTCTGATTATATGCGAGGATAACCAAGGGGCTCTGGACTGCTTTGAGAAGCTCAAAGAGTTCACCCCACCATTCTTCTTTAGTAAATAAAAGCTGAGACAAAATTTGCCTCAGCTTTTTCTATTTACGATTTTTGCTCAATGAAACCCATTAGTAAATCAGCAAGCCATACTTGACTAGAGTGAAACAAAACCGATAAAGTTTTAAGATAGTTTCAAAAGGTCAGCATTTAAGGTGTTATAGCCAAACGATAAATGGCTTCCGCGTAAATATCCATGGCCCGATACAGATCATCTAGGCGGAATCGTTCATTGACCTGATGCTCTGTCTGATCAGCTCCCGGAAAGAGAGCGCCGAAGGCAACACAGTTAGTCATAGTACGAGCAAAGGTCGCTCCGCCCGAAGACATGGCTGGACTGTCGTCTCCTGTTTTCTCCTGATAAATTGCCATCAGGGTGCTAACCAACTCACTGTCCAAAGGTACGTAGAGCGGAGCCAAGTAGTCAAACTCCTGATAGGTCAGCTCGTATTGACTGGCTATCTCTGCTAGCTTTTCAACCAGCTTTTCCTTGTCTGCCAAGACCGGAATCCGCATATCAATCCGAATCTCAGAGCGGTCAGAGCTTAAAGTCAGGCCGGCAACATTAAAGGAAAGAAAGCCCGTAGGTTCATCAGACACAGGCCCAAATAGATGACCGCCTGTCGCATCTTCACCAACCGCCTGAGCCAGAAAGGCGAGAGCTGGATGTGAATCCAAGGGCTGCAAGACCTTGGCTAGGCGAATAATTGCGTTGATTCCTTGGGCGGCATCCTTGGCGTGCTTGGGCAAGCCGATAACCGTTACTTCTTCTGCCGTTCGCTCATATTCATAGCCTAAATCTTCCAAGCCAGCAAGGACTGACTCCAGTAGGCTGCCTGAATAGGAAGCTTTGGCAGGAACGACATTAAAAGCTTGCCCAGCTTCGAGCTCTAAAGTATCAGAGCCCGGCCCTTCCAGCTTGAGCTGCAGAAGCCCCTTCTCAGCATAAGTCAGAGGGAAGGAAGAGTCCGGCGCAAAGCCAAGTGCAGCCTGCTCTTCTAGTTGGTTATACCTACCCATACAGCGCCAAAGCGTCTCCTCATCTGTACCAAAGATAAAGCGAACCCGCTTTTTAAATTCCACTCCGCTATCCAGCAATGCTTTTACCGCATAAAGAGCGGCCATGGAAGGTCCCTTGTCGTCCTGAACCCCACGGCCGAAAATCCAGCCATCCTTGACAGTAGCTTCAAAGGGAGGCATCTGCCAGTCCGACTCATCACCTGATGGAACAACATCCAAATGACAGAGAACGGCCAGGAGCTGAGCTCCATGACCGATTTCTGCATATCCGTAATAACCTTTAGGGTCGAGGTAGGTTGTAAAACCTAACTCTCGACAGATTTCTAAAGTTTTTTCTAGGACATCCTGGATAGCTTGTCCAAAAGGTGTTCCATTTTGACCTTCATTTAGTACTGAAGGATAAGAAACGATTGTTTTCAAAGATTCAAGAAAATCTTCTTTAACTTCTTCCGTTATAAAATTTTTCATGGAATCACCTCAGCTTCTAGCTTATAGGAACGGTAAGAATGTTCCTAGGAGTAAGAGAGCAATACTGATAGCAATGATAGCTACAATCAGCTTGCCGATAAATTTCCACCAAGTTCCGATATTGATACGTCCGAGTGCCAAGGCTCCCATAACGATACCAGAAGTTGGAGCAACCAGGTTCAGCACACCTGAAGCAGACTGATAAGCTGTGATGATCAAGCTAGCCTTGACATTGACAAATTCTCCCAAAGGAGCCATGATTCCCATAGTCGCACTGGCCAGACCTGATGATGATGGGATAAGGAAGGACATCGGCAGGTAGAAAATGTAAGTCAAGACGATAAATACTTGTGATGATAGACCGCTGAGTCCTTGTTTACCCCAATTGAGGATAGTGTCTGTAATCATACCATCATTCATGATAACTTGGATACCACGGGCGATTGCTACGATCAGGGCTACGCTAAGCAGATCAGCTGCACCGTTCATAAAGGCAGAGATAATCTTGTCTTCCTTGAGACCGTACACAACACCAATCAAGATTCCCATGAAGGCAAAGAGCATCGCTCCTTCTGGGAAGTACCAAGTACCCAGTGCAGAAGTAGATGAACCAATAATCTTACCGAGTACTGGAAGACCTGTCAGCCAGGTATTGACATCCTTAAAGATAGTAATACCGAGATCTGTCCAAGGAATGAAACTCAATACCATAATGACAAATGTCATGATGAACAGGAATAGAACTGTTCTTTGTTTTTTGCTCAGAGTTGACTCAACAGATGAAGAAGTTTCAACGTTAAAGTGTTTCAAATCTTCTTCGCGAGTGCTGTAAACCAATGACTTGGTCGGATCCTTTTGAATCTTATCTGCATAGCGGTAAACAAACCAAGTGCTGAGAGCAGTCAGAATAACCAAGAAGATGAGACGAAGGACAATCCCTTCACCAGTTCCAACACCAGCAGTCTCTGAAGCGATAACAGTTGCAAATGGATTTAGCGTAGAAGCCAAACATCCGATTTGCGAACCAAGCAATATGATAGCCACCCCAGTCAGACTGTCAAAACCAACCGCCATCATCACTGGTACCAAAAGCGGATAGAAGGCCATGGTTTCCTCACCCATACCATAGGTAGTACCACCAAGGGCAAAGAGAGGCATCAAGACAACAATCAGCATCTTTTCGCGGCCCTTATACTTCTTAACGATAGAGGCAATTCCCACATCCAAAGCACCAGTTTCGTTAACAACACCAAGGAAACCACCCACCATGAGGATGAAGAAGGCAACATCAATGGCTGCGCTTGTCTCCTTAATCAAGGATCCTTCCTCAGGATGCGTGCCCAGCATTGCACGAATCGGTGCCATCAGTACATCCCAAATCCCTTGAGGATTTTGTGGCTGAGGCTGATAAACACCTTTTACAAAAGCCCCGGCTGGGATAATCCAAGTCAAGAATGCCATAAGGGCAATGATGAGAAGCAATACGGTGTAAGATGAAGGCATCTTAAACCCTTTTTTTGTTTTTTCACTCATTTGTTTCTCCTCCTAAACGTTTTTTACGAGGTTACAAACCTGCATTTCCCTGCATGAGTAAACAAGAAAACGCTTACTTTGTTTATATTTTACCATATTAACATCCAAAAAACCAGCGTTTTTGAAAATTATAAATGATTTTCAAGAAAAGATTTCCATCAGCAATAGAGATTACTTGCTATCGCTTTTCAGTCAATTCTATGCTATCCTTTTTCAATAATCGTGCCACTCTCAGACTCAATCAGAGCACCCAGATTTTCCAGAGATGTGATTACTGCTTTACCTTCTGGACGGCCATTGACAAAGGCGATAGCTGCTTCTACTTTTGGTAGCATGCTGCCTGGTGCAAATTGTTCTTGCTTGATGTACTCTTCCAATTGAGCAACATTCACATGTTCCAGTTTTGCTTGATCTGGTTTGTTGTAATTAACAAAGACATAGTCCACACCAGTCAAGACAATGAAGAGGTCTGCATCAACCAACTCAGCCAAGCGCTGAGAAGCAAAGTCCTTGTCAATAACGGCTTCAACACCAGTAAGATGACCATTGTCTTCCTTGACGACAGGAATTCCGCCGCCACCCGCAGCTACTACTACTTGACCTTGATTCAAAAGCGTACGAATGGTTTCAATTTCCTTGATATCCACTGGTTTTGGTGAAGCAACAACCTTACGCCAACCGCGGCCAGCATCCTCTTTGAAAGTCGCTCCGCTCTTTTCAGCTTCCGCTTTTGCTTCTTCTTCTGAGTAGAAAGGACCGATTGGCTTGCTGAGGTTGACAAAGGCTGGATCGTTCTTATCCACCACTACTTGCGTCACAACAGAAGCAACATTCTTTTCAATACCTTCATCCAAGAGAGCATTTTGCAAAGCATTTTGCAGCCAGAAGCCGATGCTGCCTTCTGTCATAGCCACAAGAGAGTCTAGTGGGAAGGCAGGATTCTTTTCAGAGTCTGCTGCCAAGTGTTGCAGCAGCAAGTTTCCTACTTGCGGACCATTTCCGTGGGTAATGATAAGATCATCCCCGTTTTTAATCAATTTCACCAAGTGTTTAGCAGTTTCCACCAAGGCTTCCTGCTGTGCTTTCGCAGATGGGTCAGATGAAAGGATGGCGTTTCCTCCCAAAGCTACAACGATTTTACGATTTGCCATTTAATTTTCCTTTATTGCACTCCAAAGAATGCGCTTCCAATTTATTTTAGTAGATTTTCAAATTTTCAATAAGGAAATAAGCATTCCTTATCATATAAAAGAGGGCCGGACTAAAGCTATTAGTCGCAGCCCTCATAGCTGTTGGTAAACGGTTTCTTATGTAAGATTATACTTTTGGAATGTAGAGGTTTCCAAGAGTTGCAGCCATAACCGCTTTAATTGTGTGCATACGGTTTTCAGCTTGGTCGAAGTGACGAGCATATTTGCTGCGGAAGACTTCGTCTGTTACTTCCATTTCTTCTACGCCGAATTTTTCAGCGACATCTTTACCGTAAACAGTATTTGTATCGTGGAATGCAGGCAAGCAGTGCAGGAAGATAAGGTCTTCATTGTCAGCTTTCTTAACCAGATCCATGTTAACTTGGTAAGGTTTGAGGAGGGCAACGCGTTCTGCAAACTTGTCTTCTTCACCCATTGATACCCAAACGTCTGTGTAAAGAACATCAGCGCCTTTAACTGCTTCGTCAGCATCTTCTGTAATCAGCACACGAGCGCCGCTTTCTTTAGCAAAGCCTTCTGCCAATTCAACGATTTCTTTTTCTGGGAAGAGTTCTTTTGGTGAGAAGATATGAACGTTGACGCCAAGGATAGCTCCTGTTACCAGCAAGCTGTTGGCAACGTTGTTACGTCCATCACCACAGTATACCAATGTCAAACCTTCCAGACGGCCAAAGTTTTCTTGAACTGTCAAGTAGTCAGCCAACATTTGAGTTGGGTGCCATTCGTCAGTCAGACCATTCCATACTGGAACACCTGAGAATTCTGCCAATTCTTCTACCATGCGTTGGCTGAAGCCGCGGAATTCAATCCCGTCAAACATACGGCCCAAAACTTTAGCAGTATCTTCTGTAGATTCTTTCTTACCAAGCTGGATATCATTTGCACCAAGGTATTCTGGATGTGCTCCCAGGTCAATGGCTGCTGTTGTAAAAGCTGCACGAGTACGAGTAGATGTTTTTTCAAACAAGAGAGCGATATTCTTGCCAGCAAGATAGTGGTGTTGAATATTGCGTTTTTTCAAATCTTTCAAGTGAGCTGAAAGACCAATAAGGTATTCTAACTCAGCACGGCTAAAGTCTTTTTCTGCTAAGAAGCTACGTCCTTGGAATACTGAATGTGTCATTCTATTATTTCCTCTTTCTATTCTTTGAGTATCAGTAAAATACTGGATTCCTAAATTTCTTCACGTTCAAACGGCATAGACATACAGCGTGGTCCACCACGACCGCGAACCAATTCACTTCCGCGGATCTTAATCAAACGCAAGCCGTATTCTTCCAAAATCTTGTTAGTAACGGTGTTACGGTCATACACCACTACCACACCAGGTGCGATGGTCAAGGTGTTAGAACCGTCGTTCCACTGCTCACGCGCAGCAGCTACGATATTGCCACCACCACAGCGAATCAGGTGAACTTTTTCCACACCAAGGTTTTCTGCCAAGATTTCTGCTAAATCACCTTTTTCTTCAACAATCTTAAGTTTGTCATCAACATAAGTTACAGAGTAAACGCGAAGATCGCCTTCGATTTCTGGGTGAATCGTGAACTTGTCATAGTCAACCATAGTGAAGACAGTGTCTAAATGCATGAACTTACGGTTATTAGCAAATTCAAAGGCCAAAACTTTCTTGAAGCCAACATTTTTCTTGAAGATATTGACCAAGAGTTTTTCGATAGAAGCTGCGTCTGTACGTTGTGAAATACCAACTGCCAGCACATCTTTTGAAAGAACCAACTCGTCCCCACCTTCGATACGTGTGTCTTCTTCACGGTTGTAAACCAAGTCTACTTTTCCACCATATACTGGGTGGTATTTGAAGATGTATTTACCATAGATAGTTTCACGATTACGAGTATCCGCATACATGTGGTTAAGCGATACAGCATTACCAATTGTAGCAAATGGGTCACGTGTGAAGTAAAGGTTTGGCATCGGATCAATAGCGAATGGATAATCAGATTCCACCAAGTCCGTCAAGCCTTTTGCTTCTTCAGGAATTTCTGGTAATTCAACTTTTTGAACCCCTGCCATTGTTTTCTCAACCAACTCTTGGTTGTCTTTGATACCATGGAGCAGTTCGCGAATAGCGTTCTTGGTTTCACGGCCGCGAATATTCGCTTCTTCCAGATATTCTTCGATGAATTGCTCACGGATTTCTGGAGAAGTCAGTGACTCAGCAGCCAACTGCTCAAGATAGAGAACCTCAACTCCTTCATTGCGAAGCGCTTGAGCAAAGTTATCATGTTCTTTTTGTGCATCTTCCAAGAAAGGAATATCATCAAAGAGAAGACGTTCCAAATAGTCCGGCTGCAAGTTTTCTAACTCCTTGCCAGGACGGTGCAACATAACTTTTTTCAGTTTTCCAATTTCTGAGAAAACATGAATTGGATGTGTAGACATCTACTATCCTCCTTTTTCTTTGCGGTTTAGGTTTTCCTAAGCCCGTTTACATGTACTATTCTAGCATTAAGTGTTACCGCTTTCAAGAAAAAACTTACATAACAAATGCCAAATCCTTTGCTTTTTTTCGTAGCTATGTTTATAATATTCTTTTTTAAAGCGTTTTCTTTGGGTATTTTATGGGTTATATTACTTTTGTGAATATTTATTTTTTCAAAGAAAATCAGTAAATGGTTAATATTAGAATATTTTGAACTTATCTGTCCAAAAAAAGAAGCCAATCAAAATAGATTAGCTTCCAACAAGGTATTTCATGAAATATTCTTTATCCATAAAAGTTAATTTTTTATGCTCGTATTCAATCCGACCTTCATCCAAGAGCTTTTTCACAACTTGATTGACCGTTTCCCGAGTCGTAGCTCCTAGCTTAGCCAGTTCTTTCATGCTGATAGGAAAGGGCAGGCTATCTCCCACCTTGCACAAATCCATGCAGAGTAGAGACAAGGACTGAACCACACGCTCACTGGCACTGGCCGCCACGACATTGCGCAATCTCAATTCCTGAAATTCCAAGATTTGCGATAGCCGCTTGGTAATGAACAACAGTTGATCCACACTCTTCTTTGAATAGTCTTCAAACAAATCAATAGGAATGGAGAAATATTCGACATTGGTGACAGCGCTGGCTGTGTAATGATAGCACTCATCAAAAAACATACCTCCATAGGGGAAAACACTGTTTTTCTTGACATAATCCATATAAGAAAATGTGTCTGTTGAATCATACTGCTCAATCCGCACATAGCCTTGAGACAAGAGGAAAAGACGCTCACGCCGGTCTCCTGCAAAAAAGATAATTTGCCCTTTTGGAATCTTGCGATACTGAATCTCCACTGCTAATTTATCGAAAAGCTCCACTGGCAGATTGACAAAGGCAGGGTGCTGCCGGATAAATTGATAATGCTCCTTGGTAATCATGATAACCCTTTTATTTGATACTTGATACCATTATAGCATAAATCCGCTTACAAATAGAAAATGCTGACTATAAAAGTAAGAAATCCTAACAAAACAAAGAGGTGTGCCCATTTTCTATTCATGGAATTTCTGTCAGCTTGTACTTTTTTGGGCAAGTAATTGCCTACAATTATGAAAACCAAAGCAACTAGCATAGTTGCTATTTTACGCACATCAAAACTCTCATTTAAGCCCCGATAAATAGTAGCTAGATACAGTGAAACAAAGGTAAGAGGAAATATCCAGCGAATAAGGTGTTTAAAGGTTCTATTCAAGATATCTTTGGCAATGGTTGTCCAATAGATCATAACTTCTAGCAGCATCATGACAATTGGAAAAGCAGATACTATTAGAAACTTAGGTAAAAAGCTGTCACCTTCCCCAGATAAGTCAAAGTGAATCGCTAGGCTATCTGGTAATTCTTGATAGTTCCAGATCGCATAGAAAACTGGCAGGAACATGAGTCCAAGCGCCCAACCTAATTCTTGTAAACTATTTTTTTTCATTTTCCTTTCCTCCTCCAAGAGATTGAAACCAAACAAGAATTTCTTCAAAAACCGTGACATCTAAGCTGTAATAAATAAAGTTCTTCTGCTTTTCCTCTATGAGCAGACCGGCTTTCTTTAGCTGAGAGAGGTGGTAGGATACCGTCGCAGGAGTCAGCTCAAAAGCTTGAGCAATTTCCCCTGCAGACTTCGGACCATGCTTGAGCATTTCAAGAATCCCCCTCCGAACTGGGTCAGCTAGAGCTTTAAGCGTTTGACTGATGCCCATGATTGAACCTTTCCTTCAGGTAAACTTTCAAAATTTTCTTGGTCAGAAAGACTAGTGCCACTACTTCTACTAAGAGCAGAGCCTCAACAGCCAGTGGCGGAAGAAAGCCTACCTGAGCCAGAGCAGGCGCTAAGTCAATCAGGGCGTGAAGTCCCAGAGCGGCTAAAAAATACACTGGAGCCTTCTCCTTGACCGCTTTCCAAACCCAGAAGGTCAGAAGGATTTGAATGAGAATAGCCAAGATCCGTTCAAAAGCCAAAAGATAGATACTGCCAGCGTTCATGGAACGGACATTGTCAATAATTGCTTGAGGAATTTGAGCCAGCGTCTGAGCATTCCCCTGAGTTACTACTTGAGCTATAACCCAAAAGTTTAAGAGACTGACAATACCAACGAACAAAGCCTCAATACCACCATGACCCAAGCCATAGGCCACACCATCCCTAAAGGTCAATGGACGCTTCTTTTGCAGCCAGTAAAAGATGACCCAGCGGGCTGTTTCTTCAAAGATAGCTGCCGCAGCAATACCATAAAGGACATATAGCCAAGGATTTTCCGTCTGCAAAGCGATAGTCCCATCAGCCTGAGGCTGTAAAACGATACGATGCAAAATATTTTCCAGAACTTGACTAGACAGATAAAAGCCAACTCCCCCTAAAAGGAAAACTAGCAGAGAAATGTGCTTGGTCTTTTTAAAATAAACCAAAGGAACAAGGACTGACCCTACAATCAGCAGCATGGCAATCAAGATATGAATGGAAATCATCGTTTTTTCTCCTAAACTGTTTTGGTTTTTTTCTAAATAGATTATACATCTTTCCTTTCTTTCTGTCAAATCTATTTCGAATTTTTTCTAAATAACTTCAATCTAAAAATCATCAAGCTCTACTGCAATAAAAAACGGCTCTATAATTTCTGTAGTGGGTAAAACCACTGTAGGAATGATGGAGCCTATTTGTTGTAGAAAAAAAGTCCCATAAGACCTATAATAAAAAGCGACAAAACCATCATTAGAAAGACTCTTATGGAACAGTTCAATTTTATCACAAACTTACTGGGAATAAAAGACCCTAACATCATAATCTTGGATGTTCTAGATGCTGGAACTCATAAAGAAATCATCGCTTTGAACATCAAAAAGGAGAGGACTGATTTAGTCCTCTCCAGATTATAACTTCTCATCAACCCACTACAGTTGACAAAGAGCCAGAATGAGACTAAACAAAAGCGCACAATCTGTGCACTTTGTTTTCACTTGATTTACAAAAGAAAAAGTCCCACTAGTACGGCTGTCAATCCGACTAGGATAAAGAGGTAGGCTAGCCAACGCGGCGCTGGTTTTTCTTCCACCACCACTTTCTTGGGCATATAATTCCCAGAAATCATAAACATCAAGCCTGAAAAAATCAAGGCAATCTTATTAACATTGAAGTGAGAATCGAGAGCATAGAACAAAATAGAAAGATAGACAATGATATGGGTCAAGGGAACAATCCAAAGGACGAAGCGGGCAAAAGCTGGCTTGGTGATTTCTCGGTAAGCCGTTGCCCCATAAACAATCAGCTGTGCCAAAGTCATAAAGATTGGCAGACCCCAGATAAAGAGAAATTTGGGTACATACTTAAATGTCGGGCTAATCGGCGACGTGAAATTGATCCTAATATTCTCTGGCAAACTAGGATAAATCCATAAGGCATAAGCAAGTGGCAGCCAAATAACCAAGAAAGTCAGCAGCAATTCCCTAAGGTTATTTCTCAGTTTCGTTTTCATTATTTTTCCCTCCTAGCGCGGCAATCCAGACCAAAATTTCCTCAAAAACCGTAGCATCTAAATGGTAGTAAATGTAATTTTTCTGCCGTTCTTCATAGATGAGCCCCGCTTTTTTCAACTGGGACAAATGGTAGGATACCGTCGCTCCCGTCAAATCGAAGACTTGAGCGATTTCACCAGCCGACTTAGGACCTTTTTTTAATATTTCTAATATTTCCCGCCGAACTGGATCAGCTAGGGCTTTCATGGTTTCACTAATTCCCAATTTTGATACCTCTTAAAATTGATTTCTAGCTAAGGACAAACAAAGCAACTAGCTCTAGATAAGTCATGGCTCCTACAAATGTAAGCAAGGCGCTACTCAAACGGACAAGATTTTCTGCCAGCAATCCTCCTAAAACTATTTAGAGAACTTTCAAATTCTTTTCTCCATTATACTGTTTTTGAGGATAAAAGACAAGGAGGGCTTAGCTAAACACTTGCTTTTTCTTGGCTAGATAGGCGGTGAGAAGAGCAGCCAGCGCCATAACGATGACTGCTATCAGCCCGCCTGATAGAGGTTCGCTTGGCGTTCCTGCTAAGAAACTGTTGGCTTGACTGGTCAAAGTCGTCTGTAAGAAACTACCGTGCTGGAGATTGTTGCCCGTCCCAATCACTCCAAAGACACCTAGATAAATCATGTTATTAGCCGCATGCAGCGCTATGACCAGCCAGAGATTGTCCGTCAGTGCAAAAAGGAGGGAAAGGAAAATCCCGGTCAGAAAGACATTGAGGATATAAAGGACGGGCGTTCCACCTTTAAAAATGTGGATAACCGCAAAGAGTAGGGAGTTGAGCAGGACAGCCGGTAGCAAGTCCAGCTTGGTGCGGAGTTTGTTCATGACAAAGCCGCGGTAAATCATCTCTTCAGCCAGCGCCTGAAAGAAGAAATTGACCAGGAAAAAGAGCCAAATTCCTAGATTGAACTGCTTTTCGACTTGAATGTGGAGCTGTCCGCCGAGCAGATTGAAGCCCACAGCCAGAAGGACTAAGAAGAAACCCAGTGCTGTACCAAGCAGCAGATTGAACCCTAATTTTTCCTTCCAAAGTCCAAAACTGGCAAGGCTGCGCCGCTCCCAAAATTTAGCGACGAAGAGAATGATGAGTAAACTGCTACCTAAAAAGACGGATAAAGAAACGATGCCTATCAGTAAGCGATTGGCGTCCGTCATGCTCGGCAGCAAGAGCCATTGGGACAAAGCTCCGCTGATGAGGCTTCCCGCAGCAATCGCAAGAAAAGCCAGCGGCAGGCTCAGCCACCAATTTTTTGCCCCTGCTTCTTCTTGCAAGATTTCCAGACTAGAGCGATGGGCTGTCTTTTGATAAGTATGTGTCATGTGTGACCTCCTTAAGGTGTATTTTCCCCTACACCCTTATCCTAACAAAAGAAGTACACCAAATCAATCTCTTTTTGGTAAGTGGTTAGATTGCGCTAGTAAGTGGTAGAAAAATCACCTAAAAAATATTAAGAAATCCCCTGCTGACTTTCTCTCTCTTCGCGCTTGGTCAGCCAAACGGCAATGACAAGAGCAATGAGAGCGCTAAAAAGTCCAGTTGGACCAGGACCAAGGAATTTAAACGTTTCTACCCCACTAACAGTGAAAACGGTAGTTATCATGGCAACGGCATCAATGACCCCATGTCCAAAGGCTGGCAGCCAAATGGTTTTGCTACGTACATAGTAAATATCAAGGATAATCCCAAAAGAAATAGCCATGATATAATAGGGAATTAAATTTAAGAAACGCTCACCCAGCGTCCCTGCTCCAATCATATTGACAGGAAAATGCCAAATAGCCCAGATGAGACCACCAATGATGCGTCCCTTAGTCCGTCCGTAGCGCTCTTTCAAATAAGGATAGAGAATACCCCGCCAGCCGACTTCCTCGCCCAAGCCAGAAAGACTGATGACTAGAGTTAAGACCGTAAGAATCATTAAAATTTGAAGGGCGACTTGTGGGTTCAGGGCAAAAGCCAAATGCTGCGGAAAGACAGCAAAATAGACAAGTGCGCCGCCAAGTATAATGCTACAAATGGCTAACCAGCAGGCTAGGTAATCGCGCCATTTACTGGCGAGCTTCAATTTCCAGCCGATAGACTTGACAGGAGCTTTAGCCAAAAAAGCAGCCACCATAGGGGCGAACATTACCACACTTGCGGATAAAATGTTACCGACAAGTTTCTGATTGTTCGCATAAAAGTAAGCTATGGCTAGCATACCTGGCCAAGCGAGCCCAAACGCCCATGCTAGAAACCTTTTAATGGTTGAAGTTGAAATTGTGTTTTGCATATAAAATGCTCCTTTCTTTTTTCAATTCTAGTTTTCTTTCGCCTCCCGCTTGGTTAGCCAAGTAACCACTACAATGGCTAGTAAGCCTACAAATAGCCCATTGGCTCCAGGCCCGAGATAGGCAAGAGGTTTGACATTTCCTGCGACCAACAAAGAAGTCAGGGGGCCAAGTGTATCAATAGTGGAGTGACCAAAAGCAGGCAACCAAATGGTTTTGCTTTTTACATAATAAATATCTAACAAGAAGCCCATAGTAATCGCCATAATATAGTAAGGAAAGATATAGAGAATGGTGTCTAGTGATAATTTGTCCGCAAACAGTAACATAGGTAAATGCCACGAAGCCCAAATCAGACCACCGATAAAGCGACCCTTCGTCCGACCGTAGCGCTCCTTAAGATAAGGATAAAGCACACCCCGCCAGCCTAACTCTTCACCTAAAGCTGGAATGATACAAAGTAAATTTATCCACGTTAGAAAATTAAAGACATACTGCCAAACCGTGGATTGAACTAGAGCTGGATTGCTAGTTCCAATGCTTTTAGCAAGCAGGCTAAAGGCTAGTGAAAAGTGCTGGGGAAAAATGCTAAAATAAACTACCGCACCAAAGATAGCATAAAAGGCAATCCAGAGCCAGACTGCAGCATAGGACTTCCACTTTTTGCTCAGATTAGGTCGCCAACCGGCCTCTTTAATGGGAGCTTTGGAAATAAGAGCCGCGATACTCGGCGCAAACATAGCGGAAATAGAGAAGACCGAGGCTATGACGTTTTGTTTTTGCTGAGAGAAATAACATAAGAAGATCATAAGAAACCAACCTATGCCATAAGCCCAGATGAGAAATTTTTTAATAGTTGAAGTTGAAATGGAAGTCTGCATGTGAAATGCTCCTTTCTGTTATTTATAAAGTCCACCACTGGTAAAGGCTCCAATAAAGGATATTGAGAACGACGATAAGTGAAGCG
>CAUUZZ010000012.1:0-88609 GCA_963549775.1 Streptococcus sanguinis | reverse complement strand
CGCTTCACTTATCGTCGTTCTCAATATCCTTTATTGGAGCCTTTACCAGTGGTGGGCACTTTAATAGAAAGGTAAGTATCATGAAAACATCATTTTTTAAACATTGCTTAACTGTGCTGACTTGCGGCTTGCTCGCTCTGGGAGCTGGTCACGCTTACGCTGACCAGCAGAAGTTGCCGTCAGGCACGCCTTACGACCAAATTGGTCAGAAAATTGAGGATTACTACAAGGAACACGAAAAAACCAGTGCGGGACTGGCGACATCTGTTTTTGACAAGGACGGACAAACCATTTACCAAAATAATTTTGGCTATGTAGACAAGGAAAAAAAGTTGGCGGTGGATGACAACTCAGTTTTCGAGTGGGGCTCTGCCACCAAGTTGACCGTCTGGGTCAGCGTCATGCAGCTTTGGGAAGAAGGCAAGATTGACCTTAAAACAGATATAAAAGAGTATCTGCCCAAGGATTTTCTCAAAGGCAAGCTCACATACGACAAGCCAATCACCATGCTGGATCTGATGAACCACCAAGCAGGCTTTGGAGACACGGGGCTTGCCAAGGGAACTAGTAAGAACTTGGGAGATACGCTCAAAAAAGTACATATCTATCAAGCCTATGAGCCGGGAACAGTGACAGCCTACTCTAACTTTGGGACGGCTCTGGCAGGATATATCGTCGAGCGGATTAGCAGACAATCTTATGCTGACTATGTCCACGAGCATATCTTTGAACCTTTAGATATGAGGCACACCGCTCTCTTACCCGATTTATCAGATAATCCCTATGTAGTAGAAAAACGTAAGGAAGTCAAAGGTTACACTAGAGACGGTCGGTTGATTGGCGAAGCTCCATATCTAATAGAAATGTACCCTGCTGGGCGAGCAACAGGAACCTTGGAAGATTTCAAGGCATTCGCTCAGGCACTCCTGCAAAAGAAGACACTTTTTAAGCGTTCAGAGACTTGGGACACCCTTTATACAGCAACCTCTAACTATCCTGATAGCGATCTTCCTACCAATGCTCATGGTTTTTGGAGTGACCTTTATCAAGACCAAGTTATCCTCGGGCACGGTGGTAATACAGCTGGTTTTTCATCAAGTTTGACCTTAGACTTAAAATCAGGTATCGCTGCTGTCATTTTAACGAACCAACTGGGCGAGAAAAATTATGTTGAGAAAATTCCCGAGCTGGTCTATGGGCAAAAGAAAGATGTTCCCAACAAAAAGAAAGAAGAACTCAAACCCGGCTTTTATCGTGACGCTAGTCAATTCTTTGGGCCTTTATCCATTGCGCGACTAAATATGGCGACCTTCTATATTGATAAAAATAGTGAAAATCGATTTTACTGGAGCTTGGAGAAAGTCGGTAAGCGAGAATTTATCAAGCGCCCAGTTTCTGATTACTTTAAACTATCTAACTGGGAAGTTGCCAAAGAATTCGGCAGTGTCATCCTATGGGGGTTAGCAATCTTCTATGCTCTTCTTAGTTTGGTATCTGCTTTACTGGTCAAGCTCTACCGGCTCCTTGCCAAGCGGACAAACCGCAAACCTGTGACACTTGCTTGGTCGCTCTGGCATTATCTGACTTGCGGACTTGTTTTGTCCACTGTACTCATAACCATTCTCATCGTGCAATATAATATGAACATCAGCGGCTCGCCAAATAACAGTGCTTGGCTCTATGTCATCTTTGCAATAACGGGTCTGCTGCTTCTTGCTAGTTCTGTTTTGCCAATTCTTCTGCGTTCAAAATTCCAAGTCAGCAAAGGCAGAAAAATCTTGACCTACTTGACCAGCAGCGCTTCACTTATCGTCGTTCTCAATATCCTTTATTGGGGCCTGTACCAATGGTGGGCACTTTAATAGAAAGGTAAGTATCATGAAAACATCATTTTTGAAGAGCACTGTGGCGCTGCTGACTTGCGGCTTGCTCGCTTTTGGAGTAGCGCAAGTTCGAGCCGATGAGCAAAAATTGCCGTCGGGGACATCTTACGACCAAATCGGACAGAAGATTGAGGATTATTATCAGAAAAACGAGAAAACCAGCGCAGGACTGGCAACATCTATTTTTGACAAGGACGGTCAAACCATTTACCAAAATAATTTTGGCTATGTAGACAAGGAAAAAAAGTGGGCGGTGGATGACAACTCAGTTTTCGAGTGGGGCTCTGTAACGAAATTAACCGTCTGGGTCAGCGTCATGCAGCTCTGGGAAGAGGGGAAAATTGACCTAAAAACCGACATCAAAGAGTATCTGCCCAAGGATTTTCTCAAAAGCAAGCTCAAATTTGACAAACCCATTACCATGCTTGACCTCATGAACCACCAAGCAGGCTTCGCAGATGTTGACTTGGCCAAAAATGAAGACAAAGACCTAGCCCATACGCTACAAAAGGCGCCGATTATTCAAGCCTATGAGCCGGGGACAATAACTGCTTATTCCAATTTTGGAACGGTGCTTGCTGGCTACATCGTCGAGCGGATTAGCGGACAATCTTACGCTGACTATGTGCACGAGCATATTTTTCAGCCCTTAGGTATGAAGCACACCGCTATTTTGCCCGATTTTTCGGATAATGACTATGTGGTCGAAAAACGCAAGGAAATCAAGGGCTACACCTCAGACGGTCAGCTGATTGGCGAGGCAAACAAGCCTAATCCTTACTATCCGAGCGGGCGAGCAACAGGAACTTTGAAAGACTTTAAGACCTTTGCCCAAGCACTCCTGCAAAAGAAGACACTTTTTAGGCGCGCGGAAACTTGGGACACCCTTTATACGGCGACTTCGACTTTTCCTGATAGCAAACTCCCAATCAATGCTCACGGATTTTGGAGTGACCTTTATCAAGACCGCGTTATCCTCGGTCACGGTGGTAATACGGCTGGCTTTTCATCCATATTAACTTTGGATTTCAAATCAGGTATCGCTACCGTCATTTTAACCAATCAACAATACGAAAGTAACTATCTTAAAAAAATTCCTGAGCTGATTTATGGAAACAAGGCAACTACTTCAGAGAAGATAAAAGCAGAGTTTAAACCGGGCGTTTATCGCTCAAGTCGCGTTTTCACCAATGCCTTATCAATCACGCGCATTGCTCCGCCAATAACTAACTATCTTGAGAAAAATAGTAAATTTGTCACTCAAAAATACTGGGAATTGGAGAAAAACGGCAAGCAAGAACGGCTGAAATTGCCTATCGCAGACTACCTTAAACTTTCCACATGGGATGTAGTCAAGGATTACGGCAGTCTCGTCTTGTGGTGCCTCGCTGCTTTCTATGCCCTCCTCATCCCTGTATCTGCTTTACTGGTCAAACTCTATCGGCTTCTTTTCAAGCGGAAAAATCACAAACTTACACCGCTTGCTTGGTCGCTCTGGCAATACCTGACTTGCGGGTTCATTCTATCTACCATGCTCCTGCTTTACTTCTTTATCCAAAGCGTCCTGAGTCTACATTCCTCACCAAACAGCCGTGTTTGGCTTTCTATGGGCTTTGCAGCTGTGGGAGTTAGCCTCCTGGTTAGCCTTATTGCCTCATTCTTCCTGCGCTCAAAATTCCAAGTGAGCAAGGGTCGAAAAATCTTGACCTACTTGACCAGCAGTGCTTCACTTATCGTCGTTCTCAATCTCCTCTACTGGAGCCTATATCAGTGGTGGACGCTCTACTAAAAGAAAGGAAAGTTATGACCCATTCTCAAAAAATCGAAACAATGATTCAAAACGGCTCCGACCAACTCTACACCGTTTGCTATCCCAATCCTGACAAGGAAACGATTATCCTGCTGCACGGTGGACCGGGAACGCCTGATGACTTCAAGCTCTTTATCCCTAAGCTCGAAAAAGATTATCAACTGATTGTCTTTCACCAGCGGGGAACGAGAAAATCGCCCTGCCTGAGTGGCGACTACAGCATGGAAGCCTACATTGCGGACATCAACACGATTGCCGACCACTTCAATGTAGATAAATTTCACCTTTTGGGACATTCCTGGGGCGGATTGTACGCGCAAATCTACGCCAGCAAAATCCCTGAGCGGGTTCTTAGTCTCTTTCTTTCCTCTCCGGGAACAGGCACGAGCAAGCAGTGGCAGCAAATGGAAAAAGAGATGATGAATTACAATAAAAATCACTGCACGACTATCGAATGGCTAAAAATGGGAATCTATTCTCTGCTCGGCAATCTTGGTAGTTCCAAGGCTTCGCAAGCTCTCTTTCGCCAAGTTGTCCGTAATTACAATGCCGACTATCCAGCCTTTCATGATGTGAAACTAGACATGAGCAATGTTTCAGTCCAAGCAGGCAATCAGACAAGAAAGGAAATTATGGCCTATCCTCTCTTGCCCCGACTAGAAGATCCTGCTTTTCCTATTACCGTGACTTTCGGTGACAATGATATTTTTGGTGCTAGCATGCACTTTGTCATCAGCCGCTATCCCAGCGCTCAGGTGTTCACCATTAAAAACAGCGGCCACTTCCCATTTCTCCACAATCCAGAAGACTACTTTGCTATCTTGCACCAGCATTTTGGAGCATAAAAAGAACCTATAAAAGCAAGACCGCTTTTATAGGTTTTTCTTTTCTTTTTTCTTGACGGGCATTCTCGCTAAATCCCGCAAGGCAAAATAAGCAAGAAAGGTCACACCAATGCTGACGAAGATTTCGCTAGGCAGCTGGAAAATTCGGAAAGCTGCTAGAGTTAAGAGGATGAGCAAGACAACCAAGATAAGCACCAGCGTCACTACATTGAGTGTTCCGCGAATGCTAGGCGGAGCAGCAAAAATGTAAAATAAGAGAATGAGAATTCCCACAATCAAATAAAACATAAACCTATTGTTTTTGTAAAGAGAAAGAGCAAAAACTCAAAACGTCTATCCGACTTTCTAAGCTCTTGCTCTTTTTTATTCTTCATCAAAATTCTTTTTTGATTTCTTAGGCGGCTTGAGACGATTAATATCCCGCAAAGCCAAGACGGTCACTACGGATAGGCCGAATCCTACAAAATATTCAGCTGGCAATTGGAAAATCTGAAAAATGCCTAAGCCAAATAAGATAATCAAGGCCACAATCAGTAAAACCATGGTCACAGCATTAACAGTGCCTTTAATACTAGACGGAACAGCAAAAATGTAGAAAAAGAGGATTAAAATTCCAATGATAAGGTAAACCATCTTGCTGCTCCTTTCCCTTTTGCTTATTCAGCTGCAGCTGATTTTTTCTTTTTATTGGCTTTTTCGCGTTCTTGTTTGTTCAAAATTTGCTTGCGCAGACGAATAGATTCTGGCGTTACTTCCATGTATTCGTCGTCATTCAAGAATTCCAGAGATTCTTCCAAGGTCAAAATGCGCGGTGTCTTGATGACTGCTGTCTGGTCCTTGGTAGCAGAACGAACGTTGGTCATCTGCTTGGCTTTGGTGATATTAACAGTCAAGTCATTTTCACGAGAGTTTTCACCGATGATCATTCCTTCGTAAACCTCAGTACCTGGGTTGACAAAGATGGTTCCGCGCTCTTCGATAGACATAATAGAGTAGGTTGTAGCCTTACCAGCATCAATAGATACCAGAGCACCGCGATGACGTCCACCGATTTCACCTGGAATAAGTGGTAGGTATTGATCAAAGGTATGGTTCATGATACCGTAACCACGAGTCATGGATAAGAACTCAGTTGAGTACCCAATCAAACCACGGGCAGGAACCAAGAAGACCAAACGAGTTTGACCATTACCAGTAGCCACCATATCCAGCATTTCACCCTTGCGTTCTGAAAGGCTTTGGATAACAGAACCTTGATATTCTTCAGGTGTGTCGATTTGGACGCGCTCAAATGGCTCACATTTAACACCGTCGATTTCTTTCACGATAACTTCTGGACGAGATACTTGCAGCTCATACCCTTCACGACGCATTGTTTCGATCAGGATTGACAAGTGCAATTCACCACGACCTGAAACGATCCACTTGTCTGGTGAATCTGTTGAGTCAACACGAAGGGATACGTCTGTCTGCAGTTCAGCTTGCAAGCGTTCTTCAACCTTACGAGAAGTCACCCATTTCCCTTCGCGGCCAGCAAAAGGTGAGTTGTTAACCAAGAAGGTCATCTGCAGAGTCGGCTCATCAATATGCAGAATTGGCAAAGCTTCAACAGCATCTGTCGGTGTAATCGTCTCACCTACAAAGATATCTTCCATACCTGAAACGGCAATCAGGTCACCCGCTTTTGCTTCGTTGATTTCACGACGCTCCAAGCCAAAGAAACCAAAGAGCTTGGTAACACGGAAGTTTTTCGTTGTTCCGTCTAGTTTAGAAAGGGTTACTTGATCACCAACCTTAACAGTACCACGGAAGACACGGCCGATACCGATCCGGCCAACGAAGTCATTGTAGTCCAAGAGTGACACTTGGAATTGGAAAGGTTCGTCAGAATTATCCACTGGTGCTGGGATATGGTCAATGATGGTATCAAAAATCGGTGCCATGGTGTGCTCTTGATCAGCTGGATCATCAGACATAGATGAGGTTCCATTGATAGCGGAAGCATAAACCACTGGGAAGTCCAGCTGGTCATCATCCGCTCCAAGCTCAATAAAGAGTTCCAATACTTCATCCACTACTTCTGCTGGACGAGCAGACGGCTTGTCGATTTTATTCACCACTACGATAGGAACAAGGTCTTGCTCCAAGGCTTTTTTCAATACAAAGCGAGTCTGAGGCATAGTTCCTTCGTAGGCGTCCACAACCAGAACAACCCCGTCCACCATCTTCATAATCCGCTCTACTTCACCACCGAAGTCCGCGTGCCCTGGTGTATCCATGATATTGATACGAGTACCTTCGTAAGCCACGGCTGTATTTTTAGCCAAGATGGTGATACCGCGCTCCTTTTCAATATCGTTTGAGTCCATTGCCCGCTCTTGCAGCTCTTTACGCTCATCTAATGTATGAGATTGCTTCAGCAACTCATCAACCAAGGTTGTTTTCCCGTGGTCAACGTGAGCGATAATGGCGATATTGCGAATATCTTCTCTTAATTTTGTCATGATTTCCTCTGAATTTTTAAATTTTATTTCTAACTGAACAATTATACCATAGACGCAGGCAAAAAACACGGCTTTGATAAGTGTAAATGTTTTCATTGAAAAATATGGGAGCTCCATGAGGATTTGCATTTCCCATCCTGAAAATTTATGATATGATTTAGAAAAAAACAAGGAAAACAGATGCGCCTCGACCAACTGCTAGCTACCAATCATATCAGCCGAAAAAAGATGAAACAAAGCCTTTTACAAAAACAGATTTTAGTGGATGGTAAGCCCGCCTGCAAACTCAGCCAAAATGTTGATACCAGCCTGCAGCAGATTACTTTTCAAGGAAAGCATGTCAGCGGCCCTGCCCACCGTTACTACATGCTGAATAAACCCGCAGGTGCAGTCACTGCCAATCGCGACGCTGAAAAATTGACTGTTCTGGATTTGCTGGACGAGGAGGTAGAGAAAGAAAATCTTTACTCTATCGGACGGCTGGATAGAGATACCGAAGGGCTTCTTCTGATTACCGACAATGGTCCTTTGGGATTTCAACTGCTGCACCCTCAATATCATGTCGAAAAAACTTACTATGTAGAAGTCAATGGGCCTTTAACTCCTAGGGACAAATCTTCCTTTCAGGAAGGCATTCGCTTTTTAGACGGCACTACCTGCCAATCTGCACAACTCTCTATCCTCTTTACCAGCTCCAGTCTGAGCTGTGCTACCGTCAAGATTTCCGAGGGGAAATTCCACCAGATCAAAAAGATGTTTCTGGCAGTTGGTGTTAAGGTTACTTATCTCAAGCGGATTCAGTTTGGGGATTTTACATTAGACCCAGACCTAGCAACAGGTGATTACCGTCCTTTGAACCAAGAAGAATTAGGGATTATCAAAAAATATTTGGAGAAAAGTTGGTAAAACAAAAAAAGCTTTATTTTTTAAAGCTTTTTTTGTTATTTCACCAATCCGTTCATGAATCGTTTTATCAGCTAGCTTTCACCTTGCCATTCCAAGAATCCAACCCATAAGAAAGAATATAGATTTCTTTAAATCCTTGTTTTTTCAGATATAGAGCTGCATTGGTTACGCGTTGACCGCGACTATTCTCATAGAGGAGAACAGCCTTGTCCTTACGAAGTGCACCAACACTATCCTTCAGCTGCTGAGATGGAATATTGCGAGCACCTAAGATATGCTTCCGGTGAAAATCAGATGGATCCCGCAGATCAACCAACTGCCCTTGGCGAATCAAGTCTTCAAATTCCCCGTTATCCACGATTTTTGCTGCCTGACGAAGGCGCAGATAATTAAAGCCCATCCAGCCAAGTATTCCCAAAAGTACCGCCCATAAAATCCAAATTGTCATCTCAAGTCTCCTTTTTCTTTTCTAAATATTCTAACTCTAATCGATGTTCTCGGCGCAAGACAGCCTCTGCCTCAAAATAAGCTAGCTTATCCATTAGGCCGGCATCGTAAATTCTCTTCAGCTCAATTTTCATCATCTCAATATCGTAAAGACGTTTGCCCATATAGATAATGATTCCGAAACTTTTAAGAAATTGCTGAACATCATACAGGTTTTTCATGAGCTATATTTTATCAGATTTTCCAGCGCTTTTCAAGATGAAAAAAGCAGAAAGGAAAGCCTGTTTCCTTTCTGCTTGGCATGGATAACTTTTTACAAACCTGGTGCTTGACCGATTTCAGCTGTCAACATCCAGATTGTCTTTTCAAGTTCAGCCTTAGCGCCGACAAAGATATCATTGGTTACATCGTCCCCTTCTTCGTCTGTTACATCCAAAGCTTCTTGGTAAAGACCTGTCAGATAACGGAAAATCTCAATCACACGCGCCAGACTTTCTTCTACATCCTTGCTGAATTCACCAGCTTTTTCTTCAATCTTGCTGTATTGGATAAACTCGGTCAAGGTAGAATAAGGCTTGCCTCCCAATGTAATCAAGCGCTCGCTAACTTCATCCAAAGTTGTATCCAAAGTTTCCATGTATTCATCCATTTTTGGATGCCAAACCATGAAGCCTGCTCCACGCATATACCAGTGAACTTGGTGAAGAGCGATATGAGCTGTATAAAGGTCTGCCACTACTTGATTAAGAATAGCCTTAGTCTTTGGCAAAGACTTTTGATTGCTGAAAGTTGCTACGTCAGTTGCTGCACCATTTTTTACTTGTGTCATTGTATTTACCTCGTTTTTATTTATAATGATTCTAATCTTTTTAGATTATGGTTTAATTATAATGCTTCTAAATAAGAAAGTCAAGACAAAAGATTCAAAAAAAGACTTTATTAGAAAAGTTGCAAAATTTCAGAATTTTTCTGTTTAAAATTACGAATAAATAAGTATGATTCATCTATACTTTTTTCTCCTTGGCACCGTCTTTGCCTCCTTCCTAGGCTTGGTCATCGACCGCTTCCCAGAGCATTCTATCATCACTCCAGCTAGTCATTGCAATACCTGCGGGAAAAGATTGGCACCGCGTGATTTGATTCCTATTTTTTCTCAAATCTTAAATCTTCTTCGTTGCCGCTTCTGTGGAGACAAGATTCCCTTACGCTATTTATTTTTTGAATGTATCTTGGGCGGTCTTTTTCTAGCAACCTCACTTGGCACGATTTCCATCAGTCAACTCCTACTACTCACCATGGGATTGACCCTAGCCATCTACGATCAAAGAGAGCAGCAATATCCCCTGATGGTCTGGCTGTTTTTTCAGCTTTCACTGATGATGACAGCAAGTGTCAATCCTCTCATGCTCTTCTTTTTAACCCTAGGACTTCTAGCCTTCTTTTATAATCTTCGTATTGGAGCTGGAGACTTTCTCTTTCTGGCCTCCTGCTCAGCCATTTTCAGCCTGACAGAGATTCTCATTCTTATCCAAATTGCTAGCTTCTCCGGTCTCGCCTGTTTCTGCTTTAAAAAGAAAAAAGACAGGCTGGCATTTGTCCCCTGTCTTTTGTTTGGTGTGGTGGTGATTATTTCTTATAAGCTGCTGCTTCTTGGATAAAGGCTGCTATACTGGCGTCCTTTTCATGAAGAGCTTTGACAATCTTGGATCCGACAATAACTCCATCTGAGACTTGATTGAAGCGGTCAACATCCTCTAAAGTTGAAACGCCAAAGCCCGTCAGTACTGGAATCTCTGCAATATCACGAAGCTTGCTCAAGTGCTGGTCCAAATCATTGCGGTAGCTTCCGCTCTTACCTGTCACACCATTGATGGCTACAGCGTAGATAAAACCTTCAGCTTCCTTGATCAGCTCCTGCTGACGTTCTAGGCCAGTCGTCAGGCTCACTAAAGGAATTAGAGCAATATCTGAATCTTCCAGTAAAGGCAAGATAAAATTCCTGTGCTCATAAGGCAGATCTGGAATAATCAATCCTTTAACCGGTGTCATAGCCAAATCCTTGACAAAATCTTTGAGACCGTATTGGAAAATAGGATTGAAGTAGGTCATGATGATGAGAGGCAACTGAGTGTCCAAATTCTGCAAGCTTGCGACTAAAGACTTGGCCGAAGTATGGTTGCCCAGACTTCTCAGACCGGCTTCTTCAATAACCGGCCCATCTGCAACAGGGTCTGAAAAAGGCAGACCGATTTCAATGGCTGACACACCCAAGTTTTCCAAAAATGAGATAGTTTCCGGCAAACCTGCTAAACCTTTCTCGTGATCACCAGCCATGATATAAGGAAGGAAAATTCCCTTGCCTGCTTTTTTGATGGTTTCTAAATGCTGAGTGAGTGTTTTAGTCATGGGCACCTCCTTTTTGAGCCGTTTCACTTTCCAAGCGTTCCTTTACCTGAACGACATCCTTATCACCACGGCCGGATAGACAGACAATCATTGATTTATCTGGTCCCAACTCCTTAGCCAGCTTAACTGCATAAGCAATAGCGTGGCTAGACTCTAGAGCGGGGATAATCCCTTCGATACGAGACAGGAGCTGGAAGGCTTCCAAGGCTTCTTGATCCGTTACTGGAACATAAGTGGCGCGCTGGATAGCATTAAAATGAGAATGTTCGGGACCGATGCCCGGATAGTCCAGCCCGGCAGAGATAGAGAAAGCTTCAAGAATTTGCCCTTGCTCATCCTGCAAGACATCCATCAAGGCACCGTGCAAAACACCTGGCCGTCCCTTGGTTAAGGTCGCAGCATGTTCTTCTGTATCCACTCCTCGCCCAGCTGCTTCTGTTCCATACATGGCAACTGAGCTATCGTCTACAAAGGGATAAAAGAGCCCAATAGCATTGGAACCACCACCAACGCAGGCCACTAAAGCATCTGGCAAGGCACCTGCATTTTGCTCAGCAAACTGGCGCTTGGCCTCACGCCCAATCACACTTTGGTAATCACGGACGATTTCTGGGAAGGGATGAGGCCCCAAGGCTGACCCCATGATATAGTGAGTGTCATCCACCTGAGCCACCCAAGCTCGCAAGGCAGCATTGACTGCATCCTTGAGGACTCGAGAGCCATCGGTCACAGACTCTACCTTGGCTCCTAGAAGTTCCATCCGAAAGACATTAAGGGCTTGGCGCTTGACATCTTCTTCACCCATGTAGATAGTACAATCCATGTTGAAAAGGGCTGCAGCTGTGGCTGTAGCTACTCCATGCTGACCCGCACCAGTCTCGGCAATGATTTTCTTCTTGCCCATTCGCTTGGCCAATAGGACCTGCCCTAGGGCATTATTGATTTTATGGGCCCCAGTATGGTTGAGGTCTTCCCGCTTCAGATAAATCTTAGCACCGCCAGCATAGGCTGTCAGATTTTTAGCAAAATAGAGAGGATTTTCTCGCCCTACATACTGCTTCAGCAACTCGTCCAGCTCAGCCTGAAAGGCTGGGTCTTTTTTACTCTCACGGTAGGCTTTGTCCAGTTCCAAAACTGCTGTCATCAGCGTTTCTGGAACAAAGCGCCCGCCAAACTCACCGTAAAATCCTTCTTGATTGGGTTGATTATATGCCATCTTTCACTCTTTCTATAAATTCTATTATCTTTTGTAAGTCCTTCTGGCCGTCAGTCTCGACTCCGCTTGAGACATCAACTGCGTAAGGAGCGAAGTGCTGAATAGCCTCTCGGACATTTCCTGCATTCAAACCACCAGCGATAAAGAAGGGCTGGCGGATTTGATTCTTGTCAAAAGATTGCCAGTCAAAGGTCTGACCACTACCAGCAAGTGGTGCATCAAAGAGCAGGTAGTCCGCTTGTTGGCTGACATCTTTTAACGCTCCCTTGACCTGATAAGCTCGAATAACCGGACGGCCAATCTGAGTCAGGAGCTCTTCATCAAAATCGCCATGAATCTGCACCAAATCCAGATTTGCCACTGAAATAGCTTCCTGCAGCTCTGCCAAGCTCGGAGAGACGAAAACCCCTACCTTTCGGACAGCAGGCGGCACCAAGGCAGCTAGCTTCTGAGCTTGCTCCAAACTGATCCTCCGACGGCTCTTAGCAAAGACGAAGCCAATGTAATCTGCACCAGCCTGGCATGCAGTTTCCACAGCGCTGGTCGTTGATAAGCCGCAAATCTTAACCTTTGTCAATTTTCAGCTCCTTGATTTTTTCTGCCACATCCTCAGCCTGCATCAGGGCTGTTCCGACTAAAATTGCATGGAAGTAAGGAGCTACTAGCTCTGCATCTTCCTTGCTGAAAATCGCTGACTCTGATACGTAAACCCTGTCATCTTTGAAATGGGCAGACAGCTGGAGACTGATATTGATATCTGTCTCAAAAGTAACTAGATTGCGGTTATTGACACCGATTATCTGTGCTCCTATTCTATGGGCAATTTCTAGCTCCGCCAGATTATGGGTTTCGACCAGAACTTCCAAGCCTAGACCCGTCGCAAAATCATAAAGCTCTTGCAGCCGCTTTTCAGGCAAGGCAGCCACAATCAGAAGAATAACCGTCGCTCCGGCATTACGGGCGCGAACAATCTGTTTTTCATCAATGATAAAGTCCTTATTGAGGGTTGGAATGGACACTTGACTGGAAATCTCTCTCAGGTAATCCAGATGTCCTTTGAAGAAAATCTCATCTGTCAGGACCGAAATCATAGCTCCACCGCATCGTTCATAAGTGCGAGCCTGCTCCACAATATCCACACCGAGATTAATATCTCCCAGACTTGGACTGGCTTTTTTGACCTCAGCAATCAGCTGCAGCTCTTGAGGATGGCTTTTAAGATACTCATAGAGGGAATAGGTCGAACGCAGAGGTTGCAGCTCTTCATAGGACATAGCTGCGACTTCCTGCTCTTTTTGCTTTAGAATGGTTGGGAGAAATTCTTTGCTCATTTTTGATACTCCTGTAGTTGCTTGAGTTTTTCATAGGCTGCACCGCTGGCAATCACTTGGCGAGCCAAAGCTATTCCTTCTTCTATGCTGTCTGATTTTCCATTAGCATAGAAGCCCAATCCCGCATTTAGAACTGTCGTTTCTAGATAGGGACTGGTTTGATTTTGCAGGACAGATAGCAGAATTGCTGCATTTTCTTTGGCATTACCCCCACGGATCGCTTCAAGAGGTATCTCTTCCATGCCAATATCTGCTGGCAGAAAGCTGTGCAGGTTGATTTGCCCATTTTCCAGCAGAGCATACTGGGTACG
This sequence comes from Streptococcus sanguinis, assembly GCA_963549775.1. Taxonomy (GTDB): domain Bacteria; phylum Bacillota; class Bacilli; order Lactobacillales; family Streptococcaceae; genus Streptococcus; species Streptococcus sanguinis_Y. The sequence continues at coordinate 74,950 of CAUUZZ010000012.1, read as the reverse complement.
GCCATGAAGACCCGCCTCGTCCAGACCATCTGGACCTGACACGACTACTGCACGTTTGCGACCCATATTTTTCAAGACCTCTGCCGTGCTCTCTAACATATCCGGCCGGCTGGTCCCTAAAAGCTGAGTTTCTAGACTCATGGGATGGATAAGCGGGCCGGTTAGGTTCATGATAGTAGGAATACCAAGGCTAAGACGGGCTGGCATGATGTATTTCATGGCTGGATGCATATTCTTTGCAAAGAGAAAGACGATACCTGTCTGCTCAAAAACCTTGCCCAAGCTAGCAGCGTCCAAGTCTAGATTGATACCCAGAGCTTCTAACACATCAGCTGAACCTGACTTAGAAGAAATGGAGCGATTGCCGTGCTTGGCCATCTTAATCCCGCCACCTGCCAGTACAAAAGCTGCTGTAGTCGAAACATTGAAGCTAAAAGACTTGTCCCCGCCCGTACCGCAATTGTCCATGGCAGTGCGAATAGTGGTCGGAATCTGCTTAGCGTGCCCTCGCATTACCTGAGCCAACGCCGTTCGTTCCTCAATCGTCTCCCCCTTCATCTTAAGCCCCAGCAAGAAGGCTACAATTTGGGACTCTGTGACCCGTCCGGTGACAATACGCTCAATCACATCTGTCATCTCAGCGCTGCTTAAATCCTTAAAATCAGCTAGTTTTGCAATAATCTCTTTCATACATCCTCCTTTACTAAATTGATGAAGTTCTTGATAGACGACAAGCCATCCGGCGTGCCAATGCTTTCAGGATGATACTGAAAACCATAAATGGGCAGGCTCTTATGCTGGATAGCCATGATTGAGTTATCATCAACCGCTCGAGCTGTCACTTCAAAGTCCTCTGGCATCTCCTCAATCAAAATCGAATGATAGCGCATGACCGGCTGCCCATCCTCTATCCCCTCATAGATAGGAGATTTCCCCTCAAAGCGCAGAACACTTTGCTTGCCGTGCATGACTTTGGGAGCCAATCCTAGCTTTCCGCCAAATACTTCTGCAATGGCTTGATGCCCCAAGCAAATCCCTAAAATCGGCTTTTTGCTAGCAAAATCGCGGATAAGTTCTTCCATCCGTCCTGCATCTGCTGGCCATCCTGGACCCGGAGACAGAACCAAGGCATCAGCTTCTTCTGCTGCTTGATAAAGGCCTGCATCATCATTTCGCAAGACTTTAACTTCTGCGAAATTGCCGATATACTGGGCTAGATTGTAAGTAAAAGAATCATAATTATCAATCAATAAAATCATTGCATCTCTCCTATCTTGGTCATTGATTTGGCCTTGTTGATGGTTTCTTGGTATTCATTAGTAGGGATCGAATCATAAACAATACCCGCTCCAGCTTGAACGTAAGCTCTGCCATTTTTCAAAATCATGGTACGGATGGCAATGGCAACATCCATATCGCCTGTCGCAGATAGATAGCCGATAGCTCCCGCATAAACGCCACGCTTTTCCTGTTCCAGCTCATAAATTCGCTTCATAGCTCGAATCTTAGGCGCACCCGAGACGGTACCAGCCGGCAGGGTTGACTTGAGCGCATCCATGGCTGTCAGTTGAGGCAGAAGCTGACCACGAACCACACTGGTCAGATGCATGACATAGCGAAAATACTCTACCTCCATGTACTTAGTGACTTCCACGCTGTTATTCTGGGAAATTTTACCAATATCATTACGCCCCAAATCAACTAACATACGGTGTTCAGCCACTTCCTTCTCGTCAGCCAGCAACTCCTCTGCCAAGGCTTTATCTTCTCTTTCATCCTTCCCACGCGGTCTGGTTCCAGCGATAGGATTGGTCGTAACCTGACCCTGCTTGACAGAGACCAGACTTTCCGGGCTGGCTCCGATAATCTGATAATCCCCGAAGTCATAAAAGTAGAGATAGTTGGAAGGGTTGGTCACGCGCAGATTGCGATAGTAATCCAGTGGCCTACCAGAATACTCTGCTGAAAAACGCTGACTGAGAACACATTGGAACATGTCTCCCTGCCGAATCAAGCTACGCGCTTCTTCCACCATTTTTTCAAAAGCTGCCTGCTCGATATGGCTCTGGAAGTTCAAACTGGACAGTTCCAGCGGTGAAAATTCATCTGCCGCTGGTTGCGCCAGCTCTGCCATGATACGCTCCAGACTAGCAGCCAAATCAACTTCGCTTCTATCACTGTAGAGCGCCTCCTCAACGATATAGACCTTGTCTTTTTTATGGTCAAAAACCATGTAACTCTCATAGACGAAAAAGTGCATATCTGGTGTCCCAATCACATCAGCTGGAATCTGGCCAATCTCTTCATAGAGGGAAATCATATCGTAACCGACAAAGCCAATGGCTCCACCGCCAAAAGGCAGGTCTGAATGATGGCCTTTTTTTACGGCTAACTCATGCAGATAGTCCAATGGATCTGCCTCAATTACTTGCCCATTCTTTGTTAAACGGCCATTTTCATAGCGAACTTCAAAGACTGGATTATAGGCTAGGATAGAAAAGCGGGCTGTCTCGCTATCTCTCGGAATACTTTCCAAAATCACCTTGTGGTCGCCCTGAATCCGCATATAAGCCAGAATCGGCGATAAAATATCAGCTGGTAAAATCTTTTGCATAATGTTTCTTTCTATTTAATCAGAAGCGTTTAAGGAGGAGTAATTTGCTAGCTATGACTGCATTCACAAGAACAGATAGCACCTGTCCACGGTCATAACTTGCCCCAGAACTACAGAAAAACGCCCGCACAGTTCATCCTGTGAGGGCGTATCATCGCGGTGCCACCTCAGTTATGGAGTTTTCAGGCTCCACATCTCATTTACTTATTTACAGTCATTTAGATTCCTTTTAGTAGAAGGCAGCGTACTGGCTCATAGCAAAGTAAGCTAACAAAGTAATAAAAGTTCAACTAAAGGACTAAATGTTGACTCCAACAGCCCATTTCATAACTTCTCCTGCCTGTTTACAGCACCACAGACTCTCTGAAAGGAGAGATGTTACTACTCTTCTGCTGGGTATTTTATTTTCGTTTTTCTAGATAGTCGGCAATGGCTGCCACATCCTTATCTCCACGACCAGATACGTTGATAACAATGATTTGGTCAGATGACAATTGCGGAGCCCGCTTGATAGCTTCAGCAATGGCGTGAGAGCTTTCAATCGCTGGCAAAATTCCTTCCTTTTGTGTCAAGAGAAGCAAGGCATCCACAGCTTCAGCATCTGTCGCTGCCACGTATTCTACTCGACCGGAATCTTTAAAGAAAGCATGTTCGGGACCAACCCCAGGATAGTCCAAGCCTGCTGAAATGGAGTAAACCGGCGCTATCTGACCATCTTCAGCAAAGACAGCGTAGGTCTTCATGCCGTCCACTACTCCGACACTTCCCTTGGTCATGGTCGCCGCATGCTGGTCTGTATCAAGACCCCGTCCAGCCGCTTCAACACCAACCAGCTTGACTTCTTCATCCGCCACATACTGAGAGAACGCGCCGATAGCATTGGAGCCACCGCCTACACAGGCAATAACATAGTCTGGCAAGCGGCCTTCCTTGTCCAAAATCTGCCGGCGAGATTCTTCACTAATCACCTTTTGAAACTCATGGACAATCGTCGGATAAGGGTGAGGACCGACAGCAGAACCCAAAACATAGAAGGCTTCCAAATCGCTCATCCACGCTCCAAAGGCCGCATCTACAGCATCCTTGAGGGTTTTGGTGCCTGTTTCCACTGCATGAACAGTCGCTCCCATCATTTCCATGCGGAAAACATTGAGGCGCTGGCGTTCTACATCCTCTGCACCCATGTAAACATCGCACTTCATACCAAACTTAGCTGCAGCTGCCGCAGTTGCCACACCATGCTGACCAGCTCCAGTTTCAGCGATGACTCGGGTCTTGCCCATGCGCTTAGCTAGAAGAATCTGCCCCAAAACATTATTGAGCTTATGGGAGCCCAGATGATTGAGATCTTCCCGCTTCAGATAAATCTTAGCTCCGCCCAGGTGCTGGCTCAGGCTTTCTGCAAAGTAGAGCGGAGTCTCTCGGCCTGAATAATCCGCCAAATAATGCCGGTATTCATTTAAAAATTCTGGGTCATCCTTATACTTCTCAAAAGTCGCTTCTAATTCATCCAGCAAGGCTTGGATAGGCTCCGGTACGAAGGAGCCGCCGAATTGTCCAAAATATCCTTTAGTTTCTGTCATCTTGATTGCCTCTTTTCTTTATTTTCAAGCAAAACAAAAGCCCACACACAGAAAAAACTCTGTGTGAGGGCGTAAAATCGCGGTGCCACCTCAATTATGGAGCAAAGTATAGACTGCCTCCATATCTCTGTCTTGTCTAACAACAAGCTGCACTGTAAGGTGTGCTCACCGAATTTTTATTGCTTCAAATTCATTTTTTTTGCATCAGCCCACTTCATAATCTTCCACTGCCCGTTTCCACCAACCACAGGCTCCCTGAAAGTAGAAAAAATTATTACTTTTCTGATGATTTATTTTATTATAGGCCTTTCCCGTTTTCTTGTCAAGAAAAAATTAAATTTTTTCTTCTAAACCCGAACTTTTTTCACTAATCTGTCTTGAAAACGTCGCCTTGACGATTTTTCCAGATTTTCTGCCCAAGTTGAAAAGCCCACCAAGCCAGATAACCACCCAAAGTATTGGTCCAGAGATCATCAATTTCAAAGACTCGATTGGCGTTGATAAGAAGATCCAGCAGAATCTGAGTCACTTCGATAGACAGACTCATCCCAAAGCTCAGCCATACAACCTTCTTGGTCTTCCGCAATTTCGGAAAGAGGTAAAGCAATTGAAAAATTAAGGGCGACAGCAAGAAAATATTGGCTAGATTTTGGATAAAGACTTTGACCAGCTGAATCCAAGAAGTAATCTCTCCAATATTGACAAAGGAGTTAAAAGGGATTAACAAAACCACTATTCGGCCAAAATACTGGACTCCCGGCGTCTCCATTCCCGGCTCCGGAACCTGAGGAATAAAGCACAGAACGCAAAGCATCAAGAAATAGAGCCAGCTCCCCCATGCCAGCAATCTCCGTCCCTTAGCAGTCAGCTCACCGGCTGAAGTCAGATAGTTCTTAAGGCTGAACATTTTCTACCAATGCTTTCTCGCGATCACGCTTCATGGTATTAGAACGCAGCTGGCCGCAGGCTGCATCAATATCTGTACCATGTTCCTGACGAACCACGCAGTTGACTCCGTTTTTCTTGAGGGTATCGTAGAAGGCCATCACGCGCTCTTTGGGACTGCGGCTGTATTGGTCGTGCTCGCTAACGGGGTTGTAAGGAATGAGATTGACATAAGATAGCTTCTTAATGTTCTTGAGCAGCTCAGCCAGTTCCTTGGCTTGCTCTACCCCGTCATTGACTTCATTGAGCATGATGTACTCAAAGGTCACCCGGCGGTTGGTCGTCTCGATATAGTATTCGATAGCCGCAAAAAGCTTTTCAATAGGGAAGGACCGGTTAATCCGCATGATGCTGGTCCGCAGATCATTATTCGGGGCATGGAGGGATACAGCTAGATTGACCTGCACACCTTCATTGGCAAAGTCACGAATCTTATGCGCCAGCCCTGATGTCGAAACCGTGATATGGCGGGCACCGATAGCCAAACCTTTATCATCATTGACCGTCCGGACAAACTTGAGCACATTGTCATAGTTATCAAATGGCTCGCCGATTCCCATAACCACGATATGGCTGACCCGCTCATCCTGACCACGCTCGTCAAAATACTTCTGAACCAGCATAATCTGAGCGACAATCTCACCGTTATTGAGGTCGCGTTGCTTTTTAATCAAGCCGGAGGCACAGAAGGTGCAGCCGATATTGCAGCCAACTTGGGTAGTCACACAGACTGAAAGTCCATAGTGCTGGCGCATGAGCACCGTCTCAATCAGCATACCATCCGGCAACTCAAAGAGGTACTTGACCGTACCGTCAGCCGACTCCTGAACAATGCGCTGTTTAAGCGGATTGACGACAAACTGATCATTTAGCTTGGCAATCAAGTCCTTGGACAGATTAGTCATCTCTTCAAAAGACTGAACCCGTTTACGATAGAGCCACTCCCAAATCTGGGCAGCACGGAATTTCTTTTCTCCCTGAGCTTCTGCCCATTCAATCATTTCCTGACGCGTTAAGCTATAAATAGATGGTTTCATTTTTCTCCTTTATTCTGGCGAATCACAAAATGGCGATTGCTGTCTTTTTGCTTTTTCTGCCTATCTTGCTGGGAATTGTTGCGAGAGCGCTTATTATCCCTTTTAGAACGACTGTCTCGGTCTCGCTCACTTCTACGATTACGGTTGCTCCCCGAACGACTATTGCGAGAACGTTTCGACCGACCTTCTGACTCTTTCTTGCCATGCGATTTCTTATCAAAGGAAGCGCGCTGAGGATTCGGATTTTCCAAGACAAAATAAGCACAGCCGTAGCTGCAGTACTCCAGCAAATAGTCTTCTAAGCGGCTAATCTTCTCATCGCTTTCATTAGCCCGCTCGTCCTTGTAAAAACCACGCAGGCGCAGCTGCTCATTGCCCCAGTCACCGACAATATAGTCAAACTTGGTGAGAATTTCTGAAAAACGCTGATGAAAGGCCGTCAAGTCAAAGCCTTCCTTATAGTTCTCAATCAATTCAAATTCGAATTTTTCTGCAACAATCTTGCTATCAATCTGTTTAAACTCCGGTCCTGGGAATTTATTATAATTATACAATTCAGGTGAAATATCTTTACGCATACTCTTCCTTTAACAATCTTGGATAGTTTATCTACAACACTTTATTTTATCATAAATAAGCCAGTATTTCGCGGACTTTTCATTAAAAATATCTTTCTGAAAAAAGTCAGACGATTTAAAGCAAAGAAGACCAACTAATTTTGTCAGTTTCACAAGAAAAGGGAGTGGGAAAGAACTTCAAACAAGTTAAAAAGTTCGTCTTCCCACCCCCGCACAGTTGATTAGGTCATCTTTGGAGCTTAAAAAGCGAAGTAAGATGCCAATCAACCACTGCGTTATCTATTTTTTCTAATTTAGACTCAAAAGTCTGGACTTTTTGCCCAGACTCCTTACTTGTTCTTTTTCAGATAGTCAATGGCGTCCTGCAGCGTTTTAACTGGAACAATTTTCATATCCGTTTTAATCTTCTTGGCTGTCTCCAGAGCCGTTTGGTAGTTGTTTTTCCCATTGGGAGAAAGCTTCTTCTCTTCCTCTGTAAGTTCATTGTTGGGTGCAAAGAAAACATCTGCTCCGCTTTGGGCTGCTGAAACGACTTTCTTATCGATTCCGCCGATTTCGCCAACTTCACCTTCACGGCTGATGCTGCCGGTCCCTGCAATATCGCGGCCGCCACGAAGGGTCGGATCAGCCAACTGGGTATAAATGGCTAGGCTGAACATGAGACCAGCACTAGGACCGCCAATACCTTCAGTTGAGAATGTAATCGGAATATTACTGCTGACTTCTGTCCTGTCTATCAGACTAATCCCAATCCCGTTCTTACCGTTCTCCAGCTTGATAATCTTTCCGGTTGCCGATTTCTCCTGACCATCTTCTTGGAAAGTCACCTTGACCTTATCTCCAAGCTTCTGCGAGTTGACATACTTGACCAGCTCCTCAGAGCTTTCAAAGGTCTTGTCATTGACACCGGTTACCGTATCAGCAATATTGAGAACTCCTTTGAAGGTTGAGTTATCAGCTACCTGCAGAACATAAACCCCCAAATAGTCCATTTTGATCTCTTTACCAGCTGTCGTCAACCCCTGATATTTGGCCATATTTTGCGATGTTTCCATGTAAAACTGGTTGATCCGATTAAACTCATCGTCCGTGGAGCCACCCGTCATATCCTTGGCGGAATAAATATCTGTAAAAGGAGTCAGCCAAGCATAGACCAGATGAGCAAAGGTTGCCTGCTCTACTCCGACCGTCACAAAATTGTAGGAGCCCGCTTCCTTGTCGGCCTTATTATCAACTATCAAGACCTGACGAACATCCTCGGCACCACCAGGAACTTCTATGTAATAAGGCAGACGAACGTAAAGAGCTGCTATAAAAAAGGCAATAGTGACGCCAATGACCGTTGGCAATATAAACTTCTTAATTCTTTTCATTGTTGATTCTTTCTAATTCTTTGATTACACTTTGGGGCACATAGGCTGCGATATCCTGCTGAAAAGCAATCAGCTCACGAATACGTGATGAACTGATATGCTGATAGACTGGCTTGCTGAGCAAGAAAATCGTCTCCAGCTCTCCTGCTAGTTCATGATTGAAAAAGTTCATATTGGCTTCATAGTCTAGGTCTTGACTATTGCGGAGACCGCGTACAAAGGCCTGGGCTCCCAGTCTTCTGGCCACTGTCACTGCTAGCTCATTCTGCGAAATGATAACCTCGACATTATCCAAATGCTGCAGAGCTTCTTTGACCATGCGCTCTCTGGCCTCAATTGTGAAAAAACCAGATTTTTCTCGGTTATAGAAAATCCCTACATAGAGCTTATCAAAAAGCCTGCTGGCCCGCTCAATCAGGTCCACATGCCCTGTGGTCATCGGGTCAAAAGACCCTGTGAATAATCCTATCTTATCTGACATATACCGTCACCTTTGAAATTCCATATATCTTCTGCTTCCAAATGCCCAGCCCTGCAATTTCCTCCGGCAGCTCTACTTCCTTGTCTGTCTCACAGACTACCAGAACATCTTGACTCAAGAGCCGACGCTCCTCCAGCTTCTCAAGGTCCTCCACAATCTGCTCCTTGGCATAAGGCGGATCCAAGAGAACTAAGTCAAAAGCCCCTGTCAACATTTCCAAGGCTCGACCAGACTCCATCTTGAGCAAGTCAAAACGTTCCGGTTCCTTTGTCATCTGAATATTTTCTGAAATAATAGCCTGAGCTCTGCGATCCCTTTCGACTAAGATAGCTGTCTCCATACCTCGCGAAATAGCTTCAATGGCCAAACTCCCGCTCCCAGCATAAAGATCCAGCACTCGGCCACCGTCAAAATAGGGACCAATCATATTAAAAATCGCCCCCTTGACCTTATCGGTCGTAGGCCTAGTCGTCTTGCCGTCCAAAGTCTTGAGGGGCCTACCCCCGTATTTACCTGCAACAACTCTCATAAAAAACATTATAACACACATCGCACAGGAGGCCAATTTTTTGAAAACTTGACAGATAAAAAAACAGAAGTCCCCCAAATTAGAGACTTCTGCTTTCTTTTAGTTTTAGTAAAAAATCAATTAATTCAGGCTGACAGTCTGCCTTATCCAAAATCAGTCCCACTGACCGGCCAACCATGATATAAAAAGTTTCTGGCTTGTCTATAGTCGCCACAATATCTTGATAGTCATATCGAGAGGTATGATTACGATTAAAGACCTGAAAATCCGTCTCATAAAAGTTAAATTCCTGCTCTATATCATGCCAGAGGGGGTTGCCTCTATAAAACTTTTTAATATGTCGATTCATAGACAGGTAGTAAAGAAAAGGAAGTATAGCCACAATAACAAGAAAAGCTACGCCTGCCAAAGGTTCCCCGATAAAAAAACAGATTGTACTGCATATCAGCACCACTATCTCAGGGAGAATCAGTGAGAAGATGCCATTCTTTTTATACCAAAAGTTGGTCCAAGCGAAACGGCGGTAGACTTCTTCTGTCATAGTTGTTTTTGCTGTCATAGGAAACATCTCTCTACCTCCTGGTTATATTCCTCCCTACAGTTTACCACATTATTGCTAAGAATGAAAATACTCAATAAAGAACTTGCTTTTCTCAATTTCATCTGGTATACTATATGTAACTTTTAAAACGTTACATAGGAGGTGTAGTATGTTTTCTCATGAAAAATTAAAAAAACGTCGGCTGGAGCTTAATTTGACTCAATCCTCTATTTACCAAGAGCTGGGAATCTCTCGAAAGACATACTCTGCTTGGGAAAATGGCCTAGCAGAACCCCACGCAAAAAACCTCAGGAGGTTGGCCACCTGTCTCAAAGTCCAAGAGAACTACTTTGTGGATGAGACCAGTGCGCTCTACACCTACCCTTTACTAACCCCACCGCATAAAAAAGAAGTAGACAAGCTCGCTAGTCGGCTCTTAGAGAGACAGCGCAAGGTTAGCTCCCTTACAGCCTATAAGGTTCTATCCGTTGAGCTGGCTGCAGGTCGCGGTCACAGTTACTATGACAATGAAACAGACTACGAAACTGTCTACTTTGATCAAGATATCCAGCACGACTTTGCATCCTGGGTCTCTGGGGATTCTATGGAGCCCAAGTATCCCAATGGCTCTGTTGCCCTTATGAAACAGACAGGATTTGACTACGATGGGGCGGTCTATGCTCTCATGTGGAATGGCAAGACCTATATCAAAAAAGTCTACCGTGAAGCTGAAGGTCTACGCCTAAAGTCTATCAATCCTGACTACGGGGATCTCTTTGCTCCCTATGAAGATCAGCCTAGCATTGTTGGTATCGTAGTCGGACATTTTCTGCCGATTGAGGTGTAAGTTATGGTCCTATTTGATTATTCACGCGAGCCCCATTCAGACATTGCTTTTGTGGATATGAAAAGTTTTTACGCCTCTTGTGAATGCATCGCTCTTGGTCTTGACCCTTTAAAAACCTCGCTCTGTGTCATGAGCCGAATTGAAAATTCTGCCGGACTAATCCTAGCTGCCACCCCTCTCTTTAAAAAGAATTTCGGCAGCCAAAATGTCAGCCGAAGCTATAATCTTCCTTTTGATGTCCACACCCGTAAGTTCAACTTTGCTGCTGCCCGCAAGCAGGGACTGCCAATTACAGCAGATTATGTGCGCTTTATCGAAGACGCGGCCCAAAAGACCTTATTGATCCCACCCCGGATGAACTACTATATCCAGAAAAATATGGAAATCCAAAAGATTTTCCAGGATTTTGCGGCTCCCGATGATATTTTCCCCTACTCAATCGATGAGGGCTTCTTAGATTTGACAAGCTCTATCAACTACTTCATTCCCGATCAGACGCTGGACCGCAGGACTAAACTAGACCTGCTGGCTGCCCGCATTCAACAGGCTATCTGGAAGAAGACTGGGATTTATGCCTCTATCGGCCTGAGCAATGCCAATCCTCTTCTCGCTAAGCTGGCCTTGGACATTGAAGCAAAACATACAAAAAAGATGCGGGTCAACTGGTCCTACGAGGATGTTCCCAACAAGGTCTGGACTATTCCGACAATGACAGATTTTTGGGGTATCGGCCACCGAACGGCCATCCGTCTTAAGAAGCTAGGTATCCACTCCATTTATGATTTGGCCCACTTTAACCCCGATATTCTCAAAAAAGAAATGGGGGTCATGGGCCTGCAGCTTTGGTTTCACGCTCATGGCATTGATGAAAGCAATGTTCACAAGCCTTATCAGGTCAAGTCACATGGCCTAGGGAATTCGCAAATTCTCCCCCGAGATTATAGACGACAGGCAGAGATTGAGCTGGTTTTCCGAGAAATGGCTGAGCAGGTCGCCATTCGGCTCAGACGTTCTGGTAAGAAATGCCAGCGTGTCTCCATCTATGCCCGCTATTCTAAACAGGAGCGCCTTCCTTCCATTCATACACAGAAAAAAATTGAGCCTATCAATAACAGCGATCGACTGGCTCAAATCGTAGTTCAGCTTTTTCGTTCCAAATATCAGGGCGGGGCTATCCGACAGATTGGTGTTTTTTACAGTGACTTTGTCGATCAAGGCTATGGTCAGATTTCTCTCTTTGATGATCCCCTGCAAATTCAAAAAGAAGAGGAGCTCCAGCTGACGATTGACCTCATCAGAGATCGCTTCGGCTTTACCTCTCTGCTTAAGGGAAATGCCTTGCTGGACTCCTCCCGTGCTATTGCTCGAAGCAAGTTAACTGGTGGCCATTCTGCTGGAGGTTTGGAGGGCTTATCATGACCGACCGCTCTTATCTCCCCTATCAGTCAGCACGTGACTTTCAGGATCGGGGCATGGCTAAGTGGGCTGGCTTTTTCCTCTCTGAGCACAACACTGCTCTGGCCAAGACAGAACTAGATATCAGTCGTCTGACCCAGCTTGACAGACAGGAAAAATTCCACTTGCTCAGTCAAGCCTACAGTCAGCAAGTTCCCATCCGAATCACCTTTCTTAATCAGGGAAAGCTGACCGACATTACTGCTACCGTCTTCCATCTGGACTGCAAGCAGGTCCTCTTGCAGGAAGGTGACCATTACAAAGTCCTTGCTATCCATCAGATTCTTTCGATACAAGCTTCAGGAGGAGCAGATGACCACTCAGAATCTACATGAGGAACTTCAATTCGACTATTTTTCCCAGAATTACTATCAATTTCAAGAGGATTTTTATCAATTTTCCAATCTTCCCCAGCCTCTGATGGTCATGGAAGATGACATCCTGCTCCATATGGCCAGCCGCCAGGTCACTTACTTCAAACTCTCCAAGACCAAAAGCTTGGATAAAAAAGACCATTACTTCCACTTTACCGTCAGCCGCCCAGACCAAGCAAACCGACTCTGCATTTACCACTATCAAGGCCAAACAGAAGATATAAAGCAATGAGCTCCCAAACTAAGTCTGGGAGCTTATTGTATGGAGTTGGCCATCTACTAGAATCTTCTCAATTCTTTCTTGCTTTAAAACAGGGAATAATATTAAAGATTTGAGCCAGCTATATTTGAACCCGAAAAACGTCATTCCTTTTAGGTTATATACCTAGTTTATTTGTATAACTTAATTTCAGATTAAAAACACCCCAATCGTTAGATTTTCTGTCTAACTTTTGGGGTGTAAGTCATAGCAATTTGTCTTTTCTTTTATTTTTTGTCGATTTCAAAATTTTACAAGAATTATTCATCAAACAGTCCTTGCAAACCGGCGAAAGGATTGTTCTTCTCTTTTTGAGCTTCTTGGGCAGCGGCGAATTCATCTTCCGTCATAACCTGCCAGTCCTGACCAGACAGAAAGCCTTGACCGGCTTCTTCCTCAGCTGTTAGGATTTTCAGCGGGATATTCATCAGGATATTATCAGCTACACTCTCGGATACATTAATCTCGCCATTTTCAATCGGAAGCACCAAGTCCTGATCAATCATATCCTGCGATGCGGCCTGTCCTTCTTCCATGAAAATTTCGTTGACTAGATAAGACTCCTTGAGCTCCACCGGCTTCATAGTGCGACTGGACGTCAGAGTAATGGTATAAGACAGGTCATAATCCAGAAAATAGAGGCCGTCTTCATATTGAACCTTTCCTTTAGCTACAATATCCTGAACATCTAAAATCTCAGGATTGCGTTCTTTTAACTCCTCTGCCAAGTCCAGCTTTTTCTCAAAGGCAAGTCCATCTGGATTCTTTCGAATTTCTTGAATATGCAACATAAGTTCCTCTTTGTTTTTTTCTTTTATTATATCATGTTTGGGCGCTCCTCTGTTATTGAAAATTATTTTGTTATAATAAATTTCAAGGAGGGAAGACAATGGAACATCTAGGACAGGTTTTTAGATTTTTTCGAGAGGCTAGGCACATCTCTTTATCCGAGGCAACTGGCGGAGAATTTTCAAAATCTATGCTCTCTCGCTTTGAAAATGGGCAGAGCGAACTGTCGGCACAGAAACTTTTTAGCGCTCTCAGCGCCATCCACACGGAAATAGAAGAATTTACCCTTGCAGCTAGCATCCAGGATCATCATTCTCACAAGGAACTCTTAAGCCACATTCAAGACCTGCTTCAAGCCAATCAGCTTGACCTCTTAGAGGAACTTTATCTGGAAAAAGAAAAAATCACGCGAAAAAGTAAGAGCGCTAGCGATTGGGTTGAGCGCCTGATTGTAAAGGCCTATCTCTGTGCCCTCAAAGAGTCTGAAAAGGCCCGACCAGAAGAGCTTGATTTCCTGCATGATTACCTCTTTTCAGTTGATATTTGGGGGCGCTACGAGCTCAATCTCTTCTCTGTCTGCACTCCGGTTTTATCTCTAGATTTGTTTTCCCAATACACCAAAGAAATCCTCTCAAGAAAGGATTTCGCAGCCTTGTTTGCCAACAATCGCAACACCCTGCACACTACTTTTCTTAATGGCTATCTTCTGGCCATCAGTCAGGAAAACATCACCCAGGCAGACTATTTCCAACAAGTCATTGAGCGACACTTTTACGAAGAAAATGAGACTTACTTCCGAATTGTCTATCTCTTTGCTCAGGGAGAGTTGAACTGTTTGAAAGGGCAAACAGAAGAGGGACTCACTCAAATGAAGCAAGCGGTCGACATTTTCCGAATCTTGAACTGTCAGCATAGCGCTGACTACTATCAAGAAGCCCTTGATACTGCTTTTCAAAAATATAGTAAATAATGCAAATCTCCACTTTTAAACTCAGCGATGTTGAGTTGGGAAGTGGAGTTTTTTTGATGCAAAATACGCTCCAACTTACTCATTTTAACAATTTTGCTCAAAAATCCGTTTAATATATGCAACGTTTTTTTGCTACTAGGATTTTTTCTTTTATACTAAAAGCAGAAAGAGCTAGCGCAAGTCGCTTTCAGAATTTTACCACTTACTTATGAGAGCTGACCAGTTGCCGAAAAGCCCTTGTTTTTGGCTTTAAACGGTCTATAATGGTCATCAGAAAGAGAAAAAAAGCTAGATTACAGATGTGCCCAATCAACTTTTATACAATCTTGCAGTTTAGAAAAGGAGTCTATGATGAAATTATTTTTTAAAAATGGGGTCTATGCCTCACTCAGTCTTTCCCGAATCTTCAATACCTTGGGAGCTTCTATTTTCAATATTGTTTTTGTGGTATTTGCTTCCAGCATGCCCAATCCAAAGTTTGCTATTGCTGTGGCTAATTTTATCGTCCTGGTTCCGACATTTTTTACTATCTTTGCTGGTATCAAAGCTGACAAGACTATCCATAAAGCTCGTTGGCTGATTCATTTTGGTTATCTTCAAGCCCTGCTCTTTGTCCTTGTCGCCTTCATGACTCGCTCCAGCTCTTATCTAGCCTTTTCTGCCGTCTGCTTGATGAATATTCTTTCAGATATCATCAGCGACTATCGCAGCGGCCTGCAAATGCCGATTTTAAAAAAGAATGTTCCAGAGAAAGACCTTATGGAAGCCTTCTCTTTTACCCAGCTTATCAGCTTTCTCTGCAGCCTGGCCGGACAAGCTTTGGGAGTTTGGCTCTTAACCGTCAGCCAGCAAGACTTTTTTCTAGTGGCTTTGGTCAATGCTTTAACCTTTCTCCTATCCTCCACCATCCTCTACCTAGTCCGTCGCAGATTGACCCATGACCCAGTGGCAATTTCTGAGAAAAAAGCTCCTATGAAGGAAGAATTGAAGAAAATGTACACATCGTCCAAACTGATCTTTGAGCAGGAAGGTTCTAACAATTTTCTCAAACTGCTGGCTCAAATCCTGATCGTCAACGCTATGGCAGGTTCTCTTATAGCTCTTTATAATCTCTACTTGCTGGACAATCCCATCTTCCAGCTGTCCTTTAGTCAGTCTCTCTTGGTTCTTCAGACCACTCTTGTCCTAGCCATGATTGCAGCCAGCCTGACGCCCAACGATTACTTTAGCCGTCTCTCTCTAAATCAACTAACCCTCTGGGCTGCTCTCACAATGATTCTGCTTGCTGTCAGCAATTTCTTGCATCTGCCTGTTTTCGTCGGCATTGCTTTTGGATTTTTACTAGCTTATATCTCCGGCAAGATCAATCCCAAAATCAATACTCTCTTGCTGAGCAAATTGCCTTCTGATGTTCTCGCTCAGACTTCCAGCTTTCTGAGTCTGCTCTTTTCTTTCTCTGTTCCCTTTGGTACTATGCTCTTCAGCAGCCTAGCCCTCTGGAATATGAACGCTAGCTGGCTCATCTTCAGTTTTATCGGTGTGATTGCTCTGCTACTATCTATTGAAAAAAAGAAAGATGTTAATGAAAGATGATATCTTCACTCTTGTTTCTAAATTTATTCTCCCAGAAGACAGCAAAAAACGATAACTTCCAAATAAGAAGTTATCGTTTTTGTGTATTAGAAAGCTAAAGATTAAGTTTCATTTAGCCTACTCTATTACTATTAGTTCCAGCCGAAGCGTCTGCCTCTACCATTGCGGTCAAAGTACATCCAGCTTCCATCTTCCAGCTGAATCCATTTATTGCGCGCCATTTCACCTGAATTGGCATCAAAGTAACGGTTAGCACCATTGACATAGACAATCTTACCTTTGACTTGCTTGCCATTTTGGTCGAAGTAAAGGGTTTGTTGACCAATCTGCTGCAAACCAGTCACTGCTTTACCAGTCTGATCGAAGTAATACCATTCGTTCTTGGCACCTTCAACAAACTTATTAGCTGCCATTTCTCCTGAATTAGCATCGAAGTAACGGATAGATTTATCAGCCAGAGTTACTACTTTACCTTTGACTTGCTTGCCATCTTGGTCAAAGTAAAGTGTTTGTTGGCCAATCTTCTGAAGACCTGTTACTGCTTTACCAGTTTGATCGAAGTAATACCATTCATTCTTGGCACCTTCTGCAAACTTGCCGACTGCCATTTCTCCTGAATTAGCATCGAAGTAACGGATAGATTTATCAGCCAGAGTTACTACTTTACCTTTGACTTGCTTGCCATCTTGGTCAAAGTAAAGTGTTTGTTGGCCAATCTTCTGAAGACCTGTCACTGCTTTACCAGTCTGATCGAAGTAATACCATTCATTCTTAGATCCTTCTGCAAACTTGCCGACTGCCATTTCTCCTGAGTTGGCATCAAAGTAACGGATACTCTTGTCTGCAAGTGTCACGACTTGACCCTTGACTTGCTTGCCATCTTGGTCGAAGTAAAGTGTTTGCTGGCCAAGTTTTTGAAGACCTGTTACTGCAACACCATCTGCTCCGAAATAGTACCAGTCACTTGGATTATCACCTTGGGCAAAGCGGTTAGCACCAGCGTTACCTGAATCCTTATCAAAGTAACGAAGTTTACCATCCTTGGCACGCGCAATCTTGCCCTTGACTTGGTAGCCGTTTTGGTCGAAGAATTGCTGATTGCCGCCCATGGTTACCAGACCTCTAGCCATGACACCCTTGGCATCAAAGTAACGCCAGTTTTGGCCATCAGTAGTGTAGTAACGGTTGAGAACTTGGGCACCAGTCTTATCATAGTAGTACTGATTGCCGTTTTCATCTTCACGGAGAGAGTCTCGCAGCTGAATACCATTCTTGAGGAAATAAACTTGCTTGCCATCAATTTCTTGAGCACCTGTTGCTAGATAACCTCGTTTATCGAAGTAATACCAATTTCCATTTTCATCTTGGATAAAGGAATTCTTAGCCTCATATCCACTAGTTGAATAGTACTTGAATCCAGTAGTATCTTTGACAAATCCAGTAGAAGCTTTCTTATTGACCAGTTGCTTAGGCAGTACCATCTCACCATTCTTGTTGTTGAGGTATTCGTTGCTAGCCCAATCTTTAAGAACATAGTAAGCCCCGCGACCCAAGATATTGGTACCGTTGAAGTGTTTTGCAGACCACTTGGTAATCTTCTCATCAGTCGTCATCTTTTGGCCGTTGGAAATCTGTACTCGTTCAAAGATTTCTGGGTATTTAGCTTTGAGTTCATCCAAGAAGGCTCCACCATACTTGCCTTGATAGTCTGTACCATTCGTTCTAGTATTGGCAACGTAAAGTTTTTCCTTGATTTCTGCGCCTTCACGGTAGGTTCCATAGTTGTTGACACGAGTTGCCGTTACTACTTCTTTGCCTGGCAGGTTGTAGATTTGGTCTGGCACCCAGTCCGCAATGGCTTGGATATTGACACTATGAAGAGCACGGAGAGCATTGAGCAGGTCATTTAAAGAACCATATTTATTGTTCTTACTCATTGCCATATCATAGCGGTCTTCAAAGGCATAACCATTCTGGATGATAGAATCTAGGAAAGTCCCGTCCTGGCTAGATACGTACTGCGGTGGCAGTTCAAATGACGTTACTCCCCATTCCTTGAAGAGGTTGACATTTTTAGCAATGACTTTATTGGTATACTGGTCATCGCGAGTTGCAAAATCTTGGAAGTTAGAGAAGCCTTCGTAAATGAGCTGAGAATCAAGGGCTGCGCTAGACTCATAAACCTGACCGCTGGCATTTTTCTTCTTGCTGGCTGTTACACGAGCATCCTGATCTGCCTTAGCACCAACTGGTACCCAAACAGCCAGATAACCAGAAACTTGGACATTGCTGTAGCCTGCGATATCATTCATATCAAAGGTCAAAATACCATTTGCATCTGTCTTCTTCCAGAGCGATTGCGGTACTTCTTCGTCAGTTAGATAGCGGGAAATACCATCTTTGGTCGTCAAGAGCACAGGACGGTAGTATTGATTCTTATGGGCTGCTCCCATATTGACTTGCAGTTTATCCCATTCGTTCAGCTTGAGGTTCGGGTTATTAGAAGCAATGACAGCCATCCCTTGGGTACGAGTTTCTGCTGTTCCTTCATCCGTTGCTTCATTGGCACCAGTACCGTAACGAACAGAAGTCAAAATACCATTGTAAGACCATTTATCAGCCTCACGAGGGACACCCATATAAGTGACTTTCATATCCTGACCGCCAGCTACATACTTAATCCGAGCACGCAAAAGTGCATCGATAGCGTCGTGGTAAGGTGATTTTTTCTCCATGTATTGACCGTCATCTGTGTAGAGATCACCATAGTAGACCCGAGTGATGGAGTCCTTGTTGGAGAGCATGAGAGCATGAGCAGTTGGAATATTGAACTGCGTATACTTCTTGTCTGCCTTGCGCATATCTTCGTTGTAGATCTTGAAGGCTTGCTTGAGCTCATCCATGGTAAAGGTCAAACCATCAGTATTTGGATTGATATTTTCCCGAATTATGTCAGCAATAACGGTTTGCACTTCACTGTCATGAGCTCGAACAAAGATATAGTTGGCCATCCGTTCGCCATTTTTCTTTTCAGTAGAACGGTCATTCAGACTATTAGTAATCGTTGGCTCTACTCCGCTACGGACAGAAAGCTTGCGCATGAACGAATAAAGCAAGGACAGACGAAGCTTATTATCAATCGGTAATTGTGCACCCTTGGTGTCCTTGTTGTAGTCAGGGTCGTTGTCAGACCAAGCTTCCAAGATAGACAGATGCTTAATAGCCTGCTCTTCACTTTCTCCGACCTTGTAGCGTGACTTGAAGTAGTCAGAGGCAATTTGGAGCAAGTCTGCATTGACGTTGTCTACCGCATCGACACGGACTCCGTCAAAGTTAGCAGTCGGATCATTGGCTACGATGCTACCAAAGTTCATCATAAAGTGCAGCCAGTTGAGTTGCTCAGCCTGAACAGCTGGATTAGAGTTGTCAAAGTCGTTAGCTAGCAGGAACTCATAACCACCATTTGACTTGTCAATGAAGTACTTAGGTGTACCAGTTTGGTTGGTTGGTGTGCGGTTCAAGATGCGGTACTTAGAATTAGCATGAGAAGTCTTCTCACTATTGGTGTAAAGAAGAGCTCCACCTTGCAAGTGGTCCTTATTAGTACCGGTTGTTTCAGACTCGGTCTTGATGTTCCAGTTTGGCTGAGTTTTGACAAATGCGCCCATCAGCGTTCTCAGCCATTTAGTATCGCCTTCTTTACCGATTCTTTCTTCAATTTTGCGCTGAACCTGCTGAGAAGCACCTGTCAGGATAGCTTGTTCCACTTTGTTTTCAAAAGCTCCTGCTCCCAAACCTTGCTGGTTCATATAGTTGAGATAGCTAATCTGAGTTTGCTTATCAGGCCACCAAGCCATTAAAAGGGGACGTAGGTCTGTTTCTGTTGATGCTGTCCATGTTTTTCCATCCTTGAGGATAGCTTTTGGACGATACCAGCTATCTGCTGTCAAATAGCCATCTACTGTTTCGATGTCCTTGTCCGTTGTACCATGGAAGGCATTCATTCTGGTAAATTCATTGTTGAGGCTGCTAGTACCTTGCTGGAATTGATACTCAGCTGAATCAACCAAAGCTCCGGTCTCTGCATCGAAATAAAGAATTTTTCCATTGAGTTCAACTGCAAAATTCTTTTTAACTGTGCCGTCGTCCTGAACATAGTATTTCTTGCCATCAATAGTCTTGATGTGAGCTAGCACATCATCATCATGCTCAGTATTAACCGGCGCCGCTTGAGCTTGAGCAGCACGCATTCTTTCAGCTATCGCTCCCTGTCTTTGAGCCGGTTCTGGCAAGCGATCTTTCTTTGCAACTTTTGGATTTGCAATAATCTTGTCTGTAACAGTCTTCTTTGCTTGTTTGTCAGCAGTTGCTGGACTTGCTTGTCTATCCTGAGCAATTGCTTCCATTTTAGCAGTTTCTGATGCTGCGTTAGCTGCTTTTGCTTCTTCAGCAACGGCTGCCTTTTCTGTAGCTACTGCTTCTGCTACTACCGGCTTAGCTGGCTCTTGAGCATCAGTTTTAGCAGCTGCCTCTGTATTTGCTGCAGTCTCAGCAGTCTTTTCACTAGCTACAGCAGCATCAGTCTCCTTGTCTGCAGAAGTTGCTTTTTCTGCTTCCAGTGGAGAAGCTGAGTTGGCTTGTACTTGAACTGGCTGCCCTGAACTGATATCCTGAGCTGCAGCTGGTTCTTGAACTGCCACCTGCTTAACATCATCGGCATGGACAAGACCTGCTTCGAGACCAAGTACTTTTGGTGCTACGATAAGTGCTAAGGTAGTCACACCGATGGCTACCCAGTTCTTCTTAACTTTATGCATCTTATAATGAATTTTTTTCTCCATCATAAAACCTCCTTCTGAATTTGGTATAAAGTTATACTCTTATTCTAGTATATTTTTAGAAATGAGTCTATTTTATTTGCACATCTGCAACTGAGAACGGCAAATTCTTTCAAACTGAGCTTTGAGCTTCTGAGCAACACCGAAGGAATCTAAGAATTCCAAAAAAGATAAGCATTGCTCAATATCGCTTAGAGCATGGCTATTCCCAACCTTGTAGGAATAAAGGGCCCTATGATACTTAATCAGCATCCGTTCATAGAGATCTGTCTCAGGGATTTTAGAATGATCAAGATAATTGAGGAATCTCATAGCAACCTGCAAATGATTTCCCTCTATGCAGACGCTGATAACATTAAGTAGCATCTTAATAATACGCCGGCGGTTCTCTGGTAGGTCATTATAAAACTGGGTGCGATTAATCATCTCACTAGCAAAGGTTTCCAGTGTTTCCAAGGTCAGTAAATCTACACTATTAGTAAAGAGCCAGAGTTCATAACGTCCCCACTCCTCGACGGAAAAGAGATAGTCAGTCAGCAATTCTGTATCTTTCTTGCTAATCTGAAAATCTGGACTGCAGGAAGACAATACTGCTCTAACAACAATTGTATTGAGCCTATAGTTCTTCTTCTCAGGGAACTTTTCAGCCAAAGCTTCTGAACTAGCCAAAATACTTTGGAGCTTGACGACATTGTTTTCCTGATAAGCATCAGCTACTTTTTTTGAGAAAAGCGCATCATCTGCCTCAATGTAATTATGGTAAACATACTGGAACTCGTCTAGAGAAACAGCCATATTCTTCAAGCAGCAATAGAAAGAATCAAGCGTGATACCGCTGACTCCCCGCTCAAAACGGGACAATTGAGCCAC
This sequence comes from Streptococcus sanguinis, assembly GCA_963549775.1. Lineage (GTDB taxonomy): Bacteria > Bacillota > Bacilli > Lactobacillales > Streptococcaceae > Streptococcus > Streptococcus sanguinis_Y. The sequence goes on along the minus strand of CAUUZZ010000012.1, from coordinate 53,274 downwards.
TGAAATATCTCCGGCTGCCGCTTCTTTAAGAGACATGTTTTTTGATTCTCTAATGACTTTGAAAATTTTTCCAAATGTTTTCAACATACCGAACCCCCGGTTTCATATATGCAATAAAATTTTTTACTAAATTTAATATACTAGTAATATATTTCTGTTTTGTTACAAAAAAACTACTTTGTATTTCTAAATGATACAAATAGATTAACTTGAACAATAAAATAACTCAATATAGTGACTTTTTCTGAAAATTTTATGGTTTTTAAGAAAATGCTAATTTTATAAGAAAGTCAGGAGGGTTCAACCTGACAACTTGAAAACACTGGCTTTTTTAAATCTAGCCTCCTTACTTATACAAAAATAAACTTGGATAATCTAAGTTTTATAGACAACTGAAATGAAACTGTAACAAAATCTAAACGAATATTTTTTAGACATGAATGAAAGGAGGTAAAATGAATCTGCCTAATGAACTAAAATAGATTTGACTAAAAAAAGAGGGAATAGAATCATAAAATCCCCCCTCTTTTATTCCATTCCGTATCAATCAGGCCAATCAACCATGTGGTCATACCCTTCGTCTACGGAATAGCCTATACTACCACGATAAGAGTATTCTAGCAACGATACTGACCCTTCAGTCAAGTCTTGGTCGCTGTCGTTCTTGTTTAACTGGACTAACTTTCCGTCCTTAATTTTAGCAAAAAATTGCTTTTTGCTAGTAACATTATCCTTGTCTGTCTCCTCTATCTCAAAGACATAGTTTCCTGTCTGAAAGAGGGAATAGTCCATATCATGCAAGAATTTTTCTCCTGAATCTGAAGCAAAGAGCCTTTGCTTCAGATTCAGCTCAATTCTAATACTGATCCAAACATCTTCTTTTTCTAGCAATTTCTCATCAGTAAGATCAAAGAGAGAATTTAACTTGAAATCTTTTTCCTCAAAGCTCTTGGGTTTTAAGCGCTTAGGATTAGTTATGTACTCTACAGAAACCTCTGTATTCCCATAATGAGGAATGATATTAACACTCTCATCTATATTATCTAGACTTTTTTCTACATTTTCTTTCGTTTTGATTAGATTTTCTTGACTATTTTCCTTTTGGAGAATAACTCGCAGGATGGGAGAAGGTGTTGTTTTCGGATCAATAAACGCAGCTTCTTCAATGCCTCCCGCCTTATTGACTCGAACTTCTTCATAGAAAGAATGCTTGCCAATAGTTACTTTAAATTTCCCGATTGGGTATATATCATTAAAGTCTGGATTATTCGAATCTTCTTCCCCGTATCCACTTGGTACAGTCTCTACCTTAGCATCCACACCTCGCTTTTTGTACTCCTGCTCCAAGCTGCTGAGAACTCGGCTGGTTCGTGTTAGTTGGGGAATGATAGGCTGAAAAAAAGCTACAATCATGAGCAAAGTTAGCACCCCATTAACCACATGCCCTGCCCAGAGCAGTGCCTTCTTTCTTTGTCCTTTGAGTCCATACCGACCGTAAAGATAGCTGAGGAAAGGCAAAATCGAGCATAGTGGCACAACCTCAATCAACCAGCGATAAGGTTCTATGGTTCGCGTATCTTTCAAAGCAGAGATGAATGGAAATAGCTGAAGTAAGAGAGTCAGAATTAAACTGATTGGAGCCAGATAAAGCGAATCCTTGCTTGTCTTTATACTCTGAATCAGCGAACGAAAGCTCAAAATCAGATAAATAAACAGATAGATCAGAACAACAAACTTAAAAATCATACTAAACATCATAAACTGCATTAATATGCTTGTCTTGCCTGAATTCAGAAACTCTACAGCAGATAGCATTAGAACTATAACTGCATAGCCACCCAAAGGGGCTATTATTATAGACAGAATCCAATTAACAATATAAAAAATTGCAAATAAATCTTTAGAGGCTTTTAGTTTTTTCATTACATTTCCTACTTACCATATTATTCATCTATCATTATAGCATAAACAATAAAAAAAACTGAGATTTCTCCCAGTTTTTACATATGTCTCAATCGCTCCACCCGCTCTGAGATGGGTGGGTGCGTATAGAAGAGTTTCTTCAGTCCGCCTTCTTTCTTAGGGTCGCTGATATAGAGAGCTGCGCTTGCATCATCGACATGATGTTCCATAGGCTCACTACGATCCAGCTTGAGTAGGGCATTAATCATCCCTTGCGGATTGCGGGTCAGCTCTACACTGGAAGCATCAGCCAGAAACTCCCGCTGACGAGAAATGGCCAACTGCACCAAGGTGGCTGCCAGAGGAGCTAAAACGATAGCAATCAGTGATACGATAAGGAGAATAATTCCCAAACCACTATCGTTATCTCGATCATTACTACTGCGCCGTCCGCCACCAAACCACATCATCCGGCCAGCCAGGCTAGACAACATGGTAATAGCACTGGCCAAAGCCACAGCAATCGTTGAAATTCGGATGTCGTAATTGCGAATATGACTGACTTCATGGCCAATCACTCCCTCAAGCTCCTCACGATTCATGATTTGCAAGATACCTGTCGTTGCTGCGACAGCCGCATTTTCCGGCTTAGAACCGGTCGCAAAAGCATTGGGAGAGGGATCCTCTACGATATAGACACGTGGCATAGGAATCTGAGCGACCATAGCCATATCCTGAACAATATGATAGAGTTCGGGTGCTTCCTGCTCAGAGACCTCGCGAGCTCCGTTCATAGCCATGACCACTTCTGTAGACTGAAAAATCATCACTCCGGCATAAATTGCTCCGATAATCAAAGCTAGCAAGACACCACCTACAGCAGACCGCAGCCAGAGATAGCCAATAGCTGCTCCAACAAGAGCCAAGAGACTGAAAAAAGCGATAAGGAGGAACCATGTCCTCCTTTTATTGCTGGCAATTTGATCAAATAGCATCTTAATCACCTAGTCCAGTACTGCCAAAGTCAACTTTTGGTACAGCCTTTTCTTCTTCTGGTGTTTTAAGGAAGTCTGCAGCTTTAAAGCCAAACATTCCTGCAACAATATTGCTTGGGAATGTTTCCAACTTCACATTGTAGTTGCTAGTTACTGAATTATAAAGCTGACGAGAATAAGCAATTTTATTTTCAGTATTGGTCAGCTCTTCCTGCAACTTCAGGTAGTTGGTGTTAGCTTTCAGATCTGGATAGCTTTCAGCTACTGCAAAGATTCCAGAAATCTGACGAGAAAGGGCGTCGCTGGCTTGCATAGCTTCGGCTGGTGAAGCAGCTGAAGCTACCTGGTTGCGCAGTTGGGTTACCTTTTCCAAGGTTGCCTGCTCATACTTGCCATAGCCTTTGACAGTTTCCAAGAGGTTAGGAATCAAGTCATTACGACGCTTGAGCTGCACATCGATCTGACTCCAAGCTTCCTGAGTCTGCATGCGGCTTTTAACCAAGGTATTGTACGCACCAACGACAAAGAACGCTAAAACCGCGACAATAATAAGAACAATAATAAAAGTCATGATATACTCCTTCAATTTTGATTAGACTTATTATATCAAAAATTAGTGGAACTGTCTTTATTCTTGACATGGATTTAGAAAAGATGTATGATAAAGGAAAGAATAAACCGACTGTCAGTCGAATAAAATTTTACTACTAAAAAGGATGCAACCATGGCCAATAAAAAAGACTTTATCTTAGATACAGCTCAGAAGCTTTTTATGGAGCAAGGCTTTGACCAGACCTCTATCTCCCAGATTTTAGAAGCGACTCAAATTGCCCGCGGTACTCTCTACTATTACTTTTCTTCTAAGGAAGAGATAATGGATGCCATCATTGAGCGAACCATTGAAAGAGCATTTACAGCTTCCCAAGCCTTTGCTGATAATCGTCAACTAACTGTCCTAGAGCGCTTGGTTGGCAGCATGGCTGCTCTGAATCTTAATCATCAAGAGGGAGAGGAAGTGCTGCTGCATCTCAATCAGCCGCAAAATGCGCTCCTGCACGAAAAGACCAATCAAATTCTTCTTGAACGGGCACCTCAGATTTTACTTCCCATCATCCAAGACGGCATCGCTGCTGGAGACATGAAGACTGATTATCCCTACGAAAGCCTGGAAATGATTCTTACTTATTCACTACAAGCTTTTGGCAGCAGTTTTCAGGCTCTCCCCCCAGAAAAACAGCAGCAAAAACTACAGGCTTTTCTCTATCTTTTAGAAACTATTTTTCACAGCCGGCAAGGCTACTTCAATTCCTTTCTATCTTTGATTCAGACACAAAGCAGCTAGACAGCTAATTACTAGATTTACTATTTACACTTACTTGACATCACAAGATTAGGAGGCAACTATGAAACAATCAGGCTTTAGACTCTTTTTATTGATTTGGATAGGAAGCTTCATCTCGGAAATCGGCTCTGGTATGACTTCTTTCGCTTTAGGAGTTTATGTCTTCCAGCTGACCGGTTTGGTTTCTGTTTCTTCTTTTGTTACGCTTTGTGCTTTTCTACCCGGTCTTTTGGTTACTCCTCTGGCTGGAATTCTGGCAGATCGCTATGACCGAAGATTGCTGATGGCTCTGGGGGATGGTCTGTCAGGCTTAGGAGTTCTCTGGATTTACTTTAGTCTGAAGAATCCTGCTTTGATTTTTATCTGTATCGGAGCTGCCATTAGTTCGCTCTTTTCAGCCTTGGTCAATCCGGCCTTTCGAGCTACGATTTCCGACTTGCTGCCGGAAGATCAGTTATCAAAAGCAACTGGTTTGTCCCAGATTAATGGCATTGCCCGCTATCTGATTTCACCAGCCTTGGCTGGAATGATTTTGGCGAGTGGACATATCAGCACGATTCTGTTGCTGGATTTTTCGACCATTTTCGTGACAGTAGCCTGCACCTTGCTAGCCCGACGGGCCATTCATTCACAAGTTTATAGCAGTGACAGTCGGTTCTGGGCTGATTTCCTTAAAGGTTTTCAAATCGTCTATGGAAAAAAAGGCATCTGGTTTTTAGTCTTAGCTGGAACAGGCTTTTCCTTCTTTCTGGGAACAGTCCAAATCCTGCTTTCTCCCTTGGTGCTAGCTTTCGCAGATGCCAAAACAGCCGGCTTGGTCATGACCATCTCTAGCAGTGGCATGCTGATAGGAGGCTTGGTTCTGGGGATAGTTGCTATCAAAAAACACTTCCATCGTATGCTCTGCTTCTCACTATTTCTACTAGGACTCTTCATGGTTGGGCTGGGAATGAAGGAAAATTTCATCTGGATTTGCTGCTTTGGCTTTTTCCTCTTTGCAGCCCTGCCTTTCGCCAATACAGCCATTGACTATCTAGTCCGCATCAATATTAACAAAGCCGATCAAGGCAAGGTCTGGGGAACCATTGGCATTATTTCTCAGCTGGGCTATGTGCTAGCTTATGCCGGCATGGGTTGGGTTGCGGATACACTTTTCAAACCCTCGCTGACTTACTTTGGCTGGCTGGCCAATTCTGTCGGAAAAATCATCGGTGTTGGCGGAGGCAGAGGCTACGGTCTGCTCTTTATCCTATCCGGTATCTCTATCAGCATCGGCGCTTATCTGCTCTCCCGAGCACGTTCAGTAAAGGAGCTGGAATATGTTTCAACGCTTGATAAAAAATGATTTAAAAGAAAACAAAGTCAGCATGCTAGTCATTGGGCTTTTCCTGCTTTTGACTCTGACTCTGAGCTTTGCAGCTACACGCCTGACCGTCAGTCTGACTAGCTCAATTGAGCGCTTTGTGGAGACAGCCAAAAGCCCTCATCTCTTACAAATGCACAGCGGAAGCATTGACCGAGAACGCCTGAAAAACTTTGTCCAGCAGCATGCTGAAATTGCCGATTGGCAAGTGACAGACTTTGTCAATGTGGAAGGAACAGCCATCCGCATCAATGGACAGGACTCGCTTCAGGACAGTTCCCAAGATAATGGCTTTTCCAGTCAGAACCAAAACTTTGACTTTCTGCTGGATCAGAATAACCAGCCAGCACAGCCTCGACCAGGTCAAGTTTTCATCCCCCTCTACTACTACAACAGCGGAAAAATCAAAATCGGCGACAAAATAAGAGTCGGCAAGCTAGAGCTGACTGTCCAGGGCTTTATTCGAGATGCCCAGATGAATGCTGGTCTAGTCTCCTCTAAGCGCTTCCTCATTTCACAGACTGATTTGCAGACTCTAAAAAAAGAAGCATTTGCATCTAACGAGAACCTGATTGCCTTTCGAGTACATAAGCTTAGTCAGATCTCTACCATCGAGCAAGCATATAAAAATGCCGAGCTTGAGTCCAATGGACCGCCTATGATTACCTATCCGACCATCAAGATGATTAACGGCTTCAATGATGCTCTAGTCATCCTAGTCATGGAGCTGCTGGTTGTTGCTATCATTGGCATCACCTTTCTCTGCATGCGCTTTGCCCTCTTGACCAAGATTCAAGAAGAACTGCAGCAGATTGCCGTTATGAAGGTGATGGGGCTGCCCCAAAGCTTTATCAGTAGGGTCTACCTGACCAAGTATTATTTCTGTCTGGCTCTAGCAACCATCGTAGGCTGGGGACTGTCCTTTCTCCTGAGTACTCCTTTTAAAAAGCAGATGGCACTGTCTATGGGTCAAAGCCCGACGCCCTTCTATAGCTATCTTTTGGAAATGCTAGTAGCTCTGCTGCTCTGTCTCTTAGTCTTCTGGCTGACTGCCCGGCCTCTCAGTTCTTTTAAGAAAATGACGCCCGGCCAAGCTTTAAGATTAGCTTCTTCCAACAGTCTGACCGAGACTCGTTCTACTTCGAAAATGGGCTTACCGACTATCTCCTTCTTAGACAGACCCTATTTCGCTCTAAAAACGATTCTCAGTCATAAAAAACTCTATTTGACTATCTTGTTCATTGTCAGTTTGATTAGCCTGCTTATCCTGCTGCCAGCCAGTCTCTACAGTACTGTGATGGACAAAAATTTCATCCAGTATCTGGGAGCTGGTCAGGCAGATGTGTTGGTTGATATTTCTCAGACTGAAGATATTGATACCAAGGCTGCCCAGCTTCTGAAAGGACTGCAGGCAGACAAGGATATCGCCGAAATCAGTCAGTACCAGAGCCAGAATTTCTCCTATCAAGACCAGCAAGGTCAGACTCAGCAGTTGCGGGTAACTCTGGGAAACCATGCAGGATTTCCAGTCAAATACAGCCAAGGCCGCTATCCTAAAAACGAGCATGAAATTGCCCTCTCCAAGCTTAAGGCAGAAGAGCTCAAGCTAAAAGTAGGAGACAGCCTGACCTTAGCGGTGGATGGTCAAGCACGAAAACTAAAAATAGTCGGTATCTACTCGGACCTGACCTACGGCGGCAAGACTGCCAAGGCGGTTTTTAAGACAAAACAGACGCAAACGCTCAATAGTCTGACGACCATCCGCCTTAAAGATGCTAGCAACAAAGCTCAAAAAATCAACGAATGGAAAAAACACTATTCCAATTATAAATTAACCGACGTAGAAGACTTTTTCCATCAGACTTTTGATGACACTCTAGCCATGCTCCGCCTGATTCAGATCAGTGTCTTCTGGACAGGGCTTGGCATTGTCTTCATCCTAATGACTCTCTTTATCTATATGATTTTCACCAAGGACCAAGCTGACTTGGCACTTTATCGGATGCTGGGATTTGGCAGTGAACAACTCAGGAGCCACTACTTGCTCGCTGTCTGCTTCATCTTGATGCTGGCTTTGGCAATAGCCGACCTGTTGCTCCTTAGTCTGGGGCAAGAAGTCTGCAGTCTGCTGCTCAGCAGCTTCGGTATCAGCAAACTCCAGCTCATCATCAATAAGTCCCTTACTTTTCTATGGACACCGCTGACTCTGCTTCTTAGCGGACTCACAGCAGCACACATCAGTCTCCGAGCTCTGAACAAGCTGGAAATTGGACGTTATCTCAAGGAACATTGACCTTAAGCAGATAGCTTCCGAGCATTTATTCTACATCCGAGGAGAAGCCTATGTTATTAGAAGCACATAACCTCAGCAAAAGCTATCAGGAAAATCAGGAGCCCATTCTCCGTGATTTGTCGCTGGAGATTGAAAGCGGCCAATTCATCGCCATCATGGGGCCGTCTGGCTGCGGGAAATCCACTCTTCTCAATCTTTTGTCCACCATTGACAAACCTGACCAAGGACAGATTCTTTACGAGGGACAGGACTTGCTGGCCATGAAAGATAAAGACTTAGACCGCCTTCGCAGAGAGGCTTTTGGCTTTGTCTTCCAGCAGGCAACTTTCCTGAAAACTCTCAATATCCTAGACAATATCTGCCTACCGAGTATTATTGGTAAGAAAGGCAGCGAGCGAAAGGCAGCCTATGAACGAGCCAAGGAGTTAATGGCTCTGACTGGGATTAAGGACATTGCTCAGCGCTCTATACATCAGGTATCGGGCGGCCAGCTCCAGCGATCCGGCATCTGCCGGGCTCTCATGAACCAGCCTCGAATCATTTTTGCTGACGAGCCGACAGGAGCCCTCAACTCTCAGGCTGGCCGTCAGGCTATGGAGCTCATGCAGCACTTCCACCAGCAGGGCGCAAGTATCCTTCTGGTAACCCACGATGCCAGCGTGGCTACCTATGCCGACAAGGTCCTGCTCATTTTAGATGGCAAGATCAAAAAAGAAGTTCTCTTTGACCAAACCGCTAATCAGGATGAGCGTCGCCGGCTGCTCTTGGTAGAGTTAAACCAGATTGGCATATAAGAAAAGAGGCCCTTTGGCAGAATGCCGGGGTCTCCTTTTTGTGATATAATAGGATGAATACTGACAAACAAGGATGAAACTATGACACCTCAACAATTTTACCAGCTCTTAGCCCAGCAGGGGATCGAGCTGACCGACCGCCAGAAAGACCAGTTTGAGCGTTATTTTGAACTTCTGGTCGAATGGAATGAAAAAATCAATCTGACAGCTATCACCGAGAAAAATGAAGTCTATCTCAAACATTTCTATGATTCAATAGCGCCCGTTTTGCAAGGCCTGATTGATAATCAAGAGCTTAAACTGCTAGATATCGGAGCCGGTGCTGGCTTTCCTAGCCTCCCTATGAAAATCATCTGCCCTCAGCTGGATGTGACTATCATTGACTCGCTCAACAAACGAATCAACTTCCTCAAACTGCTGGCAGAGGAGCTGAAGCTAGACAAGGTTCACTTCTACCACGGCCGCGCAGAAGACTTTGCTCAGGACAAGGCCTTTCGAGCTCAATTTGACCTGGTCACTGCCCGTGCAGTTGCTCGGATGCAGGTCCTATCTGAACTGACCATTCCCTATCTAAAAGTTGGCGGGAAGCTCCTAGCGCTCAAGGCTTCCAATGCGCCAGAAGAACTGGAAGAAGCAAAAAATGCCCTCAATTTACTCTTTAGCAAGGTCCAAGACAACCTCAGCTACACCCTGCCAAACGGAGACCCCCGCTTTATCACAGTGGTAGAAAAGAAGAAAGAAACACCCAATAAATACCCCCGCAAAGCCGGCATGCCAAATAAAAGACCATTATAAGAAGAAAAGCAAGCAATTCAGTGATTGCCTGCTTTTTAAATGCTTCGTTGAGATAAGTCGAAAAGAAAACTGAGGTATAAAGAACTCAATGGCGCGACCGCTTTCTTATTTGATAGTAGATCAAGAGAACTAAAAATGACAAGGTCTGAACCACGGTGATTCGAAGACTCAGTAGCTGATCCGTTCCGTTTTTTGATAGGACGTGAAGGAGATTAACTACCGTGTTATTAATAAAATGAACAGCCATGCCCATATAGAGACTGCCCGTCATCTTAGCCATAAGAGCAAACTGAAGACCAATCAGAAAACTAGTGAGAACTAAGATCAAACTATTAATCCAGAAGCCTGTCAAGCTCATTTCCCCATCAAGCAAACTTCTGAAGGGTGCCATGATATGCCAGAAACCAAAAAGGAGACTGGAAAAAAGAGCTGCTTTTATAAAGCTGTATTTTCTTTCAAAAACTTTTTGAAAGAGTCCACGGAAGATTCCTTCTTCCATGAGGACATTGATGAGATTGCCTGCCAGACAGATCAATAGAAAAAGAAGGCCCCTCTGCTGGCCGATATTGCCATTGACCGAATAAGCAGACACATAGAAATCAAGCCCCAGAAAATTTCCTTGACTCAGCAACACAGCGATTTCTACCAGATAAGCTAAAGCAAAAAATAAACTCCCCCAGATTAGCCCTAGACTAACACGACGGAACAAGTTTTTTGTCCCCAAGCCAATTTGTTTGAAATTCAGGCCGTAAAAACGCAAAGCTGGAACTAGGAGTACCAGCCCTAGGAGTTTGTGGACAAAAGATTCTCCCCAAAATGTCTGATCCGTCCTCAAAATCATGTATTCTGCAATCCGCAGAGTACAGCAAACCAAATAAATAATCAAAACAACTTGAATCTGTCGGACATATTGGTCTTTAATTCTTTTTATTTTCATACTTTCTTATTCCCCTTTCCTACCCCCACGGATTATAAAAGCGGCCATGATTGACAGCGAAGAGTACAAAACAGAGCAATAGAAAGGCGACTGCCAGTGTCAGCACCAGCATATCTCGTCTGCTTAGAGCCTGATAGGTATACCAGGTCCGTTTTTTATTCTTGCCGAAACGGCGCAGCTCCATGGCTGTAGCAATGGTATTGATGCGCTCTAGCGAGCTGAAAATCAGTGGGATGATAATCTGCAGATTTCCCTTTACGCGCTGAGTAAGTTTGGCTTTCTTGGATAATTCCTGCCCGCGCGCTTCCTGAGACATCCTGATGAGGAAAAATTCTTCCTGCAAATCTGGAATATAGCGGAGCGTCAGACTGACCGCGTAAGCAATTTTATAGGAAATACCAAGCTGATGAAGGCTGGAGGCAAACTGACTGGGATGGGTTGTCATGAGGAAAATCACTGCCAGAGGAATGGTCGAAACATACTTGAGCAGGAGATTAAAGAGGTAGAACAGCTCTTGAGCTGTTAGATTATAGGCTCCCCATCCAGTCCAGAGGACATCTTTGGCTCCGTAGATATCAACACCATACTGAGGGGCAAAAAGATAGACCATCACTAAGTTAAGAGCAGCAAAGGATGCCGCAAAGACCAAAACAAATGAAATATCTCGAATGCGGATGTGGGACAACCGAAAGAGGCAGAGGGACAGCAGGGCTAGCCCCAACAAAAAGCGAGTATCATAGCTAATCATGGCTGCAACTGATACCAGAACGAAGAAGAGCATCTTGCTGGCACCGGACAGACCATGAAGAAAAGTCTCGCCTGCATGGTAGCCGATTAATTTTCGCTGATTAAGCATGCTTGTCCTCCTTTTTTCGCATATAAAACTCGGTCAAAGCCAGAGGGTCGGCACCAAGCTTCTCAGCCAGAGCAAAGATTGACGTTTCCTTTAGATGGGCCGCCGCAATCAACTCTTGATCTGTCAGTACCTGGGCAGGCGCCTTATCAGCTAAAATCTGACCATCCACCACAACCACTGCCCGATCTGAGTAATCCAGCATCAGCTGCATATCGTGCGTAATCATGATAATCGTATGTCCCTGCTGATTGAGCTCGTCTAGAAAGTCCATCATTTCGGTATAATGGCGCTGGTCCTGACCAGCTGTAGGCTCATCCAAAAGGATAATCTCCGGATTCAGCACCAAGATAGACGCAATGGTCACCCGCTTCTTCTGGCCGAAAGACAGGGCAGAAATCGGCCAACTACGGAATTCATAGAGGCCACAGGTCTTGAGAGCCGCATGGACCCGCTCTTCGATTTCCGCTTCTGCCAGTCCGCGCAAGCGCAAGCCTAGAGCCACTTCATCAAAAATCATGGCTGCCGAAATCATCTGATTGGGATTCTGCAGTACATAGCCAATCCGCTCAGCTCGCTCCTTGATAGAGTCTCCCTTGATGTCCTGACCTTTCCAGCTATAGCTCCCCACAGTCTCGATAAACTGACAGAGGGCCTTGGCCAGGGTTGACTTACCAGCTCCATTTTTACCAACGATAGCTATCCGCTCACCCTTGAAAATCTTCAGATTGATATCCTGCAGAATAGGCTTGCCGCCGCTCTGGTAAGCAAAGGAAACGTGATCCAGTTCCAGCAAGGGATCCTGAGGCCCTTTGTCAGAGTCAGACCAATTCCTGCCCTCAAAGGTCACATCTGCCAGCTGCAACTGATCCAAGCGGGACAATCCTTCAGTCTTTTCCACATCAATACCCAGTTGGCGCAGGGTCGTAATGTAGAGCGGCTCGCGAATGCCATTTTCAGCTAGCAGCTGGGTTCTGAGCAGGTCATCAGGATGCCCATCAAAGAGGATGCACCCATCATTGACAAGCACTAGTCTGTCTATCGGTCTGTAAAGAACATCTTCCAAGCGGTGCTCGATAATCAGAGTCGTCGTTGCCGTCTCCCGATGAAGCTGGTCAATCAAATCAATGGTATCCTGCCCTGACTTGGGATCCAGATTGGCCAAGGGCTCGTCAAAAAGCAGAATAGGACTCTCGTCAATCAAAACCCCAGCCAGACTGACGCGCTGCTTTTGACCGCCTGATAGATCCTGGGGCCGATGCTGCAAAAGCTCCGATAAATCCAGCTTCTCTGACCAGGTTTTGACTTTTTCGCGCATAAGCGACAGTTCCATCACATCATTTTCCAGCGCAAAGGCCAGATCTTCTGCTACGCTAAGCCCAATAAACTGTCCATCCGTGTCCTGCAAGACCGTGCTGACTAGATTGGACTTATCATAAATGCTGGATTCAAAGGCTGGCTGCCCCTTAATCAAGAGCTGACCGCTGGCCTCTCCTTTATAAATATTGGGGATAATCCCATTGAGACACTGGCCCAGCGTTGACTTGCCAGAGCCAGACGGACCGACAATCAGAACCTTCTCTCCCTCGTAAATAGTCAGATTAATCTGCTTCAGGGTCGGCTCAGACTGGGCCTGATATTGAAAGCTAAAGTCTTCAAATTGGATAATTGGTTTTTTCATCTTATTTCTCTATAGTGCCAGAGCGATCTGAATCGCTAGATTGGCAATCTTATCTTTTTCGTCCAAGTCTGCATGATTGGCTAGGTTACGCATATCCCAAGCTTCCTCAGATAAGTGGTCAGCTGCATAGAAGAACTGGCAGACGGTTATCTCTCGAAAAGCTGCTAAAGCCGCTACAGCTGAGCATTCCATATCCACACAGATCGCTCCCTCAGCCTTTCTCTGGCGGAGTTTAGCTGGTGTCTCACGGTAAATGCCGTCTGTCGTCCAGACCTTGCCCTTGCTATGGGAAATCCCACGCTCATCCAGAAAGGCCGTCAAAAACTCTTGTAGGCCAACATTAACTTCCAGCTCACGGCTAGCCGGCTGGTAATGATAGCTAGTACCTTCATCACGCAAGGCAGCTATCGGGATAATAACGGAAGTTTCCTTAATCTCCTCATCCAAGATACCGCAAGTACCGAAAAGCACCAGCTTCTTCATACCAAAAGCAATCAAGTCTTCCAGAATAGCCACACAGGCCGAAGCTCCAACCGGTGCATTAAAGAGAGCCAGTTCCCGTCCATCCGCGAAAATACGATAGATAGGAATTTCAATATTAGCCATGCTGGTCGTCGTAATCAGCTCATGCTCAAAATCCGCCAGCATCCGGACAAAAGTCTCTCTGGCAAAGCAGGAAACAGCCGTCTCCGGAAAGCCTTCTATAAATTCATTTAAATCTTCCGGATTGATGATGGCCTTGCGATTGTTGTCAAATTCTTCAAGTATCATAGGCGCGCTCTCTTATCCCTTTCGTCCTGATGAAACAGCCAGCAGTTCTCTGCTGACTTCATCTTACCATTGTATCATAAAAAGACGGTCTGCTGAACGCTGCCTGCATATTTTCTACATAGCCAAAGCCATAGGCAGACTCTATAGCTACAAATGAGGTGAATACTTTGTCCAATGATTTTCCAACAAAAAAGACTGGGCATAAATCCCAATCTCATCTTACATAAGGGCTGTTGCAGCAGTAATCAAGCCAAATACGATGCCCGGCATATTAGCCGCTGCCAAAGGAATATCCCGCTTCTCTTTAAATAGACCATAAATGACCCAGAGAGTACAGTTTAGAGCAGCTACTGAAGGCTGGATAAAGTCACCCTTATTGCCAGCTAGATTATTCATAATCTGTGGGATATAGGAAACATACATCATAACAGACATAAACGTGGCCACCCAGCCCAAAATTAGCATGTGTTTTTCTTTCATTTCGTTCTCCTTTTTATAAAACTGACCTCTATTCTATAGCTTCTTTTTGAAACTTTCAAGATATTTTCAATAATTTTATCAAAAAGAAAAGAGTCACAAAATTGTGAGAACTGCTGACAGACCTAAAAAAGCCGCCTTTTGGCAGCTCTGTTAAGATTAAAAAAGTAAATTTTCCTAGCGCTAAAACTTCGGTTCTCCATCAGGGAGCTGTTCCAAAATAGCTTCCAGTTCCAGTCGATTGAGTGGCTGAATCTGGATCTGACTGGAATCCAGATAAGTACGGTGAGTGTCTGGAATCTTTTCCAAAAAAGCTTTTAAATCCTTTGTTGTCAGATATTTATAGCCCTGCGGACTGCTGGCATCCTCTATCAGGATATGAAGATGCCATTCCATATCTTGACTAGCACCGCTCTCAATCATCTCTTTAACCAAGTAGCCCTTGGGCATGGGCTGAGTCGGAAGGACTGTATCCACTCCTTCTGCCAAGACATAAGAACCTAGGTATTTCCCGCTCTGATCCTTATAATACTTCGGAGTAGAAAATTGACTCTGAACCTGCTGCATCTCGGCCATCTGCCTGCCAAACTCCTCCACAGGATCTTCAGCTTTGAATAGTTCCAGAAGCTTTTCCTGCGACATATACAAATCATGAGCATAACCTTCAAAAACATGCATAGGCGCAGCTGCAACTCTCGCATCGTTCAGGCCATAGAGAATATCCGCTTCAAAATCAATATTAAAAATCCCGTCAGCAGTGTAGGTGGTGCCGTATTCATCAACAATATCCTGCTTCATCTTCTGAGCCAAACGACTCATGAAGAGGATAGCCCCTTTCCAATCACCCACAGTCGATGGTGTCAAAACACGAACCTGATAGGTTTCTCGATCTGGCAGATAATAGACTTCAAATCCTCGTCCAGCCCCTTCCCAATAGACAGCCAGAAAAGTTCCGACCTGATCCAAGGATTGATAAGCCTTGTCGCCCTCGAGTCCTACAACCTCCAGCCCTTCTACCAAGGAAACCAAAGACAGGGGTGTCTCGACGGCCTTATAGCTAAACAAGCCCTTTCGGTTCTGAATGTAAAAAGAAATACTCATACCATGCTCCTTTCTAACGACAAAAGCCTTTCTGAAAGCGAGGAAAAGCAAAATCAACACTCAATACTGGTACAAACTCGTTTTTTTCCAAGGCTTTTAGGATAAACTCCATTCGCAAAACAGACTCTGGTATTAGTATAACATTTTTGGAAGAAAAAGACGAAAAAACCTGTATCCATGAAGATACTTTCCGATTGAAAGCTTCATCAATACAGATTCTAAGAATATATTTGAATTTCGTAAAAAGGTAATGAATAAACTTCTAAGAAAGCAAAACTCATTCTGAGTACTTCTTACTTTTTATCCTGCTGCGTCAGCTCCTGATTATAGGACAAAGCTAGACCAATCCAGTAAGACAGTTCTTTTTGTCCTTCGCCATCTAAATCAATATAGCCATGATAAAGCCTCCCCTTCATTAACGTCACACTGGCACCATTTTTAGGCAGGACCTGCTTTTCCATTTCCTTACCGATGCGTACCATGACAAGCTCTTGACTTCTCGAACTCACAGTAACGGTCATCTTACCACGGACCATAAAAGCCAAACCACCAAACATCTTCTTCTCTTCTACCTCTTCTTCAAAAACATGAGGAGGAAGTTCAGTAGCTAAAATGGCACGGACTTGCTGGGCTAAGGATTCACTATAAGCCATCCTTCTACCTCATTTCATCACATCCCAGCCGATACCAAAACGGTCAATCAAGCGGCCATAAAACTCTGCGAAAGCTTGTTCCTCTAAAGGATAGAGAATTTGTCCACCTTCAGCAAGCTTGGCAAAAAGCTCATCGGCTTCTTCTCTACTGTCTGGGCTCAGAACCAACCATTGATTAGGCTGGTGATCGCTAGTAATAGATAGGTCGTTAAAAATGCCTACATCCTCACCATTCAGGGTTAAGTTTTCCGTATCTAAGGCAATCCAGGCAACCTTATCCCGTTTTTCTGCAGGAAGGTCAGCTGGATCCATCATCTCACTAGCTCTAGCAAGTCCCTTTATCTCTGTCTGAAAAAGGTCCGCATAAAAACGAAAAGCTTCTTCGGCCTGACCATTAAAACTTAAAAACACGTCTAATTTCATTATTGTTCCTCCAATTTTTTATAGCTGAGAATAAATCTCTAGTATCAGTTTATCAATTAGGATAAAAATTTTCTTATTCTCAATTGCGCTTGTTTGGCTAGGGAACGCATGATTAAAACTGGAAGATTAACTGTAATAGGTGGATCGCTGGGCAAGGGCCTGCGCATGATGATTTCCTCCTGATAGATGCTATCGCCTGAAAAAGTGAGAGGCTCATCGCTGCCCCAGCGAAAGTTATGCTTCAAGACATAGTTTTTAGTTAGGCGTAAATCCTCCAGCAATTCACAGGCCAAAAGATAGTAGTGACCATCGGGTACATTTTCAAAAGTAAACCGTCTCTCCTGACTCAATGCTACTCCGATAACTGGCTCTTCTTTGGGTATGCGGGTTTTAAAAAGCCCGACACAGCTAATGCGTGGTTTATACCCCTCAGGATAAGATAGCGCCACAGTCAAGTGATTGCCACTTTTACAGTCGGGATCCTGATGCAACAAAACTCCCTTCTCATCCAGCTGTTTGACCATAAAATCATAAGCCTTGGTTGATTCCTGATAATATTTTTTAGGCGAAAGTCCAGTATGCCGCTTAAAAGTATTGGAAAAACTGCCTAGACTATCATAACCAGCTTCCATAGAGGTCTCGGTCACATTTTGCCGGCTTTCTACAATCTCCTGAATCCCTTTTTCCATCTTAAGAGCTTCCACATATTGCTTGATAGAAAAGCCCATCTTTTTCTTGAAAGTTCTGGATAGATGGGAAGGACTATAATGGAAATGCTGAGCCAAATCGGTCAGACTCAGCTCTTCATCTGCATGCTGACGCAGATAGGCTGCCACTTCTTCCATGATAGTTTTAGACATAGACTTGCTCCTTTCCCATTTATTTAAACTCATTATATCACATCAAAAAGAAAGGACAAAAAATCAAAACCGCGGAAAGAAAACCAGAAAGCAAGTAATACTCCGCGAGATATCCCAAGAACATGAGGAAATAGTCTGCTTTCCCAAATCCCTATTTAACAAGACTTTTACCTGTAGATAAATGATAAAAAAACTTTAGACGCTTGAATCGTCTAAAGTTTTTAGTTTTTCTTAGGAATTTAGAAACTTGCCTTACCATCAAAAATAGTCAGCTTATGCAAATTTTCCATGCCTGCAATAATGGGTCTAGCTTTTGCAATGAGATTTTGAAAAACTTCCAAAGTAAGGCTATCATTATGAGCTTGCTCGCTCTCCCAAACTTCGTAAATATAGATGCTATTGGGTTCGTCTGCTTTCTCTCCTAAGATATAGCAGAAACAAGTATCAAGATTTTGCATTTCTTTGACAACTTCTTGCATATATGCAACAAGTTCCTGAGCCTTCCCTTCTTTGGCAATTAATTTACCATAAACGCAAAATTTTTCCATTAGAATCTCTCCTTATTACTGAGCCACTAGTGTTTCCAAGCTTTCTCCAATCGCAGCCAAACGTTCCATCACTTCTGCATGGCTCAAGCCGTTTTCAGCTACATAGCGGTTGCGAGGGTGAACACGGCATTCATGCGAACAGCCACGGAGGTACTTGTCTTCGTTTTCTTCAGAGGTCAGGATGCGGCGGTTACACTCTGGATTGCCACAGTTGACATAGCGCTCGCAAGGAGTACCGTCAAACCAGTCTTTCCCAATCACAACTGGATCAACATGGTTGATATCAACCGAGATACGCTCATCAAAGACATACATCTTGCCGTCCCAAAGCTCACCTTGAACTTCTGGATCCTTGCCGTAAGTCGCGATACCGCCATGAAGCTGGCCGACATCCTTGTAGCCTTCACGCACCATCCAGCCTGAGAATTTCTCACAGCGAACACCACCGGTACAGTAAACAACCACGCGCTTGTCCATGAACTTCTCTTTGTTATCACGGACCCATTGCGGCAATTCGCGGAAGTTGCGGATGTCTGGACGAATTGCCCCACGGAAGTGACCCAGATCGTACTCATAGTCGTTACGAGTGTCTAAGACAACAGTGTCTTCGTCCAAGAGAGCTTCCTTAAATTCCTTAGGTGACAAGTAAGCTCCTGTCGTCTCCAGCGGGTTGATGTCATTATCAAAATCATTGTCTTCCAAGCCCAAGTGCACAATTTCTTTCTTGTAGCGAACAAACATTTTCTTGAAAGCTTGTTCGTTTTCTTCGTCAATCTTGAACCAAAGGTCTTCCATGCCCGGAAGGCTATGCACATAATCCATGTATTTTTGAGTGGTTTCATAATCACCAGAAACCGTTCCATTGATTCCCTCATCTGCTACCAAGATACGGCCTTTAAGACCAATAGATTTACAGAAGGCCAGATGATCAGCTGCAAATTTCTCAGCATTCTCAATCGGAACATATTTGTAGTAAAGTAGGACGCGAATATCTTTTGCCATAAGATTTCAACTCTCTTTTCTCTATAAAATTTTCTGAATTTTTTAATTCATCTATTTATTATAACCCGAGAAGAAAAGCTGGGCAAAAAATTTGTTTGAAAAATAGCAGAGCTGGAAAGTTTAAATGAGAAGGACAGGTTATCGCTCTTCTTCCAATTGATCCAAATACTTCTCAAAGCGCTTTTTCTGCCATTTGTTTATATACTCCAAGAAAATATTGACCAGCAGCATAAAGGGAAAGTGAATAACAAAAGTAATTAAAATAACGAATAGAAACATGGGGTGAAAAACACTATTATGATAAATAGCATGATTCAGTTGGAAATTCTGGCAGGCAATCAAAAGAGTTAGAGACCCCGTCCAAGCTGCTATACCCCAAATAGTCAGACTGAAACTATTGTAATAATTGGCTCCCAGATGTTGAGCGCGACATATGAAATAAAGAGAGGCAATGGCAATCAGCACCAAGAAGGGCTGATAGTGAATGGCGCCAGTATTCATAGCTACAGAACCAGCATATAGGGCTAAACCACCATACAACAAAAGACTAAAAGCCTCCATACCGGCCTTGTTGACAAGCTGCTCTTCCCGCTCGTCCAAGATCTGACGTTTGATAAGTTTAATTTTCATGACAAGTCCTTTCTCTATTCAATCCAAAACAACTGATCTAGTGTCTTGTTAAGACATTTGCAAATCGCTAAGCATAAGCTGAGGCTGGGGTTGTACTTACCCGCCTCAATCAGGCCAATGGTCTGGCGGGTCACTCCGATAGCATCTGCCAAATCCCCCTGGGTCATATCATGCTCAGCTCGTGCCATTTTTAGTCTAAGATTTTTTGCCATGGCCATCGTCCTTATCGTCTTTCATTTGCCCGAATATAACATAGAAAGCACAAGCAAAAGTAATATCAGCAAAACTAAAAATAAGCAACATTTGATTTTTCTGAATTATCCCTAGAATTATAAACACAACAGCTAATACTAGCCAAGCAAGAGGAATAAGCAGATGATTTATTTTCCTATTCATACTATCGCTCCTTTCATCTTTCTAAGTCTATTATACAATATATTTTAATTTATGCAATATATAATTTACATTATGTTTTTTATTTTGTACAAAAAAAGACTGGGAGTTCTCCCAATCTTTCAATTTTTGATGTAATCAATCTTTTTTGAGACTTCCTGCGCGGGTACGGGTGCGAGCATAGGCAGTCAGCAAGACAGTTCCGATGACTGCTACTGTCGCAGAATTCACTAGAATTGCTACAATACTTTGAGCAATAACCTTATTGACCGGTTCACCAGACACAATCACGTCACCAATTGGGCCGATTAGCCAAGCGATTGCATTTGCTCCAAACTGAATCAAGTTAAAGCGAATAATATCCTTGACTTCAAATTTTCCTTCTTCCACTTGGAAGAATTTTCTAAAGAAGCCAACTAATAGACCGAAGACTCCGCTACCGGCAATCCAGAACCACCAGAGTCCTCCACCGCTCATAGCGTCTTTAATGGCGTGGCCAATGAAGCCCATCAGGAAACCGACGATTGGACCAAAGATGACGCTAAAAAGAGCTTGCAGGGGGTATTGGAGCTGGATGCTGGTATTGGGTACAGGCGTTGGAATATTGATCATTCCGATGACCACGAATAGGGCTGCTCCAATTCCTGTTGCGACTACGTTTCTGATTGTATTATTTTTCATGTTCTTCTTCCTTAATTTTCAATTCTCTTGATTTCAATATGCCATTGGGCACCGACGCCAACATTATAGGCCTTAGCAAAGGAACCTTGGTTAATCGCTAAGCCAACCCGATAGAGGGAGTTGATATAGAGGATAGGCTGACCGATGCGGACATCCGCAAAGGACTTGCCATAGGTTACTTGGTTTTGATAAACCAGCATGTCATTGTTGTAGATGGTAACCTCGAAGCGGTCGCCAAATTCTGGTTTCAAGGTGCAGAATTCCTCGCGGGTGATAGAGGTCCAAAGAGAGCCAAAGCGGACATCCAGGATATCAATAGCTCCGCTGACATAATTATCCGTAAGCGTAGTTTCGACTACCTGAATTTCGACAATGTCTTCGACCTTGAGCTCTGGTCCAACTTCTTCAAAGCTGATATGGCCGCTGGCCAGCTTAGCACCCGTATAGGCATAGACATCACGGCCGTGGAAAGTGTAGGAATGCTCAGTATTCTTGCGGCGATTTTCCACCTCAGAAATTTCCCGAATAGCCTCAATGCCGACATGCTTCTTGATAAAAGACAGGGTGCCATTGTCAGGCGTGACGATGTACTGGCCCTTTTTAGTCTTGGCTACCACACTCTTACGCTTGGAGCCCACACCCGGATCCACTACCGACACAAAGGTCGTTCCTGCTGGCCAGTAATTAACTGTCTGAAAGAGACGATAGCTTCCCTCAAAGATATTGTAAGGGGTGATATCATGAGTCAGATGATGAATTTTCAGAGTGGGCGACTCTTCTAGCGCCACTCCGATCATGGCTGACACAGCTCCATCTACCAGACCAAAGTCCGACTGGAGCACGAGTAAATTGTTCATGTTTTCTCCTTAGTTATATTTTCAATGATATTTAGACTGAAGCTGACTTGGAATGTCTCGCTTTAAGGATTTTCCTACCTAACAGGGCTCCTAGTAAAGCGCCCAGTAAAATGCTGGCTACAAACCAGAGGACTAAGCTGGGTTCTGGCTTAAGCATGACTTGCTCGATGTAAGCCTGAGTCTTTCCTCTGGCAAGAAGACTAGCTTCATACTGCTTGGGCGCCAGCCACATTAGGAAAATAGGACCCGCTGTGCTAAAGCTGAAAACCATAAAAGCCAGCAAGCTTCTAACAATCTTTTGATAACCGCCTGACCGAGCTATAAGATCCGCTAAAACACCGCTAATCAAACCTGGTAGAAAAGCTCCAAAACCATGTCGACTAAGCAGAAAGAAGAGACCTAGCAGACAACCTAAGCCGCTGATCAGACCGAAGGTCTTTATTTTCTCAGTATAAAAGATGAACAGAACTCCGCCAAAGAAAGCTGTAAAAGCTGGAGCGTAAAACATATTGCCTGAGCGGTCAAATAGAAGCCCAACCAAGACGCCTAAGATCATGGCTAGGAAATAAAAGAGGTAAAAGAAGCCAGCCTGCTTCAGTTTGTCTTTTCTTATAGAGTATAGCATAAGACTTCCTTTCCCGCTAGTCAGCTTTACTGTAACTGCCAATCAACTCCTGAATGAGCTCAATATGCGTATAATAATCAGCAATTTTCACATTCTCATCTCCGCCATGGTCTCGGCTGTTGGCATTTCCAAGTCCGAAAGCCGCCATAGGAACCTCCAAGGCTTCATAGACCGTGTGCATCGGACCAGTTCCAGCTGAAGTCGGCAGAACAGAAATGCCCTCTTGGTAGTAATCTTTAGCTAGCTCAATAAGATTGAGAATGGAAGGCGCACTCATGTCGCTGCGATAACTCATCTCTCCTAAGGTATAGGTCAGCTTAACCGCTGGATAGCCATTTTTTTCTAGCTGCTGACCAATCTTGTCTAAGACATCTTGTGGCTCCAGACCTGGCACCAGACGAACCTCCATCTTAGCCTGAGCATCTGAAGGTAAAATGGTTTTAACCCCTTGGCCTTGATAGCCTGATCCGAAGCCTTCAATATTCAGCGAAGGTTCAAAGTAAAAGCGACGGAGAAATTCCTTCCGCTCGTCCAATAGAACTGGCAATTTCAAACCATATACCTGACTCAGTTCTGCAGGAGTCCGCAGGGCATATTTCTCAATTAGGGTCATCTCCCGTTCATTTGGCTCTTGAACCTGCTCATAGATGTCTTCAACTAAGATGCGGCCATCTGGACTGCGCAAGCTGGATAAAGCATTGAGCAAATACCAGGAAGCGGAATTGATAACGCCACCGAAGCTGGAATGAATGTCTACATCTGCACTTTTGACCGTCATGTCAAAGGTAACAATCCCTTTGTTACCGCCCGAGATTTCCAGCTGTCCCAGGTTATTGCGGCTGCCTTGCTCCCAGACCAGCAAATCCGCTCCTCGCAGGCGTTTGCGATGCTTGGCCAGATATTTATCTAAGTCTGTCGAAGCGGACTCTTCTGCCCCTTCCATCATAAAGATGATATTGACTGGCAAATCACCGTGCTCTCGAATATACTTGCGAACAGCCGTCAGACGAGCAGTAATGTGCCCCTTGTCATCATCCACTCCTCGCCCATACATAACCCCGTAATGAACCGACAGTGTAAAAGGATCATTTGTCCATGGCTGGTCATCGTCTGCCGGCACTGTATCGTAGTGGTTGTAGAAAATAATGGTCTTAGCAGCAGGATTTGAAGAAAGAAACTCCGCCAAAATAAATGGAGCAGTATAGCTGTCGTCAATCATGACCTTGGCACCTGCAGCTGTAAAAATCTCTCCCAAATAGTTAGCCACTTCCTGAAGGCCAACCTGCTGGGCAAAGATCGATTTTTTAGAGATCAAGGTCCGCAGCACTTCAAAATAGTGCTGGGCTACCTCGTCGTTTTCAAATTTCTTGATTTGTTCAGTCTCAGTTGAGAAAGGCATGCGTTACTCCTATTAACAGCAGATAAAGGGCTGGGGAAATAAGCTTCCCCGCCCTTATCGTATTTCTTGTATCAAAGTCTAGTCAGCCAAATTGCAGACTGGACTTGATGGGATTTCTTACTTGATGTCTTTTGCATCTGGCAGGTAAGAGCCGCCAAAGAATTCCTGTGATAGTTTTTCAAGCGTACCGTCCTCATAAAGTTCTTTGATTCGCTTGTTGACAAATTTTTGCAAGTCTTCCTGACCGTTTGCGATAATCGGATAGACATAAGGCTGCTGGTCGCTTGGAAGTTCAATCACTTCTAGATTTTTCAAGCCTTGGTCTTTGATAATAGACTCTACAGTTATGCGCTCAAAAACTTTATAGTCCGTACGGCCGTCATTCAGATTAGCCAAGATTTGCTGAATGGTTCCGTCCGTATAATTGATTTTTGTCGGATTATCGCTATGTTCCTTGTTGTAGTCCTCTAGTTGCTGAGCTGTTGAAGTCCCCTGAACAACCTCAGTAGACTTGCCGCCAATGTCATCCAGCGATTTAATGCCCTCACCCTTACGGACAACTAAAACTGTTGGATTTTTCGCATATGGACTAGCATAGAGATATTTGCCAGCACGCTCTTCAGAATAGCTGATATTATTGGCACCGATCTGGTAGCGGTCGCTGTCCAGACCTGAGAAAATAGAAGCCCACTTGGTCTTATTGAAATTGACTTCATACTTGTCTGAGTTCTTAAAGATAGCACGAAGGACTTCGATATCGTAGCCAGTCAGTTTACCATCTTTATCCTCGTATGAAAATGGTTTGGTCGTTCCTACTGTTCCGACTTCTACCTTTATTTTCTCTGTTTTCTTCTCACTTGATGATGAGCAGGCCACTAGGGCACCAATGGCCAAGACACTGACGGCTGCCAGAGAGAAGTATTTCAAGGTTTTCTTCAGGTTCATATTTCGAATTCCTCCTAAAAAGTCTTTCTTTATCATATCAAATAAGGAGAAACTTGACCATTATATATTTTTTATGGAGGTGATAGCTTTTCTTTATCAGCTTTGAGGCAGTCATTATTTAAGCTTTCTGCCTGTAGTGCTGCAGGAGAAAGAGGGCACTTTCAACATAGTAAGGAACGGAAACTTTGAAAGCTTCGTCGTCAATAACCATGCTGTCATGATGGAGGTCAGGAGCATTTTCTGCCCCATTTGAGCCGATAAAGGCAAAGACACCTGGAAGCTTCTCCTGATAAAAGGCAAAATCTTCTCCAGCCGAGGATGGACTGGCTGCCAGGACCTCTGCTAGATTCCGTGAGTGCTCGTAGAGCAGCTCAGCCAATTCTGGATCATTATAGGTCACTGGCGGTGTATGGTCCCAAGAAATCCTGACCTGAGCTCCAAAATTCTCCGCTGTATTCTCTACAATTCGGATAAAGTCTTCCTTGAGACGCTGCTGCAAGGTCGGATTGAAACTGCGAATCGTTCCTTCAAAAAAGCCCGACTGCGGCAATACATTCCAAGTTGCCCCCGCTTCTATATGAGTTACAGACAAGACAGCTGCTTCAAAAGGAGACACTATGCGGGCCACTAGAGCCTGCAGATTTTGAATCATACTGGTTAAGGTCAATACTGTATCAACACCCAAATCGGGTCTAGCAGCATGGCTGCTGACTCCTTCTACCTCCACCTTGAACTTCTCAACCCCAGCCATCATGGCTCCAGCTTTAAGTGCCAGCTGCCCCGCCTTAAGCTGGGGCATATTGTGAAAGCCGATAATAGCAGACACATCGTCCAGCAGACCAGTCGCAAGAACCTGACTGGCTCCCTGAGAAGTTTCCTCAGCCGGCTGGAAAATCAGTCGAACTGTCCCTCTCAAATCTCCTTCCATAGCCTTGAGCAGCTCCGCCGCCCCCAAGAGGCTGGTCTGGTGAAAATCATGGCCGCAAGCGTGCATGACGCCTGAATTCTGACTGGCGTAAGGCAGACCAGTCCGCTCCAAAATGGGCAGAGCATCAATATCAGCCCTCAGGGCAATAACCGGCTTGCCAGATCCAACCTCGGCAACTAGGCCGGTTTTCAGACCGGATTCTAAAATCCTAATCTCCAAATCTTCCAGATAGCTTTTTAGGAAAGCCGTCGTTTCAAATTCCTGCCCAGACAGCTCTGGATGCTGATGAAGATAATGCCGCGTTTGCATCAGTTTATCATAAAATTTTTTCATGGCAGACTCCTTTACTCGAATACACTTATCTATCATCCAGTATAGCACAAAGCTGGACGCGGAAACAAAAATAGAGAGCCAATCATCAATCATTAGCTCTCTAATTTGCTATTATGAGATATCGCCTTCGAAGGAGACGACAATGGATTCATAAGAAAAATCACGCTCCAAAACCCACTTGCCACCTGTCTTTACAAATTTTAACTGATAATCTCGTTCTGGTGTAAGAAGCGGCCGTGAGTCCAATCCAGCCATCATGTCATCAGCATAATTCTTATCTTGTGCTTTATAGAATTCCGAAAGATTCGCATACTCAGAACGATGCTTATCAGAAAACTCTTTACTGTAGTTCAGGATGGTTTTGCTTAGACTGACCGTTCTCGGTTTAATCTTGATCACTATCTCATTCGGCATGTACTGGGCTACTGTATAAGAAATTTCGGAGCGTTTTGCATTATTTTCCACATAGGCATCGATAAAGGCATTGACTTCCTTATCAGTAAAGGGATAGTCATGCAATTTACGTTTGAAGTCTTCAGCAAAAGCTGCTCTAAAGTCATTTTTATCTTGCTCCAAATTACCGCCTAAGACAAAATCTTCCTTGCCCTTGGATGACTTTGCCTTGTCTTTGCTTTTGGCGTCTCCACCTAAGAAAACAGCATTCAGATAATCAGAAGCTAATTTCTTTGACTCTTCGATTTGATCAGGATAACTTGAAGGATCAACATTTAGCTTGATTTCTTCTGTTTTCTCATCAGCATCATAAGTTTTCTTCTCATAGTGCAGTTCATATTTTTCATCCTTTTCAACCTTAAATACAAGATAACCAGAAAGAGTCTTTCCCTTAGCTAAATCTTCATATTTCAGTATTTTAAAGTTTTCTGCATCATCATAAACTCCGACAGGCTGGATTTTCTCACCTTCTGAATCATAAAAGCCAATGTCTGAAGAGGAAATCATGATTTTTTCATCCGTTTTATTCTTAATTTCCAATGACAAAGCCAAGTATTTTGAATCAGCGGCCCCATTGCTTGGCAAAATAAACTGGCCTTCCTTAATCTTGACCTCTACTTGCCCATTGCTGGCTGCTTTCTTGTCCTTCTTCTCCTGACTTTGCTTACTTGGAATATCCTGATTTGAAGTCGGAAGAAAGGCACAGGCTGTTAAGCTCATTCCTGCTAGAAGCAAGGTCGCGTATTGAAATACTTTTTTCATCATTGTCTCCTTAATAACTTAATAATATGACCTTTCTATTTTACCATACTTATCTTGACTGGTAAATACAGTTTGATACTTCTCATTACAGAAAAACCTGTAGCTCCAACTACAGGTCAAGTATCTTTAGAATCCATCTACATTCGTATAGATTTTTTGGACATCTTCGTCATCTTCTAAAACGCTATAAAGTTTTTCAAAGGTTTCAAGGTCTTCACCAGTCAACTCTACTTCAGACTGAGGAATCATTTCCAGCTCGGTTACTTGGAATTCTTGAATGCCAGATTCACGCAGAGCCACGATGGCCTTGTGAAGGTCAGTTGGCGCTGTATAGACAGTGAT
The DNA here is from genome assembly GCA_963549775.1 of Streptococcus sanguinis. Taxonomy (GTDB): domain Bacteria; phylum Bacillota; class Bacilli; order Lactobacillales; family Streptococcaceae; genus Streptococcus; species Streptococcus sanguinis_Y. Next base: position 26,136 of record CAUUZZ010000012.1, on the reverse strand, counting down.
GCTTCCTTCTTCGGCTTCAACATCATCTACATCCACATCCGCTTCCAGCAGCTGTTCAAAAACGCTGTCAGCGTCGTCACCCGCAAAGACAATTACACCTTTATTATCAAAAAGATAAGATACAGAGCCGCTAGCTCCCATATTACCGCCATTTTTACCAAAAGCAGCACGGACATTGGCTGCAGTCCGATTGACATTTGAAGTCAGAGTATCAACAATCAGCATAGAGCCGTTTGGCCCAAATCCTTCATAGCGGCCTTCAGTAAAGGTTTCGTCGGTGTTTCCTTTTGCCTTATCAATGGCCTTGTCAATGACATGCTTCGGCACCTGAGCCTGCTTAGCTCGGTCAATAACGAATTTCAAAGCTGTGTTAGACTCTGGATCTGGATCACCTTTTTTAGCTGCTACATAGATTTCCACACCAAACTTAGCATATACTTTTGAGTTTGCGCCGTCTTTGGCTGTTTTCTTTGCCACAATATTGGCCCATTTACGTCCCATTGGAGATTCTCCTTTTGATAAATTACATTTTTAATCTTTCTTATTATAACACAGGGAATCAGAAAAATCACTAAGAAAAATGATAGCTTCCAGAAGATTCAGCTTGCATTCTTCGACTTCTACTGGGCTAAAATCGAGACAAAATTGATTTCTGTTTTCCTTCCATAAAAATCCAGTCGCTAAAAAAGCAACTGGACGGTACATTCTATTTCCCGAAACCGGCAGGTCTGTCATAACGGACCTTTACCGAAATCCATCAAAAATATCACTGATCATTTTTCACAATAGATAAGTCCGGTTTGCACCTGCTTAAACAGTCAAAAACATCCTCTATTCTGCCATCTAAAAAAGTGACATCTACTCGGACGGACTTGCCATGATAAGGCTTGACATATAAGTAGTCTCTCCGATAGTACCTGACTCCCAGTCGAAAAGAAGCCTGCCCATCAGAAGTTCGGCCCCAAGCCGGCTGGTACAAGATGCTTTCCAGCCGATTCCAAGCAAAGCTATGCTCTTTCAAGAAAGCACCTCGCACGGTCAAGCCCCATTCTGTTCCTGCAAGAACAAAGCACTTTTTGCTCAGCTTGCGACCCGCATGGACTATTGCAAAGATTTCGACTACAACAGTCATGAAAAAAGCAAGTATAAAAGGCAAACTGAACGAGCTTATTCCTGCTCCAGGCATGGCCTTTTCGAAAGAAAATAGTATAAAGTAAGCTAAAGTTCCGAAAATAGTACTTAAGGCTAAAAAGACAGATGCCAAGATGACTATGGTCAAATAGAGTCCTCTACGGTAGCGAAAAGCAAACAATAAAGGCATGGCTGTTCCTTTCTTTCTCAGCTAATAGTTTAGAAGCTATTCTGTCAATGCTTTACTGAGGTGCTTTTATCTCATCTTCATCTATAGTGTTCCAGTCAGAATAATGAGTATCTGTTTGAACATCCATACTACCTTTTTCACCTTTATAGGATAAACCTAGCTTAAAGTCTTTTAAGAATAAGGTCTTTTTATCCAAGCGTACTTCTAACTTCTTATCCATATCTGCCTGAGTAACACCTGACAGCTCTAGTTTGAATTCTTCACCAAAAAGCCCTAGCAAATCAGCATTTTTACTGCTTAATTTAAAGACATATTCATCACCGCTTTCCTTTACAGTGACATCATCAGCCATTTGATAAAAGCCATCCATGAGTTTGAAATAATCAGGCTGAACATAATAATCTGCTCCGCTTCCCATTTCTTGCTTAGACCATGTTCCATTTTTAGAAGAACGAGTATACAAAAGTTTATCCTGTCCGCCTGGCATAATCGCTTCTTGATAACTCTCCTGACCGCTCTCTTTTCCATCTATTACTAAATACCCCTTGGCCAGCTCATCAGTGCTTTTATCATAGAGAAGGTCTCCGCTCATCGTTTGAGTTTTATTGGAACCATCTACAGTGATAGATAATTTCACCTTCATTTTCATTGAAGTTAGATCTTCATTCGCAGTTTCTGCTTTCTCCAAGAGTTCTTCAATATCGTCAGAAGAAGTATTCTTTTGGCTCTCACGGGAGCTATTCTCAGTCCCACCCTGATTCTTTTGAGAATTCTTCTGCCCAATCAAGCTACAAGCACCTAAACTAAGCGTCAGTAAAGCAGTAAGTGCCATAAAGGTAATCTTTTGAATTTTCATGAGTCTTCCTCCTTTGAGACATGGATAGGAAAGATAATCATTCAATCAGCATAGCAATGTTTTATTAACCAAATGTTAGCTTTCATACCTACAGTCAAACCGCTAAAAAGCAAATCATGCTCCTTAGTGAAAATAAGTTTATTTGTTTATTATACCATTTTTTATTTACCATCGCAAACAAAGCAAAAAGGCTGAACATTCAGCCTTACTTATCTTTCATAATCGGAACCCGTCCAAAATTCTGTTCCTTAAGTGCGGGATTGCCTAGCTGATAGACCTTATCAGCCTGCTGGGTCAAACTGTCCCACGGCTCCTTGCCAATACGGCTGACCAATTCGACCTTACCTTTAAGGCTGGACAAATGCTGGCGCCCCTGCTCGGAAAAGCCTAAGATATGAACACCTGATGGAAGCTCTTCTTGTCTAGCTCCGACCAGGATATAGGTCAGCAGACGCCGAACCCGAGCCTTGGTATAGCGCTTGGTCGCCACCTGCTCGACCAGCTCTTCTATGGTCTCACTACTTTTCAAGGCCTCTCTAATCCTAACGGCCAATTCCTGATTTACCTGATAGAAGTCCGTCAAATCCGGACAGGTCATTATCTGGTAACGAAGGTATGGAAAGAGATCCGACCAGGTCACCTTGGGAGCCATTTCAAGCAAGTGATAGGCTGGAGTGAATTTTTTGAGAAAGTCTGGCTGATCCAGATTATGGCGAAGGGCAGTTGCGGAGGCGAATTCTTGATTAGCTGATAAGGAATGGTAGCCAGCTCCCTGACGTTGAATCGGACACAGCTTTATAGTCTTTCCCGCCACAGCCTTGGCATAGGCCAAGCCCAGGATATGATTGGGGGTAGAGCCAGAGAAATTGAGCCCTGCAAACTCCTGCCACATGGTCTGAGTCTTCTGAGGATAAGATAGGGAATCAGGCAAGCCAGCCAGATAAGCCTCCATCTGCTCTGCCTTTTCACCATAGACCTTGGAAATACTCTCATAATCCAGCGCTTCCTCGGTCCCAAAAGTCAGATGATCAATGCCCAGCTTTTCCAAGATATCTACGGCTCCCTTGGCGAAAAAGTCCGCCGCCTGAACGCTGACCAAGAAAGGTAGCTCAAGGACCAAATCCGCTCCAGCTTCCAAAGCCATTTGTGCCCGAGTCCACTTGTCCACGATAGCCGGCTCCCCTCGCTGAACAAAATTGCCACTCATAGCGATAATTTTCAGACCAGAAGCCTGCTCCAGCAGATATTTGTGCCCATTATGAAAAGGATTAAACTCTGCGATAATACCCGTAACTGTCATCTCATTTCTCCGCCACAAAGAACCAGCGAGCGCTCTTGTCAGTTGGCTCCTTGTCCTCAAAGTCCGCGTAAACCTTGACATTCTTAAAACCAGCCTGCTCCAGCAAGATATCATAGGTCAGAATCTCATAGGTCCGCTCCTCATGAACCTCATCATGGCGCGTGAAGCGCCCATCCTCGTCTTGGACAAAGAAGGTCAGCTCATGCACGATAGAATGAGGCGGTTCGTCCGCATAGGAATCCCATACCATAGCAAAGGTTTCAGCATTTTCATGATAAGAATAGTCTGGAAAAACCTCGTCAATCTGGTAAATCGAGTGCACATCAAAGATAAAGCGGCCCCCTTCATTTAGATGCTGGTAGACTTGAGTGAAGACCTGACTGACATCGACTTCGTCCTCCATATAGCAAATCGAGTCTGAATAGCACGTCACCAAATCAAACTGACCGATGCCACTCAAATCTAGCATATTGCCCTGAATAAAGGGAATGTCCAAACCGGCCTCTCTGCTGCGCTTCTCTGCCAAATCCAGCATTTCCTGACTAAGGTCCAACCCCGTCACATCAAAACCAGCCTGCTTAAAATAAATAGACTGAATTCCCGTTCCACAAGCCAGCTCCAGCAGCTTTTTCTTATCCTTGGGAAAATGACGCAGGCTGAAATCCGTCCACTTCTCATACAAAGAATCATCCATAATCGCATCGTAAACCGACGCGAAGGTTTCATAAGTTGCCATACTTTTCCTTTCAAAAATAGCCCAGCCAGCAGGCTGACTGAGCTAAATTCTGCTTTCTGCCTAAGGGCAAAAAATTACTTGTTTTTTTCTTCCAATAAGGCTGCAACATCCACACCAGTTGCTTCGTGCCACAACTTTTCCAGATTGTAATGCGCCCGCATTTCCTCAGAAAAGACATGGACAACCACGCCACCCAAGTCTAAGAGAACCCAGCCACCAGCTGCATCTCCTTCGATATGACCAGCAGAAATACCAGCCGCAGCAGCTTTCTCACGGATATTTTCAGCTACTGCATCCAGCTGACGGCTGTTCATCGAGCTGACGATAACAAAGTAATCTGTCACCGTAGTCAGACCTTGCAAGTCCAAAGCCACAATATCTTCTGCACGCTTTTCATCGGCCGCCTTCACGACCAGTTCCAATAATTCTTGTTCTTTCATAGTTCCTCTTTAATTAAAAATGTTTTTGTAATCTCGAACATCCGCAAAACGTCCGTCCCAAATTTTTTGATAAAAAGTATTGATTTTTTCTGCCGAAGCATCTTCCCCATCAAAAGTTGTAAAAGCACCCTCTGGAATGACAAGTTTATAATCAAATTCAAATCCAACTTTAACCGATGCATCTACACAATATTCCGTCTGCATTCCACATAAAACTAGACGACCAATATCTTCTTTATCCAAGTAATCCTTCAAATCTGTCTCTTTAAATATACTATTATACTTCTTCTCAAAGACCTTTTCGTCTGATTTTCGATTTAAGAGAGGAGACAACTCCCAAGTTTCCAATTCACTATCTTCTGGATTTTCAATATGCAGAATATAGATAATTTCGACACCTTTACTCCTAGCCTGATGTTGCAGAAAGGAAATTTTATCCATCATTTTATCAGACTGAAAACCTGTTTCCACTAAGATATTTTGTACATCTATAATGATTAGAGCTGTTTTCATTCTTCTATTTCCTTCAAATATCCTACAAAGACATTGTAGGTCTCCAAGGTCTGCGGATAGATGGGCATCCCCTTATGGGCTAGATGCTCCACAGTCCTTGCTGTTTCATAGGCCACAGCTTGGTTGAGCGACTGCTGAGCCAGCTCTCTGGCCTTGTCCACTCCGGGAAAGTCCCGATTGTGTTCAATGTAGTCGGCGACATAGACCACCTTGTCCAGATCAGACATGGTGCCACTGCCCACTGTATGAACCTCGATGGCTCGCAGAATCTCAGTATCTTTCACTCCCAAATCTTCCTGAATTTTGTAAATGCCCACCATGCCATGCCAGACATTATTGCCCCAGTTTTTCAGGTCAGGATCCAGCTGGTATTTGTCAATCAAGGATAGGAAATCCTCATCCGAGACCTTTTTGGCATAGTCGTGCAGGAGTCCTGCCAGACCTGCTTTTTCGACGTCAAGACCGAAGCGCTCTGCTAATTCTCGGGCAGCCTTTTCCACACCCAGACAATGCCGCAGGCGCTTCTCGGGCATGACTGTTTCCATCTTAGCCAGCAAGGCCTCACGACTCATACTGATATAGCTTTCATAGGTCATAGATAAAGCCCTTCTTTCTCAATATAGTCTAAGACTGGCTGAGGCAGCAGGAAATTAGGAGTCCGTCCCTGAGCCAGAAAATCCCGCACCATACTGGAGGAAATGTCCATGAGGGGGACATCCACCCAGATGACAGGGTAAGAAGTCCCCGCCTTGTAGCGCGGCCGCTGAACACCGACAAACTGAACCAGCTCAACCAGCTCATCAATCCGGTACCACTTAGGCAGATAATCCACCATATCCGCACCGATGATAAAGTAATAGTCCGTATCTGGATGCTGCTCTGTCAGCAGCTTTATGGTGTCGTAGCTGTAAGAAATTCCCTTGCGTTCCAGCTCAATGGTTTCAATCCCTAAGCCTTCAATGCCCTCAATAGCCAGCTCCAGCATTTTCAGTCGATGCTTTTCATCGATGGTCTCTTTCTTGTCCACATGGGGCGGCTCATACTCTGGCATAAGCAGAACCTGATCCAAGCCTAACTGTTGGCGGACCTGATCCGCCACGACCAAATGAGCATTGTGGACAGGGTTGAAATTCCCACCTAGTATGCCAATCTGCTTGCGTTTTTTATCTTTAACTTCTGGTTCTAATTCCACCTTGGTAAAGGGGGTCAGTAATTCAATAGCCATAGGCTGATATCTCCACAGAAATTTTTCCTTAAATTTGCTTGACTTTGACAGAGAGTTTGCGATTTTCCTTCTTGCTGGACTGCTTGTAGAGAATCAAGATTCGACCAATCTTCTGCACTGTATCTACTCCGATTTCCTCTTCCAGAATCTCAGCAACTTCATGAATATTCTCATCAGTATTCTGCAAGAGCGTAACCTTGATCAACTCTCTAGCGTCCAGTGCCTGACGGACGCTGGTTTTGATTTGGTCGTTGAGTCCATTTTTCCCGATCTGAATGATCGGTTTGAGACTATGTGCCTGACTGTTGAGAAAGGCGCGTTGTTTTGATGTTAGTGTCATGTTCTTCTATAAGGCCTGAGTCAGTTGGGACTTGCTTGTCTCATCACTGTTCACGGCCTTTTCCTTCCTTATTTTAAGGGGATTTATTCCCCTTGGTTTCTTGAGTATTATATAATAGCTTTCCGAGTGACAACCGCTACACCCTCTGGCGCCCAACCAGCTACTCGGGCAGGTCCACTGACGCGAATCCAGCCCAGACCAGAGAAGACGATATCCGTCTTGTCCTTGATGGTAAATTCATGCTTGACCAAGGTTGGAAATTCTTCCTTTTCCTTGCCAACTGGCGGCACTAAGAGACCGCCGACATGCTTGTCATAAAAATCGCTAGCACCTTCCAACTTGGTCCGGTGGAGCTTAAGCTCATTGTCAAAATAAGCTGTGAAGCCCTGCTTGTCACCTGCCACAAAATCAAAGCGGCCTAAACCACCCAAAAAGAGGGTTTGCTCAGGATTGAGCTGGTATGTTTTGGGCTTGATTTCCTTTTTAGGACTGATGTATTTGAGATTCTTAGCAGAGAGATAATGAGCCATCTGGTGACGATGGATAATGCCCGGTGTATCATAGATATGACTGCCGTCCGCTAAAGGAATCTCGATTTTATCCAGAGTTGTTCCAGGGAAGCGCGAAGTCGTAATAATATCCTTATCACCCGTGATTTCCTGAATAATGGCGTTAATCAAAGTAGACTTGCCCACATTGGTCACGCCAACCACATAAACGTCACGTCCCTTGCGGCAATGCTCAATCTTGTCAATCAAGTCCTTGATTGCCTGCTTGTTCTGAGCAGAGGTCAAGACCACATCGACTGGACGCAGGCCTTCTTCGTGAGCCCGCTCCGTCAGCCACTGGGTCACCTTGCTATCCTTGACCGACTTAGGCAGAATGTCCTTTTTATTCCCAACCAAGAGAACATCGTTTCCAGCAACAAAGCGAGGCAGGCCAGGGATAACCGATCCATTAAAGTCAAAAATATCGACAACATTGACGACCAAAGCGTCGCTATCTCCAACCTCATGGAGAAGCCGCAGAAAGTCATCATCCGTCAGCTGGACATCGCTGATTTCATTATAATGGCGCAGGCGGAAACAGCGCTGACAATAGAGTTCACCTGTCTCCAAGCCTTTTTCTAGAGCTGACTGGGGCGTGTAGCCTAGCTTGCCCTTATCTTCTGTCTGAATAGTGGCTCCGCAGCCGATACAGAGAAGTTCTTCCATACTTAAATTCCTTTTTTGTATTGAATTGGGCCGTATTTTTCAGTGATTTTCTTGAGCACACGGCGTTCACGCGCCCGATTGATCTGGGTCTTGATAGAGTCGTGCTCGACCAGTGGCTTCACCAAAATCGAACGAATTCCGGCCCGATGTGCTGCCCGAATATCCGTCATGAGCTGGTCGCCTACCATGACCACTTCATTTTTTTCAAAATGAAAAAGCTTGAGCGCCCGGTCAATTCCCCAAGTGAAGGGTTTCATCGCCCAGTAGACATAGTCAATGTCAAACTTTTCAACAGCCCGCTTGACCCGTTTTTGGTTATTATTGGACACCACGATAATCCGAATGCCCGCGTCCCGCAAATCATGGAGCCACTTCTTCATCTCTGGGGTCCCGTCAGGATTATTCCAAGCAATCAGGGTATTATCCAAATCCACCAAAACAGCTTTGATACCCTGTTTTTTCAAACTCTCTACTGTCAAATCGTAAACTGCCTCAACCGCAAAGTCTGGCATATAATCTTCAATCGCCACATCTCTCTCCAAAAATTCGTATTCTCATTATTATAGCATAAAATAGGCTTTTTGGCACCTTCAGCCTCAAGAGTTACAAAAAGGAAAAAAGATGATATTATAGTGGTGATAGTATAAATGTCCTGGAGGTTTGTATGACAGAAAAAAACAGGCAGATGCAGGCTGTTTCCCCTCTTTTGCAAAAGATTATCAACTGGTCGTCCGCTATTGGCGCTCTAGGAACGGTGGCCTTTTGTCTTTGGGCCTATTTCGCAGGTATTCTCCAGTCCAAGGAAACTCTCTCAGCCTTTATCCAGCAGGCGGGCATTTGGGGCCCACCCCTCTTTATCTTCCTGCAGATTCTACAGACGGTCGTGCCCATTATCCCTGGCGCCCTGACCTCTGTTGCTGGTGTTTTCATCTACGGTCATATCGTCGGCACCATTTATAACTATATCGGTATTGTCATTGGTTGCGCCATTATATTTCACCTGGCCCGCACCTACGGTCCGGCTTTTGTCCAGTCTGTCGTCAGCAAGCGCACCTATGATAAATATATCGGCTGGCTGGATAAGGGCAACCGCTTTGAACGCTTCTTTATTTTCATGATGATTTGGCCCATCAGTCCAGCCGACTTTCTATGTATGCTGGCCGCCCTGACCAAGATGACTTTTAAAAAGTACATGCTGATTATCCTTCTCTGCAAGCCTATCACTCTCGTCATCTATACCTACGGATTGACCTATATCATTGATTTTTTCTGGAAAATGGTCTCCAAATGAAAAGAAGTTGAATTGCACCGCACCCCAAAAGTTAGACAGAAAAAATCTAACTTTTGGGGGGTTTTTAAATGAAACTAACTTATGAGGATAAAGTTCGAATCTATGAACTAAGAAAACAAGGAATCAGCTTAAAGCGACTTTCAGAAAAATATGGAATGAACCTTTCAAAACTTTTGACATCCCAACCTCTTTCTAAAACTTTACTTATTACAGCACAAACCATAAAGAAAAATCAGCCAGTTTTGACTGATTTTCGTCTCATGATTAAGCAAAGATTTTATTCTGGCGATACCAAAATCTTGATCTGCGCCTTGTCTTGAGTCAGCTCGATAAAGCCTTCTTGCACAATATCCTCTAGCTTAATCTTCTTGGTCACAAGCTTGTCAGCAGAGAAATAGCCCTGCTCCATCAATTCCAGCACCTTAGGGAAAATATGCCGATAGGCGATAATACCCTTAAGCGATTTTTCTTGAATGGCAAATTCATTAGGGTTGATGCTAGCTTCTCGTTCCCAGATAGAAACCACCATACATTCTCCGGCCTTGTGGACAGCAGCTAAAGCTTGTCCCAGCACAACCGGCACCCCAGTCACTTCATAAGACACATCTGCCCCGCCACCAGTTAAACGCTGAATAGCAGCTACCACATCTTCGCCTTCTTCTGGTCGCACAATGATGGCCCCAAGCTCCTCAGCCTTAGCTTGGCGCTCTGGAGATAACTCGACACCATAAATCTTAGAGGCACCCGCTGCCCGCAAAGCCTCAACTATCAAGAGACCGATTGGCCCCAAACCAAACACAACCGCTGTATCTCCCGTCTTAAGAGCTGACTGACGGACTGCGTAAACAGCTACAGCAGCAGGTTCTGTCAAAGCCGCTTGCTCATAGCTAAGGCTGTCTGGAACTTTGTGAACAATGTCTCCGTCCAAAACACAGTATTTGGCAAAACCACCGTCTGCCGCCAAACCGACAAAGTTTAGATTAGGGTCCAGATTGTAATCACCGACAAGATTATGCTTAGCCAAAATGGGCTCAACTGTCACCCGGTCGCCAACCTTGACCCGTGTCACAGCACTGCCGACCTCAACAATTTCCCCAGCAAACTCATGTCCTAAAGTTACAGGCGCTTTCTGTCCAGAATAAACATGCTCTGTTTCCGTCGGAATAAAAATCGGTCCGTCCAGATATTCATGCAAGTCAGTTCCACAGATTCCTGTATACTTGACCGCAATTTTGACTTGATGCGGTTGGACTTCCGGTACATCCACTTCTTCAATACGCACATCTTTGGCACCATACCAACGCGCAGCATTCATTTTTGCCATAAACATACCTCACTTTATAATTTATTAGTTTTATTGTAAACCCTTTCAGAAATCTTGTCAAAAGATTAGCTACATTTTCAAAAAATAGCATACAAAAAACCAGCATCAGCTGGTCTTAGACTTATTCTGCAATTCTAGCCAAGTAAAACGGAAAAAGAAACATTAAAACGATATAAAGAATCAAGAGAATCGCACGGAGCAATCCGCCAAATAGAAAAGCAACCACTAAAGTTCCTAAACAAATAGAAACATTAGTAAAATTTGTTTCAATCAGCAAGGTTTGTCCTGCTTTAACTGTTACTGGCTTGGTTTTCATAGGAGCTGCTCCTACACGAACAACAGCTTCTTCCCCCTCAATAGGGAAGACAGCCTCATCACCATTCTTAATTGCGCCCACTTTCTGATCATTAATAAAGATTGGAAACTTTCCAATAATTCCAACAAAACCTGTCCCACGTTTCACTTTGATTTCCGACATAAAAGACTCCTTTGTTTTTTAATTATTTTAACATAACTAATGGCTAAAGAAAAGATTAAAAACCAGCCTCACGACTGGTTTTCTACTTATTTCTATAATTTCTCCAACTCTTCATTGAGCAGTTTTTGTGCTACTTGTGGGTTGGCTTGACCCTTGGTTGCCTTCATGAGCTGGCCGATTAGGGACTTAGCCGCATTCTTGTTGCCGCCCTTATAGTCATTGATGGCTTTTTCATTGTTGGCAAATACTTCTTGGATGATTGGAAGAAGCTGGGCAGGGTCTGAGATTTGAATCAGGCCTGCTTTCTGTACATATTCTTTAGCAGAACCGCCATTTTTGGCCAGATGAACAAAGACCTTCTTAGCAATCTTAGAGGAAATCGTTCCGTCTGCAATCAGAGCAATCATCTCAGTCAGGTTCTCAGGTGTCAGCTCAATATCAGAGATAGTCTTGCCTTCGGCATTGAGGTATTGAGCCACTTCTCCTTGGAGCCAGTTAGAGACAGCCTTGGCGTCAGCGCCTGCCGCAACAGCTGCTTCAAAGAAGTCTGACACAGCCTTGGTCGCGGTCAGCTGCTTGGCATCGTAGTCAGACAGACCGTAGTCGCCCACATACTTAGCCCGGCGCTCTTTTGGAAAGGCAGGCAGACTACTGCGTACTTGCTCAATCCAAGCATCCTCAATCTCAAAGATTGGCAGATCAGGCTCTGGGAAGTAACGGTAGTCCGCTGAACCTTCCTTAACCCGCATGAGCAGAGTTTCGCCAGTTGCTTCGTCATAACGACGGGTTTCCTGACGGATTTGACCACCACTGCGCAGGATTTCAGCCTGGCGTTTTTCCTCAAATGCCAGACCCTTACGGACAAAGTTGAAGGAGTTAAGGTTTTTCAGCTCAGTCTTAGTACCAAACTCTTCCTGTCCGTAAGGACGGATAGAAATATTGGCGTCCACCCGCATGGAGCCCTCTTCCATCTTGACATCCGAAATACCCGTGTACTGGATGATTTCCTTGAGGGCAGTCAGATAGGCATAAGCTTCTTCTGGACTGCGCATATCTGCTTCCGATACAATCTCAATCAGCGGCACCCCTTGACGGTTGAGGTCCACATAAGAGTAACCATCGCTGCCATGGGTATTCTTTCCGGCATCTTCTTCCAAGTGGGCCCGCTCGATACGGATTTTCTTGGTCGTGCCATCTTCTAGCTCAATCTCAATCCAGCCATTGTAGCCAATCGGCTCATCAAACTGAGAAATTTGATAGGCTTTTGGATTGTCCGGATAGAAGTAATTCTTGCGGTCAAAGTGCATCTTCTGGTGAATATCCATATTCAAAGCCAGAGCAGCCTTGATACCATAGTCGATAACACCCTTGTTCATAACAGGCAGAACACCCGGGAAGGACCAGTCGACGATATTGGTGTTGGCATTTGGATCTTCACCGAAGTGAGCTGGAGCCGGAGAGAAAATTTTTGAATTGGTCTTCAATTCAACATGGACTTCCAGTCCGATAACTGTTTCAAAGTTCATTATTTTTCACCTCCAAAGATAACTGGCTGCTGTTTGTGGTAGTCAGTCGTTGCTTCAAATGCTGCGGCTGCCTGATAGATGGTCTCTTCATCAAAGTGGTTACCAATCAGTTGCAAGCCGACAGGAAGACCATCTGCAAAGCCAGCTGGGATTGAAATGCCAGGCAGGCCGGCCAGATTGACTGGAATGGTCAAAAGGTCAGCCAGATACATGGCCACTGGATCTTGGTTTTGACTGCCCAAGTCATAAGCTACAGTTGGTGCAGTTGGACCTAAGATCAAGTCGTATTTTTCAAAAACCTTAGCAAAATCTTGCATAATCAAGGTCCGAACCTGACCAGCTTTCTTGAAATAAGCATCGTAGTAACCAGATGACAAACTGAAAGTTCCTAGCATGATGCGGCGTTTCACCTCTTCACCAAAGCCTTCACTACGAGATTTGACATAGACATCTTCTAGATTTTCAATGCCTTCTGCGCGGTAGCCATAGCGAATACCGTCAAAACGTTGCAGGTTAGAGCTGGCTTCAGAAGAAGCAATGATATAGTAGACTGCTACGCCATACTTACTGTGGGGCAGGCTGACTTCTTCAACAATGGCTCCTAGACTTTCCAAGTGCTTCGCTGCTGCCAGTATCGTTTCCTTGACCTTGCTGTCAATTCCCTCACCCATGTATTCCTTAGGCAGGGCAATCTTCATACCCTTGATGTCTTGGCCAATCTTGCTGGTAAAGTCTGGCACTGCTTCTTGTGATGATGTAGAATCCTTAGGATCATTACCAGAAATAACATTCAAGAGCTGGGCATTTTCCTTAACTGTCTGAGAGAAAGGCCCAATCTGGTCTAAGGAAGAACCAAAAGCAATGAGCCCAAAACGGGAAACCCGACCGTAGGTTGGCTTGAGGCCGACTACACCGTTAAAGGAAGCCGGTTGACGAATAGAACCACCCGTATCTGAACCCAGTGACAGACGAACCTGACCAGAGGCAACAGCTGTCGCTGAACCACCAGATGATCCACCAGGAACCTTGCTGCTGTCCCAAGCATTCTTAGTCGTCTTAAAGTAAGAGTTTTCGCTGGAGCCCCCCATGGCGAACTCGTCCATGTTGGTCTTACCAACGATAATCATGTCCTTACCGTAAAGCTTCTCTACGCTAGTCGCATCGAAAATCGGCTTGTAATTGTAGAGTATCTTGGAGGCAGCCGTCGTCAAGATTCCCTTGGTTGAGATATTGTCCTTAACTGCCAGCGGAATTCCGCTCATAAGATTGTCCGCATCAATGCCCTTAACATCCAGAGCCGCAGCCTGAGCCAAAGCCTCCTCTTCGCTGACAGTAATGAAGCTGTCCACAGCCGCTTCACGTTCTTTGATATCTGCTAAAGTTGCCTGAGTTAACTCTACCGCAGAAATTTCTTTCTTGACCAGCAAGTCATGCAGTTCTTCAATGGTCTTGTGATTAAAAGTCATTAGGCATCTCCTCCGTCATCTAGGATGGCAGGCACTTTGATGTAGCCTCGCTCTTTTTCAGGTACATTTTGGAAAAGCTCTTCCCGGTTCCAGCCTGGCCGAGCAACATCTTCTCGCATATAGTTGATATTGGCAGCTACATTGGAAGTGAAAGGCACACCCTCCGTGTCCACTTCATTGAGCAATTCGACCATGTCGACAATCTTGGTTAAGGTCGTCGCAAACTCAGCCGTTTCTTCTGGTGAGAAAGCCAGTTTTGACAACTTTGCTACGTGACTTACTTCTTCTTGAGTAATCTTCATCTCTGATTCCTTTCATAAGATATGTGAGCTTTAGCGACTGAAAATAACAATTTCTAGATGATATCTTTATTTCCAAGCTTCAGCTCACCTTTACTTTGACAAGCTAGAGACACTGATTTATTTGGCATCCACTAGCTCTTTTCTTCAGCTTCTTCCTGCCATTCTTCAGGAATTCGCATCATTTCATTTTACCATATTTCAGGCTAATTCTTCAATTCTAAATGCAGTTCTTTGAGCTGTCTTTGATCCACCAAACTTGGGCTTTCCAGCATAGGATCAAAGCCAGTACCATTTTTCGGAAAGGCGATGACTTGGCGGATATTTTCTTCCCCAGCCAAAATCATAACCAAGCGATCTAAGCCCAGAGCCAAGCCGCCGTGCGGTGGGAAGCCGTATTCCAAGGCTTCTAGGAAGAAACCAAAGTCCCGTTCATAGTCTTCTCGGCTCATGCCCAATAGCTCAAACATAGCCTCCTGAGCCTTCCGATCATGAATCCGCAGACTCCCCCCGCCAATTTCATATCCGTTCAAGACGATGTCGTAAGCGTGGCTTCGGAATTGGTCTGGCTCCTGTTCATCTTCAAAAATCCCCTGTGTGAAAGGATGGTGCATGGCTTGATAGCGGTTTTGGTCTTCATTCCACTCCAGCAGCGGCCAATCCACAACCCAGAGGAAATGAAGCAAACTCGGATCAATCAAATTCAAAGCTTTTGCGACTTCTATCCGCAGATGTCCCAAAGCTTCCTGAGCCCGACGCTGCTTAGCCATAACTAGCAGAATCAAATCTCCATCCTTGGCCTCAAAACGTGCTAGTAAATCCTGACTCTCAGCCTCAAAGGTGCTAGCCAAATCTCCAACTAACTGGCCATTTTCAACCTTTAGACTGGCGAAACGACTGCAGCCAAATTCCTTCATTTCCTGATAGTGGTGACTCAGTTGTTTCTTACTAAAAGCACTAGCCGCATCTGGCACACAAATTCCCATCACTTCCTCTTGATTATCCAAGGCTTTCTTGATGAGCAGCGAATCATTGGACTGACACAAATCCGTCAAACTCTTTAGCTCTAAACCAAAGCGCGTATCTGGCTTATCAGAACCAAAGCGGCTCATAGCCTCTTCATAGCTGATAGTCGGAAAATCTTCTGTCAACTCTAAACCATGAGTTTTCTTAACAACAGCCTTGAGCATAGCTTCAACCAAAGCTCGGATTTCTTCCTCACTGGCAAAACTCAGCTCCAAATCCACCTGGGTAAACTCTGGCTGACGATCGCCCCGCAAGTCTTCGTCACGGAAGCATCGAACAATCTGATAATAGCGCTCGAGGCCAGCGCCCATCAATAACTGCTTGAGCATCTGCGGGCTCTGAGGCAGCGCGTAGAATTGGTTTTTAAAGACCCGACTAGGAACTAAAAAGTCTCTAGCACCTTCAGGTGTTGACTTGGTCAGACAAGGCGTCTCCACTTCCAAAAAGTCCAAACCGTTCAAATATTCCCGTATGGTTGAGGTGACCTGGTGACGAAGTTTGAGGTTATGTGTCATCTTCTCACGACGCAAGTCCAGGTAGCGGTATTTCTGACGCAGGTCTTCCCCTGTATGGGCATGCTGGTCCAGCTCAAAAGGCAGGGCCTTGCTGCTAGCAATAAGCTCAATCTTCTCTGCTCTCAGCTCAACCTGACCAGACTTGATTGACTTATTGACAAAGCGCTCTTCTCGCTGAACCACTTGCCCCGTCACTGCAATAACATCCTCTTTGCCAATGTCTTCCAGCTTAGCAAAATCTTCAATCTCACCGCCAACGAAGACCTGAAGTAAGCCCTCGCGATCCCGCAATTCAATAAAGGCTAGTTTGCCGTGATTGCGGATATTGGCCACCCAGCCAGTTGCGGTCATGGTCTGTCCGACCTGCTCTAAACCATAGTTCCCGATAAAAATTTCTTTCATGTTCTTTCCCTTTCAAATCAATTAGTAGCTCCGCCCTGCTGTTAAGAATATTTGAAGCATTCTTCTATTGTCTTCACTTGTCCTACTGCAAAATAAAAAGCTTCCGTCTCTGAAACAGACGAAAGCCGTGGTACCACTGTTATTCGCCGCCTTAAAAGGCAGCCTCTGAACTCGTAACGTGAGCGACGTTTGTGCTTAATCACACAAAAGATTACGAAACATGTTCTTCGGTTTTTTGCTTTCTTGGTGCTGCTCTCAGCTATCAGCACTCTCTGTGCAAGTCAGCAAGCCTACTCTGCTTCTCTTTTACTTTTAAATTGTATCTATTATAGTCGAACCCAGGACATTTTGCAAGTGGTTTAAGGCAAATTTGTGATTTTCCTCTGACAGAGAAGCCACAGCCGGTTCTACCACCTGAATCTGATAACCAAGATTATAGGCATCAATCGCTGTATGCAAGACACAAATATCCGTCAAGACTCCAGTCAAAATGACCGTATCTACCTTTCTTTCCCGCAATCGAATATCTAAATCCGTACCAGAAAAAGCAGAATAATGACGCTTATCCATCCAAAAGACCCTAGAGTCTGCTTGATGCTTGTCATAAAAATCAGCCAAAGGACCATAAAGATTGCGACCGCTAGTTCCTTTGATGTTATGAGGCGGAAACAACTTGCTCTCAGGGTGAAAGGCATCATTCTCATCATGAGCATCAATAGCAAAGAAGATATAATCTCCTCGGTCAAAAGCCGCCTCAGTCACTTGAGCAATGGCTTCAGAAATTGCCTGAGCTGGCGCTCCTGCTGTCAACTTGCCCTCATCTGCGACAAAATCAACTGTATAATCAATGGAAATCAGTGCTTTAGCCATTAGTAGTCCCTCTTTTTAATTTCATCAAAGACATCCGGAATCAGGACTTTCAGATAAGTCCCCTTCATCCCTAGCGATCGGCTTTCAATAATCCCAGCACTTTCCAGCTTGCGCAAGGCATTAACAATCACTGAACGGGTAATCCCAATGCGATCAGCAATAACAGATGCAGTCAGCTGGCCTTCATTACCATTCAGCTCGCCCAAAATTGCTGAAACAGCTCTCAGTTCTGAGTAAGACAGAGTATTGACTGCCATGGTCACTGCCGTCCGGCGGCGGATATTTTTCTCATCTTCTTCTCGCTGGAAGTTAAGCAGCTGGATACCAACCACTGTACTGGCAATCTCAACCAAAATCAGATCATCGTCCGCAAATTCCTTGTCATTGCGCCAGATAATCAATGAGCCCAAACGAATCCCTGAAACATGAATGGGAGCAATGGTAGTCAGGCCATCTGGAAAATCATCCTTGGTCTCTACCGGAAAAATCGTCAAATCATGCGTAACCGGTAGATTAGCCTCCGTTTCATAGACCAGATTGGCTTCTTGGACATACTCCTCTGGGAAATTCTTATCTTGGAAAAAAGCTTCCACACGGTCATTATTGGTCTTATATCGCATGAAATAGCCTAGAAGACGTCCCTTGCTATTGATAATGCAGGCATTACAGTGGATAATATCAGCCAACTGACGCGTAATAGCATTATAGGGCAAATCTTCCTGCATCTGCTCCTCCGAGCGCTTCAGAATAGACGTAATTTTTCGTGTTTTTTCTAGTAAATCGGCCATATTTTTACCTCATATTTATTAGCTTCATTGTAACATAAAAGCAGTGAAATTTCAATAATTATCTGAAAATTTTTTATTGAAAAACAATTACATACAATTCCATAAAATAAAGAATTTTTCAAGTATATGACTTGATATATCAAGCCATATTAAACAAAAAACAGTCAAGAATTTGACTGTTTTTGATTACTTTTGTTCTTTCTAATCAAGAGAACGTTTCTTGTAGAACAATTTCATAGCCATGAGCAGAAGCATTTGGCCTGCAAGAATAAGCCAAGAAGAGTTTTCTCCTGTCTTAGGCAAGGCATGACCTGAAGCAGCTGCCTGCTTATGATTTCCAGGGCTAGCACTTCCAGCAGTTCCAGTAGTTCCAAGAGCTGTATGCTGAGGATCTCCTACTTGTCCAGTAAGCGGAGAGCGAGCTAAGCGCTCCTCTGTGTGAGCCAAAACAGACTGGTAATAACGAATATCTTCTTCCTTATTTTGCTCAGCATATGTTTGAGCTAGCAAGTCGTATGTCGCCTTAGCTTGTGCTTGAACCGCAGTTAAAACTGCTACTTTTGCTTCTTGATCTGTTTGAGCTGTAAGAGCTGCTTGGTAAGCAGCCTGAGCTGCGGCTAGTTTAGTTTTAGCTTGTTCCAAGTTTTCTTCTGCATTTTCAAGATTTGACAATGACTCTTTAGCCATTTGCAAAGCTGCTTCAGCATCTGTAACAGCTTTTTCAAGAGTAGTTTTTCTTTCTTTTGCTGCATTCAAAGCTGCGTCTAGCTGAGCCAACTTATCTGATTCAGTTTTTAGAGCTTCTTGAGCTGCAGCAACTGTCGCTTGAACAGCAGTCAGAGATTCTTGGGCCTGAGTTAATTTTTCTGCTTTAGTCTTGTCATCCAAGTTTGAATTTTGCAGGGCTGCTTGTGCTGCTGCCAAAGCCGCTTGATCAGCTGCCAACTTCTCTTGAGCTGCAGCAAGAGCTGCTTGTGCCTGAGCAGTTGCTGACTCACCTGCTTGAGCTTGTGCCTGAGCCAGTTGCTGGTTGGCTTGCTCTAAGGCTGTGGCCTTCCGATTGTAAGTGGTTTGAGCAACTCCCTTAGATGCCAGAGCCAGTTGATTAGCCTTGAAGGCAGCGTCATAGGCAGTTTGAGCCTGAGCTACTTCCTGCGGATCTACTTTTGCTGTTGCAGCTTTGCCTGTAATCGGGCTGGCATTGAAGTTCTTTTTGCTAGCATATTGGACTTGATCTTCTGACACCATAGTGAAATGAGCCATAGTGATGTCGCTTTCCATTGAGAAATCAACACCCAGATAGTTTTTCTGGCGACCAGTATTGAGACCAGAAATAGATGTAGCATGCAGCCATTCATAGCCATTAAACATGAATTCAACAACGGAATCATAGATTCGTCTCTTCATTTCAGCCACACTCATTTGGCCAGCTTTTTCTCTCCAAATATAAGCGTTTTCATAATACTGGAGACCTTTGCTCTCTTGCTCAGCACTTGTGGTCATTAAACCATATTCACGCGCTACGCGGTTAATTGCTTTAGCATCGTGATGGTAATTCTCCATCAAATCCCAGTTCCAGTTGTCTTTGCGATATTCTGTTGCCACCTTATCAGCGAAATCAATTGAAGACGGTGTTACAACTACTTCGCCTGTTCCCATCTGAGCACGCAGCTGGTTGATGAGTTCTGAAGCAAACTGTGAAAGTTCCTGACGAACATTCTGGGGAATATTGTTGGTATCAATCAAAGCTTTGCTATCTGTAGGATCTGCTACGTAACGATTGAGAGCCTTAGCACTGGCATTCAGTGCAGCCAGTCTATTTTGAATCTCATTAGTTTTTTGCTCTGATAAATTCGGTGCGATTAGCTCTCTCAAGGCTGCAATGTATTCCGGAGTCATTGACACACGGTTTTTATTACTAGAAGCTTCAGTAGTAATTTTTCCAGCTTGAGCCTTTTGCAAAGCTTGTTGAGCTTGGTTCAAGTCTGACTGGGTCTTCTCAGCTGCAGCAGTTTTGTCCTGCAAGTTCTTCTGAGAAGCATCACGAGCCGTCTTAGCCTGAGTCTGGTTGGTCTGAGCTTTTGCAACCTCAGCCTGCTTCTGACTGTCAGTCTGACGAGCTGTAGCTACTTTTGCTTGAGCTGTTTCAACAGCAGACTGGTCAGCTGCCACCTTGTCTTGGGCTGCTTTCACATTTTTTTCTGCTTTAGCTGTAGCGTCCCCACTTAGGTTGGCCTGAGCTTCCTTCACGTCATTTTGAGCTTTAGCAAGACGTCCTTCTTGAGTTTTCGCTTGCTCTTGAGCTTCTTTAGTCTTGGCTGCCTGGGCATCGCGCTCAGCTTCAGCCGTCTTAGTTGCTTGGTCAGCTTTAGCCAGTTCTGACTTGTTGCTGTCCACTTGAGCTTTTTGATTGCTCTCTTCTTGCTTAGCTGTTTCAATAGCTTCCGGACCAGCTTTATCAGCTGCCTCCTGTGCCCGGTTAGCTTCAGCTTGTGCTTGCTCGACCTGACTTTGAGCCGCAGCAGTATTTGCTTGAGCTTGAGCCAAATCAGCTTTCCCTTGTGCAACATTGCTGTCGGCTTCTTGTACAAGAGCCTGAGCAGCATCTACCTGTTCTTTCGAAACAGATTCATCCTTTTGTGTGTTTTCTGCCTGTGGTTGGCTTTGACTAACGGGCGCATCAGAATAAGACTGATTATCAACTAATTGATCAGCCTGAACTCCTTCTGCGAGCACCAAAGACAATGCCGCTGCACTGACAGAAAAAGCACTAAGTGTCTTTTTCATTGTCAATATAATCTCCTCCACTTTTTCATCATTGTTAAAAACATTGACAAACACATTCTACCATGTTTGTCTTCTGGAAGGAAGACGCTAACACATTTTTTTAAGCATTTTTGGACAGATACATAAAAAATGTTGGACAAAATCCTAAAAAATGTCGGTAAAACCACCTATAATTTTTACCAATCGACCTCAAATTCAATTTCCAGAGCATCTTAATTTTTTTATTTTTGCAATTCAAAGACAGCCATAAAACTAAAAAATATGTAAGATTGATAAGAAAAAGACCGGAATATTTTCCAGCCTTTTTGTAGCATCCGCTTATTAACGGCGATATTGGCGCAAGAAGCGCGTCATTTTTTCTTGGATTTGAGCTAGCTCATCTACTCGAGGCAGATAAACGATGCGGAAATGATCTGGATCCTTCCAGTTAAAGCCTCGTCCATGGACAAGAAGGACTTTTTCCTGCTTGAGGAAATTAAGGACAAACTGCTCATCATCGTCGATATGATACATGTTCCGGTCAATTTTTGGGAAAATATAGAGACCAGCTTTAGGCTTTACAGCTGACAGTCCTGGAATATCCTGAATAGCCTGATAGATGAAATTACGCTGCTCATAGATACGACCACCTGGCAAAAGCAGTTCATCCACAGATTGGTGACCGCCAAGTGAGGTTTGGACGACTTGCTGAGCCAAGACATTAGAGCACAGGCGCATGTTGGAGAGCATGTTTAACCCTTCGATATACCCCTTAACATGATGCTTAGGTCCAGATAGCACCATCCAGCCAACACGGAAGCCTGCGATTCGGTGCGACTTAGAAAGACCATTCATGCTGACACAGAAGATATCAGGAGCCAGACTAGCCACAGACGTATGGACATTGCCATCCATCACCATGCGGTCATAAATTTCATCCGCAAAGATAATGAGATTATTTTGGCGAGCAATTTCCACAATTTCCAGCAGCAGTTCCTTAGGATAAAGTGCTCCCGTTGGATTGTTAGGGTTAATGATAATGATAGCCTTGGTATTAGATGTGATTTTTGACTTGATATCGTCAATATCTGGATACCATTCTGCCTGCTCATCACAAACATAATGAACAGCATTCCCACCAGCCAGACTGACTGCAGCCGTCCAGAGTGGATAGTCTGGCATCGGCACCAGCACCTCGTCCCCGTCATCAAGCAAGCCCTGCATGGACATGACAATCAGCTCGCTGACACCATTTCCCAGATAAATGTCATCAATATCTACATTAGGAAAATTCTTAAGCTGGCAATATTGCATAATCGCCTTACGGGCTGAAAAAATCCCCTTAGAGTCAGAGTAGCCCTCACTGTCACGCGCATTCATAATCAAATCATGAATGACCTCATCTGGAGCGGTAAAACCAAATTCAGCCGGATTCCCAGTATTGAGGCGGAGAATCTTTTCACCATTGGCCCGCATGCGCATAGCTTCATCTAAAACCGGACCGCGAATATCATAGGCAACATGTTCCAGCTTGCTGGACTTGTCAAATTCTTTCATTCTTATTTTTCCTCTATTCATCAGAATGTTATCATTATACCACCAGAAAAAGCGATTGACAACAAAAAAATAAGCTCACTTTTCACGCGATTATGAAGCGATTTATAAGATAAAGAGCACTATTCCTTTTCTAACCCCTCAAAGTAAAGGAATCTTTTTCTGCTTGCAATTTTCTGACAGCATTTCCATTTTATCTTTACTTTTTTTCTGAAAAGGGTTACAATAGAAACAAGAAAATAGTTGCAAATCACTCGGACGTTATGGCCTGATTGATTTTTGGTCAGCCCAATCATTCTGCGAATGATGCGACGTCCTTTGCCGACCATTTTAAAAGGAGGTAGCTCTATGACTCAGAAATATGAAAACATTATGGTTGCTGTAGATGGTTCTCACGAATCCGAACTAGCCTTTGAAAAGGGCGTTAACGTGGCTCTCCGAAACGGCTCTCGTCTCACTATCGCCCATGTCATTGACACCCGGGCTTTGCAAAGTGTCTCAACCTTTGATGCAGATGTCTACGAGGACTTACAGGAAGATGCTAAAAAGCTGACAGCAGAACTGAAAGAAAAGGCTCAAAAATCTGGTATCAAGTATGTTGACATTGTCATTGAGATGGGCAATCCCAAGACTCTCTTGGCTACAGATATCCCAGAAGAGCACAAGGTAGATCTGATCATGGTCGGTGCTACCGGTCTCAATGCCTTTGAACGGCTGCTAGTCGGTTCTTCCTCCGAATATATCCTGCGCCACGCCAAGGTTGACTTGCTGGTGGTCAGAGACCCAGAAAAGACTTTATAAAAACTAGAGCAGGTAACTGCTCTAGTTTTCTTCTTTCTGCTCTAAGGTACGCTGGTAGGCCTGAATCTGTCGTTCCAGTTCTTCTTTGATAGCTCCTTCGGGAGCGTATTTTTCTTCCCAATCATCTGGTTTGAGAATTTTATGGGTAACGGGGTCAAAGTGAGCCTTTCCATCTGGGAAAATTTTGCCCATATTAGCCCGATGGACAATATCGAACAGCTGCTCTGGATCCACTCCCATCAGGACAAAACTGCCATAAGTAAAGTAAAGAGTATCAATCAAGGCATCTACCTGACCGACCAGAGAAACTTCAGCCTGACTCTTGGAGCGAACCTTGTCAGCAGCCTTGTCCAGCGCCTGATGGAGATAGGCTACAGAACTGTCAAAGTCTGATTCAGACTTACTAGCTGCTCGCAGAAACTCGACCAGCTCTTCCAGTTTGAAGCCTGCCCGATAGCGAGCGTCCTGAGGCGACCAGGCAATCGGCTCTTCCTGAGTACTTTCATCCATGACACTATGGAACTCTTTAACCTTATTAAAGTGATGGTCGCTGCTGGTAAAGACCTTTTCCCTAGCTAGGATACCAAAATGCTCCAAAGCCTTGTGAATCCCATCCTGACTATTGCTGGTGGTTGTGTGCTTGGCCACTTCCTTGACCGAGCTGGTTCCATTTCCCATAGCAATAGAGAGACCAACTCCCGATAGCATTTCCAAGTCATTGTCAGAGTCGCCGAAGGCCATGACCTGATGAATGTCAAATCCATATTCCTTGCCGACTCGGCGAATCCCCTCTAGCTTAGACGTGTCTTTATTGATAATATCGACCGCATAGGGGCTGCTGCGGGTAAATTTCAAATCAGGGAAGTCTGCTTCAATCTTACGGCTTTCTTCTGGACTGGCCAAAATCAAAGCTTGGTAAATCGGATCCTGAATCAGCTGCAGGAGATCCTTTTCATGCTGGGGCAAGGCCTTGCTGATGACTTTATTAAAACCGTGACTGACTGTTCGCGCCATTCGCTTAGGTATGAAGCGGCTAGTCCACTGGGAGAAAGGACTCATGCCGAAGGACATAATCTTGGAGCCCAGCATAGCCTCGGCTGTCCCCAAGGAAATTTCTTTCCGATGCTTCTTAGCATAGGCGATCAAATCCCGCAAACTCTGCTTGTCAATGGGACTGGCAGAAATCACTCTGTCTCTTGAAAAAATGTACTGGCCATTATAGGTCACAGCAAAATCTAAGTCCAATTGCTCCATAAAAGGTTTGACAAAGAAAGGACCGCGGCCGGTTGCCAAACCGACCAATATTCCTTGCTCCTTTAAACTCTGAATAGCTTTTTCTGTAGATTTCAAAACCGTTCGACTGTCATTGACCAGTGTCCCATCGATATCGAAAAAGACGGCCTTTACTTCCATTGATTTTCTCATTCTTTCCTTTTATGATACAATAAATTATAACACAAAAATGACATACAATCACATGAATTGCAGAAAAGAAAAGCTGGAGTAATATCCATGCAACAGAAATGAAAACTCTATGAAAACATAATATGAGTTTTCAACTCTGCATTATGACTACAAGGAGAAAAAGGATTTATGACAAAGAAAATCTTGGTCCTGCATACAGGAGGAACCATTTCCATGCAGGCTGACGGCTCTGGGGCTGTCGTTACCAATGCTGATAATCCTATGAACCATGTGACCGTTCCGCTTGAGGGGATAGAGACGGAAGTCATTGACTTTTTTAATATTCCCAGTCCTCATATTACGCCCCAGCACATGCTCAAACTTTACCAGAAAATCAAAGCCAGTGCTGACCAATTTGACGGAGTAGTCATTACTCATGGGACGGACACTTTAGAAGAGACAGCTTACTTTCTAGATACTATGCAGCTGCCGAAGATTCCGGTCGTTTTGACCGGGGCTATGCGCAGTTCCAATGAGTTGGGGAGCGACGGGGTCTATAACTACCTGACAGCCCTGCGGGTGGCTAGTGATGAAAAAGCCTGTGATAAAGGCGTGCTTGTCGTTATGAATGACGAGGCACATGCTGCCAAGTATGTAACCAAAACCCACACGACCAATGTCAGCACCTTCCAGACGCCGACTCACGGACCGCTTGGCTTGATTATGAAGCAGGAAATTCTCTATTTTAAGACAGCGGAGCCTCGAGTCCGCTTCGACTTGAACAGCATTTCTGGTCTGGTGCCCATCATTTCAGCTTATGCAGGTATGAAGACAGAGCTTCTGGACATGCTGGATTTAGACAAGATAGACGGCCTCATCATAGAGGCATTCGGTGCTGGCAATCTTCCCAAAGAAGTGGCGGACAAACTGGCTGATATGATAACAGCTGGCCTGCCAATCGCTCTGGTCTCTCGCTGCTTTAACGGAATTGCTGAGCCAGTCTATGCTTATGAAGGAGGCGGCGTTCAGCTACACCAGGCTGGTATCTTCTTCGTCAAGGAGCTCAATGCTCAAAAAGCCAGAATCAAACTGCTCATCGCCCTGAATGCTGGACTCAAAGGTCAAGAACTCCGAGATTATATGGAAGGCTGAGAGAAAATCCCTATTTATTTTCTTTAAATCAAAAAGTGCTAAGGTTGCTTAGCACTTTTTGATTCTTTCATATTCTAACACTGGGCAAATTCATTGAATCACCAGACTTAAAAGATAACCTCAAACAGAGACTCTAGTATTTCAAAAATATAATCACTTACCATAGGTCACCTCCATTTTCTGAGCTTGCTTAAATGTCTTCGGATAGTGGACTTTGATTGTAACTTTCATAGCTTTTACCTCGCTTATCATTCATTCTTTAAGAGCAAAAACGAAACTCTTGGGGCGTTTGACCTCAAGTTTGATCCCTAATCTTTTTGTTCTTACTTGGATATAAGGATACAGCCCTAAACTTAAGAATCTCTTATAGATTTCTTAGGGAAAGCTTATAGTCAAAGAAGTCCAGCAATCTCTATCTACTATTTGAAATGAACAAGTCTTTTCAGTCACATACAAAAAGAGGCTGGGATAAAAGTCCTAGCCTCTAAATTGTCTTTGGATTGTCGAGCAAGACGCAGTGGTTGAGTGG
>CAUUZZ010000011.1:0-98827 GCA_963549775.1 Streptococcus sanguinis | reverse complement strand
CTTGGTCTGCTTTAGATTTAGGCTCAACCATCAATTGGATAACTGGTTCTGGAACTTCGATTGACTCAAGGATAACTTTTGCTTTTTCATCTGTCAATGAGTCACCAGTTGTTGTATCTTTCAAACCAACAGCAGCTGCGATATCTCCAGAGTAAACTGTTTCGATTTCCATACGAGTGTTGGCGTGCATTTGAAGGATACGTCCGATACGTTCACGTTTACCTTTAGAAGTGTTCAATACGTATGAACCTGATTGAAGAACACCTGAGTAAACACGGAAGAATGTCAAACGACCTACGAATGGGTCAGTCATGATCTTGAAGGCAAGAGCTGCAAATGGCTCTTCATCAGATGCTGGACGAGTTTCTTCTTCTTCTGTATCTGGGTTGATACCTTTGATCGCTGGGATATCAAGTGGGCTTGGAAGGTAGTCGATAACCGCATCAAGCATCAATTGAACACCTTTGTTCTTGAAGGCAGAACCACACAATACTGGGAAGAATTCAACGTTGATAGTCGCTTTACGGATACCAGCTTTCAATTCTTCGTTAGTGATTTCTTCACCTTCAAGGTATTTCATCATCAAGTCTTCATCAGTTTCAGCAACTGCTTCAACCAATTTTTCACGGTATTCTTGAGCTTGGTCAAGGTATTCAGCTGGAATATCTTCTTCAAGGATATCTGTACCAAGGTCGTTAGTATAGATTTCAGCTTTCATCTTGATCAAGTCGATGATTCCACGGAAGTCATCTTCAGCACCGATTGGCAATTGAATTGGGTGTGCATTTGCTTGAAGACGGTCATGAAGTGTGCTTACTGAGTAAAGGAAGTCAGCACCGATTTTGTCCATTTTGTTGGCAAATACGATACGTGGAACTCCGTACTCAGTTGCTTGACGCCAAACTGTTTCAGTTTGAGGCTCAACACCTGATTGTGAGTCAAGAACGGTAACCGCACCATCCAAGACACGAAGAGAACGTTGTACTTCGATTGTAAAGTCCACGTGTCCTGGTGTGTCGATGATGTTTACGCGGTGGTTGTTCCATTGAGCTGTTGTCGCAGCAGATGTGATAGTGATACCACGTTCTTGCTCTTGCTCCATCCAGTCCATTTGTGACGCACCTTCGTGAGTTTCACCGATTTTGTGGATTTTACCAGTGTAGTAAAGGATACGCTCAGTTGTAGTTGTTTTACCAGCATCGACGTGAGCCATGATACCGATATTACGAGTTTTTTCAAGTGAAAATTCGCGTGCCATGAGGTTTTATTCTCCTATATTTTTTATTTCTATACTATTATAACATGATTTAACAAAAACGGATAGGCAGGACCTACCCGTTCTCAGTGTTCTCATGTATGTGTTGGTTTCAACTTACGAGATGGTAAGTTGAATTGAACTAAACATATTTAGTTTAGTTGATTCGAGCCGGAACGGGATGCTGTGTGAAAAAGATAAACTTCCTTGTATTCATCGAATACTGCGTCAGTTTCCTATTTTCACTTTGCATCCTTACCGTTCCTAGCATCATGATCTTACCAGCGGAAGTGTGCGAAGGCACGGTTAGCTTCAGCCATACGGTGAGTGTCTTCACGTTTCTTAACAGCTGCACCAGTGTTGTTAGCAGCATCCAAGATTTCTTTTGCAAGACGGTCTTGCATTGTGTGTTCACCACGAAGGCGAGCGATTGTTACCAACCAACGAAGTCCAAGTGTTGTACGACGTTCTGGACGAACTTCAACTGGGACTTGGTAGTTAGATCCACCAACACGACGTGCACGTACTTCAAGTACAGGCATGATGTTTTCCATAGCTGTTTCAAATACTTCAAGTGCATCGTTACCAGTAGCTTCTTTGATTTGCTCAAAAGCACCGTAAACGATTGAAGCAGCTGTACCACGTTTACCATCAAGCATAACGCGGTTGATAAGACGAGTAACTAATTGTGAATTGTAAAGCGGATCTGGCAATACATCACGTTTTGGAGCTCTATTTTTACGACTCATTTCTCTTTATCCCCTTTCCTTATGCTTTTGGACGTTTAGTACCGTATTTAGAACGGCCTTGTTTACGATCGTTAACACCTGCAGTATCAAGTGCACCACGGACGATATGGTAACGTACCCCTGGAAGGTCTTTTACACGTCCACCGCGAAGAAGCACCACGCTGTGCTCTTGCAAGTTGTGTCCGATACCTGGGATGTAGGCAGTAACTTCGATAAGGTTGCTCAAACGTACACGAGCAAATTTACGAAGGGCAGAGTTAGGTTTTTTAGGTGTCATTGTTCCAACACGAGTTGCTACACCACGTTTTTGTGGTGAAGAAACGTTTGTTTGAACTTTTTTATGACTGTTGTAACCAACGTTCAAAGCTGGTGATTTAGATTTTTCTACTTTTGATTTACGCGGTTTGCGAACCAATTGGTTAATTGTAGGCATCTACATTCTCCTGTATTTTTTTAATTTTGGTGATGATACACTTGGTGACAGCTACCATCTGCGTGTACTTTTGCAACATTTGTCAGCACGTCTCTGTACACTTTTGAGAGACCAAAAGTAAAAAGTACCGTCTATCATTATAGCACGACGATACTTTTGTGTCAATACATTTTTTCTATTTTAAGCTTATCTCTGCTTATTAGATTGCTACCAACTTATTGCTGCGGCTGAGCTACTGCTTCTTCTGATGCAGCAGCTGGATTTTCATAAACACCAGCCTGAGCCCCTTCTGGGTCAATCAGGACAGCTATTGCATGAATACGGCTTTGGAATCTGGCCTTAGTAGCTGCATCCTTGACCTTCTCTGCTGCAGTCTTAGCTAGCTGCAAATCTTCCAAAGTTTGCATGGTTTCAAGCTGTTTGACTGCTGCTTCTGCAGCTTCAACTGCTTGAGCCTCTTCCTGAACTTCCTTTTCTTGTGCCTCTTTTTGGGCAGAGGAAATCTGCAAGGAAGAGCTGCTTGATGCGATGCTGGCAGCTGAACTAACTGAATTCCTATTGGAATTAGACTGTCCCTGCACCAAAATCATGCCAGTAATCAGAATCCCAAATAAAATCAACAATACTCCTAAACGAATCCACAGCGGACTGTGGTCAAACTTTTCTAAAACTGTTTTCATCTATAATCTCCGCCCTTTTCCCTAATCAAATATATTTCCAATTTCCACATCAATGGTATTCGCCTTGACATCAATATTGGTTACTTTCAAGAGCGATTTATAGTCCAGATAATCGCGATTGGCCTGCGCGTTGTCCGCAAAGACCGCTACACCTGCCAACTCAGAGTCGAACTCAGATAAGAGGCTAATCATGCCTGTAATGGTCCCCCCACCTTTGAGGAAGTCATCTACAATCAAGACGCGACTGCCAGCCTTGAGACTGCGCTTGGACAAGAACATCTTTTCAATACGATCTCCGCTGGAGCCCGATACGTAGTTGACACTGACCGTTGATCCTTCTGTAATCTTTAAATCCCGACGAACGATGACAAAAGGTACATTGAGAACATTGGCTACTGCATTGGCCAAAGGAACACCCTTAGTCGCAACTGTCATGACTGCATCAATCTGTTGATCTTTAAAGCTTTTGGCAATAATCCGTCCGATATTATTCAAAATGGATGGAGTACTGAGCAGATCAGATAGGTAAATGTAGCCTCCCGGAAGAATCCGATTGCTTTCAGACAGCTGAGCACAAAGACCTTGCACAATGGTCTTAGCTTCTGTATCGGAAATGGACGGGCTGAAAATCACTCCTCCACCGGCACCAGTAATCGTTTCGATAGTCCCAATTTCAATCTCTTCAAAGGCTCGCTTAATAATGACAATATCTTCTGAAATAGAAGATTTGGCAGATTCGTATTTTTCTGCAAATGTATTTAAGCTCGTTAATTCATAAGGATGGTTAATCAAATAATTAGAAATAACCACCATACGCTCACTTCTTCTTAATTTCATTTTTTCACCAATTAAAGTTATTTTATTCATTATACCACAACAGAAACAAAAAAACGAACATTCTTTTCCAAGTAATGTCCATTTTTCGTATTTTACTGTTCAAGTTTTGGTTTGTAGAAAGAACGGCCTTCAAGAGCGAATATTTTATTGCTCATTTGACCTGGATCTACAAGTCCTAAGGCAGCAGTCATCATCATCATCTCCGCATCCAGATTATCAATCATATGCAGAATTTCTGCCTCCATAATCTTAGGCCGGACAGGACTGCCATATTCCAAGAGACCATGGTGGCTGAGAAGCACATGCCGCAGGACGATTACTTCTTCTTTGCTGTCATCAATTTTCAGCTCCATCAGGGTCTTGGTCAGTTCCTCATCAATCAAAGCGATGTGCCCAATCAGATTGCCTCGCACAGTATACTCGGTATTTTCCGGACCGCTGAGCTCAATAACCTTGGCCAAGTCATGAAGCATAATCCCTGCGAATAACAAGCTTTTATTAAGCTGAGGATAAATGTCTCCGATAGCATCTGCCAGCTTGACCATAGTAGCTGTATGAAAAGCTAGACCAGACTCAAAAGCATGGTGATTGGTCTTAGCTGCTGGATAAGAATAAAACTCTTTGTCATACTTGCTATAAAGCGAACGCACCACGCGCTGCCAGACCGAATTCTCAATCTTAAAAATCATCTGAGATAAATAGTCTCGAATTTCTTTCTGGTCAACTGGCGGTTTTTCCTTGAAATCCGCTGGATCATTGGGCTCTCCAGCCTTAGGAAGACGCAGGGTCAGTTGATTTACCTGGGGTGTGTTATTGTAGACTTCTCGTCGGCCTTGCATGTGCACGACCTTGCCAGCAGTGAATTCTTCAACATTATGTGGCTGAGCATCCCAGAGTTTGCCTTCAATTACCCCTGTATCATCTTGGAACGTAAAGGCCAGATAATTTTTTCCAGCCCTTGTCTGACGGACTTCTGCTGACTTGATCAGATAGAAACCTTCAAACAGTTCATCTTTTTTCATTTGATTAATCTTCATTGTTTTCCCTTTCTTCTGAAAAATCAAGTAAGTTTAAATCGAGGTCTTGGTCAGACAGCTCAATATGGCGTAAGGTTCTTTCGATAGCTCCTGTCCTACGGGTTAAGAGTTCATCAATATTGCCCGAAGCATGCTGCAAGTGTTTTTGTGCCTTGGTCAGAATGCCACCGAACTTGTTAAACTCGGATTTGACAGAACCCAGAACCTTGCTGATGTCGTCGGCACTTTTTTGGATATTGAGCGTTTTAAAGCCGACAGAGAGCGAGTTGAGCAAGGCAGACAAGGTCGATGGACCTGCCACCACAATCTGCTCCTCTCGGCGCAAACTATCAAAAAAGGCTGGATTGCGGACAACTTCCGAATAGAGACCTTCCGTTGGCAGAAACATAATTCCAAAATTGGTCGTAGCTGGTGGTGCCAGATATTTACTCTTAATATCCTTGGCAAAGCGTTTAACACTTGCTAAGAGAGACTTGCGATAGAGCTCAATCTCTTCCTTGCTGCCAGATTCATAAGCATCTTCCAAACGGTAGTAATCAGCCAGAGGGAACTTAGAATCAATGGGCAGATAGACATATTCATGCTCTGTCTGTCCCGGCAGTTTAATGGCATATTCGACCCGCTCACTGGAGCCGGCCACCGTCACAAACTCTCGCTCATACTGACTAGCCGTCATGATGTCCTCGATAATCTGGCCTAGTTGCA
Organism: Streptococcus sanguinis; assembly: GCA_963549775.1. Taxonomy (GTDB): domain Bacteria; phylum Bacillota; class Bacilli; order Lactobacillales; family Streptococcaceae; genus Streptococcus; species Streptococcus sanguinis_Y. The sequence continues at coordinate 93,131 of CAUUZZ010000011.1, read as the reverse complement.
ACTCGCCTAGAATCCCTCGGGTCTTGGTGTTGGAAAGGACCTTGTTCAAGGTGCCGACATCTCGAGCAACACTCTGCATTTCTCCCAGACCGCGATTGACAGACTCCAACTGCTTAGAGACCGTTTCAAAAGAAGTCTGAAGACGAGTCTGAAGTGTCTTTTCCAGTTTTTCTTCAACAGTCTGTCGCATCTGCTCTAGACGGGTTTCATTGGACTCTTGAATCTGCCGCATACGCTCGTCAGTTTTATCCCGATTCTTGGTCAGGTTGTCACTGATTTCCAAGCGCAGCTCTGTCAAGTTGCGGTGCAAGTCTGTCCTGACCTCGCTTAAGCGATCTCCCAGAGCTAATTCCAGCTCTTTCTGAGCCGTTTGCTTTTTCTGGCTTTCTTGCTCCAAGCGATAGTCCAACTGATCCGATAGATGATCTGCCTGATTTTCCAAGACTTGCTTTAGCGTCTCGGTCTGCTGACTGAGCTTTTGCCATAGGAGAAAAGTCAGCACTAGGTTTCCCAAAAGAATGAGGATAATTATAAACTCCATATCAGCTCCTGTCTTTGCTGTAAATGACGACTGTATAGCCGCTATCAAAGTCCAAATAAATGGGCTTATCTATAAATTCGTTAGAAGCATACACTTTTTTGAAAAAAAAGTTATCTTTATTGAGCGGATATTTGGCGCCCTCAATCGTTAAGGCAGCATCATCCGACGGCAGAAAGGCTAGATAGCGCATACCAGCTACCGGTTTGATTTCATGGCGACCCTTGGGAACATAGGTCAGCAGATTCTGTTCGTCTTCCAGAAAAATCTTCTCCATATATGGTGCAATTTTTTCATTACTGGGTAGGAAGACATTAGCCAAGGCATGATCCAGACGGCCGCCAAAGGCGCCGAAAATGGTCAAACGGGCATCTGGATACCGTTCAAAACAAGCCAGAACAGCTAACTCCAGGTCTGTATCATACTTTTCAGGATGGGCCTGAACGACTTCCTTGGCACTATCTTTTATACGCAGCAACTCCTCCTTGGTCACAGAGTCAAAATCCCCGACAGCCAAATCAGGACAAACTCCTTGCTCAAGCAGAAAAAGGCTCCCACGGTCTACTCCGACCAACACATCAAAATCTAAGCTAAAATACTCCAAGTTTCCGCCAGCAAACAGCGCAACCTTAGTCATGTAGGGCATCCCGTAAGGTTTGGACTTGATGATTGACATCACCTTTGAAGACATAGCTGCCTGCTACGAAGACATTGGCACCGGCTTCTTTAGCAATACCAATGGTCTTATCGTCAATACCGCCATCCACTTCAATATCAAAATTCAGCTGATTGACTTCGCGCAGAACGACCAGTTCACGAATCTTATCCATGGTTTCTGGCAGAAAGGCCTGGCCGCCAAAGCCTGGATTAACTGTCATCACAAGGACTTGGTCAACCAGATTTAAAACATTTTTGACTGCTTCGACTGGTGTTCCCGGATTAATCACAACACTAGGCTTAACTCCTGCTGCCCGAATCTTCTGCAGTGCTCCGTGGATATGAGGTGTCGCTTCGGCATGGATGCTGATAATATCTGCACCGGCACGAGCGAATTCTTCGATATGGTGCTCAGGATTGGAAACCATCAGATGGCAGTCAAAGACTAGCTTGCTGTGAGGACGCATACTGGCAACAACCCCAGCTCCAAAGCTGATATTTGGTACAAAATGACCATCCATAATATCGATATGGGCATACTCAGCACCTGTTGCTTCTAACTTCTTCAATTCTGCTTCAAAATTAGCATAGTCCGCACTTAGAATTGAAGGGGCAATTTTGAATGATGTCATAGTTTTTCTCCTTATTTAGAATTTTTTTTGGCAACTTTTTTATAAGTTTCCCGACGATTCTCAATCTCGCTGAGAAATTGCAGGTAATTGTCAAAGCGAAAGGACGCTATCTGGCCGGACTCAACTGCTGACTTGACAGCACAAGCTGGCTCGTGAGTATGAGTGCAAGTACGAAACTTACAGGATTGGCTGAACTCAGCAATCTCAGGAAAGGCTTGATTGAGGTCTTCAGCTGTAGTCACCTCGTAATCCAAAGACGAAAATCCTGGCGTATCGGCAATCTTACCGCCGTTTAGATTGTAAAAACTGACAGCCCGTGTCGTATGACGGCCGCGACCCAAACTTTCGGAAATCTCTCCTGTTTCTAACTCTAAGTCTGGGGCGATTTTATTGAGCAGGGTAGACTTTCCGACCCCAGTCTGTCCCATGAAAACAGTGATTTTCCCTGTCAAAAGCGGTAGCAACTCCTCAGTAGCCTTAAGGACCTCATAACCGATGGCCTGATAGGTTTTTACATATATATCCAAGCTCTGCTCATCTTCAAGCAGATCTAACTTGCTGATATAGATAATAGGATGAATCTGTTTATGCTCTAAAAGCACCAGAAAACGATCCAACAGATTGGCATTGAAATCTGGCTCTTTCGCGCTCATGATTACAACTGCCTGGTCAATGTTGACAATCGGAGGCCGCACAAGACTGTTTTTACGCTCTGCTATTTTTAAAATATAGCCTTCCGAGTCTTTTTCAGCTGAAAATTCGACTTCATCACCAACATAAGGTGTCTGCCCTTTTTTGCGAAAGTTACCCCGCGCTCTGGTTTGATAAACCTGTCTGTCCGACTCTACATAATAGAAACCAGCCAGAGCCTTAATGATTTTTCCTTGCAAGATTGCTCCTTAAAAGTTAATACACTCATTATAACAAAAAATGCGAGATTTAGCTTGCTTGTTTTGCATAGAAGGCATTTCTTAAGGTTAGGTTCATTTTTCATAGAAAACAACTACTTTAAAATATTTGGAATAAAACTGGCATGATAAAAGCGAACAAGCTCAAAAGAACCTGTTCGCTTTTTTATATCGAATGAGATGTTTACTGTGATTTTCAGTAAGTCATAAAACTGATTAGCTGCGTTTCGCCTTAGCCATCAGCATTCCTCCTGCGAGAAGCGCTGTTAGGAAGCCAATAATAGTAACAAGGAGATTTTCTTCCTGACCAGTACGAGGAAGAGTTTTTCCTCCAACTTTCGGAGCTTGACCGCCTGGCTTATTAGTTGAAACCTCTCCTTCAACTGCCACTTTCTTAGCAGGGATGTGACTGAAGGTCAGCTGAGTACCGTTGATCTCAAGCTTGTAGCCATCTGCTGGATCAGCCGCAACGCTATAGACAATTTCCTTGCCATCCTTGTACTTAGGAAGGTCGCTAAAGTTATACTGCCAACCATTTTCTTCTGATACAACCAGTTCTTTGATTGGTTTGCCATCTGCCAAGAGGCGAACAGTAATCTTGGAAGGTCGAACCTTATCTTGATTATCAGCATCTGACCATACCGCAGTTCCCTTAACAGCAATCTGGGTTGGTTTATAGCTATTAGTCAAAGTGAAGCTGCCATCTGTTGCTTGTTCTTGGCTGCTGCTATACCCCTCAACTGTCACTTCCTCAAGGACTGTATAGTTGATTTTCTTGCCCTTCTTATTCTTAGGCAGATCTTTGGACTCAAACTTCCAGTCAGTAGCAGCTGTTACTTCCAGCTCATCTACCACCTTATCTCCGTCCAAAATCTTGACCTTGATAGATGCTGGGCGCTTGCCATCTTGGTTATTGGCATCATCCCAAACCTTTTGACCAGAGACTTTAACGGTTTCTGGAGTGTAGGAGTTGGTAACAGTGAACTTATCAATCTTCGTTTCATACTGAGCAACGGCATCTTCAGTAAGTGTGTAAGCAATCTCTTGACCATTTCTATATTTAGGCAGGTCTTTAGATTCAAACTTCCATCCATTAGCAGCTGTTACTTCAAGTCTATCAACAACAGTGCTTCCATCCATTACTTTAACTGTAATAGATGTTGGGCGTTTGCCGTCTTGATCGTCTGCATCATCCCAGACTTTCTGACCAGAAACTTTCACCTGCTCTGGAGTATGAGAGTTAGTGATTGTCTGACCTTCTACTTTCGGACTGTAACCTTTTTCTTTCAAAACGGCTACTGTTGCATCATCCTCTTTGACAGAGTAAGTGATCTCCTGTCCCTTGTCAAACTGAGGCAGATTGGTGAAGCTTGCTTTCCAAGTGTTAGCAGCTGTCTCATTATCAGCCGTCAAGGTCAATGTCTTACCTGCGACAGCAACTGGCTCTTTACCATTTACTGAGCTATACAGTTGCACTGTGATAGAAGCTGGACGCTTGCCGTCTTGGTTATCAGCATCTTCCCAAACCTTAGTCACAGCATATTCTGTACTTTGAGGAGTGTAAGAATTGGTAATGGTGAACTTATCAATCTTCGTTTGATAGTCCGCAACTGCTTCTTCAGTAACAGTATAGGCAATCTCTTGACCTGCTGCATACTTAGGAAGGGCTTTAGACTCAAACTTCCAATCGTTAGCAGCTGTTACTTCAAGCTCATCTACGACAGTATCGCCATTTTTCACCTTAACCTTAACAGAAGCTGGACGCTTGCCATCTTGGTTATCAGCGTCATCCCAGACTTTTTGACCGGAAATCTTGATCATCTCTGGAGTGTAAGAGTTAGTAACTGTGAAATCTTTGATTTCTTTAGTGTAGCCAGCTACATCATCTTCCTCGATAGAGTAATCAATCTTCTGACCATTTTCATAGACTGGCAGATTTTCAAATTTGGTTTGCCATTGATCAGAAGCCGTCACTTCCTTGCTAGCTACTTCTGTCTTGACACCGCCGACTGTCTTCATCAACTTAATGCTAATCTTAGTTGGACGTTTGCCGTCTTGATTGTCGCTGTCATTCCAAGTCTTGCTAGCAGTGATTTCTGTCTTTTCTGGTGTATAAGAGTTAGTGATATTATAGCCGTTGAGACTGGTTGAATAACCTGGTACAGCTTCTTCCGTTACTGTATAGGTAATTCGTTGGCCATTCTTGTAGACTGGCAAGCCAGTAAAGTTGTAAGACCAGCCTTCTGCCTCTCCGACTGTTTGAGTATTGACTTTTTGACCATCAGCTAGCAGATTAACTGTGATAGAAGCTGGGCGCTTGCCATCCTGGTTATCGCCATCTTCCCAAGTCTTGCTTCCAGACACAGTCGTTGTCTCTGGAGTATAAGAGTTGGTAATGTTGTAACCATCCACTTTGCTAGTATAACCTGGAACAGCTTCCTCACTTACGGTATAAGTGATTTCTTGACCTGATGCATATTTAGGCAGGGCCTTGGACTCATACTTCCAGTCGTTAGCGGAAGTCACATTTTGCTCATCCACAACCGTATCACCATTCAGAATTTTAACCTTAACAGAAGCTGGACGCTTACCATCTTGGTTTTCCGCATCATCCCAGACTTTCTGACCGGAAACCTTGACCGTTTCTGGGGTGTAAGAGTTGGTGATGTTGTAGCCGTCCACCTTGCTCGTGTAGCCCGGTACAGCTTCTTCTGCAACAGTATAAGCAATTTCTTGACCTGACGCATATTTAGGAAGAGGATTAGATTCATATTTCCAACCGTTAGCAGCCGTCACTTCCTGCACATCGACAATATCTTGGCCTTTCAAGATCTTGACTCTAACAGCATTTGGACGCTTGCCGTCTTGGTTATCCGCATCTTCCCACTTCTTCTGGCCGGAAATCTTGATGGTTTCTGGCTTGTAAGTGTTGGTCACTACAAAGCCATCAGCTGCATTGCCAGTTACCTGAGATTGATAGTGAGGGACCGCGTCTTCTTCCAGAGAATAAACAACTTCTTGTTCCTTTTCATATTTGTTCAAGTTGGTGAACTCGGTTGCCCACTGGTCAGCTTCAGTCAGAGTTCGGTTCTCAACTTCTGATTTCTGACCACCAACTTCTTTATAAAGTTTTACAACAACATTGGCAGGGCGTTTACCGTCTTGATTTTCAGCGTCATCCCATTTCTTGCTTGCTTTGATAGAGATTTTCTCTGGCGTACGACTATTGGTAACAGTGAGATTTTCCTGATCTACTTCTGGAGCATCGTAGCCATCAAGCTGATCTTCACCGATTGTATAGGTGATTTTTTGACCATTTGTATCAAAGATTGGTAAATCACTTGTCTGAGCTGTCCACTCCGCATCAGTACTGCCACCAGTTACGGTCACTGTCTTATCAGCCAGTTTTTGACCGTTAGCGTAGACATCTACAGCAATAGAAGCTGGACGCTTGCCATCCTGATTGCTTTCATCTTTCCAAACTTTCTTGACTGTCAGCTTTTTGCTGGCATTTGGATCTACCGTATTCTTGACTGTTTTGACTGCACCATCAGCCTTGATGGTCACTTTCATCGGATTGCTGTCCAGTACATAGCCTTCCGGAGCTGTTACTTCTTCTACTGTGAATTGACCTTTCTTGATTTCTTCACTTGAGAAAGGCTGTGTAGAAACCCGACCGTTAGTATCTGTCGGCGGCAGAGTAATCTCTTCACCGCTAGGAGTTGTCACCTTAAAGACAGCACCTTCCAGCATTTTGCCAGTCTTAGAATCTTGCTTGTAGAGAACCAGACTGTTGCTGATATCCGCTGTAATGACACCGCCTTCTGTAATCCGGCTGCTACGCTCTACTGTAGAACTCGTCTGACCAGGACGGTCATCTCTGAATGGCAGTTTTGTATTATCAACTTCCATCTCAGCCGTATTGGATACTAAAGAACCATCAGCTGGTGAAGTTGTCATATAGTTCAACATAAAGGCACGATTGCCTGGGTTATTGATGGTTAGAGTAAACTCTGTATAAGTGTCATTATAGGCAACTGTATAATCTTGACCTTCTTTCAAGATAACAGAATTCGCAATACTTGATAAACTCTGCGTGTACTCCCCTTGGCGAAGGACAAATTGCTCCGGAACGAATTGCATTGGCGCACTGCTATCTGGAATTACATCCTTGATAACAATCGGAGAATTATAAGTCTTTTGCTGAGTATTGATACGAACAGTCCAGTTATGGGAGTAGTCTCCGCTCTTGCCAAGAATAGCCGAATTATATGGCTTCTTAGCAATGACCCCTCCAATCTTAGCGTAGTTTTCACCGGCTGTTGAAAAACTGCTTTGTTTGCGCTCGTTAATGGTTACTTTATGGCTCATCGCGCCTTGAGTTTCCTCAGGCTTATAATTCCAGTCCTGATCAGCGCCTACTGTCGTCGCCTGAAAGTCAAAGAAGAAACTTCCTCTTACTCCACTAGCAGTTGTCTTAGACTTGTAATCTGCCAAATTCTGAATAGTAACCGTGATCAGACCGCCCTTACCTGAACCATTCGATGTCATCTTAGCAGCTCCGAGCTGGACCTGCGTTTCATTATCTGTCAGGGTAAAGGTTGTACCATCAGCAATGGTTGCACCGTTCGGTACTGTAAAGGTAAAGGTATCCCCATCCTTGAGCTGGTTATCGTATGCAGACAAATCAAAAACTAGCTCATAACGATAATTTCCCCCTTGAACCAAATTGTAAGCACCGTTAACCTTGGTTGCTTCGCGGCCATTAGAGTGGTCCCAGATTTTAATATCTGTGATTGCATTCTTCAAAGCATCCGCTTGAGCAGTTGCTGTAAACAGCTTCAAATCCAGCAAAAACAGAAGGGGCAGCATCAAAAATAGCAGCCATTTTTTCAGTTTCATAACATTCTCCTTTTTTATTTCGTTACCTAAATAAGTAATTAATCTAATTGTAACAAATACTTGCTATAATGGCAATATCATAGAACTATTTTAGTAAAGAAAAAATAGAAATTTTTCTGCTTTTTTCATACAGTGAAAAAAACTGATATTCTCTATTGGCATTTTCACAAAAATAAGTTATAATAGAATCTCAAGCGGAGGTGGTGGAACGGCAGACACGCATGCTTCAGGCGCATGTGCCCGTACGGGTGTGAGGGTTCAAATCCCTTCCTCCGCATAAAAAGTAATCCTATCATGATTGATAGGATTTTTTGTTATTATGAAGCAGAATTACACTGCTTAGAAAAGCCAGAAATTTCACTTTCATATGTACCTCATTAGCAAAATAGAAGACCAGCTATATAGAGCAGATCTTCTATTTTTTTATAATCCCTCAGTCTTCAAAGCGTCTGCCAAGCGCGCAAATTCTTCTAAACTAAGAGCTTCTCCCCGAACACTTGGAGATAAGTCAGCTCGTTCTAAGGCTGCTGTTAACTTGTCTTTGGTCTCCTCTGACTTTCCAAAATAACTGGTCAGGTTATTCCAGAGAGTCTTCCGACGGTGGACAAAGCTGGCCTTGGAGACCTTGAAAAAGAATTTCTCGTCCTGTACTTCAACAGCTGGCTGGTCTCTGCGCACCATCTTGAGAATGGCCGAATCTACATTGGGCGCTGGCACAAAGACTGTCCGTGGCACGATAAAGGCAACCTTGGCCGTCATGTAATACTGCACCGCGATTGACAAACTACCGTAGGCCTTGGTATTAGGCTGAGCTGATATCCTATCTGCCACTTCTTTTTGCATCATAACGACGAACTCACTAAAAGGAATTCCGCTCTCAATCAAATGCATGAGAATCGGCGTCGTGATGTAGTAGGGCAAGTTTGCCACTACCTTGATAGGTAGGTCTGGATTCTTAAACTCTGCTATGTACTGGGCCAAATCAACCTTGAGAATATCCTGATTGACCACTGTCACATTGTCAAAATCGCGCAGAGTATCCGCCAAAATCGGCACCAGCCGATCATCAATCTCAAAGGCCATGACCTCCGCGGCACTTTCGGCCAAAAATTCCGTCAAAGCCCCAATACCAGGACCAATCTCGATGACATTGACATTTTTATCAATCTCAGCTGTATCCACAATCTTCTGGAGGATGTTAGTATCAGTCAGGAAATTCTGACCGAAAGATTTTTTAAAGGTGAAACCGTGACGCTCCAGAATGGCACGGGTCACACTATGGTCTGCAATACGCATCTTTTCTCTTTTCTAATTCGTTATTCGTTATCTTTTAAGGAGGTCATTTGCCCTAGCAAGGTGTAAAGTTTTTTCTGCTCTTCTTCCTCGTAAGCAAATGCATTAGCCTTAACTTCTCTGCATTTCTCGTCATACAAAAAGCCCTCATAGCCATCTTCTGTAGATAAAGCTATATAGACTTTCGCCATTTTTTCAGGACTAATGGAAAATCTCGACTTAATTTTATAAAGATTTTTCATAAAAGTGCTGAGGTGATCATAGCGCCGCATATCTACTTTGACATTGGTCACACGGATCGCCTGAACCTTGATACCTTTCCAATGTTTCCGCATATAAAGTGACAACATCAACAAGGCCAGTTTATTCTGATAATAAGTCTTAGCAGGACTGTAATGTTTTTGACCAGATAAATTTTCAAAATCAAGCTTCATGAAAGGATAAAGCATCAGTCCTTGGGAAGAAATATTAATAATTCGACCACTTTCTGACTTTTCCAACAAGTCTTTCAATAAGGAAGAAAGCAAGAAAGGAGCAACCACATTGGTCGCAAACTGCTTTTCTAATCCATCTTTGGTTATCACAGGACTTTTGATTGATAAATCAAAATCAGCCGCATTGTTAATTAAAACATCTAAATTCTCTTCTTTGTGGATATACTGTTCTACCGCTTTCCTGACACTTTTCATATCAGATAAATCAACCAAGATATAATCTACATGCAGATTTCCTGTTTGTTGACGGATCTTTTCACAGGCTTGCTCAGCTGCTTCTTTCCGCCGGCAAAATAGGGTCACTGACCACCCCTTTTCAGCTAACTGTTTAGCAGTTTGATATCCAATCCCACTATTGCCGCCCGTAATAATTACTTTTTTCATTTCTTACTCCGTTAGACTGAATATTTAAGCATGGCTTCTTCCACTTCCGCCAAGGTCACACCAAATAATTCCAAGCGTTTGAGGAGTTGCTTGCCGTTAGAATAGCCGATACGGAGTCGCTCACCCAGATACTCTCGACGCTGACGGCTGTCACTTCCCATAAGCAGACCTAGTCGTACGAGGTCGCCTTTGGTGATGTCAAAATTATCCTCATCATCAAAATATCCGACCAGACCAGCTAATGCCTGCTGCAAATCTGCAAACGAAGCGTGCTCTACTCCCAGCGAGCGACCTTTGTTCTTAGACTTGGGAGCCGCCTCGTCACGGCGGAGAAAGGCATGCTGAGCAGTAGGCACAGCCTCCATAATCATTCGACGGATACGCTCACCGTTGTAGTCTGGATCAGTAAAAACAATAACCCCACGCAGCTGGTGCAGTTTCTCAATCCGCTCTAAGTCTTCTTCATTAATAGCGGAACCTCTCGTCTCGTAAGTGTCAACTTGGTAAAATCGCTGAAGATTAGCTGTGTCATCCTTGCCCTCAACGACGATTACCTGAGGGATTTTTATCTTCTCAGTCAAGCCCAAACACCTTCTTTGCATTGGCATAGGTCGCCTGCGCTACTTCTTCGACAGGCAGCCCACGAAGCTCAGCAATTTTCTCTACCACATAGCGAGTATAGGCTGTTTTGTTTTCTCGGCCACGCTTGGGAACAGGCGCTAGGTAAGGCGCATCAGTCTCGACGAGAATTTTGTCCAAGGGCAAGTTCTGCGCAGCTTCTTGAATATCCGTCGCTTTTTTAAAGGTAACGACTCCAGAAAAGGAAATCATCATCCCTAGCTCGATAAAGCGCTCTGCCATTTCCAAAGAACCCGAATAAGAGTGCATAATACCGCCTCGAGGACCTACACCCTCACTCTTGATAATCTCATAAGTATCCTCCAATGCGTCACGTGTGTGAACGACAAAGGGCAGGTTCAGCTCTTTGGCGAGCTGGATTTGGCGGCGAAATACCCGCTCCTGAACATCCTTGGGCGCAGTCATCCAGTGATAGTCCAGCCCAATCTCGCCCAGAGCCACCACCTTGGGATGACGAAGCTTGTCCAACAGATAGGCTTCCACCGCCTCGTCATAAGTCCCCGCCTCAGTCGGATGCCAGCCAATCGTAGCATAAAGCTGTTCATAGCTATCTGCCAGCTCCAAGGCGCGCTCAATGGTCGGTCGGTCAAAACCGACAATATTTATTTTGCTGACGCCCATTTCAGAGGCCAGCTGTAACTCCTCTTCCTCTCGACCAGCAAATTCTTCCACATTTAAATGCGTATGTGTATCAAAAATCTTCATGCTTTACTTCCTTGTATTTCCTGTCCTTTATTATACCAAAAATGACCTGAAAAATCAGAAGTCTCTTCAAAGCAGAAAAAATAAGATAGCTGCCATTCAACAGCTATCCGAATCCGCCTTCAAGTTCTCCATTGGAATAATTAAGTAGAAAGACAGTGCCAGCATTAACACAAGCGGGAGGAGAATATAAACAATCCCCAAACTGCTGGCAAGAGCTATTAACAGCATGGATAAAACACTCGGAACAGCCATGCTAAATAGATTAATAGCTGACTGGATGGCTCCCATGGACTCTTCTGGTATTAGGCTGAAAACAGATTTCTGCAATCTAGGACTCAGCAGACCGACTGTAACAGAGCAAGCAAAGCTTGCTATCAGGACAAGTAAAAAGTTTTGCCAGAAAAAACTGCAAAGAATAAAGCCCTCAAATACTTGGCTTGCATACATAGCAAGCTTAGTCGAAAAGTTTTTCAGCAAACTGCCACTCAAAATATTCCCTAAGATCAGACCAGCGGAACTTAGAACAATTAACACGGCAATGGACTGGCCGACCTGCAGATTCCAAAAAGGCCTTTTCAGCAATAAAAGAGTCGCTACTGGCGTCAGAATATTCAGAGTGACCTGCCCAAAGGTTAAAACCAATAACAACCTCACAACGTTTTTCAATCCCAGTAAGACCTTAAGAGAATCCAATAAATGCTGCCAATAATTCTCTTTATTTAGCTCCTTGGCACTGCTGAGCTCCGGTTCTAAGTCCTGTAAGCTTTTACTAATATGCCAAAAGCCAAGGTAAGCAAGCAAGAATGTCAGAGCATTCAGTCCTGCCAAAGCTCCGATACTCATCCAAGCGATGAGAAAACCGCCAGCTAGATTCCCCAAAATATGAACCAGACTCATACTAGCCTGCCGAAAGCCCATAGCAGAGGTCATATCTTGCTCAATCACTTTTACATAAACTGGGGTCAGCATGGCACCTGAAAAATAACTCAGACTATCCGACAGAAAGTTAATCAAGCAAATCACAAGCAGAGTCAAGAAAGAGAAATCTTGTCCAAGAAGCAAAAATGTTACCAAGCTATATAAGAGTACCTTACTAAACTGTATAAGCAGGTATTTATGGATACGATTCTTCTGAAAGTCCGCCGCGACTCCAGTAAAAACTTGAATTAACTGGGGCAGCGTTTCAGAAAGAGAAATCAATAAAACCGCAAGTGGAGCAAAGGAATAAGCGGAGACATAGTTCATCAAAGCCAAATAAAAAACAATGTCCCCAAAACCTGAAATCCATTGATTGATGAGCAACTGGCGAAAATTTTTGTTTTTTGCAAAAACAATCATACGACATCTCCTTTACTCTTGTTAGATTTTTGTTTAACAAATCATAACAATAAATTAGGCGTTTGTCAAATTTTTGTTAGATTATTATTTTACAAAAAAGAAAGGCCTAGAATGAATCCAGGTCTTCTGAAACTATGTTAGGTCTTGTTTGAACTTCTCTATAATCTTTCGAATCAGTTCTTTATTGACCGTGTATTTAACCGAATCATCATCCATCACAAGCTCCAGCAAGCCAGAATTTAGCAGCTTCTGCGTATGGAATGAGATAGAGGCTCTTGTAAGCCCCAGTTTTTTAGCTATATCTTTATTCTTAGCATGCGGTTGAATCGATTCAATCAATACTTTATAGCGGGTTTCATCTCCAAGAGTTTTTAAGGTCAGAGCTAATGTTTCATCGTTAAGCTCCGATTCCGCCTTTGATAACTGGGAACTTCTCGTCGAAAGGACTAAGGAATAGGAAGTGAAATCAGGAATCTTTTCGAGAAAAGAGTCAATAAACATAGGTGACAGAACAAATACTTGTGTGTCCTTTTCAAGAAGTTTGGCATTCTGTTCTTCATCATCCATCACATCAGATAGGTTAAATTCTTGTTCAAAAGCTAGTACTTCCTGCTCAAACTGCTCATAAATAGGCTGATAGAGTTCGAACACTCTTTCCAGCAAGGAAACTAATTGATCCCGAAGCTTCTCTGGATGCTGAATAGCTTGGTACCAGTACCATTTATTTTCCGGAGACTTGTCACTATTCTCTATAAAAGCCAGCAGATTCTCAGGACGTCCCTTGGCAACTTCCCTAGCAGAAAGCTTAAGTGATAAGCAATAGATGATTTGCTCTGCGTCTAGTTTTTTCAGACATTCTAAAAAGTTATGCAAATTGGCCGGATCTTCTCCTTTTTCTAGCAAGTAGAGATAGAGGAGCGGAGCCAGTCCCACCGTAGCTTCTTCAAACAAACTAACCGCAACAAGCTCGTTTTTCAAAGGAAGTAAATCCTGATAGAGCTTATCATAGTGCGGCTGTACATCAAGAAGCAGCCCCTTTTGATTCTGCCGTAAATCCTTCCACATATGTTTATCATCCCTTGAAATGATGGCAGGCACCATGAGAAATTCATATAACTTACTACGATAATGAACAAGCTTTACACCCACAGGCTCTTCCCTCCTTACATACACATACTCCGCTTCTAACCAGAAAGAGTATACAATTCCTGTTTTTCATTATACCAAAAATCAGGTGAAATATTCATCGTCTTCTGCTCTGTTCATCTCCTGACAAGAAATCCATCTCTATACAATAAGAACTTTTTAGAAAATTCCACCTAGTCCTTAAGACTGATTTTATCTTTTTTCGATAGTTTTTTATTGATTATCGATAAAATACATGTTATAGTTACTAAGAAATGAAACGTTCGTCGGAGGAAATTATGACAGACAAAATGAAAAAGACTGCTGAAAATATAAGCATTACTCTTACAAAAATCAGTATCAGCCTTTTATTTATTGCTTCCATTATCCTGATAGCCCTAGGACCTTGGGTCGTCAATCTAGTTATCGAATTTCCCTCTCCTTTCTTTCAAGGGGAGACGCGCTTTTGGATCCTGCTGCTGCTCGGCTATGTCCTTGGTTGCCTAGCTCTAGCCTGCATTGTCCATCTCTATCGACTCCTTAGCCGCATTGGTAAAAATCAGGTCTTTATCACACAAAATGTTCAGTACATGCGCTATCTTGGCTGGGAAGTCGGCACTGTCGCTCTTATCTCCCTCTTTATGGGTCTGACAGCCTATCTGCCCATGCTCTTAGTCACTGTTTCCTGCAGTATTTTGACTCTGATTATCCGTGTTATCCGTAATGCCTTTGGCAAGGCCATTGAGCTGCAGGATCAAGTGGACTACACTATTTAGGAGGTCTTATGATTCAGATAAATTTAGACCTTGTCATGGCGCAAAAACGCATCAGCGCTGGCCGTTTAGCAGAGTTGATTGACCTAACACCAGCCAATCTATCTATCCTAAAAAATAATCGAGCCAAGGCTGTCCGCTTTTCAACACTCAACGCTCTCTGTCGTGAACTAGACTGCCAGCCTGGCGATATTTTAGAGTATATCCCTGATGAGGAGGAGAAATAATTATGGAATATCCAGCACAAGAACAGATGAATGTCCAGCCTTGTCTGCCCGCAGAGGAGGAAAGACAGACCATCTTCACAGGCCTAGAGGACAAGCAACTGCGATTCTTTAAAATCAGCTATCTGATTCTCTATCTCTTAACTTACTTTTACTCTGCTGTATTTTTTAATTATCAAACTGCATCCTTTTTCCCTTTTGCAATTGGTCTTATATTGTTAAGCGAAACCCTAATCAGGAAATTGGCCTATCCATCTCTGCAGATAAAAAATCTTGACAGTAGATTAGAGGCTCGAAGCTTTCTGATCATGACGCTAGCTCAGGCCCTAGCTTTAAGTCTCTGGGGGCTTCATCGCCAGCTAGAATTTTTCCAATTTCTAGCCATCCACATCTCATTTGCTTTCTATATTTTGTCCCGCACAGGCTGGTTAAGTCAGGGGCGTTTGGGGATCCTGATTTGGTTTGATGCCATTCAAGCCTTCTGCATCCTGCCCTTTAAAAATTTTATTGCTGCTATTCTAGTCTTTATAGAAGGCAAGCAGCAGGACTCTTCCGACAGCTCTGACAGCCTGTCTTCAAAGAAAGCCCAACAGCTCGCGATTATCGTCAGCAGCTTCTTTGTCGCAGGAATATTGGTCTACTTTGTCTGGTCCCAGCTGAGTCAGGTTTCAGACAGCTTTGCCTCTTTCTTCAGCAATACCGCTGATTTTATTGAGAATCTATTTGATTCCCTCTTTTCAAGTCTTGATAGCAGCATGATTCTCTTCAAGGCCTGCCTGGCTGTCCCTGTCAGTCTGTACTTGTATGGCCTCCTAGCCGGCAGTCTGTTAGGCAAAAAAGATACTAAACTTAGCTACAAAAAATTTCAAGCAAGCATCCGCCCTTTGCGAGTAGCACCCGCTTTCGCAGCCTACATTATCATCGGCAGTCTCTGTCTGACCTATGCACTCTTCTTCCTGACGGGTCTGGGTGAGCTCGGTCAGCTCCTAAGCGCTGGAACAGTAGCTCAGGCTATTTCTCCGCAGAATGCTTCAACTGTTGCCGTAGCTGGCTTCTGGCAGCTAGTTCGGGTGTCTATCCTTAACTTTGCAGTCCTAGGCGTCTTCTATCTGATTGCTAAAAAGCCACTCTGGGACCAGAAAGGAACACGATTAGCAGCCACTATCCTCTTTATCTTTACTGGTCTGCTGGCCTTGCTAGCTGGCTGGAAATTATTTGGCATCTACATCTACCTCTACGGACCAACACCGCTGCGCTTGATTTCAGCATGGTTCATCCTAGTTCTCTTGGTTTGGTGCCTACTGGCCCTGATTCGTTTCTACAAACCTATCCAAGCCATTCGCATTGGCATCTTTTACGCCCTGATAAGCTTTACCATGCTCTGCTATCTTTATCCAATGCTTTTACCAGCAGGATAAGGAGCAATGGATCTTAACGACATTCAAAAACCAGAAAGTAGATTATGAACCGCACCCCAAAAGTTAGACACAAAAAATCTAACTTTTGGGGTGTTTTTTAAATGAAATTAACTTATGAGGACAAAGTTCAAATCTATGAACTCAGAAAAAAAGGACAAAACTGCTACCACTTATCAAGTACTGAACTTCGTTCTATAGAGTCCTCTCGTTAAAAGCGCAAAAAAACCAGCGGTCTCGAGTCTCCGCTGGTTTCTTGATAAATCGTTTGGATTAAGCAGCCAAAACTTTGCGTCCTTTACGACGGCGAGCTGCCAATACACGACGACCGTTTTTAGTTGACATACGGTGGCGGAAACCATGTTTACGCGCACGACGGATTTTACTTGGTTGATAAGTACGTTTCACGATGAATACCTCCTCTTAGATTCTTGTATTCGTTTAGCCGGCTAGTTGTGATCAGTTACTAAACATACTTTACTATTCTATATGATTCCGAGGCTTTTGTCAATACTTACTTAAATAACTTTCTCTTTGTAAACGTAATCATAAAGTCCGAGTCGCTTCATAAAAGGGAATCAAGGCTGTCATGGCCTCCTGCAGCTGGGACAGCACCTGCTCTCTTGAAACAGCCTGAGAAAGGGGAACATCGTATTTGACCAAGACCTTACGAACTTGTCCAACCGTCAGCTGCTGATTAAGGAACTGGCGATTTTCCTCTCTGCCTTCAAAGCGCTGACTCACACCATCTATCTGAGCAAAATAGTAAGCTGGTGGCTGAATAGGCAGCTCCAAGACCCGATTTTGCTTGCTGAGGCTGTGCTCATCTTTCTTGCGCTCCATGAAGCTCACCTCCAGCGACACTCCAAAATCTTCTGCACTTCCATACAAGCGCAGAGCAAACATTGGCTCAGTAATTTCTCCATAGCCTTTAAGATAATTCCAAAAATGGGGCCGCAGTATCTGTGCCTGATTCATCCACTGGCTGGTTCGCTCCAAGGTCAGCTTAGGATAGAGGCTCTGAAAATCCTTGACCAGGTCTGCAAACTCCTTGCGTGCCGCCTGCCCCTTAGCTCTCAACTCCAACATAGACTCACGCAGCTGCCCTGCCTTGTCTGGAGATATATACTTAGCCCCTTGATGAGGCAGATAACTTTCAATAGCTGGAAAAAGTGACATAAAAATCCTTTCTATATACAAAAACCAGCATCTCTGCTGGCTTTCTTTTTATTCGCTGTCAATATCCACAACGACATAGCGGTTAGGCTCGTCGCCTTCGGAATAGCTAGTCACGCCATCGATGCGAGATATGATGCGGTGGATAATTTTGCGCTCGCTGTTAGACATAGGGTCTGTGTGCTGACCGCGTCGGTCTTCCAAAGCCCGCTGAGCCAGTTTCTGCGCATAGCTTTGCAGCACTTCAGCCCGATGCTCAACATAATCATTCACATTAATAGAAATGTAGAAGCTCTTAGAATATTGGTTATAAAGATAGTTTTGCGCCAAGAGCTGCAGAGCTTTCAAGACTTTTCCGTGGTAGCCAATCACGCGCCCCGGTTCATTGGTATCAATCTGCATGTTGATAGTTCGGCGGTTGTGACTGCTGGAAATGCCCGCTTCAACATCCATCTCATCAACGATTTTCTGAACGTAGTCCGTTACGTTTTCAACTACTTCTTCAATATCATAGTCTGCTTCGACTTGGATGCCTAAATCAGCAAAAGAGCTTTCTTCTGTTTCTGTCGGCTCAGCCTTGTCTTTAGCTGCTTGTTCAAAAGAGATAACCTTGCTATCGTCCGCTTCTGCTTGAGCAATTGACTCATCAATAGCTTGATTGGTCTTGAGAAGATCAATGGTGCCCGTCTCTTCTAAAATCGTATTGGCTTGCTTGTCATTTTTGAGAATTTCAGCCTTGACCTCATCTGAGATAACTTCGCCTTCGCCTTCGACCTTCTTGATGGCCGCTACCACACGGCCCAAATCAACCGTCGCTTCACTGACAGACTGCACAGGCTCATTCTGAGCATTAATCTCTTCGGGAACACCTTTTACAGCCTTTTGATTGGCCTTGACAACTGTCGTCTCAGCAATCGGCTCGACATCCACCTGAGCTGGCTTCTTGCCAAACAAGCCTAAAAAGCCTTTTTTCTCACGTGAAATAACAGTGATATGCGCTCTCATACGTGGAATATCCAACGTTTTCAAACCATTTTGAATGGCTTCTTCAACACTTGCTCCTGTAAAAATAACCATTGCAAGAGTCCTCCTTCTTACTTACTTTTTCTTTTTCTGTGCTTTTTTCAGGGCACGTTTCTTTTTCTGTTCCAATTGACGCTCTGATCGTTCCTTAGCTTCCCGCTCAGCAATGATTTTAAAAGGATTGCTCAGCAGCAAAGTCTGAACCACCTGATAAGCATTTGAGACCGCCCAGTAGAGGGCTACCCCACTCGCTGCATAGAAGGCAAAAAAGAAAATCGCAACTGGCAACAGGTACATCATGACTGTCATCCCGCCATTTCTCTCAGGCAAGGCTTTGTTTGAAAGCCACGTACTGAGGAAAGTGAAGAGAGCCGCCAACAACGGAAGAATAAAGGTCGGATCTGTCGCTCCTAGATTGAGCCAGAGGAAGTGACCTGTCTTCATAAAATCAACCCGAGTCAGGGCTTGAAACAGAGCCAAGAGCACTGGCATCTGGATAAAGAGTGGAATGAATGAGGCATAAGGATTGACACCCTTTTCTTTGTAGAGCTTTTGAGTTTCCTCAGCCAAGGCTGTTCTGCTCTCCATATCCTTACCAGGATACTTTTCCTGCAGTTGCTTGATATGCGGCTGTACTTCCTGCAACTTACGT
The DNA here is from genome assembly GCA_963549775.1 of Streptococcus sanguinis. GTDB lineage: Bacteria > Bacillota > Bacilli > Lactobacillales > Streptococcaceae > Streptococcus > Streptococcus sanguinis_Y. Next base: position 74,253 of record CAUUZZ010000011.1, on the reverse strand, counting down.
GAAGAAGTCGTCTGGAATTGGAAGACCGGCAGGAGAACTGTCCGGATAATCAAGGTAAAGAGAATAATCCCAATCCCCTTGCTTCCACCAAAGGATAGAAAGCGAATGGTGTCCGCAAAGAAATAGACCAGCTTCTCCCAAAAGCCATGTGAATCGGCTGTTACTTGACTGGTTCCGCAGGCTGTGAGAAAGAGCAGAGAGGCAACCAGCAAAATCCCTAATTTACTTTTCTGTTTCACAAATGAATCCTTCCTGATAAAGTTTAGCAATTTTTAATACATGCAATAAATTTTGTTCAACTTGGTGGTAGTCCAGCTCTTCTACTCCTTTGCGAGCGATAACGACGAAGTCTGCCTGGACTAACTGTTTCTGATGTTGCATCAAGACATGGCGAATTTTTCTTTTAATACGATTACGAACCACTGCGTTCCCCAGCTTTTTACTGACGGAAATTCCTACTCGAAAATGCTTTTGCTCTTTTTCTAACATGTAAACGACAAATTTTCGATTAGCAAAACTCTGTCCTCTTTTAAAAATCGCATTAAAATCTTTTTCGCTCTTGACGCGATAGTTTTTTCTCAAAACTCAACTCCATCCACCAAAATTATATCTATTATACCATATTTTTCGAAAATGCCAATAAGAGCCGCTATGACGCCGTTTTTGCAAATATTTAAAAGGTCGATTCACTTAAAAAAACACCGCAATTTCCTTGCGATGTTCCCTATATCTTATCCCTTTTCCAGCTGTTTCTTCGCTCTTTCCAACTCCTGACGAATCTGTGCAAATCCTGTCCCGCCAAGGGAATCCCGCTTTTGTACAGCGGTCTGTGACTCAAGCGCTTGATAAATATCCTCCTCAATCAGCGACGACACTTCCTGATAGCGACTCAGTGGAATATCCTGTAGATAATAGCCTGCCTTGCTGCATTCCAGCACCAACTTTCCGACAATCTCATGGGCTTCCCGGAAAGGCAGTCCTTTCTTGGCCAGATAGTCAGCCAATTCTGTCGCATTGGAGAAATCCTGCTGAGTTGAAACCAGCATTTTTTCTTTGTTTACTGTCATACTAGACAGCATACCTGCCATAATATCCAGCGATTTTTGGATAGTATCCACCGTATCGAACATGCCTTCCTTGTCTTCCTGCAGGTCCTTATTATAGGCCAAGGGCAGGGATTTCATAACCGTCAGAAGGCTGAAGAGATGGCCATAGACCCGGCCGCTCTTGCCTCGAATCAGCTCCGCCATGTCCGGATTTTTCTTTTGCGGCATGATGGAAGATCCAGTACTAAAGGTGTCTGACAGACTGACAAAGCCGTATTCATAGCTGCACCAGTTAATCAGTTCCTCGCAAAGACGAGACAGATGCATGATGAGAATGCTGCTGTTAGATAGAAACTCCAGGATAAAATCTCGATCACTTACCGCATCCAAAGAATTGTGGTAAAGTCCTTTGAAGCCCAATAAATCAGCCGTCAGCTCTCGGTCAATCGAAAATGTTGTCCCCGCCAGAGCCGCTGCTCCCAAAGGAGACAAATCCGTATGCTCCAGATTAAAGGTAAAGCGCTGACTATCACGACTGAACATCTGATAATAGGCCAGCAGATGATGGGCAAAGCTAATCGGCTGAGCATGCTGCAGATGGGTATAGCCTGGCATGATGGTCTCTACATGCTCTTCTGCCAAGGCCAGCAGCACCTGTCGCAAATTCAAGAGTTTCTCCGCAATCTGACCGAGCTGATCCTTGAGATAAAGGTGCATATCTGTCGCCACCTGGTCATTACGGGAGCGAGCCGTATGAAGCTTACCAGCTACTGGCCCAATCTCCTCAGTCAGAAGAGCCTCCATATTCATATGAATATCTTCATTACGCACATCAAACTCAAGTTCTCCAGCCTCATAACGTGCCAGCAGCTTTTCCAAGCCTTCCTGAATAGCAGCCGCTTCCTCTGGAGCAATGATTCCTGTCTGCCCCAGCATTTTGACATGGGCTAGGCTGCCCTGCAGATCATAAGGAGCCAGACGATAGTCAAAGCCAATGCTGGCACCAAACTCTTCTACCCAGCCTTCCAGAGAGGCTTCAAAACGTCCGCCCCACAGTTTATGATTGGCCATAGGAAAGCCCCTTTCTATTTGTCCTTGTGAGCCTGAACCTCTGCGTGAACCTTAGATGGAAGCCCCCATAGCTTAATAAAGCCAATTGCGGCATCCTGGTCAAAGGTATCTGCACTGGTATAGGTAGCCAGACTTTCGTCGTAGAGAGAATTGTTAGACTTACGCGCTACGACTGTCGCAGAGCCCTTATAAAGCTTCACCTTAGCTGTGCCATTAACCACCTGCTGAGTGGACTTGAGATAGGCAATCAAGGCTTCTGTCGCTGGATTAAACCAGAGACCATTATAGATGAGATTAGACAACTCATTTTCGATAATCGGCTTGAAATGAGCCAATTCTCTGACTAGAGTCAAATCTTCGATTTCCTTGTGAGCAGCCAAGAGAGTCACTGCCCCAGGGCATTCATAGATTTCCCGAGACTTAATCCCTACCAGACGATTTTCCACATGGTCAATCCGGCCAACACCGTGTTGTCCTGCCAAGTCATTCAGCTCAAGAATCAAGTCCGCCAGCTTCATCTTTTTGCCATCTAAAGCAACTGGCACGCCCGCCTCAAAGTCAATGTTTACATAGACTGGGCTGTCTGGCGCTGCTTCTGGTGCAACCGTCAAATCATAGGCGTCTTCTGGTGCTTCATTCCAAGGGTTTTCCAAGACACCACACTCATTGGCCCGTCCCCAAAGGTTTTGATCGACTGAGTAAGGGCTATCCAGATCTGCAGGAATGGGCACACCATTAGCTTTGGCGTAATTGATTTCTTCTTCCCGAGACCATTTCCACTCCCGAACCGGAGCAATGACCTTGAGACTGGGATCCAAGGAGGCGATAGCCACTTCAAAACGTACCTGATCGTTTCCTTTTCCGGTACAGCCATGGGCAATGGTTGTCGCCCCTGTCTTGTGAGCAATTTCAACCAATTTCTTAGAAATCAAAGGTCGGCTCAGAGCGGACACTAGAGGATATTTTCGTTCGTAGAAGGTGTGTCCTTGCAGAGCAACCAAGACGTAGTCTTCCGCAAACTCGTCTTTAACATCAATAACATGTGATTCGATAGCGCCAACTTTCAGCGCCTTGTCATGAATGAAATCCAAATCATTTCCTTCACCCACGTCCATGCAGACCGCGATCACATCATAATCCTTGTCCAGCCAAGTAATGGCCACCGAAGTGTCCAAGCCGCCGGAATACGCTAAAATGACTTTCTCTTTAACCATGCGATTACCTCTATCCTTCTACATTTTATTTTTAAACATTCTACTGTATGAAAATGCGAATGTCAAGAGAAAATTTAATATTTATTAAAATAAAAGCGTTTTATCAATTTTTATTCAAAATTAATATATTATATACTGGACTCAAAATAAGAAAAAAGAGTCTATCAAGACTCCTATTTTACTCGGTAAAAAACATCGGGATGTTCGGAAACGCTTTGAGTAATGATGAAACGATCTTGACTGGTATCAGTCGGATCCGTCCCATTGACAGTCTCCCCAGCTGGCAGACTCTTTCCTGCTGGGATTATAAGAAAGGCAGCACCGGTTTGGTTTTTCCAACGAATCCCTGCTCGGTAAATCCCATTTTCATCTGGCCCAGAGTAATCTCCTGTCTCAAGCTTGGCAACATCTGACTCAATACCTGACGCATCGAATGTATAACTGTTCCCTTTGGCATCCTGCCAAGTACCAATCATGCTGGAAAAATCTCCAGAAGCAATAGCCTTCATATCCAAACTAGAAGTTGATTCCGTCTCTTTCTCTCCTTTGCTAGTTTCCTTGGCAGACTTTTCAACTTCAGTTTCCGAATTCTGCTGAGAGCCTGTATCAGAAGTTTCCTGATTGTCCGCTTGACCGTCAAGTTCGCTCGAACCGGTCCCTCTTTCAGACTTTTTAGAAGATGCGGAGCTAGTCGAACTTACTTTAGAATTGTTGGAAGCAGGATTCGTCTGCTCTTTCTTTTGATTACAGGTTACTAGCACGAGTAAGGCTACTAGTCCTCCAATCAAGATGATGATCCATTTTTTCATTTTTCTCTCCTTAAGGTATTTTCTTATTACAATTGTGACATAAAAACAAAAATTTGCAAAGTAAAAACCAGCTCGAAAGCTGGTTTATCTTATTGAATTTGATTCAGCATGTTTTCGATATGCTGGATAGATTTTTCGCGTCCAAGTAAGTAAATCGTATCTGGCAGCTCTGGTCCATGCATTTCACCCGAAACGGCAATCCGAATCGGCATAAAGAGGTTTTTGCCCTTGATTCCTGTCTCTTTTTGGACAGCCTTGATTTGTGGGAAGATATTCTCCGTCACAAAATCTGCATCAGACATAGCTTCTAGCTTTTCTTTGAAAGCTGTCAACACGGTCGGTACCGTTTCACCAGCCATGACCTCACGCTCCGCATCTGTCAACTCTGGGAAGTCCGCAAAGAAGAGGTCTGTCAGCGGCACAATTTCGTCTACAGACTTCATTTGTGGTTTGTAGAGCTCTACAAGCTTTTCTGCCTTATCTGTCAAACGGCCCGCTTCTTCCAAGTACGGCTTAGCCAGAGCGAAGATTGTGTCAAAATCTGCATTCTTGATGTATTCGTTGTTCATCCAGTCCAGCTTCTTCTGGTCAAAGGCAGCTGGGGACTTGCTGAGACGTTTTTCATCAAAGAGCTCAATCAATTCTTGACGAGAGAAAATCTCATGCTCGCCACCAGGATTCCAGCCCAGCAGTGCAATAAAGTTAAAGACTGCTTCTGGCAGGTAGCCCTTCTTGCGATAATCCTCGATAAACTGCAAGGTATTGGTATCGCGCTTGGACAGTTTCTTGCCTGTTTCAGAGTTGATAATCAGGGTCATGTGCCCAAATTCTGGAGCTTCCCAGCCCAGAGCTTCATAAACCATGAGTTGCTTAGGCGTGTTGGCAATGTGGTCATCTCCACGAATAACATGTGAAATTTCCATCAGATGGTCATCAATAACCACAGCAAAGTTGTAGGTTGGGTAGCCGTCTTTCTTCTGAATAACCCAATCGCCACCAATATTGCCGCCCTCGAACCCAATTTCGCCCTTGACCATGTCAGTCCACTTGTAGACACCAGCTTCATTGACAGCCAGACGAACCGTTGGAATGATGCCCGCTGCTTCACGCTCAGCGATATAGGCTGCCTTTTCTTCCTCTGACATGCCTAGAAATTCATTGATATAACGCGGTGTTTCACCAGCTGCTTCCTGACGTTCGCGTTCAGCCGCTAATTCTTCCTCAGTCACATAGGACTTGTAAGCCAAGCCCTTGTCCAAGAGTTCATTGACGTATTTTTGGTAAATATCCAAGCGCTCAGACTGGCGGTAGTTTTCGTGAGTCTCAGGGCTTTCATCCCAGTCAATACCCAGCCAGCGTAAATTTTCAAGCTGTGAGCGTTCCCCGTCTTCTACATGACGCTTGCGGTCTGTATCCTCGATACGGATAATGAAGGTCCCGCCATAGTGACGAGCATAGAGGTAGTTAAAGAGCGCTGTCCGCGCATTTCCGATGTGTAACAGTCCAGTCGGACTTGGTGCATAACGCACTCGAATCGCTTTTGTCAAAGTTTCATTCTCCTATTTGTGTTTCGGGGAATTATTCCCACTCCGATTTTCAAACGTAATCATTATATCATACTCTGAAGGCAGAATACGACTTTACAGTCTATTTTTACGACAGGCGCTCTTCCAGCTGGAAGTCAATAGGAAGCCAGGCCAGCACATTCTCCATCTGCTTTTCCCAGTAATACCACTCATGCTTACCTGGGCTGTGGCTGTAAGTAATCTCCAAGCCTAAGTCTTGCAGGTTTTTCACAGCCTCCTGATTGGCCTTGTAGAGAAAGTCCTCTTCGCCACACCAAGCCCAAAGCTTAGTCTTTTTATCAGATTGCTTGGCTATGCTTTCCAGCGAATGAGGACTGCTGGTCCAATCTTTAAAGTCTCCAAAAACTCCCCGCCAATAGGCTGGTGTTGCCATTTCAGCATTATCTGGACGAGCATCAAGAAAACTCAAAGCCCCAGAAAGACTAGCCGCGTATGAAAAGCGGTTAGACTTGAGAGCCAGCTTAAAGGCTCCGTATCCGCCCATGGAAAGACCAGCGATAAAATTCTTCTCCCGCTTATCTGACATATTTGGGAAAAAGCGCTTGAGCACCCGAGGCAGCTCCTCAGCGATGGCTTCATAATAGTTAAAACCGTACTGAGTATCGGTGTACCAGCCGTTGCTGGTATTAGGCATGACAACAATCAGATTGGTCGAGCGAACCAGACGTTCAATATTTGAGCGCTTGAGCCAGCTATTGTGATTCCCATTCATACCATGAAGCAGGTACAAAACAGGAATATCCTTATCATCCGGCTTATCAACACGAGCTGCGTCCGGATAGAGGACATTGACACCCCATTCCATCTCCAAAGCCTCAGAATAATACTCTATTTTCATCACTGCCATTCGCATTTCTCCTTCGTATCTTTCTGACAAGAAAAAGCCGAAGCCCGACTTTTCTTGTATTTGTGTTCAGATTTTTACCGCACTTCCATAACAACCGGCAAAATAGCTGGGCGACGCTTGGTTTGGTCAAAGAGATATTTAGCCAGACTGTCACGGACAGCACCCTTCAGCTCACCCCAGTCAAAGCTATCCTGCGCCAGATAATCTTCCACTGTTTTATTGATAATGTCAGAGCTCTCACGCAAAATATCTCTGCTCTTCTTCACATAGACAAATCCACGGGTGTGTACCTTAGCCTTGGAAATGATTTTCTTTTCCTTACGGTTAACCGTGAGTGCTACGATGAAAATACCATCTTCAGACAAGACCTTACGGTCACGCAGGACGATATTGCCCACATCACCAATCGCATTTCCATCAATCATGACATCTCCGGCTGACACTGCACCAGCTGGCACAAAATCACCATGGTCGTATTCCATGATACTGCCCCGCTTAGGAATGAAGATATTTTCCGGCAGCATGCCAACTTCCATGGCAGCCTTAGCATGAGCATCCAGTCCGCGGTACTCACCCTGAATCGGGAAGAGGTACTTAGGCTGCAGCAGGTTAATCATGAGCTGCAAATCACGCGCATTTGCGTGACCTGAAACCCGCAGGTTTTGGGTAATCAGCTTGACAATGCCACCCGCCTGATAAATCATATTTTCTACACGAGCCACGACCGCTTCCTTGGCAATTGACGGCGTCGTTACGATGTAAATCAAATCGCCTTCCTTGATTTCCACATAGCGGTGACGGCCGATTGACATCTTACGCAAGCCATTGATAGGCTCACCCATCCGACCAGTCTCCAAGATAATCAGCTCATGGTCTTCAAACTTAGACATTTCCTTAGGCTTGATCAAGAGACGTTCGTCCACCAAGGACAGTTTCTTGAGGCGGATAGCCGTACGAACGATGTTTTCAATATCAAAGCCTGTCAAAACCACACGACGGCCTGTCTCTGCCGCTGCATCAAAGACCTGCTGGATACGAGACAAGTTGCTGGCAACCGCCGCAACAATCACGCGGCCATCCCAGTCAGCAATCGTATCTTCGATTTCCTTGCCAACCTCGCTCTCACTAGCCACCTGAACACTACTGTCCGCATTGGCTGAATCACTGAGCAAGGCTAGAACACCCTCACGGCCAATCTCAGCCAGACGGCCAAAGTCTGTCGCGTAGGAGGGGCTGGCAGACTGGTCAAACTTGAAATCACCTGTATAAACGATACTGCCTTTTCTAGTCTTGATGACAATTCCCAAACTCTCAGGAATCGAGTGAGTCGTCCGGAAGAAGGAAACCACGGTTTTGCCAAATTCAATCTCGGTATTTTCATCAATCACATGGAAATCATTGAATTTCTTAACTGCATCGTTATTTTTAACAAAAAGCTTGGCCAGCTCAATCGTCAACTCTGATCCGAAAACCGGCACCTTAGCATCTGCCAAAAGATTAGGCAGAGCACCAATCGCATCCGCGTGTCCGTGCGTCAGAAAGACACCCGCAATCCGCTTCTTATTTTCAAACAAATAGTCCATGTTGGGAACGACATAATCCACACCCAACTGCTCATTTTCTGGGTACTTCAGCCCAACATCCAATACAAAAATGGAATCATCCACTTCGGCAACGTAGAGGTTTTTCCCATTCTCGCGTACGCCGCCCAAAGCAATCAGTTTAATATTGCTCTTGCTCATTTTTTCTCCTATTCAATTTCAGAACCTCACTTTTATCAAAGATTCTTTATTTTATTACTAACGGTCCTTGGCTAGCCAAGTCGAATTACAGTCTTGCAAACTAAGGTTCGCATATCCAACCTATTATAGCATTTTTTCATGTTTTTTCAAAGTCAAGCGTGCCTTCTTAGCGCCCTCTACCACAAAAAACGACCTCTAGCTTTACTCGGCTAGAGGTCTGGTTTACTTCGCTGGTATGAGAGCAATCAGTTCATCCAAGGTGTAACTGAATAACAATTTTTTATTTATTGTTTTTACTATTTTTTATAAACTTTTAATTCCTTCAACCGCTAATGATTTTCTTTTTATCTTAGCATTTGAAATCTCTATAACATAATAAAGCACTATTGATTGAATTCTCGAAGTTTGAAAACCATCTAAAAGCTTCTACTTTCTATACTATCGTTACAATCAGGCAAGCTAAGCAGGCCTGTCTGACAATTCAACCAATATGTCAAGTAAAGCAACTACTTATGTATTACAAACAACTATACCAACAAAGTAAACTTAAAAGCGAATGAATTTGGTTTCCTTTCTTTCTATTTCTTTAACTCTATTATAGTACTCTATCCCGAATTTTGCAAGCGTTTACACATTAAAAATGCAAAAATATTTTAAGTTTTTTGTAAAAGTAGTTACACAAAGAAAAAAGGCTGTCAAACTAGATGCTGTTTTGTTATTCGATTAATAATTCAGTATGTGTTGCTTCTTTAATCCAGTAAGAATGTTAAGAAACCTCTTCTCAGAAATTAGATTCTAATTGTAATTTTTTATGTTAAAATAAATTGCGGTTGTATACTTTTTCCGGTATTTTATTTGGAATATCACTTATTTCATTCATTGCTTTGCATGAATTTATAATTTAGAGGACTTTAATAAGGGGAATACTATTATGAGAAAAATTTTAAAAGAGGATAAACTTTATTCTTTAGTTGAATTTAGAGATAGGCTCTACGATGATTTAGATTTATCAAGAAGCGATTTAGCTACCTTGTTATGTGCAATGTTGATTGCATCTATTGGCTTAAACATGGATTCCACTCCAGTTATCATTGGGGCAATGTTGATTTCTCCATTAATGACACCTATTATTGGAATTGGTTTTTCATTAGCAATACTAGATATGAAACTGCTCAGAAAGTCGTTTAAAATTCTTTCTATTCAAGTTTTGTTAAGCCTCTTAGCATCTACGGTTTATTTTTTTATTTCTCCAATTTCTTATGCAAGTTCAGAAATTATTGCCAGAACTTCACCAACAATTTGGGATGTAGTTATAGCTTTTGTGGGTGGGGTAGCTGGAGTTATTGGAGCACGAAAAAAAGAAGCAAATAACATTGTACCTGGAGTTGCTATCGCAACAGCTCTTATGCCCCCAGTATGTACTGTCGGTTATGCTATAGCAACGGGAAACTTTGAGTTTATGTTAGGAGCATCCTACTTATTTTTCATTAACTGTAGTTTTATTATGCTTGCTACATACATAGGGACGAGCTTAACTATGGTGAAAAATCATTACATTAAACACAATCAAGAAGCCTATAAAATGCGAAAAATATTAATTCTAGTTTCGCTTATTCTTATTATTCCAAGTTTGGTTTCAGCGACTACCTTAGTGAGAGAGACCTTAATCAATGAATCTATAAATAAATACTTATCTGATCAGTTTAAAGACAACACAATCCTAAAAAAGAACTATGATAAAGAAAATAATACTTTAAAGTTAACTATTTCAGGAAACTATCTTTCAGATGAGGAATTGAAAGAAATTCTTAGTAAACAAAACGATTATGGTTTGAAAAATCTTTCAATTCAAATTTCTCAATTATCCAATGATCGCTTGACCGAAAAAGACATAGTCGAGTATATTATTCAATATAAAAATGACCATGAACTTCAAAAAATTGATAAGGAGAAGGAGAAGAAAGAAACTCCAACTAAAAACAAGGAATAGGAACAATTTTCCTAGCCAAATACACAAAAAAGAGAGAACAGGATTAAATGTTCTCTCTTTTTAGTTACTATAGTTAACAAAGACTTTTTATAAGGAAAATCAACTATTGGTTTTATTTTTCGTCTTTTTTAACCATATTTTTAACGCCTTCGATTGCGCCTTCAACAGCATCTTTGGCATCTACTGCAACTTCTTTAACTTTAGAAACTACTTTTTCAGCAGCTCCTTCTTTTTCTGTTTTTTTATCACCAGTTAATTTGCCAAGACCTTCTTTAACAGAACCTTTGGCTTGGTTGAATTTTTCTTCTGTAGACATAATTGATACCTCCGTTATTAGTTTCAATTTTTAAAGAAATGAAACAATATAAGAATCTCTAATCCCAGTTAGAGGATTAATGAACGCGTGCTTTTTCCTTTGATGCAGCGTCTTTAACAGCATCTACACCATCGCCAACTTTTTCTTGAACAGCTGAGAAACCGCCGCTAATGCCAGATTTTGCTTTTTCGAATTGCTCAGAAGCAAATTCGCCTGTTGATTCAGCAACATCTGTCACTCGGTCTTGAAGGCTCACTGAATCCGCTTCGTGTTGTTCTTTTGTTTTAATATCAACAACATTGACATTTACTTCAACAACTTCCAAATCAGTCATCTTAGAAACTTCTTCTGCAACGACTTTCTTGATCTCTTTATATAAAGTAGGAACATTCTTTTGATATTCTGCAACAACATTCAAGTCAACAGCTACTTGTTCTTTACCAACTTCAACATTGACACCATGAGTCACGTTGTCAGAGTTGACCAATTTATCTTTTATGTTAGAGAAGAAGCCACCGTCAACAGCCAGCAAACCTGAAACTTTTTCTAAAGAGAGACCGATAATTTTTTGAATGACCTTATCATCGTAAGTCAATTCACCTTTTACTTCATGAGCTGCTTGAGCAACTTCTTTTTTAGCAACATCTTTAACATCTTTATTTGACATGTTAAACTCCTTTATTCTTATTTAAATATATTTTTGTTTTGAATATAATATCCAATTCCTGCCCCTAGAGTAGCGCAAATCAAGACAAATAGAGTCTTAAAGAAGCCAAAGGATAGGATAAAACACGCTAGAATAATGCCTGCTAATCCAGACAAGATTGGATATTGGTATTTTTTAAACCATTCCATTTTTTACTTCCTTACTTTACACGACTAGTAGTTTTTTTAGCCGCTTCTTTTGGCTTGAAGTCTGAGACAGAGATTTTAAGCTTGACATTATGATTGATTCCGAAGAATTCTGTCAATCCAGACGCGATTTCTTCTTGAATCAACTGACTTCTCTTGATGATGTTTTCCGAAGGAACGATTGCCCCTTTAACGGAAACCATGCATTTGTTTTTACGGCTATTTACTGAAACTGTAGGATCTTTGATTAAACCGTGTTCTGTTAACAGACTACGAACAAACCCTTCAATTGCTGAATTTTTCAGCATCAGTTTCCCATCCGCATCAGCTAGCTGAATTTCCAAACGTCTCTTAGGATAAAAAGCTATCACTAACATCAGTAGTAAGATTAAGCTTGCTAAAACCACAGTGCCCCAGAAAACATACCTAGAAAGATAGTAGCCCACAAAAGGAATCTGCTTCCAAGTGAATAACTTCCAACTAAATAACTGGAGCCCCAGACCGCTGACTTTATGAAAGTCTAGCAAAACAGGAATCAAAATTGTCAAGATTAAAATACAGAAAATAAGGGAAAGTATTTTTCTTGATTTTGACATATTGAATCCTCACATCATTAAATTTTAAATTGTATTTTGAAAGTAAAAAGACAATTTATGCCTTTTTACCTACAAAAAATGATACAACAGCTACTACAATAACTGCACCAATGATAGAAGGAAGCAAGGCCATACCAGCCAAACTAGGACCCCAAGTTCCTAAAAGTGACTGACCGACAGCAGAACCAACTAAACCTGCAACAACGTTTGCAATAACACCCATTGAGCCGCCTTTTTTAGTGATTGATCCAGCAATAAGACCAATAAGACCTCCAACAATAATAGACCAAAGCATATTGATTCTCCTTTCTAATTTTTTCTAAATCAAAATTGTTTAATAATATTTTTTACTATTATTTTTTGATTAATATAATTATATAATTTTCCAACTTGGAAACATAATAATTCAACTTGGTTTTCTTTCCGTTTATCTGTACTATAGATACGCAAAGATAGGAATTGCTTGTTATATAAGCTTTTATCAGTATTTTTAGATATATTTTTGAGTTGTTAAACGAGGTTAAATGCATAAAATATGGTATAATTGCCTGATAATAAAAACACTATATAAAGAAAGATAATATTTTAATGCGAGAATTACTATCTAAAAAGAGCCACAGGCAATTAGAACTACTAGAACTACTATTTAAAAACAAACGCTGGTTTCATATTTCTGAGCTGGCTGAACTATTGAATTGTACGGAACGTTCAGTAAAAGATGATTTATCCCATGTCAAGTCTGCGTTTCCTCAATTGATTTTTCACTCTTCCACTAATGGCATACGTATCATTAATACCGATGATAGTGATATTGAGATGGTCTATCACCATTTTTTTAAGCATTCAACCCATTTTTCAATTTTAGAATTCATCTTCTTTAACGAAGGATACGAAACTGAGAGTATTTGTAAAGAGTTTTATATAAGCTCTTCCTCACTCTATCGTATAATCAGTCATATTAACAAAATAATGAAAAAACAATATAATTTTAAAATTAGTCTCAATCCTGCTCGGATTATTGGAGATGAGATTGATATCCGTTATTTTTTTGCACAATATTTTTCGGAAAAATATTATTTTCTTGAATGGCCCTTTACAGATTTTTCAGTAGAACCTTTGTGTAAGCTGTTAGCACTAGTCTATAAAGAAACTGTATTTCCTGTTAATTTCGCAACTCAAAGAATGTTAAAATTGCTCCTAGTTACAAATTTATATCGAATAAAGTTTGGTCATTTCTTAGAAGTTGAGAGAGATTCTTTTAACAATCAATTGTTGGAATCGTTCATGCAGGCAGAAGGAATCGAAGACATTGTAGCGAGCTTTGATTCTGAATATCATATCTCTTTGAATAAAGAAGTGATAGGTCAACTATTTGTCTCCTATTTTCAAAAAATGTTTTTCATTGATGAGAATCTATTTATGAGCTGCGCAAAAACAGACAGCTATGTAAAAAATTCGTATAAATTATTAAGTGATTTAATTGATCAGATAGAAAGCAAATATAATCTAAAAATAGACAATAATGACAATCTTATTTGGCATTTGCATAATACAGCACATCTGCACCGCCAGGAACTATCTACAGAATTTATTCTGTTTGATCAAAAAGGGAGTACAATCAAGAACTTTCAAAATATTTTCCCTCAATTTGTTTCAGATGTTAAAAAAGGGATTGAACATTATCTAGAGACTTTGGATATCCATAGCACACCAATGAAAGTCAACCATCTATCCTATACTTTTATCACTCACAGCAAACATTTAGTGCTGAATCTTTTACAAAATCAGCCTAAATTAAAAGTTTTAGTCATGAGTAATTTTGATCAGTATCATGCAAAATCAGTAGCAGAGACACTTTCTTATTATTGCAGCAACAATTTTGAACTTGAAGTTTGGAATAAATTAGAACTATCAATCGATTCTTTAAAAGAATCACCTTACGATATCATCATTTCTAATTTTATTATCCCACCCATTGAGAACAAGAGACTGATCTATTCCAATAATATTAATACGGTCGCACTCATTTCCTTACTTAACGCAATGATGTTTATTAGATTAGACGAGTGATTTAGACTATTTTTACAACAAAAAAACCGCAATTTAGCGGTTTTTATTCATCTATTAGGGTAATTTAAAGAAAAAGGACATAGTCCTATTTAATAGAGAACTAGAGACTTTTGATCATTAATTGTCTAACTTTGTGGGAGCAGTACATTATTTAGTAGATATTCTTTCTCTTGCTTTTACAAAACTCTGAGAAAGCCTATTCAAACAAGCCATAGTAGTCTGCGATGGTCATCTTAGCTTTCTCGTCTTTGTTTAAGTCCTGAATAATCTGCCCGTCTTTCATAACGATTAGTCGGTTGCCGTATTTGAGGGCATCCTCCATGTGATGGGTAATCATGAGAGCTGTAAGGCGATCACGATTGACAAATTCATTGGTCAACTCCATCAAAGCTACACTAGTCTTGGGATCCAGCGCCGCAGTATGCTCATCCAGAAGCAAAAGCTCTGGGCGCTTGAGCGTTGCCATGAGCAGACTCAAAGCCTGTCTTTGCCCGCCAGAAAGAAATTCAATCGGTGTATCCAGATGCTTATCCAGCCCATTACCGATTTTCTCAATCGTCGCCTGAAACTCTTCCCTGTAACTGTTGAGCCCACGGGGCACCAAGCCACGCTTTTCGCCTCGGAATTTGGCGATAAGAAGATTTTCCGCTACTGTCATCCGCGGAGCCGTTCCCATCTTAGGATCCTGAAAGACACGGGACAGATACTTAGCCCGCTTTTCTGGTGAAAAATGAGTGACATTTTCACCCAAGATATGAATGCTGCCGCTGGTTAAAGGGAGAGTGCCGGCAATGACATTGAACAGGGTTGACTTTCCTGCACCATTTCCGCCTAAAATCGTAATAAAATCATGCTCGTGAATGTCTAAAGAAACATCATTTAGGATGATTTTTTCTTCATCAAAGCCGCTCTTTACAAGCTTGGTTGCATTTCTTAATTCTACAATCGCTGTCATTTGCTTAACTTGGCTCCTTTAAAGAATTTATTTTTCAGGGTTGGAATCATGAGACAGACGGCCAGAATCACCGCACTATAGAGACGGAGATAGTTGGTATTAAACCCGAGAGCAATAACGCCCCAGATCAAGAACTGATAGGCAATCGCACCAACTACAATGGTAATCAGACGCTCTGCCAAGGTCAGACTCTGGAAGAGCACCTCGCCGATGATAAGACTGGCCAGACCGACAACGATTACTCCAATCCCACGGGAAACATCCGCATAGCCTTCCTGCTGGGCAATCAGCGCCCCAGCCAGAGCAATCAAGCCATTTGACAGAATCAATCCCATCAACTCCATACGGCCAGTATTGATCCCAAAACTGCGAGCCATATCCGGATTATCTCCGGTCGCGATATAGGCCTGCCCTAGCTTGGTATCCAAGAAAAAGAGCAGGGCTGCAATCACTAAGCTGACAAAAATTAAACCAGTCAAGAGGTCATTGACTTCCCCTGAAAATGGCAGAACATCCTGAATCTTACTGCTTCCTAAAAGCCCTAGATTGGCACGACCCATCAGCATCAGCATGATAGAGTGGCAGGAGGTCATGACCAAAATCCCAGAAAGCAGAGTCGGAATTTTCCCCTTGGTATAAAGCAGACCTGTCACTGCACCCGCTGCACAGCCCGCTAAAACGGCTGCTGCTGTTGCCAGAAAAGGATTGACTCCCTTGGTAATCAAGGTAACAGCCACCGCCCCGCCCAAGGGAAAGGAGCCTTCTGTCGTCATATCAGGAAAGCCCAGAATCCGGAAGGTCATAAAAATACCTAGACCTAAAACGGCCCAAACCAATCCCTGAGAAATAATGGAAAGAATCATAACATTGTCCTAACTAATTAAAATCGTTTCTCTATTTTAACATAAAAAAGGAGCCAATTTCAATGCCGATGCACAGACAAAGAAATTGACTTCCTAACTATTCCTCAACAACTGTCATCCGACCAGTATCTACATCGTAAACCGCTCCAGAGATTTCTACATCAGCTGGAATCAGCGGTGACTGCCGCAGCAAGACCATATCCTCGCGCACACTTTCCTCTACATCTGTAAAGGGCAAAAAGTCCTGATCACTGACATCCACACCTAGTTCTTTATGAAGATAGGCCGTAAACTCCTCATTCTTGAATGTCTGTGCCCCGCAGTCTGTATGATGCAAAACTACGATTTCCCGCGTTCCTAGCTGCTGCTGCGAAATAACCAGTGAGCGAATCATGTCCTCTGTTACCCGACCACCGGCATTGCGCAAGATATGGGCGTCTCCTAGTGCCAGTCCTAGAGCCTGAGCCACGTGGAGCCTAGAGTCCATGCAGGTTACAATGGCTACCTTGGTCTTGGGCTTGATCGGCAGATGTGCCGTTCCATGCAGATCGATATAAGCTTGATTGGCTTTCATAAAGTTTTCAAAATATGACATTTTGACTCCTGACTAATTATATTGTTTGACATCCAAACGAATTAACCTTATCATACCAGGTTTTGGCTTTAGAACTTCCCTAACTTCAAAAAAGAGAGAACCTATATGAACTGCTCTCTGTGCTAGCTGTTATCACCCACTACTGTTGGTAAAGACCCATTAGTTATAACTTCTTAAAGTAGCGAGCAACGGGCCATTGTTCAAAACCAAAGTTCTCATAGGTTTTACGGGCCGGTGCATGACCTGGATCACCACCCGTCTCAACCATGACCATTTCCATTCCTTTTTGTTTAATCTGATCACAAGCATAGGTCATGAGCGCTTTTCCGATACCTTGACGCTGATATCTTGGAGCAACAGCTAGGATATAAATCTCACCCATCTTATCCTCAGGGTGCAAGCGAATGTGAATCCAGCCAGCTAATTCTTCCTCCAGAAAAGCTAACCAGACAAACTGACTCTCTTCATCTAAGACCGTTGTTAGATCATTGATTTGCCTTGTTTCCCACCCTTGAGGATAAAAATTGTCATAAACAAACTTAGGAACTCCTGTTTCCATTTTTGGAAAAACTGGAGACCAAGCCTGAATTGATAATCCTAAAACAGCCTCTTTATCCGATTTCTGGTAAAGTTTTATAGTAATTGTCACTTTATTCTCCTAACCTTTTACTGGTACTTTGATATTCAAATAATTTTATATTATCTTACCATCTTTTCTGCTATTTGTCAGTTCTCGACTTTGTTTCAAAAAAATAGGACAGTCAAACCCAGCATCTAATCTGGTCTTCTGTCCTAGTTTTATTTCTTATGAGCTTCTTGGAATAAACTTGCTGAGTGAGCCTGCAAAGGTTTGAAGATTGAGACTTTGCACATAGACTTCACCAGTACCTTGGAAGGTATTGACCACTCCTTCACCTGTTCCGATAGACTGCCAGAAGCCATTTTCTAAATGAACATGATAATTCAAAGACTGGCTCCAAGCCACTACATGGGCATTGTCAATTGTTACTTCTTGGTTATGAAGCTCAAGTTTCTTAATAGAACCAAAGGCATTAGCCAATAAAGTTCCCTGACCCTGGGTCGTCATGACGAAGAAACCGCCTTGACCGCCAAAGAGGGCTTTCCCAACAGACTGACGCTCCATGGTATAGTAAGCTGTACCATCAAGAGCTAGAAAGGCACCGTCATTCAGCCGATATTGCTTTTCGCCTAGCTGAAGAGGAATGACTTGACCAGGAGAATCTGGCGCTAAAGCAAGGTAACTATTATCAGACTGGGCAACAGCCTGAGTAATAAAGGTACTTTCACCAGAAACCATTGACCGCCCTACAGCCTTGACAAAACGTCCCAAACCAGAACCGCTGGCATTTAGCTGAGTATTCAGAGTCACATTAGGCGTGTGGTAGACCATGCTGCCACGCTGGATAAAGACGGTTTCACCTTGATTGAGCGACAACTCAACCAAAGGAAACTGCATATTACTATCCATAGAAAATCGCATAATAAATACCTCCTTCTTATTATGACTTGATTATAACATTTTCATATATTTTGGACAAAGGAAAACTGAAGCATCAAAAAAATAAGAGACCCTCCAGTCTCTTCTGAAATTTTTCAAGAATTGTCAATATGTAGATGTGGGCGAAGAACATTAGCAAAGGTTTCAATATTGAGACTTTGGATGTAAATTTCCCCAGTTCCATAGAAGGTATTAACCACTCCTTCACCAGTCCCCATGGACTGCCAGAAACCATTTTCTAAATGAATATCATATTCCAACTCTCGACTCCATGCTACTACGTGAGCATTGTCAATCGTTATCCTATCATTATGTAGCTCAACCTTTTGAATCGAGCCAAAGGAATTTACCAAGAGTGTCCCCTGACCTTGGGTACTCATCACATAAAAGCCTCCTTGGCCACCAAAGAGAGCTCGACCTACCGACTGTCTCTCCAAAGTATAAGAGGCAGAACCATCCATAGCCAGAAAAGCTCCATCATTAAGGCGGTATTGCTTTTCGCCTAGTTCCAGAGCAACAATCTGACCAGGTACATTAGGCGCTAAGGCTAGACGACCGTTATTTGATTGAGCAGTTGCTTCAGTGATAAACACTCCTTCGCCAGAAGCCATAGAACGGCCCACAGCTTGGATTGCCTTGCCAAAGATTGATTGAGACTCTGCATTCACTTTAGCATTTAAGACAACGTTGGGAGTGTGGTATATCATGCTCCCGGTCTGAATACGAACAGACTCTGATGCATCTAAGGCAATCTCCGCCAAAGGAAATTGAGCATTATTGGTAATAGAAACATTCATACGATGATCTACCATGGTTGATTATCCTCCTAAAAAATCTGGAAAAACAACTTATAGGAATTTCCAGACAAATCCTATTTTTTCTAGCAATATTATAGCACGCGCAATAACTTTTCGCAATACTGTTAAATCAGGAAAATACTTTCTTTAAGACTTCCCCAATCGTCGTCACACCGATGACTTGGATATTGTCTGGAACTTTGAGACCGTTCAGAGAGTTTTTAGGAGCGTAGACTTTGGTGAAGCCCAGCTTTGCTGCTTCGTTGATGCGCTGCTCGATGCGATTAACCCGACGGATTTCACCAGTCAGGCCAATTTCACCGATAAAGCACTCTTGAGGATTTGTAGGCAGATCCTTGTAGCTGGAAGCAATGGCAACCGCTACCGCCAAATCAATAGCCGGCTCATCTAGCTTGACGCCACCAGCTGACTTAAGGTAGGCATCTTGATTTTGTAGGAGGAGTCCCGCCCGTTTTTCCAGAACCGCCATGATGAGGCTGGCTCGGTTAAAGTCCAGACCAGTCGTGGTCCTCTTAGCATTGCCAAACATGGTCGGTGTCACCAAAGCCTGTACCTCTGCCAAAATCGGCCGCGTTCCTTCCATAGTCACGACGATAGAAGAGCCTGTCGCGCCGTCCAGACGTTCTTCCAGAAAGACTTCACTGGGGTTGATAACCTCAACTAGCCCACCAGATTGCATTTCAAAAATGCCAATCTCATTGGTTGAGCCAAAGCGATTCTTGACTGCTCTCAAGATACGGAAAGTGTGCTGACGTTCGCCCTCAAAATAAAGTACTGTGTCCACCATGTGCTCTAGCGTTCGGGGGCCAGCTAAGGTTCCTTCCTTGGTCATGTGACCAACGATAAAGGTCGCGATATTATTGGTCTTGGCTAGCTGCATAAGCTCAGCTGTCACCTCTCGGACCTGAGAAACAGACCCTTGAACACTGGAAATTTCCGGTGACATGACCGTCTGTATAGAGTCGATAATCAGAAAATCTGGCTTGATTTTCTCAATCTCTGTGTGGATATTTTGCATATTGGTCTCGGCATAGAGATAAAATTCACTGTCAATATCACCTAGGCGTTCCGCCCGCAGCTTAATCTGCTCAGCTGATTCCTCCCCGCTGACATAAAGGACTGTGCCCTGATGAGAAAGCTGGGTGGATACCTGCAGAAGCAGGGTGGACTTCCCGATACCAGGATCCCCGCCAATCAGGACCAGACTGCCAGGCACTACGCCACCACCCAGCACACGATTGAACTCGTCCATTTCTGTCTTGGTCCGGTTGACATCAATCGAAGTGACCTCAGCCAGCTTCATGGGCCGGGTCTTTTCGCCTGTCAAGGAAACGCGGGCATGCTTGACCTCAGCAGCCTCTACTTCCTCAATAAAAGAAGACCAAGAGCCGCAGTTGGGACAGCGGCCTAGATACTTGGGCGAATGATATTCACAATTTTGACAGACAAAGGTCGTTTTTTTCTTAGCGATGGTGATTCTCCTTATTTTCTAATAATCCAAACAAAAGTAGATAAGACCTGACACACTTGCTCTATATTAGTAAAGCCAGCATCTTCTAGTAGGTTTGCAACTTCTTGAGGCGAGAGGGAATTCATCAAACTAGCTTGATTCTTATAAGTACGCTGAATTTGTTGCTGATTGGCTCCCAATTCAGAAGCAAGTGTTTTCCAATAGCCCAGTTGCTGGTTGGAAAAAAAGCTAAGAATCAGAAGGCCACCTTCACTTAAAGAGTCATAAATTTTTCGAAGAAAAAAGCTGGGATTTTCAACAAATTGCAACACTAGCAAGCAAGAACAAATCTGATAAGCAGAAGGCAGCACTGCTTCTTCAAATCGACTATTAAGATACTCTGCTTGAGGCAGATGAACCTGTCTTTTAAGCTCTTGTAGCATCGCCTCACTTGGCTCCACAACGGTCACCCCTGCCTTAGGAAATAAGGATGCCAAAGCATTCAACTCATCCGTCTGGCTTGCCAAAGCTAACACTTTATCGACTTTTAAACTGGGTGCTAACCTGAGCAATACTCCTCGGAAAATCACATCTAGCATCACATCATAGCCTGGAATTTTCTGACGAATTTCTGTTGCATAGTCCTTGTTCTTAAATTCTTTCATATTTTCTTTTATCTCTAAATCCTTTTGTTAAGATTCTTTTTACAACGAAACATTAAAACTTCAGTTCACATTCAACAAACTGGCAAAAATCAATCTGCTGATCAGCTACAAACTGGCGGATGAGCATGCGATGGGCTACAAGAGCTACCGTCTCGTAGTCTCTGTATTTGCTTAAGGCACTGAAAAAGCGGGCTTTCATCTGCTCAGCCGTTTCATACTGGACAGGACTTCTTGCAGGGAGACAACCATTATTTTCAAAAAACAACTCCCGAGCCTGCTCAAACTTATCTGTCCCACTCTCATATACCTGCCATTCATGCAGCAAAGGCTCCACAAAAAGCGGCAGTTGGTGGTCTCGAATCAGATAGGAGGCCGTCTCCAAAGCCCGCGTCACAGAAGAGGAGATTAGAATTTCCGCCTGTTCTAACAAAGGATTAGCAGCGGCCTCTGTCGCCATCCGACGACCAGCAGCTGACAAGGGAGCCAAATCTAGTCCAAAGCCAGTATAGCCAGCCTCTTCCAAAAGCGAATAATCTGGCTCTCCGTGGCGGATGAAAATGATTTTCATACTAATGTCCTGTCGATCCAAATCCGCCAGTCCGCACGCCTTCTGCTTCATCTCCATCCGCAATCAGAAATGGTGCAAAGACAGCCTGAACCACACGTTCGCCAACTTCGAGGACAACTTCCTGATCTGTGATGTTTTTCATCTGAGCAAAGATATGGCCTTCATTTCCAGGATTACCATAGTAGTCGCCGTCAATGACCCCAACGGAGTTAATCAAGACCAAGCCTTTTTTACGAGGATTGGATGAGCGGTCGTAAAGATAAAGCACCTCACCCGGCTGCATATAGGCCTTGACACCAGTCGGAACCAGCTTAATCTCCCCTGGCGCAATAGGGATGCGCTCTGCCACTTTCAAATCGTAGCCAGCTGCATGAGCTGTCTCTCTCTTGGGCAGCAAATCTTTATTAGTAAAGCTGGAAACCAGCTCGAATCCGCGAATTTTCGTCATATTTTCTTTTATTATCCTTTCAAACGTTGATTTAATAAGGTTTATAACCCTTATAGATAAGTTGTTTTATAAAATTGTTCACCTTTTTGTGGACTTATAGACTATTTATAGCTTTTTCATAATATGAAACAGCTTCTTTTTCTTTGTCCTGGGAGAGGTGACTATACACATCTAAGGTCATGGATATATTAGAATGTCCTAACCTATATTGCAACTCCTTGTAGCTGATACCAGCATTCAGCAATAAACTAGCATGAGTATGGCGGAAAGCGTGACAAGTAAATCGTGGGATACCCAAAGTCTCGCAACGCTTGTCAATAATCTGCTGGAGAGAATGCCTTGGCAGATAATCTCTAACCGTAGTGGCAAAGACAACAGACGGAGCCTGAGTCCCAACTTCTAAGAACATTAGGCGCTGACGATTCTGATACTGTCTCAGCATGAGCGTAGTTTTAGAATCTATGCTTATTTTTCTAGTACCTGCTTTTGTCTTTGTCTCTCCTATCATCCGAATTTCTTGGCTATAGGTTTTATTGATCGTGATAGTCTTTTCCTTTAGGTCGATATCCGACCACTCCAGAGCTGTCAACTCTCCGATGCGGCAGCCTGTGGCCAGTAGCAACTTAAAGACCACAAAGCGGTAATAATGCTTGTAACTCTTTGTAGATAGCTTTTCAGCATAATCGATAAACGCCTTTAAGTTGTCTGGCTCTATGAACTTAACTGCTTCTCTGCCTTTCTTTTGCTTTTTTGGCAGAATAACATCACGTCCAGGATTAGAGGTTAACAGTTGCAAAGTTACTCCATGCTGCAGTATTCTTCTGTTAATTGAGTTAATCTCCTTAAAATTTACAAGTTTAGGAGCTAACTGATTTATAAACTCTTGAATACTGCTAGGCGTTATCTTGTCAATCTTCATACTCCCAAACTCAGGGATAAGATGATGGTTGACACGTCTCCTGGTCACAGCAAATGTTTGCGGTCTAACTGTCAGCCTGTGACTTTCTAGCCATAGAGCTGCAAGCTCTTTATAAGTCTTGACTTGTGCCGCCTTTTTGACTGTTGATCCATTAGTTTTAAAATCAAACTGCGCTTGCTGGGCTTTGCTCTTAACCTCTTTCCTTGTCCGTCCAGTAATACTAGTCTTTACTTTTTTACCAGTAACCTTGTCAACTCCTAGATAGACGCTAGCTCGGTAAACGGTAGTCCCGTTTTTCTTTTTGACTTCTGTAATCTTCATTAGTTCCCCTTTCTTTTCATCAGCAGGCAAGCCGTAAGGGTTTTAAGAAAGGGTTAAATGAATCTAGAGGGCATTGTAGAATACCCTAGAGTTCGTTTTGATAGGTTAGTCGGTGAAAATCTATCTGGAAAATAAAGACAAGGCTTAAATAAGCGTATATAAGCTTTGAAAAAAGCGTACCATCTCGCAAGATGATACGCTCATTTCGTTTTAACCCTTATTTGTATCGATATACAAACCTAGAGCAGTGTAACCTTGGTAGGTTTCTTTTACAATTGTTCATATCATATCACGTTTTAGACTGTTTTACAAGAATTTTGCAAAGGATTTGATAAATTTTTTTCAGATCCTCGTTTTCTTCGTAGTATTTCATATATCTCTTTGAACGCTTAGCAAGTTCTATAGCCTCTAGTCGTCTATGTCTCTTTAATTTATCGCCGCAATACTCTCGATGGAGGATAATAAGAGAAAAAATGTCATGTAGTTTTCTGTATCTTAAATCTGATCTATCTAACCCAAATGATTCACCAAGCGAGAGGATAACAGCTGATGGACTAAGCACATTCTCAGGTTTATCGACAAGCATATCAACAAGCAAGACGTTACTATGAGCGCAAGCGTTCCTGATATGACGAGCATATGAACTGAGTTGCTTAGCCTTTTTTAATCGATTCTTGTTAGAGTATTTCTCACAATACATTTTAATAAAATGACATATGTTCCCAAAATCCATTACCTCAACAAGCACCCAAATCGGTATGTCTTGATGATGCTTCAAATAAATATTTTTCAGATAAGTATTTTTAGACAAAGCTTTTATAGTGTTGTTATAACCTGGAGGATTATATACAGCATAATCTTTCACAATATCATAGCCATCAATCTTATGATGTTTTGTAACAAGATCCATAATAGTGGTTTTTATGCTGTGTTCGATATCAAGACATATTCCAAGTAGTAAGTATCTCAATCTCATATCAATTACAGCAATATCAGCAAGCGTTGCAAATTCAATATTGTATTTGCCATCAACTTTAGGAAATAATTTCCGATAGCTAGATACTTTATAGTAATAATTCTTTTCTTGAAGAAATTCAATTGCTTGCTCTGTATCCCATTCATTAAATCCTATCCCAATATCTGACATTTTAGATAGTAACTGAGGATAAGTTAAAAGTTCTTTTCTTTTAGTCATTTATTTCCTTTCATGAGTCTTTAAAAAATCAGAGAAGCATTTTTAGGGCTTTTGGAGAATATTTGAGTAATATCGCTATTAACTACATTACAGTATTTACTCTCTTTTTAGACAAGATATTTAAAGAATGGTCAAACCCAAAAAAGACACCTCCTTGGAGATGCCTTCCGCAGTCAGGGCCCGTAGGTTTTCCTGATAGCTATTTCTTAAGTACCCCCATTCTATGATATTGTTTACCTTTTGTCAACGATTTTACTTGACTAAGAACTTTGATTGAGCTGAACTATTTTTCGCTATGTAGCAAGGAAACCGCATCACCTTCGGCAAATTTTTTGGCAATTTCTCTAAGTAAATCCCGCCGTTCATCATCGCAAAAAGAATAATTTATTATTAATTCAACTAAAAGTGGATCAAGTTTTTTTCTTAATTCTTCATAGGTCCAAAAATCTAGATCAGTTTTTACCAGTTGCATATAATCGAATTCTTTCCAAGAGGAAAACTCTCTAGGTGTAGGTATGCTATTCTCAAAAGGAGTTTCTGATTGTTCGCTATACCCTAACAAATAACCAACTGACACTTCAAAGAAATCTGCAAGTTGAAAGGCCTTCTCTGGTTTAATATTGCTTTCTCCATTTTCCCAGCGTTGAATAGTTCGATATGGAATTTTAGTTTCAGTTGCCAATTCTTGCTGCGTTAAATTTTTGGATTTTCGTAATTCTTTCAGTTTGTTCATCTTATTACCTCGAATAAATTATATCATCACGCACCACAATATGGCAAGTTTTTTTAAAAAAATGATATTTATCTATTGACACACGTCATAATATGGTGTATTATTGAATCATAAAACGCCAGAAGTGGCGTGTGGAAAGGAGAGTCAAATCTATTGCTTATTACCTCAACACAAGCAAAGGCTATTCGCCGAAAGCAAGCTGATAAGAAACTGACTTCGAAGCAAGCAGGCGAAGAAATTGGCGTGACGCAAGTAACCTATCGGAAAATCCGAGACGGGGGCGTTGTCAAGCCAAGCGTCTACCAAAAAGCCATGGAATGGCTAGCAGAAGATTATTAGAAAGGAGATTACATCACTAATACAATTAGGCTGAATAGGTCTAGAAGCAACAAAAAAAGGCTTAATGCAGGAACCAACTGACAAGCCTTTCACTCTAAGATATTCAAACACTTACTAGCAGGCAAGCCGTAAGGGTTTTAAGAATACTTTTTATACTTAGATTATACCAAAAAGGGATATCAAATGCAACCGATCAGAGAGGCGACTCTATAAACTGCCGATAAAGACTAAGAGAAAGAGATAAGGATAATAAACATGACTAAAACACCATTTACACAAGGAGACCTAGCCCAGCTTTGGCAAGACGAAGGTCAGATCACTATGGACATTCTTAGAAAGCGCCTGCCAGACTGGACCGACAGACAAATAAAAGTTCGCTTGAACAACTGGAAAGCTCGCAAGGCTATAGCTTTCACCATGAAGAATAAGGAAATTGTCAGCTTTGAGCTTTTGAGAAACAAGAAGCAGGAAGAAGAACAGACATCAGGCGGCCGCAAGCTAAAGTTAGAAGATTATTACAAGCAGGTGATGGCTACTCGCGAGATTATCGAAAAGAAAACCGCTAGTGACACCAACCGTCTCAAAGCTATCCAGCTGCAGCAGCAAGCACTGAACGAAATTCCTGATCATATCTATAAAGAACTCGCAGAAATTTTTGCATGAGGGCAAAACAAATGATACAAGAAATTGACATGACACCAGGGCAAGCAATCGTCTTTGTCTCACTACTGCTATTCCTAATCTGGAAGCTATGGCATCTAAACAGCACTCAGAACTCACTAGAGCGCCTTAGAGTGACAGAAAGCTCTCAGACGAAAGAAAGCACCGCCGACCAACTAACCCCCGAATATGGGGCATATATCCAACTTGCAGGGCGCAAGTACAACTAAAGGAGAAAAAACATGAAACTACAAACATTTTCAGATAAAGCAACAAAACGGACTTTCACTTACGACTTTTTAGATCATGATGCTGCACAAGCAGGTGGCCATGCTCTAATGGGCTACATGATTGGAAACTATGCCCAGCCAGTGATTGAACTGACATACAAAAACAACGGACAGCTTACTGCTGTATATGTCGAGGACAATGACCTAATTGACGTATTTAATCGAATTTGCGACAGCTTCCAGGACTTCCAAATGATAAGCACTAGCGATTAGAAATATCTAGGAGAGGGAAGAATATGGAAATTTCAATCTTTGACCACAACAAACTAAATCGTAATGCTTTTTACGTTAAAGAGCTAGATGTGCTTTTTGTAGCAGATACAGTAAACGAGGAAGAAAAACAAGCACTTATCCGACAATACGGGAAATAAGCACTATAAAAGCGAGGAACAAGAAAATGGCTAAAAAAACAGAACAAACTAAAACTGTAGAACTTACTGTCGAAGAGCTGCAGAACTTAGGCTGCCGACTGTCTAATATCCTAAAGACAATTAAAATGGATCAAGTGGCTCAAGCTGGGGTGTCTCTTGCAAAAGACCGAGATTTATTCACCTTTACACACCTAGCAACTAACTATCTAAGCTCTTCCTATGAGGTATTTGAAACGATTATAGCCGAGCTTGATGATATAGCTAGTCAGCTTTTGGAATGCGACGATGCTGAGGAGCTGGAGGCTTTCAAAAATGGCCGATAAATTTGAACCAAGCAATAATATTGTCAATTTCTCTGAGTATATGCAGGAGTTGGAAGACCAGGAGATAAGTCTAACAAACTTTCAGAATGATGGATCATTCAATAGCATGGTTTGTGAGTTCGCTATTGGAATGAGTAACCATATAGACAGACTAATTGGGTATTTGGAAGAACAACAGAAAACCATTCGCAGCATGGCCAAGGAAATTGAAAATCTAAAAAGAAAAAAGTGAGGCACGAACATTGATTAAGTCTAAAGATATCAAAGCAATAAAAGAAAGCCTTAAAGCTATTGAAACTTGCCAAAATGAGCCAACAAGAGAGGCCTTGCAACTTATGGCCAAGATATTGTGTCAAACATTGGACCTATTAGAGCAGCAAGATAAAAAAATATTGCTTATGAACAAAACTCTAGGGAAAATTGCCGGCAAGGTCATGGCAAATCAGAGGAGGTGGCCTTGATATGGCACTATTCAGCGCAGAAACTGAAAAGGAATTAAAAACAGAGGCTCTATCTCTGGTTGCTGGCTTCTTGGAATCCTATGCACGTCCTAAGTCTAAACACCTGGGTTTAATGTCTGCTGTGGAGGTCCGAAAGGAATTAGGAATTAAGGCCAACACTTTGAAACGTTGGGAAATGGCAGGGTTAAGACGCTACCAGCCACCACTCGAAGATACTCGCAAGGTATTTTACAAAATAAAAGATATTTTGATTTTCCTGGGAGTAGATGATAACGGAGGAAGAGCATGAATACAATTATGGAATTAACTTTTACTCCTCAGACTATGAAACTGTTTAGCTTCTTGAAAGAAAACCCCACTACTGTCTATAAAAAAGGGAATCACTATAAATTCCTCTATTTTGAGCCACTGGATGTTTATATTTCAGAATTCACTTATAAAGGCATCAAATTTAGAAAGCTAGAAAGCAATAATCTGAAACTGGCCGGATGGCAGTTAGTAAGAGATATGCCAATATCTCTAGCCAAGCCAGAACTAATAACCGTCTTAAAAGACCTTGAAAAAGTCAGAATCAAAGAAAACCGGCAGGGAACCGGGATAAAACTGACTGGCTGGATACTAGAAACTTTGACGCTAGGCCTTTACACCAAGCAAGAAACAGCCTTATTCGTCCGATTACTATATATCAACGGTTATAGTTGTGAAGATATAGCAGGGCTATTCTCCGCTATTGTGAAGCGCCCAGCCCTTGCCAGATATTTCATTAAAGAATTAAGCAATTTAGAAAGGGGTGTAACTTGACAGAAAAAGAAATCATACAGTCGATTATCGAGGATGACAGAGGGATAGAGCAGGATAAGTCAACAGAGCTGGACAACCAGGAACGAGGGCAGCCCCAAGAATTACAAGAAGACTGTTATTTTAAGACTTTCAAGGGTGTTAGGAAGCTTTTAAAAGATGATCTCCAACGTTTGTACGAACAGACTTATCAGAAAGCCTTGGCAACAGCCCCAGAAACTGCAGAAGAAACAGCCGAGGAAAAGGCTAGGAAAGCCGCCGCAAGGAAAATGCCTCGGAGCGCATTACAAATTGCTGAATTTCTACGCCAGCGGCTGCACTTTGTCAGATTAAAGAATGACATGGAGGGCCAACGAGAGCCGTTATATTATTACAATCCTGATAGGGGCTTCTACGAGACAAACGAGGAATTTATAAAAGATTTGATTTTCGTTGTCAATCCAGAGCTGACGGAACGCAAGGCCCTTGATGTTATCTATAAGCTAGCCAGAGCAGCCATCAGCAGAAAAGCTGATAATCGTTATACTGCGCTGGGAAATCTGCTTTACAATGCTAAAACTGGCGAAACAGAGCCATTTAGCCCCCAAAAGCTTGTAATTAGGAAGATTGACTGTAATTATATTGCAGATGCAAAAGAACCTAATATAAAAGGCTGGAAAGTAACCGAATGGCTGAAAAATTTGTTTGGAGGAGACGATGAACTGTATAGGATGGCTCTGCAGATCATCAAAGCCAGCGTTACAGGCGAGAGCTTGAAAAATGTTTTTTGGCTGCTAGGTAAAGGGGGCACTGGTAAAGGAACTTTTCAAGAGCTGATAAAAAATCTTGTAGGCGCTCAAAATGTGGCAAACCTAAAAATAAACGAGGTGAATAAAAGCCGGTTTGAGACCTCTGTACTGGTAGGCAAGACTGTTGTAATAGGTGATGATGTCCAAGTTCGAGTGAAAATCAAAGATGTATCGACATTCTTTAGTTTAACCACTGGTGATCCTATCAAAATTGAAGAAAAAGGGAAAACACCCTACTCTGTCAATTTAAAAATGACCATCATCCAGTCATCCAATGGTCTGCCCATCATAAACGGTGATTCTGATGCTATTGGTCGACGATTCCGAATTTTGCCATTTAAAGGCGGTTTTGCTGGAAAGTTAAACCCAGCCATCAAAGATGACTATATCTGCCGTAGAGAGGTACTAGAGTATTTACTTTGCCTAGCTTTAAACACTAAGACAGATTTAAAGTTAAATCCTCAAGCGTCTCAAAAAGCAGTTTACGACTTTCAAGAAGAGGTGAATGAGGTGGTATCCTTTACTCGCAATTTCTTTAAGAAAAGCTTAGCATCTTCCTTTCTCCCTAACTCCTTTGTCTGGTGGGTTTGGCTGAGCTTTAAGGAGTATTATCAGATAGAAAACGATCTGACTCCCAATGCTCTGCATAGAGAGATTAAAAACAATCTTCCAGATGGTTTTAAACCTGGCATAGCCAACATTCCAGCTGGTCAAATGTTGCCAAGAGGATTTTTACCTAAGGAAGACCTCCCTCACTATGCAGCTAAAAATTACAGCACAGATAGAATGCAAGGCAAGGGGTTAGAAAAGAGGGGGCAAGAAAAGGGTTATTTGAAAAACAGGGAATTGGATGACGGATGATGCCGGCAAGATGTCGGATAGGCGAAAAGCAAAAATCCTTTATTATCATATATTGATGACCCTTTTGATGATTGATGACGGATATTTTTAAGAAAAATAGAAAAAATAAAAAAGAAAGGAATAAAAAAAGAAATTAAAAAAGAAATTAAAAAAAACCGTATAACCGTCATCATCCGTCATCATCCCTTGGTAATACTGGATTTTCAAAAATGAAAACCGGCATCAAAACCGGCATCAATTCAGAGAAAACCATCATCAATTAGAAATAACTTAAAACTACGTCGCATATTAGCAAGTTTCTAGCTCAGAGGAATTAGAAATACAATAAGCAGCTAACGGTCTAGGATTTTCAAAAACTAGTATGGCATGGTTGGAAATACATTGAATTTTAGCAATAAAAATCTATTGTATTTAACATATTGAGGATTTGTAAATTCATTTTTAGAAAAACAGCTCAATCCCTTGATAAGACTAAGGTTTAGTGAGGCAAGTTGAATCTAACAGAATGTAAGATATGTTAAATTCAAGCAGGAGAAAAAGGAGGTGATAATGTTAGAAAAACCTAGGATAAGAAATGAGACAAAACTATAAAATGATTGAAGAATAGAACTAATGAAGTAGATTACTAGCAAAGAAAAGGAGACAAAGAAATGACTGAAACACTAAATGAAATCAAAGCTGAATTGACAGCGATTGTTACAAACAAAAACCAAGAATGCGATAGATTGCGCCAGCAAATAGAGTCGCTATCCAAAGACATAAAGGAAAAGGAAGCAGAGAAGAAAGAAGCAGAAAGCAAAACTGACTATAAAATCTTGTCTGAAAAAGTAGGGGAACTGTGGAGCTTAGAGCAGACTCAAAAGCTTCTGAATGATAAGCTCAAGAAATTGGAGTCTACTCAGGGAATCACATCCGAAGAATGCAAAGAATATCAAGATAGGATTCATGCTGCAGCGAGAGAAGAGAGTGAGAAGCTGATTGAAAAAGCTAAACCGCTGTACGATTCATTACGTGAACTATCAGCAAAATCAGGAGAAATTTATAATCAGTTTGATGAACTGACAAGACTCCTGACCTATGACATTATGAACACTCCGTCTGTCCCCTCCCTGCCTCTTGATAGCTATCGCGGCAGATCCATTGCAGGGATAAAAGATGTACTTGATTTCGTTCAATTTGAAGAACTGAAGAAATAAGGAGGAAGCAATATGACAGAAACAGAACAGAACAATCCTTATTCTTGGTATGACAAGATGGTTGAGGGAGCAACCCAGGAACAAGAAGAGCGACGCAAGAAAGCAGAGGAAGGCTTAGAAGCGATAAGACGAAAGTCTCAAGCTCAATATGATTCAACACAAGAACTCTGGATGAAAGCACTGAACAAAATGAATGAGGAGCGAGAAGCGGCAGGCTATCAAGCAGCAGAACTTGAAGCAAAACAACAGCTCGAAGCTTCTAAAAAAGCTCATGGCGTAAAGACAGATGATGAAAAGGCGCTGGATGATGCAATGAGAAAAATGATAAAAGAACTAAAATAATTATTTTTAAAATTTTCTTTTTAAAATCTGGTATGGGGGGTATCCCCCTCCCCCTCGGAGCTTGAGAGCTTCACGCCGTCACTGTACAAATTTTCTCGCGCGAAATGAAAGGATATGAAAACGAAATGGATTTAAAAGGGATACCTTATCTAAGAAATAAGCTGTCTATCTTGATTCTGATATCATCCGAGCCTTGACAGGCATAAAGGGCTCTAATAAGCCTGCGAATGCTCAAGAAGCAGATCAGGGTAAAAGTTAAAGATATTGCCCTATATTTTTTTGATAACTCAGCGTCCGGAAGATTCTGATTGACTACCATCTAGGAAGTGGGCGCAGGCAGATTGTCTATTCTAAAAAATGGAGTTCAGAGAAAAAGGTTGCAGCTGAAGAAAGAAAGTTAATCGGCCTGAAAGAAAGCAAGGAGCCTTATCAGAGCATAAAAAAAGAGAATTGACTATAGTGCCGACCGTGAAAACGGACAAGGGGCACGAAACCAATCCTCATTACTTAGAGTATACAACATTTTTGCTTGAAAAGAAAGGGAAAAGAGAGAAAATTCTGCTTGTTTGAACTTTGGGGCAGTTAACCTAAGAAAATAATTTCATATCTTATTTAGGTATCAAAAATTCTCCTATATCTGTGGCGAAATTTCAAGATTTGGAGTATAATGCCGTTGAGAAATATGAGAGATTGATTGACAAGGCCTTTTTCTGAAGAATACTAGTCTAATGCTTGGTTAAACAAAATCACCCCTGAAAATAAGCAATGAGACAATCAATTCATTTAAATATCGGCTAACTGATGTTCATTTTACTGACATACTGAGAAAGGGGAGACTGATGGAACTCAAGAAATTCAATAACAAAGTTGTTAGAATTATTGATATTGATAATCAAAAATTTGAAGGTATCTGTCTTTATGAGGATAAAGATATCTTTGATGAAGAATATGATGCGCTGTCAGTTAAGTCAGGAATACGATGGACGAAACTCTTCGAGTACGAAATTAAGGAAGTTAAAATCATATTATAAGCACGTTGCAGTTGTCAGGGTGCTTATATTGTGTTCAGGAGTAAAAAAGGAAGTAACCATCATTCCGACCACACAGTGGACAAGGGGAACAAGATTACTTCCTTTATTTAATTTAAGTATACAACATTTTTACTTAAAAGGGAAAGGATTAAGATACATGATTTTAGATGAAATAGAAACAGCACGAAGAGCCTACTATTTTCTAAAAAGTTACAAATCGCTGCTTACACTAGCAAAACGAAAAAACGAGCATGGAGCATTCAAGGATAAGGCAGTGGAGTTGGTCGCAGAGATTGAAGCTTACAGAGATAATCTGGACAAGGTAAAGCGTGAGATATTCGCTAATTTGTTTACTACGAAGTCAAGGAACAGAAAAACCTTAGCCCAACTCTACAAGATTTTTTATATTGATAAATCCGAATATGAACGCCTCAAAATGGAATTCTTGCTTGATTTTGCTAAAAGCTATCGGGAGGGCACTTTATTGGTGTATAAGACATGATTTTTATATCCTTGCTGCTCTATCTCGAACTACAAAAAGGAACTGACTTAGGCGCCGACCTCAAAGAGGCCATAGGGTGCCAAACCAGTTCCTTATCTCATTTTAACATACAACATTTCTTTTTAAAAATTAAAGTATTATGCCCTGCTGAGATACGTTACATTCAAAAAGTAAAATATGGTATAATGACATCAAGCAATTAAAAAAGCACCTTTATAGGGTGCTAGTTCTTGACTGCTGAACTCATAAATTTCACACCACATTTTAAGGGACTTTTTTGTTCAGTGATGTGTGGAGTTTGTGAAGTAATTTAATTATATTAAATGAACCTTTAAAAACTGAAAAACGATAGTAAATCAAGATTTACGGACTGTCAGTGTAGTCTAATAAATATTGTAAAAAATAATACAACAAAAACAATATCTAGTACTTGACATGTATGATATAATAGTTTTGAGAACGTATGTTATATTTGCTAAGTTCATAAGGAGTTTAAGAAATGAATTCAGTAGTATTTGAAAATAAAGATTTTTTAGTACAATTTTTGTACAAATTATTTGAAAAACCATCTAGAATTAAAATTCAAAAAACATTATATTTGTTATATGCTTTTTACGGTGCTACTTATGGTAATATAAAATCATCTGATGATGAAGAAAATGAATTTATAGGTCAGAATTATCCTAAATATTTGTTTGATGCGAAATTTGAAGCTTGGAGATATGGTCCCGTAGAAAAAGAAGTATATGCAAATGATAAAAAAGGTTTCTATGAATCAAGAAGCTTATCAGATGATGAAATTGACAGCTTTTTTAATACTGTAGAACTGAATAATATAAAGTCTTTTATAGAAAATATTGTTTCTCAAACTAAACAAATTGATGACTTTAGTTTGGTAGACAGAACCCATCAAGATAAAGCTTGGCAAACTGTCTATAAAGAGGGTCAGAACCATATACCAATGGATAACAATATTATTATACAGGAGTACATTGACGAGTATGTCGGATCTTGAGATATTTAATAATTTATCTGTTGTTACAGAACCTAAAATTTGTGTTGTTTCAAATAAAGGATTGGTCTTTAACACGGTCAAGAATCAATATGTAAAAGCTCCTAAAGTAAAAACAAAAATTGAAATGTCAAATAATGTAACCCAATGCTTTAATATACCATCTATTGAGTTTTCTAACTGTTATCCTAGAACGTTAGATGAGGGCGCAGTTTATCCAAATGTTTCAATGGCCTTTGATAAAATAAATGAAGATATAGGCATTATAAAAGATAATATGAAAGAGGTGTCTATTTCAGGAACACACGAAGGTAGAATAAAGCAGATTTTAAAAAAGTATGTAGATGATATTGATTTGGACAATTATTCTGATAATTTTTATAAAAGTGATGTTAAGACGGGGGTACTATTACATGAAAGGGGTAGTTTTAGAGTTATTTCCTTATATTTCGTTGAACCTTTAACACACAAACGTCAAAAACATTCGAAGCATAGAATAATAGTCTTGTTTTTTGATCCATATCATCTGTTTATTCCTTCAAAAGATCATGGAACAAAAATATATAATGAAATATCAGGGTATTCTGGAAATTGTAAGTTATTAAAATTATAAATCTAACTTTTTGCCTTGACTAGTAAAATATTTGCTATTTAGTCTAGATTGCATGATATAATTGTTCCTATTATAAAGTATAAAAAAGCGCGATTATTCGCGCTAGTTTCTTGCCTGCTGAACTCATAATTTTCACGCCCTTTTTTATAGGGCTTTTTTTGTTCACCTTTTTGTGGACTAAGAGAGAACATCAAATACCTTGTATGATATATAATTTCTTCTAAAACCTTATACAATCAAGG
Organism: Streptococcus sanguinis; assembly: GCA_963549775.1. Classification (GTDB taxonomy): domain Bacteria; phylum Bacillota; class Bacilli; order Lactobacillales; family Streptococcaceae; genus Streptococcus; species Streptococcus sanguinis_Y. The sequence continues at coordinate 39,236 of CAUUZZ010000011.1, read as the reverse complement.
GTTAATAGCTTAAAAAGGGCTGTAAGAATAACTAGAAGAATATTCCGCGAATTTTCATGTATTTCTCTTTTCTATTTTTGCTGTCCCTATTATACTAAATTCGTAAAAAACAAGCAAAAAAACCGCCAATTGGGCGGTTCTCCCTAGTATAGATCTCTGATGATCTCTCCATTATCCAGATAGGTAAACTGCTCCGTCAAATCTGAAGTGAAAACTTGATACATTTCTTTAAAGCTCAAGGCCAGCGAGTGGTGATCAAGATCCTCGCGTTTAATCCAGAACACTTCTCCTTCGTCGGACGAGACCAGCTCTCCTTCAAAACGATTTGTTTTGTAAAGAAAAACGACGTAACGTTCATCCTTTTCGGTATAAAACTGCTTAACACCGCATAACCTAGGCTCATAGATGGTCAGACCTGTTTCCTCCTTGATTTCCCGTATTACTGATTTGACAAAGGATTCACGATTTTCAACATGGCCGCCTGGAAAGCAAAGGCCGGTCCAATCATCATTTACTTTATTTTGTACTAAAATGCGGTCCTCATCATAAACCATACACATATTTGTTAAAATAACTCGCTCCGCTCTTGACATCTCTGCTCCTCCATCTACCGACCGATTCGCTCGGCCTACTTGTGACTCATTATAACATAAAAGACATCAAATTGATGAAAATCTAGATTTCTCAGCCTTTCCAGCAAAAAAACCGCCAATTGGGCGGTTCTTATAGGGAGATTATTATGAAAAAGAAAAGTTTTAGGATTTCTAAACAAAGTTAGGAGGTCTTTGTTTATGGTTTTAGTATAGAACACTTATCTTAAATTTTCCTAAAAGTAACTTAAAAAAATGAAATTATTTTTTTACAGCTCTTGCAAGAGGTACTGAAACAGCTCCAAATTGCCCTTTTCTTCGTTTATTAAAAACTCCGGATGCCATTGAAGACCGATGATACGATGATTGTCAACCGATTCAATCGCTTCGATGGTATTGTCTCTTGGGTCAAAAGCTGTCGCGCGGAAATTAGGTGCCAAGTCCTTGATGCTTTGGCGATGAACCGAATTAATCTGGCTAGCCTGACCAAACAAACGCTCCACAACGCTGTCTTTCTCCGTGCGAATGGAGTGCGAAGTACCAAATGGCAAGCCCTGCCAGTGATTTTCGATATGCTGATTGAGAGTGCCGCCAAAAGCAACATTTACCAGCTGCAGACCGCGACAAATAGCCATGACTGGCTTGTTTTGGCGCAGGGCTTCTTTCAAGAGCGCCAACTCAAACTCATCGCGAACAATATTGTAGTCGTCACTATCGATGGTCTTTTCTTCCCCATAAAACTGTGGGTGAACATTTTGCCCTCCTGACAAAATCAGCTTGTCAATGGTTTCTACGTAATCCTGAACTAAACTTTTATCGCCAACGGGAATCACCATCGGCAGGCCACCAACCATTCGTACGCCGTCCACAAACTTGCGTGAAACAGAGGTGTGAATATTCTTTCCAGCTTCATCAACTGGACAAAGATTGGCTGAAATTCCAACAATTGTTCTGCACATACCGTGATTCCCCCTTATTTGATATAGTATATCTTACCACGCCTTTTCTCAGTCGTCCAATAGATTTTTTTTAAGCTGCTTATAAAAATTTTTTATTAAAGACTCTGCATGTCTCTCAAATAAAAAACTCTCGAATGCACTATAAGCACAAACGAGAGTTTGGAAAAATGTCTCAACTTTCTACTCAAATACAAACTGGTTATGATAAAGTTCTGAGTAGAAACCGCCGAGTTTGAGGAGCTGGTGATGATCGCCCTGTTCAATGACCTCTCCATCTTTGAGGACGATAATCTGGTCAGCATTTAGGATAGTTTTGAGGCGGTGAGCAATAACAAAGCTAGTCCGGCCAGCTACAACGGCTTCCATAGCCTGCTGAATCTTGCTTTCTGTTACCGTATCGACATTGGAAGTCGCTTCGTCCAAAATCAAGACTTGCGGATCCGTCAGCAGAGTTCTAGCAATGGAAATCAGCTGTTTCTGCCCAGTTGAGAAAATATTCTGGTCATCATCTACCAGGGTATCATATTTTTCCGGCAGACTTTCGATATAGTCATGAATATGAGTCGCACGCGCAGCCGTTTCGACCATTTCATGACTGGCATCCGGCACACCGAAGCGGATATTGTCCCGAATCGTGCCACTAAAGAGCACCGAATCCTGCAGAACAATACCCACATGGCTCCGTAAGCTATCCAACTCATAGTCCCGAATGTCGCGACCGTCAAACTCAATGCTGCCACTATCCACATCATAAAAGCGATTGAGCAGGTTCATAATGGTCGTCTTACCTGAACCAGTAGGGCCAACAACAGCCGTCATCTTGCCCTTAGGGGCTAAAATAGATACGTCTTTGAGAATGGGCTTGCCTTCCACATAAGAGAAGTCCACATGCTTGATATCAACGGAGTCTGTGAGCTCAGTGAAAGCAGGTGCATTCTCTGGCCGGACTTCCTCGGGCGCGTCAAACATCTCCTGAATCCGGTCAGCCCCTGTAAAGGCCAACTGCAAACTGCCCCAGCTGGCTGCAATCTGGATGATAGGCTGATAATACTGCTGGGAAAACTGAGTAAAAGTAGTAATCAGGCCAACTGCAACAGCTGTTTCAACATTAGGGTCGCTCAGTAAGACAGCCGAACCAACAAAAATAACAATAGCTGTATTAATCAAATTCATCCCGTTCATGACAGGGAAGAGAAGGCCTGAAAAGGTCCGGCCTTTAAAAGTTGCTGAGCGTACTCGGTCATTCTGCTCAATGAACCCTTTGATGACCTCCTCCTGCATTCCCTGAACGATAACGGCTTTCTGGCCGGAAATGGTCTCGTCCATATAAGCATTGAGGCGACCGACTTCTTTTTGCTGAAGATTGGTGTATTTTCGAGCCAGCCTAACAATGACCACTAGGAGAAGAAAAGCAACCGGTGTGCTGGCTACCGTTATCCAGGCCAATCTAGCATTTTGGACAAACATGATAATCACTAGGCCCAGATAGAGCAAGGCATTGCTCATCACCTGGATCATACTCTCATTTAGAGCCTGCAGGATATTGTCCAAATCACTGGTAAAACGCGACAAAATATCTCCATCCTGATGGCGGTCAAAGAAAGCGACAGTCATCTTGGAGAGCTTGCCAAACAGGCCCTTGCGCATCTCATTGGTCGAATGGGCAATAACTCGGGTCATCAAAAGCATGTAAATCAGGCTGGAAACAGACAGGCAGACAAAGGATACCAATACACTGCCCATGACGCTGCCAAAAGCGGACAAAATCTGATCCATCTCACCCTTCTGTGCAAAAGCCCGACCCAACTCAACCAAATGCTGAACAGCCTGACCGACGTAAACCGGAAAAAGGACCTGAAAAACAGTCGCTGTTACCATCATCAAAAGGACAACGACAAAGGATAATTTGTAACGCTTAAAATATTGCCAAAAAAATGCAATCGTCCGCATCTTAGTCCTCCTTTCCTTTCTGAGTTTCGTAAATTTCGCGGTAAACATCGTTAGTGGCGACCAATTCCGCATGCGTCCCTTGGCCAATCAGCCGTCCTTGATCCAAGACCAGAATCTTATCTGCATGAACAACGGAGCTAATCTTTTGAGCAATGATAATCGTTGTTGTTCCTTGTAGCTCTTTGTTCAAGGCTTCTTGAACCAGCTTTTCCGATTTGGCATCCAAGGCTGAAGTCGAATCATCTAAAATCAAAACATTGGGATTGTTGACAACACCTCTGGCAATGGACATCCGCTGCTTCTGACCTCCAGAGAAGTTGCTGCCACGCTCCTCCACTGCACTGTCAAAACTCTCTTCCATACGGCTGATAAATTCACTGGCTTGGGCAATACGAGCCGCTCGCTCCATCTCAGGCAGTGAAGCATTGAGCTTGCCCTGACGAAGATTGTCCGCAATGGTCCCGCTAAATAGAATCGCCCGCTGTAGCACGATGGAAACATTTTTGCGAAGAGTTCCCTGACTAAGCTTTCGCAGATCCCGGCCACCAATCTTGACAGAACCTTCCTGCGGGTCAAAAAGACGGGGAATCAGTTGGGCCAAGGTAGACTTACCAGCACCAGTCGCACCAACAACGCCAATCATTTGCCCAGGCTCAACCTCAAAGCTGATATCCTTTAGCATTGGCTCGTCATCATTGGGATAGGAAAAAGTCACATGCTCAAAGCTGAGGCTGCCTTCCAATTCTTCATCTGGTGAGTCTGGGAAAGTCATAGCTGGCTCCGTTGCCAATACTTCCTTGATCCGACGGATAGAAATGATCCCCCTCGTCACGCCATTTCCCAAGAAGCCAACCATAATGATGGTGAAAATAATCTGGCTAAGATAACCGATAAAAGAAGCTATAGAGCTAACCAGTCCTGGCTCCGCCTGAATCATGCCAGATAAAGTCCAGATAGCCAAGTAAACAGAGCTGTAGCCGACCAACATCATCATTGGCTCAATGATTGAAAAAGCATAGCCAATATAGAGATTCTCTGACAGCAGCTCATCAGACACCTGACTGAACTTATGAAACTGGTCTTCTTCCCGAACAAAGGACTTGACCACTCGCACACCACGAAGATTTTCCTTGGCAATGGCATTGATTTTATCCAAAAGAGTCTGGAATTTCTTGAAACGAGGCCCCATCATCCCCATCATGACAGCCGTTAGACCAGCTATGAGCACGATTAGCAAGAAAATAATCCACCAGAGAGAGGGCATGGTCACAATGGCCAGGATGACTGAACCAATAAAAAGGATGGGCAAGCGAAGAAGAATTTGAAAGAGCATCATAGTCACATTTTGAATCTGATTGATGTCATTGGTCATCCGCACGACTAGATTGCCGGAGTTGAATTCCTCGATATTAGCATAAGAAAAGGTCTGAATCTTGCGGAAAGTCTCCTCGCGGAGATCTGATGAGACAGCTTGGGCAATATAAGCCGCCAAGGTCACATTAATCCCTCCTGCCACCAGTCCGACAAAACCGATGCCAATCAGCCACCCCCCCATACTGTAGATGGTCTGGCTATTTTGCTCCTGCAGAGCATCTAAGATGTGCTTTAAAAACCAGGGTAGTAAAAGAGAGCTGGCAATCATCAGCGAGGTCATCAAAAGCGAACTCAGGGCATACCATTTATACCGTAATAGACTTTTAAAAAACATGCTTCCTCCTACTTTTTTCATATTTGACTTAGTTTCCTTACTATATCACAGATAAAAACAATGTCAAGCAAGAAATTTCTTATATTATATGGTAAAATGAGATGTAGAACTCTAAAACTGATTTAAATTCAGACTCGGAATTTCATCATAAGGAGAAGATATGGATAAACAACGAGTTGCTGTGATTGGTCCTGGTTCTTGGGGAACGGCCTTATCACAAGTGTTAAATGACAACGGACATGAGGTTCGTATTTGGGGAAATATCGCTGAGCAAATCAACGAAATCAACGACGAACACACCAATAAACGCTATTTCAAAGATATTGTACTGGACGAAAAGATCAAGGCTTATCATGACCTAGAAGAAGCTTTAAAAGATGCGGATGCTGTGCTTTTTGTCGTGCCGACCAAGGTAACCCGTCTGGTAGCCAAACAAGTAGCTCAGGCTCTAGACCACAAGGTGAAAATCATGCACGCCTCCAAGGGACTGGAACCCAATACTCACGAACGGATTTCAACTATCCTAGAAGAAGAAATCCCTGCAGAGCTTCGCAGCGAGATTGTCGTCGTATCAGGTCCCAGCCATGCTGAGGAAACCATTGTACGCGATATTACCCTGATTACCGCTGCTTCTAAGGATCTGGAAGCAGCTAAGTATGTGCAGGAGCTCTTCAGCAATCACTACTTCCGCCTCTACACTAATACCGACGTCATCGGAGTGGAGACTGCAGGCGCTCTGAAAAATATCATCGCTGTCGGAGCCGGTGCTCTCCATGGATTAGGCTATGGTGACAACGCCAAGGCAGCTATTATCACACGCGGTCTGGCCGAAATCACGCGGCTAGGTGTCAAGTTAGGAGCCAACCCTCTAACCTACAGCGGCCTATCTGGTGTTGGTGACCTGATTGTCACAGGGACCTCTGTCCACTCTCGCAACTGGCGGGCTGGCAATGCTCTAGGGCGCGGTGAGAAATTAGCTGATATCGAAGCCAATATGGGCATGGTTATCGAAGGGATTTCCACCACCAAGGCAGCCTATGAACTGGCCCAAGAGCTGGATGTTTATATGCCGATCACACAGGCGATTTACAAGGTTATTTATCAAAATTGTAATATCAAAGATGCCATTTATGAAATCATGAACAATGAATTCAAGGCTGAGAACGAATGGACTTCGTTCTAATAGAAAGGAACTGATTATGTCAAAAGTTAAGAAAGCCGTCATCCCTGCCGCTGGTCTCGGAACCCGCTTCCTGCCAGCTACTAAAGCTCTGGCCAAGGAAATGTTGCCGATCGTTGACAAGCCAACCATCCAGTTTATCGTTGAGGAAGCTCTCAAATCTGGAATTGAAGATATTTTGGTTGTCACAGGTAAGTCAAAACGCTCAATCGAAGACCACTTTGACTCAAACTTTGAATTGGAATACAACCTCAAAGAAAAGGGTAAAGACGACTTGCTCAAATTGGTCGATGAAACCACTGGTATCGGTCTGCACTTCATCCGTCAGAGCCATCCACGCGGACTGGGAGATGCTGTTCTTCAGGCCAAGGCTTTCGTTGGAAACGAGCCTTTTGTTGTCATGCTTGGTGATGACCTCATGGATATCACCAATGATAAGGCTGTACCGCTAACCAAGCAATTGATTGATGACTACGAAGCAACTCATGCTTCTACTATCGCTGTCATGCAGGTCCCTCATGATGAAGTTTCCTCTTATGGTGTGATTGCCCCTCAAGGCGAAGGTGTCAAAGGTCTCTACAGCGTGGAAACCTTCGTCGAAAAGCCAAAACCGGAAGATGCACCGAGTGATTTGGCTATTATCGGCCGCTACCTGCTGACACCGGAAATTTTTGAAATCTTGGAAAAACAAACACCAGGTGCTGGAAATGAGATTCAGCTGACCGATGCAATTGATACTCTCAACAAGACGCAGCGCGTCTTCGCTCGCGAATTCAAGGGTGATCGTTATGATGTCGGTGACAAGTTCGGCTTTATGAAAACTTCTATCGACTACGCCCTCAAACATCCGCAGGTCAAAGACTCCTTGAAGCAGTATATCATTGACTTAGGCCATACATTAGAGAAAAAACAAGAGAAAAAATAATGGCTTCAAATAGCTAGAAAAAATGAAATTTTAACTAAAAAAGAGGTTGACAAACCTCTTTTTTGATATTTCATCAGTTATTTTCTAAAGATTCATTAAATCAAGGAATGATGAAAGCCTAGAAAAATCAGAAGGGCAGCCAAGGCTAGATAACCAAACAAGACTAGCCAGCGCTGAGCAGGTTTAAAGGCATTGCTTGAGCCTTTGACAGGAAGAATGACCGCGCAGAGTATGCCTCCAATCAAACCGCCCAAATGCCCCGCCAGGCTGATACCAGGCATGAAACTAAAGATGATATTGACCACAATCAAGGTCATATAAGACTGCCCCAGCTGCTGAATGTAGCTGTCGCGAACGACATAGTGCAGGGTTACAATAGAGGCAAAAAGGCCAAACAAGGCTGTAGAGGCTCCTGCTGACAGAGTATCCGGACTGAAAAAGAAGACAAAGATATTTCCCATCAGGCCAGACATCATATAGAGCAGAAAGAAATTTCGCGAACCAAAAATATCTTCTGCCTGCCGTCCAATAAAATAAAGAGTAACAGCATTTACCACAAAGTGCTCCAAGCCAATATGTACAAAGATAGCAGAAATGAGACGCCATATCTGAGCAGGATACATGATAATGGTCGGAGAAAAAACTGCTCCAAATTCAAAGACAGTTTGTTCTTCAGCATAAGAAAAACCACGTAAAATAAGCATCCCCACAAAGACAAGTGTTGTCAAAATTAGCAAAATACTGGTCACAGGATATTTTTTATCGTAGATGTAGTTCATAAGTCAACACTTCCTTTACTGCTATATCGTGATAATTAGGCTCAAAATCAGACTGTTGAAAACTATAGATGCTGCTGATGGATGCTCCTATAAAATTAGCCAGGTAACGGTCATAGTAGCCACCGCCGTAACCGATCCGAAAGCCTTGTGAATTGAAGACCACACCCGGCACGTGAATCAGATCAATCTCCGTCTTCTCCACAGCCTCTTCGCTCGTCGGCTCCATAAGGCCAAAAGAGCTCTTTTGCAGGCGGCTTTCATCATAATCCACAAATATCATCCGACCCTGGCCATAGGTTTTGGGCACTAAAACCCGCTTGCCGTCCAACTGAGCCTGCTTGATAAAGGCTGCAGTTGAGACTTCATGCGGCATAGAAAGATAGGTAGCGATAACCTGAGCGTTTTGATAAGTTGCTGAACTGAGCAAGCGCTGGGTCAGCCAGCTATCTGCCTGCTCTTTTTCTTTTCCTGAAAGTTTCTTCATCTGGTTCAGTACAGTTTGTCTCAGCTCTTTTTTCATGCAGCTCGTCCACTCTTTCCTTATCTTTCGTTGATTTTATAATCTAGAAATTTCCCGATCTTTTCAATAGCAAAAGGCAGTGCTGCCTCGTCCGGTGCCATCTTGGGATGATGGAGGGCATAGGGACTGTCCACTCCCAGCCAGAACATGACGCCCTTGACCTTGCTGAGCAGATAGCCAAAATCCTCGCCTGTCATAGCCGGCGCGATATCAATCAACTGCACTCCTTCTTCCTTCTGAAAAAAGTTCATCAATTCGTCTGCCAGTCCAGGATGGTTTTCTACAGGTAGGTAGCCACCTTGCTTGAGTTCTAAGTCCAATTCCAAACCGAAACTTTGGGCTAGGCCCTCTGCCATTTCCCGTAAGCGCTTCTGAGTCAAGAGGTTCATCTCCTGAGTCAGAGTCCGAATGGTGCCATGCAGAAAGGCCGTTTCTGCGATGACATTGTTGGTCGTGCCAGCATGGAGCGAACCAAAGGTTACAACTGCTCCCTCGATAGGATCGACATTGCGGCTGACAATGGTTTGCACCTGGGTGATAAAGTAGCTAGCCGCCACCAAAGCATCATTGGCTTCTTGAGGAAAGGCCGCATGGCCTCCTTTCCCCTTAAGGGTCAGCTTAATTTCACAGGTGCCAGCAAAGAGAGTTCCTCTATTAGTAGCAATATCACCGACCTTGAGGTCCGGCCGCACATGGAGGCCGTAAAACTCATCTGGCAGCCAGTCGCCAAACGCACCGTCTTCGTACATGAGCATTCCACCAGCTTCATTTTCCTCTGCAGGCTGAAAGAGAAAGAGCAGATTGTGGATAGGCTGAGCGCTCACAGCTTGTTCCAGCAGGCCTAGGGCAACTGTCATGTGCATATCGTGTCCGCAGGCATGCATCCGGCCTTCATGGGTACTGGCAAAGTCCAGTCCTGTATCCTCCACAATCGGAAGACCATCAATATCTGTTCGCCAGCCAATCGTCTTATCCGGTGAACTTCCCTTGATAAAGACCAAAATACCCGTCCGCCAAGTTCGGATTTCCACAAAGTCTAGACCAGCTGTCAGTCCATCAATGACCTGCATCAGGTAGGCATGAGTCTTGTATTCTTCCAGACCGATTTCTGGCATCTGGTGCAAATCACGGCGAATTTTCAGATAATCAAGCATTTTTCTTTCCTTTAAAATCTTGTCAGACCAGTCAGAGCGTTGGGCCACACCCAATCAATTCAAATTTATGTTATTTTTAAAGAGTACGCAGTGCATCTTCCAGAGCGGTCTTCTGCTGGGTCTTCTCGTCAATGGTCTTGATAACTCGTGCCGGAACGCCAGCAACCACTACGTTTTCCGGAACATCCTGGGTTACAATCGCACCAGCTGCAACAACGGAACCACTGCCAATTTGTACTCCTTCAATAACAACCGCATTGGCACCAATCAGCACGTTATCGCCAACCCGAACTGGCTCAGCACTAGCCGGCTCAATGACTCCCGCCAGAACCGCACCAGCACCAATATGACTGTTTTTGCCGACAATCGCTCGGCCTCCGAGAATAGCACCCATATCAATCATGGTTCCCGCACCAATCTCCGCACCGATATTGATGACTGCCCCCATCATGATGACAGCATTATCACCAATTTCGACTTGGTCACGGATAATAGCACCTGGCTCAATGCGGGCATTGATGTCGCGCTTGTCCAAAAGCGGAACCGCTGAGTTGCGGGCATCCTGCTCTACTACATAGGTCTTATTTTCCTCTAAGTTCACTAGGAGTGGCTTGATTTCTTCCCAATCACCAAAAAGAACATTGCCTAACTTCACAACAGACCAAGGAATCGATCCGTGCAATTCTCCATTAAAGGTCACCTTGACCGGAGTTTTTTTCTTGGCATCAGCGATAAATTTGATAATTTCTTGAGCGTTCATTTTAGTAGCAGACATGATTTTCCCTCGATTCGTGAATGGTTTAGCCTTTTAGTTTGCTTTTTATCCTCAATACACAATAATTTTAAGAACAATTGAAGCAAACCAAGAAGCTTGATTAGACAATATTATAACACAAAAAAAGGGATTGCAAAACTCCTATAAGATTCTCTACTTGGGACACGGATTATAAAAAAAGGCACGAACTCTCGTCCGTGCCTAACAAAGCAATTCCAAACTATATACCAACGATATTATTTAATTCTTTCGTTCAAAATGTTCCCACTGTTGGCATCAATGCTCATTTTGATCTTTTGCGTACCGTTCAGAGCTTCCAGCTTATAGACTACCTGACCGCCCCAAATATCCAGTTCTTCGTCATAAACATGGGCTTGAGGATATTTTTGCTGCAAGATCTTCTCAGCATCTTCAAAGGTCAATTGCACATTAGTCTGAGTCAGTTGCATGTCCTCATTGTCATCAATTGGCTCTTCCTTGGCTTTGAGAATGCTTCCTGTTCGAGCATCAATCTTGTACTCTTTTTCTGTAAAGCCGTCCAATACTGTTACATCATAGTATACAGCACCAGCTTTATTTCCGTCTAAATCAATAGAAACGACTTTCCCTGAACCAGCTGTCTGCAAGGCAATCGCCTTAGCGTCTGAAAGAGTTACGGTTGCTGCCTGAATCCGAGTAGCTTGCTTATACGAATCCGCTGAAACAACAGTTGCTGCTCCACCCGCTAAAATTACTACTGCCAAACCGGCTAATAAGATTCCTTTTAGTTTTTTCATGGCTCGTCCTTCCTTTCTAAAACTTGACCCTAGAAATCAAAATCAGGCGAGGAAAACACCGTTCCAATTAATGCATCCTAGACCATTCTTTTCATTTCAAAGGGGAGAGCTATCAAATGTTATTCATTTGATACTTATATTGTACAAGGACTAAATGAATCTAAAATGAATTTTGAGGAAATTTAAAAAATAATGCGAAAAGTCTTTTATTTCTTCTCCAGCTGGAAAGTCAGGATAAAGCGACTTCCCTGGCCAAGCTCTGACACTAGCTCTATCTGAACTTGGTGCAAATCGGCGATTTTCCGAACCAAGGCTAGTCCCAGGCCGCTTCCCTCTCGACTGTTTTTATTTCTGGCTTGATCAACTTGGTAAAACCGATTCCAGATTTTATCAGTCTCGGATGGAGCAATACCATCACCATTATCTGCCACCGTCAGCTGACAAACGCCATCTAGCTTACGTAAGGAAAGCTCAATGCGGTCCTTCGTAAATTTCAAGGCATTGCTAATCAGATTATCCAAGAGCCGGTGAAGCAGAAGCTCATCAGCAACAATCCAGCAATCATCATCTAAGGATAGATCAACTGACTACGAATTTCTTGGAGTTGTAAAAAGAGCGCAGATCTACAAGCCTCAACCAGCTGTAAGATAAGCACTCCTATTCATTTATTCTATTTAGAAAGATTACTCAATAGGTACTGTCCGTTTTCTTGACGGATAAAAGTCAAAGTTATTTCCTTATTTGAAGATGTTTCATAGTTTACAAGCATCCTCGGCTCTGATTCACCATCCCCATAAACTGAAATATGTTGATATTCTGGGTATTCCTTGATTACTTCTTTAAAGGAAGAACCGCCCTCGCCTGTTTCCGCATCACCCATCTTTAAGTTCTCTGTAATCTGGCCAGATACCTTTTTATCATAGTCGTCACTACCGGGCATAATACTCATACCCTGAAGATGGTAGCTGCCATCCTCGTGTTTCATAAAGGTCAGAGTAGTATAACTAGAGTCAGGTAACCAAGACAATGAGAGCCCTTCTTCCTGAAACGTCACACTACTGGCCAAGCCAAAATCTTTGACTACTTGTTCAGGGGTCAATCCTTCATCATCCGCACTAACAATGCTCAGCTTTTCAAGGTCTTTCACTTCCCACTCATATACATCCTCTTTTGATGGAGCCACAAAAGAAGCAACATCGCTTTGATGTCCCTTTCGAGACAGACTTGGCACACTTCCCCCACCCATAAAATTATTTAGGAAATAGCCACCAAGACCTCCTAGCAATAGTCCCGCTGCCAGACCTATTCCTAAAAATCCTATCAGCTTGCCCGTACTATTTTTCTTTGGCTCTGGACTTGGCTGGCCAGCGAAGTTTGCAGCTTGCTGTGGTCCGGTAAAGTTCTGACCAGCTGGATTAAATCCCTGAGGCGTTGCTTTGTGAAAAGCAGGATTTCCCCAATTATCCTGCTGAGGCATCTGCTGCTGAGGAGCATCAAAAATGGGTTGCTGAACACCAAAATTTTGATTAGGATTCGGCATTTCAGGACTGCCCCCTTCTACTGGGAGAGGCTGCCCCTCTGTTGAATTAGCTACAAATTGTCCTGAGTCTGATGACTGGACTTGCTGTGGGTACGGAGCCAATCCTTCTAAAGATTGTTCCTGCGGTTTATTTTGTTCTGGCATTGTTTCTCCTTTTATTATTTGAGTTCTATTTTATTTATTGGCAGTAGCGGACAAAAGATAGTTTCCATCCTCCTGCTGAACGAAGAACAACCTATAAGTACCATCATTAGGAGCGTCATAAGCCGCCTCCATAATGGTTTGACTAGTATCCTCACTGAAATCTTCATCTACACGAATATAGATACTCCTCGGACTGCCATATTCCTTAAAAACTTCCTTATAGGAAATGCCATCCTTACCAGTCTTTGCATCGCCTTTTTTCAATTTTTCAAAGTAATCAGCCGCCATCGCTTCGTCCTCAGCATTATGCTTGCTTCCTTCAAAGCGAATATTATAGATATGAAGGCTATTCAAATAGAAACCATCTTTTTTCTTCTCGAAATGCAGAGAAGCGGTTTGATCTGTATAATAAATTGGCCAGTCCTCCTCCTCATCATCAGAATCTTGAAGCGTTCCCCACTCTAAATCAAGGCTGTCACGAGAGATTTCCTCTTTTAAGGCCTTGCCATGCTTATCAAGAATATCTTCCACAGAAGTACCATTCGTATCTGTCTGAATAGTATTGAACCGTAACTCTGACAAACTATCAATATCCCACTTGAATTCAGTAGTATCTGGGTCAATGTACTGATCTGATTGATCTCTCTTTGATGCTCCGGCATCAGCCAAAGGATGCAGCACAGGATACTCCCCTTTGATGACATCCGCCACTCCTATACCATAGCCCCAGATTCCACCTCCGATTAGCCCAAGACCAAGAGAGAGCAGGGCTCCGCCTATCAGGATTCCTTTCCAAGATTTCTTCTTAGCCAAAGGCGGAGTCGGTCCCTGCGGACTTGAAACATGGCCTTGCTGAGGCTGAAAATGATGCGGAAACACCTCTTGCGACTGAGCATTTTTTGAAGGTTCAAAAGAATGCTGCGATTGCTGTTCTGTCAATCTTCTTTCCTCTTTCTTGTTTTTTTCCAATAGTCTTATCAGTTCTCTTTTAATAACGAAATGCTTTGAAAGCAGTCAGTCACAAAAGATAAACTAAATAACTAAAACTTACATTTCCTCTGACTTTATATATAAGAAATTTCCATCTGGCTGGCCTACAAACAATAGGTATTCATAACCATCTTCTGTTTTATAAGTCACCTCAGCAATCAGACGGTTAGAGATAATTTTATTATCTACGTCACGTTCGGTTGTGATGACAATTTCTGACGGAACAGGATGCTTCTTCAGAACCTCTGATAAAGCTGTTCCTCCTTCACCGGTTTCCTTGTCTCCTTTTTTCAAACGTTCAAGGTCTTTGGGAGATAATACGCTCCAATCTGTCGTTTCCTTCCCTTTTCTATATTCTTTAAAAGAATCTCCAACTACCACTTGCCTCAGATAGTAGTTCTGGTCAACTTTATCAAATTGAAAAGAAATATTTTGCTCCTTATCCCTGACAGAAGGGCCCCATCGGAGTAACAGACGATTACGATCATATTCTGCTGAACTAGCCAAGCCATAAGTTTCAACGATTTGATCAGCCGTCAGACCTAATCCTTCATCATTTGTATAGCTCAACCGTCCCAAGTCTTTCAAAGTCCAATTAAACTGAACCGACTGCCCGTCTGTAGTAAAGCTGTCACTCTTGTCTTGGGCTTCTTCCTGAGCCTTACTCAGACGCTTAATCCTTTGTATATCCTTATTTGTCTGCGCCTGCTTGCCGATAAAATAAGCTGAACCGCTGCCAATCAAAAGACCAATTATGAGAGCAAAAATTGAAAGTCCTATGACTTTTCCGATATTGCCTTTCTTATCAGGCAATCCTTGCGGCTGAATCTTCTGGAAATTCCCTTGCAATGGCTGGCTAGGTTGATTTTCTTGCCAAGCCCCTTGCACTTGACCTTGTCCATCTTTATCTGACATGGTTTTCTCCTTATAAATTTTATTGATTTGTCATATTGCGAAAACATTGAAAAACAATGACAAATTTTACAATATTATAACATAAATTATTCTTCCAATCAAAAAACCTCCCCTAAGGGAGGCTCCATTTCCTATTACAAACGTGCGTTGAGTTCTTTGCTCAGTTCTTCAAATCCTGGTTTACCAAGAAGAGCAAACATATTTCTCTTGTAGGCTTCAACCCCTGGTTGGTCAAATGGGTTAATTGCATTCAAGTAACCTGAAAGGGCGATGGCCAATTCGAAGAAGTAGATAGTGTAGCCAAGAGTGAAGGCATCTTGCTCAGGAAGGGTTACGTACATGTTTGGCACGTCACCGTCTGTGTGGGCAAGAAGAACACCGTCAGTCGCTTTTTTGTTTACAAAGTCAACATCTTTTCCTTGAAGGTAACCAAGTCCATCAAGATCTTCTTCCAAAGTAGGGATAATCACATTCTTACGAGGTTTGTCAACACGGACAACTGTTTCAAACATGATACGAGTTCCTTCTTGGATAAATTGACCCAATGAGTGCAAGTCTGTTGAGAAGTTAGCTGAAGTTGGGTAAATCCCTTTTTGGTCTTTTCCTTCTGACTCACCAGCCAATTGTTTCCACCATTCTGAGAAATATTGAAGTGATGGCTCGTAGTTTACCAAGATTTCAGTGGCATAGCCTTTGCGGTAAAGGATGTTACGAACGGCTGCGTATTGGTAAGCTTCGTTTTCAGCAATCTTGTCTGAAGTGTAATCTTTACGAGCTGCATTCGCACCTTCCATAAGGGCTTTGATGTCAGCACCTGATGCAGCGATTGGAAGCAAGCCAACTGCTGTCAAGACTGAGAAACGTCCACCGATGTCATCTGGAACAACAAATGTTTCCCAACCGTTGGCATCTGCTTCAACCTTAACAGCACCTTTTTGGCGGTCAGTTGTTGCATAGATACGTTTGTTTGCTTCTTCTTGACCGTATTTCTTAACCAAGAGTTCTTTGAAGACACGGAAAGCGATAGCTGGTTCAGTTGTTGTACCTGATTTAGAAATCACGTTTACTGAGAAATCTTTGTCTGCTACATACTCTACCAGGTCAGCAAGATAAGTAGATGAAATTGAGTTTCCAGCGTAAAGGATTTGTGGTGCCTTGCGCTCTTCTTTTGTTTGCAAGTTTGCAAAGTGGTGGTTCAAGAAGTCGATAGCCGCTTTGGCACCAAGGTAAGAGCCACCGATACCGATAACAACCAAAACATCACTGTCTGATTTGATTTGCTCAGCAGCCTTCAAGATGCGGTCGAATTCTTCACGGTCGTAGTTTTCAGGAAGGTCCAACCAACCTAAAAAGTCGCTTCCAGCACCAGTTCCTTTGCGAATCAATTCATCCGCAGTTGTTACTTGTGCTTGCATGTATTCCACTTCATGTGGGGCAACAAATTTATCTAAAACTTTTGAATAATCAAATTTAATATGTGACATGATATTCCTCCATTTTTTATTCCACTCTATCATATCGCTTTCATACTTATTTAGCAAGCAATTTATTGTTTTAAAGCGTTTCCAATTTATTTTTTTATAAATAGGCTAAAGCTACAACCATCTGAAAGCAATCGTTTGCGTAAGTCAACAAATTTTAACCCTATATTGAGAAGAATAATTTTGATTGACAAAGAGCCCAATATTCTAGTTAAAATTGGGTAGCGGCTGAATTCATTTCAGGTCCATTCCAACTAGATTCACTGCTCCAATATTCATCTGCGCCTTTCAGGCTTGACTGATTCAACATTGGAACCTAGTTTTCGCTTCGCTTAAACTGCGTCAATGCCTCTAAACTCATCTTCCTCCTTCAGAGTTGATTCGTTAAGAGGCATAGAAAAAGAGCACACAGCTTACTTCGCTTAGGGCTGCTGGATTCCTCCCCTGACCCGCTTCACGCAAAACTGTTGCTCCACTAATTAGTATAACACAAACTTTTGATTTTGGCTAATTTTATTTTTTCCTTCTCTGTCTGAAAAATTCCTGCATGATTTGAGCACAGTCTTCTTGGAGGACACCTGTCTCCACTTCTACACGGTGGTTAAGTCGCTCATCTGTCAAAATATCATAAAGGCTGCCAGCTGCTCCAAACTTTTGATTTGCTGCTCCATAGACAACGTGAGGAATGCGCGCTAGACCGATTGCTCCACTGCACATGACACATGGCTCAATGGTCACAAAAAGCGTTGTATCCAGCAAGCGCCAGCTATTTTCGTGCCGATTCGCCTCTTCGATAGCCATTATTTCCGCATGCATAACAGCCCGCTGCAGCTCCTCACGTGCATTGTGACCGCGACCAATAATCTTCCCCTCTTTAACCAAAACACAGCCGATGGGAATTTCATCATGAGCCAGGGCAATCTCCGCCTCCTTTAAAGCTTCCCGCATAAATGCTTCTTTTTGTTCAATCGTATAATCCATCATTGTCTTTCTAAAACTATAGTCATCTATCTCATTATACCACAAGCCTGCTGCACTTCTCAGAAAAAATAAAAGCCACCACTGGGGTGACTTTCAGGAGATTATTATGAAAAAAGTTTAGGATTTTTAAACAAAGTTAGGAGGTCTTTGTTTATGTCGTTAGTATAAAATATATATCTTAAATGAATCTTAAGATGAAATTTTCTTGCAAAAAAGCACAAGAAGCAATTTCCTTGTGCTGACTTTTTTATAAATTAGACCAGACGCTTTCCAAGATATTGGTCTGCTCGCGGCCAGGACCGACTGAGAAGGTAGAAATACGAACACCAACCAACTCACTCACTCGGCGAACATAGTTGCGGGCGTTTTCTGGCAATTCTTCCAGACTGCGGACACTGGTGATGTCCTCTGACCAGCCTGGCAGCTCTTCGTAAATCGGCTTGCAACGCTTGAGCTGTTCCAGACTAGCTGGGTAATGGTCAATTCGCTGCCCATCCAAGTCATAGGCTACACAGATTTTCACTGTATCCAGACCGCTCAAAACATCGATGGAGTTAAGCGAAAGATTGGTAATCCCTGATACACGGCGGCTATGGCGCATGACAACAGAGTCAAACCAGCCTACCCGACGCGGACGACCGGTGGTGGTGCCATATTCGTGGCCGATATCACGAATGCGGTCACCAACTTCATCGAAAAGCTCTGTTGGGAATGGTCCATCTCCGACCCGACTGGTGTAGGCCTTGCAGACACCAACTACCTTGTCAATCTTGCTCGGACCAACTCCAGAACCGATGGTGACTCCCCCCGCAACCGGATTAGATGAAGTTACAAATGGATAAGTCCCTTGGTCAATATCCAGCATAACCCCTTGAGCCCCTTCAAAGAGCACTCGCTTGCCCTGATCCAGCGCATCGTTGAGGATAACAGAAGTATCGGTCACATACTGCTTTATTTGCTGTCCATATTCATAGTATTCTTCAAAAATATCATCAAAGCTGATTGCTGTACTATCGTACAATTTCTCAAAGAGGCGGTTCTTCTCAGCTAGATTCCGCTCCAAGCGCTCTCTGAAAATATCTTTATCCAAAAGGTCAGCAATGCGGATACCGACACGAGCAGCCTTGTCCATATAGGCAGGGCCGATTCCCTTGATTGTTGTTCCGATTTTATTGTCACCTTTTGCTTCTTCCTGCAGACGATCCAGCTCGATATGGTAAGGCAGGATGACATGCGCTCGATCAGAGATGCGAAGGTTATCCGTCGTCACACCCTCTTCATGCAGGTAGTTCAATTCTTTGACCAGAGATTTGGGATTGACCACCATTCCATTTCCAATGACAGAGATTTTTTCTGGGAAGAAAATCCCTGACGGAATCAGGTGCAGCTTGTACTTCTTGCCGTCAATCACGATAGTGTGTCCGGCATTGTCACCACCCTGATAGCGGGCAATCACTTCGGCATTGGCTGAAAGGAAGTCTGTAATCTTCCCTTTTCCTTCATCCCCCCACTGGGTTCCTACAACAACTACTGATGTCATAATTTTGTCTGAGCTGAAGCAGCTCTTCCTTTCTTGAAAAGCAGGCAGGAATCTCACCTGCGATTATGTTTTATACCTCATTATATGAAAAATTTAACAATTTTTCAAGGTGGGATCCATTCTTGATTTGCTTTTTCCCTTTTGAAAACGAATTAAATTTTCACAAAATCAGTATTTTCTGAAATTTATTAGTTTATTAAAAATAAAAGTTCGGAATTTTTGTAAAATCGTAGTGGAAATTTGTTTTCTTTTTCCGTTTGTAATAGACTAAAATTACTACCATAGGACGGTGAAATGATGACGATTAATCAATTACTGCAGAAACTGGATACAGCAAGCCCCATTCTCCAAGCGACCTTTGGTCTGGAAAGGGAAAATCTGCGTGTGACAGCTGACGGACACTTAGCTCAAACTGCCCATCCTAGTCAGCTTGGTTCCCGTAATTTCCACCCGACCATCCAAACTGACTTCAGCGAGCAACAACTGGAACTAATTACACCTATCGCTCACTCGACTAAGGAAGCACGACGCTTACTGGGAGCTATTAGCGATGTGGCTGGTCGCTCGATTGACCAGAATGAACGCCTCTGGCCTCTGTCCATGCCACCACAGCTGACGGAAGAAGAGATTGCCATCGCCCATCTGGAAAGCGACTATGAACGCCACTACCGAGAGGGCTTAGCGAAAAAATATGGCAAAAAACTACAGGCTATCTCTGGCATCCACTACAATATGGAACTAGGGAAAGATCTGGTCACTGCTCTCTTTCAAGCCAGCTCCCACCATTCGCTCAAGGACTTTAAAAATGACCTCTATCTCAAGCTGGCTCGAAACTTTCTGCGCTTCCGCTGGATTTTAACCTATCTCTACGGGGCAGCCCCTTTGGCAGAAGCTGGCTTCTACAGTCAGGACATTCCCCAGCCTATCCGCTCTTTTCGTAACAGCGACTATGGCTATGTCAATGACGAGAATATTCAGGTGTCCTACGCTTCTTTGGAGCAATATGTAACTGATATTGAAAACTACGTTCAGTCAGGCGAGCTCAGCGCTGAAAAGGAATTTTACTCAGCCGTTCGCTTCCGTGGACAGAAGCACAATCGTGCCTATCTGGAGCAAGGCATCACTTATCTGGAATTCCGCTGCTTTGACCTCAATCCTTTTGACCATTTAGGCATTAGCCAAGAGACCTTAGATACCGTCCATCTCTTTTTACTGAGCCTGCTCTGGTTAGATGATGTAGAAAATGTGGATACGGCATTAAAAGCTGCCCACGACTTGAACCAAAAGATTGCTTGTAGCCACCCGCTGACTGCCCTGCCAGATGAGGCAGATAGCTCAGCCCTGCTCCAAGCCATGGAAGACCTCATCCAGCATTTTGAACTGCCGACATACTACCAAAGCTTGCTTGAGGAGCTTAAGGAGGCACTTCTGAATCCTCAGCTAACCCTATCTGGCCAGCTCCTGCCTCATATCCAACAGGATTCTTTAATGGCCTTTGGACTAGACAAAGCGCAGGAGTATCACCGCTACGCTTGGACTGCTCCTTATGCCCTCAAAGGCTACGAAAATATGGAACTATCCACCCAGATGCTGCTCTTCGATGCTATTCAGAAGGGACTGAATGTTGACATCTTAGATGAAAATGATCAATTTCTCAAGCTTTGGCATGGTCACCATGTAGAGTATGTCAAGAATGGCAATATGACCTCCAAGGATAACTATGTCATCCCTCTGGCCATGGCCAATAAAACAGTCACCAAAAAGATTTTGGCAGCAGCTGACTTTCCCGTTCCGGCTGGAGCAGAATTTTCTTCTCTTGAAGAGGGACTGGCCTACTACCCTTTGATTAAGAACCGACAAATTGTCGTCAAACCCAAGTCAACCAACTTCGGACTGGGCATCTCTATCTTCCAAGAACCGGCTAGTCTGGAATCTTATCGCAAGGCTCTGGAGATTGCTTTTTCAGAAGACGCTGCTGTCTTAGTGGAGGAATTTATCGCTGGAACGGAGTACCGCTTCTTTGTCTTAGACGGTCAGTGCCAAGCAGTCCTCTTGCGAGTGGCGGCCAATGTTGTCGGAGACGGTCAGCATACCGTGAGAGAATTGGTTGCCATCAAAAATGACAATCCCTTGCGAGGACGAGATCATCGTTCACCACTCGAAATAATTGAACTGGGCGACATTGAGCTGCTCATGCTGGAGCAGCAAGGTTACGGACCAGATGATATCCTACCTGCTGGAGTCAAGGTTGACTTGCGGCGCAATTCCAACATTTCTACCGGCGGAGACTCGATCGATGTCACAGACAGCATGCACCCATCTTATAAGGAACTCGCTGCGGAGATGGCAAAGGCTATGGGAGCTTGGGCTTGTGGCGTTGACCTGATCATCCCTGACAGCTCTGCTATTTCCACAAAGGAAAATCCCAACTGTACCTGCATCGAGCTCAACTTCAACCCCTCTATGTATATGCACACCTATTGTGCTGAGGGACCGGGACAAAGTATTACTCCTAAAATACTAGCTAAACTTTTCCCAGAAATGGACTGATAACATAAGAATCGCAGGGTATTCCTTGCGATTTTTGTTTGCTAACTTTAGTAAAACTCTAAGACAAGCACAATAAGGATTTGATTTAGTTTACAAGTTTAAAACAAGCAGCTTTCCAGCAGTTCTTTATTTCGTAACTGGGCTAGCCAGTTGTCAGGAATCCCTTCCAAACCATAGATAATACCAGCCAATCCGCCAGCAACTGCTGCTACTGTATCCGTGTCATCGCCCAAATTAACAGCTTTCAGGACAGTTTCCGGATAAGAAGTGCTAGTCAGTAAGCACCAAAGTGCTGCTTCCAAGGTATCCACCACATAGCCACTAGAACGAATGTCAGTCTCTGTCAGCTCTGCTAAAGTTTGCAAACGAGCATAGGTCTTGCTAGTCTCTAAGCCTGATAGTATTTCCGGTAGTTGCTGGCCTTTTAAGAGCCTACGAGCAATAGCCACATAAAGCTGGCAGGCCTCTATGGAAGTCGCATGGGCATGTGTAATACTGGAAACAGCCTCAATATCAGACGGACCAGCTGCCGTAAAGACTAGAGGCAGAATCCGCATCAAAGAACCATTTCCATTGGAATATTCATCAGATAGACCGTGTCCCCTTGTCAATGCTTCGCGAGTCGCATTTCCTACATCGAAGGTCAAACCATCTGGTGTGTATTCTCCCTCAAAGAGCCAATTTTTAAACCGCTGCTGTATATCGGCAGGGTCAATCTTACCTTTTTCCCTGATAGAGTCACAAGTCGCCAAAACAAGGCTAGTATCATCTGACCAAGTTCCAGCCGGTTGCTGATGGCTGCCATAGCCTGTCATACCAACCGCTTTAAAACTGCCCCGGGCTAGAAATTCGTAGGGAACGCCTAGAGCATCTGCCACCGCCAAACCATAGACTGCCTCTTTCAAAGATTGGTTCATGCTAGCCTCCTCTACTTTTTATTTTATTATACTATTTTTGGTACCAGCATAAAAGAGACCGGAGATAATCCCCAGTCCTTTTTTTGTGAGAAATAGCCTAAGTAATTCATGTATTACAGTTTCTAGCTTTTTCAACCCTCAAAAAATGCTAGAAACAACTACTAAAAAGGAGATAATAGCTTTGATTTTTCTTATCAAACACTTATATATACTATCAGTAAGGCATCATTTAATCACCGCCGGCTGCTGCTGTGTAATACAGTGGATATTGCCACCACCATAAGCAATTTCTGTGGTCTCTACCCCAACAATTTTTCTGTCATAGAACATAGCCTGAACCTGCTCTACAGCCAAAGCATCATTTTCATCACCATACTGCGGTAAAATAATAGCTCCATTAACAATTAAGAAATTCAGATAAGAAGCAATAGCGATTTCTCCCTCTTCCCGAGGGATGCTGCCTTCTGCATAATCAATGCTGGCTGCTGCCTGAAGATAACAAGGTTTTTTGGTAACACATAGCTTATGAACTTTTAATTTCCTTCCTTTAGCATCTACCTGTTCAGATAGAAATTGATAAGCTGCCTGAGCTTCTTTGTAGAAAGGATGACTTTCGTCTTCTGTATAGATACAAGCCACTTCTCCTGGTCTAACGAAACAAGCTACGTCATCGATATGGCCATTTGTTTCATAAGGATCAATTCCATCTTTAACCCAAATCACTTTCTCAGCGTTGAGATAGGATTTGAGATTCTCTTCGATTTCTGCCTTAGTCAAGTGAGGGTTCCGGCTAGGGTGTAGCAGGCACATCTCTGTAACCAAGACCGTTCCTTCTCCGTCAACATGGATAGAACCGCCCTCCAATACAAAATCCTTCGTTTTATAAGAGTCTACTCCTTCTATTTCGCAAACCTTGCGAGCCACCAAAGCATCCTGATCCCAAGGGAAATAAAGCCCATCAACCAGACCACCCCATGCATTGAACTCCCAGTCTACTGCACGAAGTTCCCCTTTATCATTGACTAAAAAAGTTGGGCCGCAATCCCGAATCCAAGAATCATCATTGGTCATTTCGATAACACGTATATTATCTGTATCTAAAGCTGACACACGCGCCAGAGCATTCTCATACTGAGTTGGAGGCACACAGAGAGAGACCGGCTCAAAGTCACTAATAGCCTTCGCTACTTGAAGAAAAGCCTGCTGAGCTGGTTTTGCACCTAAGCGCCAGTTATCGTTACGCCAAGGCCATAACATCCAAATTTGCTTTTGCTCTTCAAATTCTCCTGGCATCCGAAAGCCGTCTTGCTTAGGAGTTGAATTCATAATCCGTTTTGCCATTTTTCTACCTCATTTCTAATCTTTTATTTTTTTGACGATAATAATCAGCTCACCGATACCAATAAAGATAAGAGAACCAATAGTAACAGGAAGTTTCGCTGCCAATGTCTCAGCATCAAATGCTAATGGTAGAGCTGTGAAAATCAAGGAAATAATAATTAAAACCATAGGCAGGACAACCAGAACTTTCAAAAAGCCTGTATTACCACTCACTTTAAAAGGCCGTGTGGTATCTGGATCAATCTTTCTTAGACGGTAAAAAGCAGGAAAGACCGGAACATAAGACAGAAGAAACATGACCAAATTAAGTGAGAAAAATGCCCAGAATAAATCCTGATTTGGCAACAGCGGAGCAATCACAACTACTAAACTTGCCACGAGGCCATTTGCAATAGCGGAACCTATCGGCATATTTTTATCCTTGCTTCTTCTTGCAAAAAACTTGGGCATATCTCCGTTTTCTGCTGCGTAGGAAGCTGTATTATTGATTCCTAGTGACCAAGAAATCATGTTACCAAACAAGGTCAGCAAAAATAGTAAAGCCATTGCAATAATAAACCAACCTGTGCTTGTTCCCGCTAGCAGTTTGAAACTATCCATCATACCGCTGCTGGTTGAAATTTTATCCACTGGTATCGCAACCCCGATACCAAAGGCAGAGAAAATATAGATCGCTGCAATCACTAAACCAGCTACAATAATAGACTGAGGAATCTGTTTTTTAGGATTTTCCATATCACCAGCAAAAGTACAGATAACCTCAAAGCCCAACAGATTGAAAATAATGACAGAGATATAAGACAAGCTATCCAAATCAAAACTTGGAAGCAGAGAAGACGGGGTTATTTCATTAGCCATACCTTTAGTAAAAGCAACATAAAGTCCCAAGCCTCCAACCAAAAGCGCCAAAATCATCTTAATCACAGCTGCTCCATTTAAAATCCAAATACTATCACTAATTGGATAAAAGCTAATCCAGATAATCAACCATATAAATATCAGTTCAATAACAATACTGCTCCACAGAGAAAATTGAATACCTGTAATGGTTGTCAATAGCTCAGGTGTCATAACTGCTAAAGAAGCTAACCAAAGTGGGAAATTAATCCAGTAATACCAAGAAACTCTGGTTCCCCAACGATGCCCAAATGCTTTGGTTACCCAATCATAAATCCCTCCATCTCCAATATAGGCAGTTCCTAGCTCAGAAGAAATCAATCCATAGGGAAGGAGAAACGCCAACAAGAGAAATAGCCACCAGAAAAATTGAGAATTTCCAATAGCCGCGACTGGAGCAGCAGCTTCTGCAACAAATACTACACAGATAACCGACAGGACTGCACTAAATAAACTAAATTTTTTCTTGCTTTCCATCGACTTCACCCTTTCAAAATAAGATATGAGAAGTTCTAGAACATCTTACAAAAGAAGTCTACTCTGAGAGAGCAGAATTAGCTTTTTTTACCTGCTTTCGATTCTTATTTTAAGAATTCTTCCAAATCAGCTTTAGCTGCCGATTGTTTAGCTAAATCATGAGGATTTTTCTTCGCATAGTCTCTCAAAAGATAAACCAAAAGTCCTCGAATAGAAGTGAGACGATTCTCTGCTTCATCAAAACAGATAGAGTTTGCCCCATCCATGACTTCATCAGTCACTTCTTCATTACGCGTCGCTGGTAGACAATGCATAAATTTACAGTTTGCTCCAGCCTTAGCCATCATACGACTGTCCACTTGGTACTTAGGATAGAAGATATTCATACGCTCTTCTTCTGACAGTTCAGCCTCATAGAGACCGTACCAAACATCCGTATAAAGAAAATCTGCTCCAACAATAGATTCTTCATCATCCGTTACCGTATATTTACCACCGGATACTTTACAAATCGCATCTAATTTTTCCTTATGCATGTCATTCAATTGGAAACCCTTAGGTCCATAATGGACAAACTCCATTCCCATCTTAGTAGTAATCAATCCTAAAGAAAAACAAACTTGAGTAGCATCTCCGACGAAGACCACCTTACAATCTTCCAATTTTTTATTGATTGGCAAATGTTCTACCATCGTGCAAAGATCTCCCAACTCCTGTGTTGGATGGTTATAGTCTGACATCCCGTTGATTACTGGAATAGAAGCGTACTGGGCTAAATCTACAATACTTTGATGTCGCTCCACACGCGCCATCAAAATATCATTCAAGCGAGAAAGAACTGTCGCAGTATCTTCAATCGTCTCATGCCCTCCCAACTGAATCTGTCCTGGTGCCAGATACTGAGCATGCCCCTCCAACTGGGTCATAGCAGTTTCAAAAGAGACGCGGGTTCTAGTCGAAGATTGCTGGAAAATCATCCCCAAGGTTTTATCCTTAAGCAAAGGAGGATAATAACCATTCTTGATACATGCCTTGATCTTCAAGGATAAATCAACCAAGTAAAGTAATTCTTCCTTGGAGAAATCTTCTGTCGTAATATAATCTAATTTTTTACTCATAATTGAGCCCTCCTGTATATTAATAGCTTTATCTTAACTTATTTCCAGAAGGTTGACTATAAACCCTCAGATGTAAACATACAAAAGCTGATTCAGCGGACTAAACTCTATTAAATCAAGCTTTCTGATAAAATAAACCTAAGGTTTAGTCCTTTGTTACAGAGCGGTCATAAAAAAAGTTTGGGAGAATGTTATAATATTTGTATACGCTTTACTAAAAGGAGGACACTATGGAAACTGAAATTGTTTACATTTACAACTTACTTCTAATTATTCTTTATTCCACAGCCCTATCCATCTCATTAGTGAATGCTTTTAAAGAGGAGAGAAAAAGCAGGAAAACTTTCTTCTGCGTGCTTTCCGTATATTTTGTTGTTTTTATTTTAGATAACTCCGTTATTTCTATGACGGAGCTGATCTCCAGTTTCGCTTCCGAATACAACCAGTCTTTTCAGGGGACTTCATTTATCAAAACAACTTTTTTCCTAGTCAACAATTTCTGTCAGCTATGGCTTATTAGCTCCATCAGTCACAGCAAAGTTAAACGCTGGGAATATATGATTATAGCAGGCATTTTCCTCTTTATGCTACTCCCTATCCAGCAAAGTTCCTCTTGGAGAACTTACCTCTATTATTTGCCAAATCAGCTATGGCTATTCTATCTTGGTGCTAAGGCACTTTACAGTTATTACAACAAGAGATTGGAACCCAAGTATAAAAAATATTTAAAGAAGATTGGGCTCCTAGCGCTTGTTTTTAGCTTCCTTATTTTGATGGAAGACTCCATTATTATCTTCACTGTTGACCAATACAGCATGTTTCATACAAATATCATTAACCGCAATGTCTCTGAAAATCTTTTCTCTATTAGCTTGTGCTTTTTATCAATCTATTATTTCTTAAACGATGCACCACTCTTTACTAGCTCTCACACCAATTCAAAAAGCTACAATCAATCTTTCATATACTCTTTTTGCCAAGATTATCGTCTAACCGAGCGCGAACAGCAGATTTGCCAGCTGCTCTTAGAGCAAAAACATAATCAAGAAATCGCTGAAGAGCTCTTCCTTTCTATCGGAACGGTCAAGACACATATTCACAACATTTACATCAAAACAGATGTTAAAAAAAGAGCTGAACTATTCTCTCTATACAACAATTACTTATACGCTCACTCCTAACCCCAAAAAACAAGCGCAGTCGTGCGCTTGTTTTTCTATTTTGTGTTAAAATAAAAGGTATGGACAAAATTATCAAAACTATCTCAGAAAATGGTTCTTTCCGAGCTTATGTGCTAGATAGCACAGAGACGGTTCGGACCGCTCAAGAAAAACATCAAACTCAAGCAAGCTCTACCGTTGCACTTGGCCGCACACTGATTGCCAGTCAAATTTTAGCTGCAAATGAAAAAGGCCAGACCAAGATTACCGTCAAGGTCCTCGGGACCAGCTCACTAGGCGCGATTATCACAGTGGCAGATACCGAGGGCAATGTCAAAGGCTATGTGCAAAATCCCGGTGTAGATATCAAAAAGACTGCCACCGGTGAGGTTCTAGTTGGTCCTTTTGTCGGCCAAGGAGAATTCCTCGTCATCACGGACTATGGTACGGGCAACCCGTATAACTCCATGACTCCTCTCATCTCTGGAGAAATCGGCGAAGACCTAGCTTTTTACCTGACCGAAAGCCAGCAGACACCTTCCGCAGTTGGCCTCAATGTCCTCTTGGATGAGAATGATAAGGTCAAGGTTGCTGGCGGTTTCTTGGTACAAGTTCTGCCTGGTGCCAAGGAAGCTGAAATTGCCCGCTTTGAGAAGCGGATCCAAGAAATGCCTGCTATCTCAAGACTGCTGGAATCCGATGACCATATCGAGGCTCTGCTGGCTGCCATCTATGGTAATGAGCCTTATAAACGCCTGTCTGAAGAGGAAATACGCTTCCAGTGCGACTGCAGTAAAGAGCGCTTCATGAATGCCTTGGCTACCCTGCCAAAGACTGACTTGGAAGAGATGCGTGACCAAGACCAAGGAGCTGAAATTATCTGCCAATTCTGCCAGACAGCCTATCACTTTGACCAAAATGACCTGGAGGAACTGATTCGTGACAAATCTTAATACCCCTTTTATGATTGGGAATGTTGAAATTCCCAACCGCACAGTTCTGGCGCCTATGGCCGGCGTAACCAACTCTGCTTTCCGAACCATTGCCAAAGAGCTAGGAGCAGGCCTGGTCGTGATGGAAATGGTCTCTGACAAGGGTATCCAGTATAACAACGAAAAAACCCTCCACATGCTCCATATTGATGAGGGAGAAAATCCCGTTTCTATCCAGCTTTTCGGCAGCGACGAAGACAGTTTAGCTCGCGCAGCAGAATTTATCCAAGAAAACACTAAAACCGATATTGTCGATATCAATATGGGCTGCCCGGTCAATAAAATTGTCAAAAACGAAGCTGGGGCTAAATGGCTCAAGGATCCTGAGAAAATCTATAAAATCATCAACAAGGTCCAGTCCGTTCTGGATATTCCCCTGACAGTCAAGATGCGGACTGGCTGGTCCGATAGCTCACTGGCTGTTGAAAATGCTCTGGCAGCTGAAGCGGCTGGCGTTTCAGCCCTGGCTATGCACGGCCGCACCCGTGAGCAAATGTATACTGGTCATGCTGACCTTGAGACCTTGCACGATGTAGCCCAAGCTCTGACCAAGATTCCTTTCATCGCTAACGGAGATATCCGGAATGTACAAGACGCCAAGCAGCGGATTGAAGAAGTCGGAGCAGATGCTGTCATGGTAGGACGGGCTGCTATGGGAAATCCTTATCTCTTTAACCAAATCAACCACTACTTTGAAACCGGCGAAATTCTTCCAGACCTCAGCTTCGAGGACAAGATGAAAGTCGCCCATGACCACCTCTCCCGATTGGTAAATCTCAAAGGAGAATATGTGGCTATCCGCGAATTCCGTGGCTTAGCTCCGCACTATCTGCGCGGTACTGCCGGAGCAGCCAAGCTCCGTGGTGCTATTTCGCAAGCTGAAAGTCTGGCTGAAATAGAAGAACTCTTACAAATTCAAAAATAAAAACGAAAGGAAGCCCATTGGACTTCCTTTTTCCTTATGTTTAAGGTTGAGTTACCACAACGCTTGTTACTGAGCCATCTGCTCCTGTTGTAATCTGCAGATTGGCATTGCCTTGCCCACTTAACTGAGCATTGTATTTTCCATCATCCAGTGTATAAGAGTAGGAAGCAATGGAATAATTATCTGTCTTTCCATCTGCAGACTGGACTGTGAATTGACCATTACCTGATACAGTCACAGTATTTCCATTGGCATCCTTCCAAGTACCAGCAGCAGCTGAGAAATCCCCATCCACCATAGTCAAGACACCTTTATAGCGAGCATTGCTGGCTGCCTGCTTATTTTGAAGCTGGCGATTGCTTTCTGGCGATTGGGCTGGTTGAGTTGCTTGACTCTGAGTGTTTTGTCGACCTGAAGCTTGCTTCGGCTGCGTTTGTTGGGCTTGAGGTGCTTCGACAGTAGACTGTTGCTGACCAGCAGGAGCTTGGGCTTGTCCAGGCTGGTTAACTGCTCCTTCTGAAGAAGCGCTATTGCTAGCCTTAGGAGAAGCGCTGGCCTTGCTGGATGACGCAGCTTTTGAGCTAGAGGAAGTCTGAATAGTCTTGCTAGAACTAGCACTTGTTGTACTTTCTTCTTTCTTACCACATGCCCCTAAAAGCAAACTAGAAGCCAGAACTGCAGCTGCCATCATTTTTGTATAAGTACGTGTTTTCATCTTTTTTCTCCTTGTAATATTCAGAAATCTTTTTGTAACATTATTGTAACACTATGATTTTACTATGTCAATCATTTATGCAAGATTTTTCAAAAATTTTTTTACTCAAGTAAAGTTCTGTTTCTCACCCTGCTTCTTTTGTCATGAGAAACTCGCTCCTACTTATCTATTCGTAATTAAAAATGAAAAAACAGGACAAATTTGTCCTGCAAGAGAAATATATAATCAACTTTCTTTTAATCTGATTTTTCTACCTTCAGCCGATAAACTTTTCTCGGCTTCTTCTTTGGCACGCGCTTAACGCCAGCCTCCTCCAAGTATTCTCCAAACTTTACTAAAAAATTATTGCTGACAATAGGTCGTCTAGGCGTGATGAGATTGACCAACTCAGTCCCTTCATAAACAGTAAACGGTGATTCCAGCAGATGGAGAAAAGTTGGATTCCAGTCCAGTCGTCCCTGAATCCGCTTGATAGATTCCAGCAGGATTTGGTAGTGGTCAAAGGCAAAGTCCTCTGCTGTCAGGATCCGCTCAC
This sequence comes from Streptococcus sanguinis, assembly GCA_963549775.1. Taxonomy (GTDB): domain Bacteria; phylum Bacillota; class Bacilli; order Lactobacillales; family Streptococcaceae; genus Streptococcus; species Streptococcus sanguinis_Y. The sequence goes on along the minus strand of CAUUZZ010000011.1, from coordinate 8,702 downwards.
CGTCTCTAAAACTCCTTGTCTTAAAATCTACATCAAGAAAGGTGACTTCCTTGGCATCATCCCCAGCTTGTACTTGGTCTACTGCTATGGCCGGCAGATAGACCAGATGAGCAATAGTGATGACCCATCCGCGTGGATCACGCCCTGGAGTAGATACCGTCATCAGCTGTTCCACCTTTTCCAGCGGTATCTCCAGCCCCACCTCTTCCTTTACTTCCCGAATGCAGGCTTGATAGGCATCCTCATGCTTGTCCACAAAACCTCCAACTAAGGCATATTTATTCTGATAAGGGTGGGCCTTGCGCTTGATGACCAAGAGTTTTATCTGGCCTTCCACGAAGCAGTAAGCCACCATATCTGCTGTTACGCTGGGCGTCTCGTACTTGGGTAAATCCTGTGTCTTGTACCATGACAAAAAGGCGGACTCATCCGCCATGGTTTCGTAGTACTCTTTTTCCGACATTCCCGCTGGGATATCCTGTTTGGTCATGAATTTCTTCCTTTCCTAAGCTATCTTTTTCTATCAAAAATCTCAAGCCTTGGTCTAAGCTTTCTTCACGGCCTTGGTCCACTGGTACCATCCGACGATACTATTGAGGGTATAAACCCAGTACATGGCCTGGATATGGAGATTGCTACCCCACCAGAGATAGATACTGAAGAGATTGGTCGCAATCCAGAAAAGCCACTGCTCGCGGTAGAGACCAGTCATGAGAAGCTGACCAATACCATTGGTCGCATCTGTCACACTATCACGGAAAGGCCGGTGACTGTGAATACTCTTATAGGCAAAGCCCATACCAATCCAAATCAAGGCAGTTAAGGCCAAATATTTAAGCCAGCCACGCCAGTCTAACTTCTTAGCTTCAAAATGAGAAGGCTCTTCCTTATCTTGCTCATTGACCCGGTTGGACAGCCAAGTATAGAGCCCGATCGGCTGCATGATAAAGAAGTAGACTGTAGTCAAGACTTCTCCATAAAAGCTAGCATTGAAGGACAATATAAGGTAAATTGCCGAATTAACAGCTCCAAAGAGATAATTGCTGGCCCGCCCCTCGGCTACTAGGATGACACAGACAATGCCAGTCCAGGAAGCAAAGAGTCCCAGCCAGTCATGCTGCTCCTGACCACTGGTGAACTCCAAAATGAAAGGCAGACTAGAGAGAGCTATCAAGTAGAGCCATTGAGTCAAGCTACGCCCGCCAAATAAATCCTGCCAGAGCAATTTCGCGATTCCTTTTATCCCCTGCTTTTTAGCTGCGGCACAGACATTGCGGAAATTCCGAGCAAAGGTTTGAGAGTTTTGTTTCAGTCCTGCGTAGAGGGCTGCAGGAGAGAGTTTTTGATTTTTTACTACCATTCTATTTTACCACTTTCTTTTTTAATCCGCTTGATAAATCATGTCAATCGCTTCTTTGGCCGCCTGATAATTGTCCAAATAACTGCCAGCCAGATAGACAGTCGGAATATGAGCCAAGCACTGCTCTTTCAGCTTTTTCAGATAGCTTGAAAAATCACTTCGTATAGCCTCGTCTGCCATACTCATATCGCGAAAACCATCGTTGACATAGGCCCCAACCGGCTCAGCAAAGAGAATCAAATCCCATTTTTCCTTAGACAAAATGCTGGCAAAGAGATTGTCAAAAGTATCTGTTTCCTCGTCTTGAACCGGACTTTCTTTTAGATAGTAATCATGGTAAGCCTTGGTTACCAACGAATTTGTATCAGCCACGACCAGACCTCGGTTGGCGCTGCTGTCAATCAAGCGGGAAGTTTGAGCATATTGTCCTAAGAGCAGATAATAATAGTCTTTAGGAGTCAGCTCATCATCTCGCACGTTATTTTGAATCTGGTATTCCCGAGCATATTCTAGACTAACCGGAGCATCATAGTAACGAGCCAAATCCTTAGCCAAGGTTGTTTTCCCATTGCTGGCGCTGCCCATAATCAGCACTTTCTTGGTAAAGTGACGACGGAAAGGCTGGGCGATATATTTCCAATAACGACTAGGATTTTCCCGAATCATCGTTGCTGAAATCCCAAACTGTCGCTCCTGCAAGGAAGTTTTAAAGTCACGCTTTTCTAACTCTTCCTGATAGTCAGCCTCTCCAACAAAGAAAATCAGTTCCTCCCGTTCTGCATCATAGCCCACCAAATCTAATAAAGCTGGCAGCCACTTGTCCCAACCTAGAGGATAGCGGGGAAAGGAAGTTTCGTCTAGCTTATAAACCTGGGTCAATTCATCATCTGCGAAAGTCTCCCGCGTATATCGAAAACGCTTCTGCAGAGACAGATCCACTTCCTGCCCACGGTCTCCCTGATAACCTGAAACCACCACGCGCACCTTATCGTAAAAACGCTTAGCCTTCTGTATCAAATCAATATGCCCCTGATGCAAGGGAGCAAATGTTCCAAAGACGATTGCAATTTTTTCTTTCATACGTTTAACCTTTTTATTGTTTTTTATATTTTATTATAAACTATATTTTTATTTTGTCAATACTTTTTTATAAAATTTTATAAAAATATTTTCAGAAACTTTAAAGCTGCTCCAAGGATACAAAAAAGAACCTGGTGCCCTAGGCATCAGATTCTTTTTATAAAAGATTTATTGCTGATAGACTTCTTGGTAGAATTCCAACTTGTCTCCATCCTTGACAGTGATTTGATTGGCTGCCTTAGGAGCCATTTCTCCGTTGACCTTAAACATCCAGTAGAGGCCCTTTGCTTCATCTTGAGCATGGCCGTCAATAGAAGTGATAAAACCATCTTTTTCTTCGACCTTATAAGCCTTCTTCAAAGCATCCATAGCTGTCTTTCCTTCTTCAACAGCCACCGTTTTCTCGCTCTTCTCCTGACCTTCTGGCGCAATACTGATGCTGATCTTCAGTTCCTTTTTGACAGAAGAATCAGCGGAGCTAGAGCTCTTGTCAGTATTTGTCTGGCTGCTGCCGCAACCTACAAGGAGAAGGGCAAAAGCAAGTGTGAGCAAACTAAAGATTTTTTTCATTATAGAGCCTCCTTAAAATAGGGTACAAGAGTGGGTAAAAAAACAAGGTCGACAGTCCGTGCGCTATATTGAAGGTCAAAGCGTTGATAATCGCATAAGACCACCAGTGATAGTTGTACAGCAAAGCTGTCAGTGTATCGATGGCAATGCCATAGCCAAAGGATAGGAGAGCTGCTGCTATTCCCTGTCCCACTAGATTTAACCGAGGATAGAGCAGCCGCCAAAGGCAAAGAATCAGTCCAAAGGACAGCAACTGAAAGAGGACGATCGGACTCATTCCCAAAAGAAAGGCTGATGTAAACATCGTCACAGCCATCACTAGGAGTGAAGTCTGCAAATCCTCAAAGATAACTATCAGGAAAAAGATAGCTGAGATAGGCTGCACATTGGGCAAAAAGGAAAATGCATAGCGAAAGGCCACACATAGAGCCGATAGGATGGCAATTTTAGCCATTTTGCGAGCGGACAAAGGTACCTCCTTTTCTAATTAAGTGAATCAAGAGAAGTTGGACTAGGTATGCAGCTCAACAGCATCCCAGTCTTGGGCAGTATCCAGCCCCAGCAGCCAGTCGAGACCAGACCGCCTCTCCAGAACAACACTTTCATCAAGGCCTGCCGGTGCTGGCTGGTCATGAATCCGAGCTTCAACACAGGCCCAGTGATAACGATAAATCAAATCATCTTCATCCAGTAACTCTTCTAAGCTGCGCGGTTGGCATTTGCCCAGAAATTCCTGAAAGTCAACTGCACTAGCAACTGCGTCAATAGCAGCATCACAATCACAAATCTTATCTGGAAACGGCAAAAAATCTACTAGACCTAAGTACCAAATCAGGGACCAATAGGCCTCGTATTTCCAAACTATATTGATGATAGCTGCCGGGTCGGCACGATCTTCCAAGACTGCCCTTTCTTTGAACGTCAGCTCTTCCTGCACCCCGTATTGCTGCAGTTTATCCTGCAGCCACTGGCGGCTCTCCTCATTATAATTATTATTTTCGATATCCAAGGCCGCCTGAATAATCAAGAGGCTGGTAATAGCTCGACGCGCAATTTCTTCTAGCGAGCGCGGCCGCACCTGCTCAGCGCTTTCGATAACCGGCAAATGCTCAATGTAGGGAATACCTTTCTTCTTCAAACGCTGGATACTAGCCGCCTTGCGCTCTTCTGGTGTTTTCACGCTGGCTTTCTTGCCAGCAAACAAATCTTTAAAAAACGACATATCAGCCTCCACTCCTTCAATTTCCTAGTTTCATGAATGATGAAATAACTGTTCAGTATAATTGCTATCAGAGATTAACCGCGAGCACACAACTTTCCATTGAAAGACTGGGCTTTTTAGGCCACTTCGAACTTAAGTTGGCCAGCCTTGACCCCGACCTTAAGAGTCTGACCATTCGTCAAATCTCCTGTCAAGAGGAGCTCAGACAGCTTGTCCTCTACCTGAGTCTGCAGAGTGCGACGCAATGGCCGTGCACCCATTTCCACATCGTAGCCTTCCTGAGCCAGCAGCTTAAGAGCACTAGCCTGAAACTTCAGCTCAATTCCCTTCTCAGCAAGACTGGCAATGAGAGGTTTGACCATAACCTTGACCACTTCCTGCATATCTTCTGCAGATAAGCTGTGGAAGACTACCTTCTCATCTATACGGTTGATAAACTCTGGTCTATATGCTTTCTTGAGTTCTTCCAGCATCCGTTTTTCCATATTGGCGTGGTCCAAACGAATGTCACGCGCACCAAAGCCCACCGTCTTATCATCCCGCAAACTGGTTGCTCCCAGATTGCTGGTCATGATAATAATTGTGTTGGAGAAGTCCACCTTGCGGCCCTTACTGTCAGTCAGCTGACCATCATCCAAGACCTGCAGGAGAACATTGAAAATATCCGGATGCGCCTTTTCCACCTCGTCAAAGAGCAGGACAGAATAAGGTCTGTTGCGCACCTTCTCCGTCAGCTCTCCTCCCTCTTCATAGCCTACATAACCTGGAGGGGCTCCGTTGAGGCGGCTAGCCGCGAATTTCTCCATGTACTCACTCATATCAAAGCGGATGAGGGCAGATTCGTCATCAAAGAGACTTTCGGCCAAAGCCTTAGCTAGCTCTGTCTTTCCGACTCCTGTCGGACCTAGGAACATAAAGGAGCCAATTGGCCGCTTGCTGCTGCGGATGCCCGACTGATTGCGACGGATAGCTCGGCTGATAGCTGAGATTGCCTCATCCTGCCCAATCACGCGTTTATGCAGTTCTGTTTCCAAATTGAGGTATTTCTTGGCATCTGTCTGAGTCAGCTTCTGCACTGGAATACCAGACAAACCACTAAGAGTCGCCAAGACATCGTCTTCTTCCACTTTCAGTTTATAAAGCTTGGGTTGCTGCTCTTGCTCAAGCAGTTGTGAAACCTTCTTAAAGTCTGCTGCCATCAAGGCTTGATCCACTGGAGTCAAATCTGACTGCTCGTAATTCTGCGGACCTCTGTTCTGGACTGTCGCACTGGCCTCATCCAAAAGATCAATGGCAGAGTCCGGCAAGTGCTTGCTAGTCAGATAGCGATGGGCGTATTTCACCGCCGTCTCAATAGCCTGATCACTAATCTGTACCTTGTGATGGTCCTCATAGCTCTTTCTCAGACCTTGTAAAATAGCAATGCTGTCAGCCACATTTGGCTCTTCTATGCTGACCTTGGCAAAACGCCGGGAAAGAGCAGCATCTTTTTCAATATGTTTCTGATACTCTTCCTGGGTCGTAGCACCAACTGTCCGCAGAGTTCCGCGAGCCAGAGCCGGTTTCAGGATATTGGCCGCATCCAAGGTCGAGTCAATACCGCTGCCAGACCCCATGATAGTATGCAGCTCATCGATGAAGAGAATGACATGACCATCTTCTTCAATGTCATTGATGATGTTGTTCATCCGCTCCTCGAAATCTCCGCGAAAGCGAGTGCCAGCAACCACATTCATCAAGTCCAGCTCCAAAACCCGCATCTTAGCAAGTTCAGCCGGAACCTGACCAGCTGCCACACGCTGGGCCAGACCTAAAGCCAGAGCTGTCTTACCAACCCCAGCATCTCCAACCAATACCGGATTGTTTTTAGTCTTGCGACTAAGAATCTGAACTATCCGTGAAATTTCCTGATCGCGGCCAATGACTGGCTCCAATCGGCCATCTCTAGCCAGCTCGGTCAGATCACGGGTGTAGTCTTCTAGCCCCCCGCTGGTAGAAGCCGGCATCCCCATCATATTAGCCATGGTCTGCTTAGCAGCCATTACTCCCTTATTCAGACTGCGGATAGCCTTGATATCTTCCTTGCCCCAGCCAGCTCTCTGCTCCAAGACCTTACGCAAATCACTGATTTTCGGCCCCTGCTCCTTATCCTCGTAGCTAAAGCCGGTAAATTCCAGGATACGAGTGGCTAAGGTCCCTCGGTCAAATAACATGGCCAGCAGCACATGTTCGGTACCTACATGCTTAGCGCGAACAGCTTCTGCAATTTGGCCCGCTTCCTCAAACAACTCTTCTAAGCGATAAGAAAAAGGCAGCAGCTCAAAGTGACCGTCTTTCTGATAAGTCTGACCAGTAATCTGAAAAGCTGCTTCTTCAAAAGCATCAACTTCCACAGGAAACTCATTGAGAACTGAGCCAGCGACGCTGTAGGGATTATTAGCCAGAGCAATCAACAGGTGCCATGATTCCAGATAATCTGTCGTAAAATGGCCGGCCAAGAGCTGAGCTGCTTCCAAGCTTTCTATTAAGGCTTTTGAGTATTTCATTTATGATTCCATTCCTTTTCTGTCTAGTTGTTGCAAAATCTTTTTTAATATCCGGGCACGAATCACCGCAGCTCCATCACCTAAAATCGAGTCCGACGATGTTGACAAGATTAGATTGCCCTCACGTTCAGTCATAATCTTCTCGTCAAAAAGAAGCTGAATAACATCTGTAAAAACCTGCTGGCTGACACGCTCTCCCACACTATCGTACAGGCCGCAAAGCATCTGATGCTGGTCGGAAAATTCTATCTTTCCAATCCGAATATAGCCACCACCGCCACGCTTGCTCTCAACGATATAGCCTCGACTTTCCGTAAAACGCGTCTTAATCACATAGTTAATCTGACTGGGAACCACCTGAAAAACATCAGCCAGTTCACTGCGTTTCAGTTCAACCATCCCCGCCTGAGCCAGAATAGACTTGATATATGCTTCAATACTGTCCGATGTGTTTTTTGCACCCATGACTTCCCTTTCCAGTTGAGAATTTTAGAATAAATCTCTTCTTTCCTTGCTTCTCTAACATTGACTATCTTTGACTAATATTATACCGGAAAAGTCTCTATTTTGAAAGAAAAAGGGATGACTGAAAGGTCTGACAATTCAAACTAGTGAAAAAGCTTTGTCAGGCTTGTGTAACCGCTTGCTTTTTGCTTTTAAAGCGTTATAATATAGGTGGAAATCCACAAGGAAAAGACAGACAGAAACTCCTGCCTGCCAACGATCATCTAAACAAGGAGGATAATCCAATGAAAATGGATTGGCTCAACTATTCTCGTCATGTACTCAAATGGCTCTTTGCAGCTCTGAGTATTTTCACCATTTTTTCTGCTGACTATGTTGATATTCCTATCGGAGCTCTCATCGCCTGTCTTTATGCTCCCCTGCTCTTCGAACAGGAGCTGGTCAGTAACCGAGTCAAATGGTATAGCTTTCTGATCATGATGGTGGTTACTCTGCCCCTTTTGTTTATTACCAAAGTCTACCAGTTTAGCTTGACTTACCCCCAAACGACAGCGCTTCTCTTCATATTGGTAGTGTTGATTTTTACCAACGGCTTGATTGCTCATAAGGAAGATAGAGAAAAAGCAGCTAAGTGATGCTGCTCACCATTCTAAACTTGATGTTTCAAAATGCTACAAACAAAAGGTCTGAGAAAAAATCTCAGACCTTTTTATCGTTCTATTCTATGCTAAAAACGATTAGTTTTGACCAAGAGCAGCAGCCATTGTTGCAGCTACTTCGTTTTCAAAGTCGTTAGCAGCTTTCTCGATACCTTCACCAACTTCAAAGCGAGCGAACTCAACTACTGAAGCATTTACTGATTCAAGGTAAGCTTCAACTGTCTTGCTGTCATCCATGATGTAAACTTGTGCAAGAAGTGTGTAAGCTTGGTCAACTTTAGTGTTGTCAAGCATGAAGCGATCCATTTTACCTGGGATGATTTTATCCCAGATTTTTTCTGGTTTACCTTCAGCTGCCAATTCAGCTTTGATATCTTCTTCAGCTTGAGCGACAACTTCGTCAGTCAATTGAGCTTTAGAACCATACTTCAAGTGTGGAAGAGCTGGTTTACCAACCATTGCACGGCTTTCGTTGTCTTGATCGATGACATGGTTCAATTGAGCCAATTCATCTTTGACAAATTGCTCATCCAATTCTTTGTATGAAAGTACAGTTGGTTTCATCGCAGCGATGTGCATAGAGATTTGCTTAGCAAGAGCATCGTCTCCACCGTCAATAACTGAGATAACTCCGATACGGCCACCGTTGTGTTGGTAAGCACCAAAGTGTTGAGCATCTGTCTTTTCAATCAAAGCAAAGCGACGGAAAGAGATTTTTTCTCCGATAGTTGCAGTTGCAGATACGTATGCAGCTTCAAGAGTTTCACCTGAAGGCATTGTCAAAGCAAGTGCTTCTTCGT
>CAUUZZ010000010.1:0-102600 GCA_963549775.1 Streptococcus sanguinis | reverse complement strand
AGTAGCGCATGACTGTTAATCATGATGTCGTAGGTTCGAGTCCTACTGGCGGAGTTTCAAAGAGGTTTTTTACCTCTTTTTATTTTTAGTGATGGAGTATACTGGAGACAAGGTATTCTATAGTCTTATTTTAGTGTATTCTAAAGTTTGACTTTGTATTCTTTATAGTTAAATGAAAAAAGCAGAAGTTAGTCAGTGACTAGTTTCTGCTTTTTTGATTAGATTTTGTTTGATAAACATGGTTTCTAGGTATGGTCTTACTCCTGTGTTTGGGGTTCAAAGAAAGCTCGGTAAAGTGCGCGAATGGCAGCTTTTTCTTGATTCTTTTCAACAACAAACATGATGGATACTTCGCTTGAGCCTTGGGACATCATTTGAATGTTGATATTGTTTTCTGAAAGAGCTTTCGTTGCAGTGGCAGTTACACCAATATGACTTTTCATTTTTTCGCCAACAATCATGATAATGGAAAGGTCGTGTTCAATTTCTGCATGATCAACCTCTGCTTTTTGGACAAGTTGGCGAAGAATTTCTTCCTCTTTGATAGGAGTTAATTCGCGCTCACGTAAGATAATGGAAAGGTCGTCAATTCCTGTAGGCATGTGCTCCCAACCAATATTCAGGTCTTCGAGAATTTGAAGGACGCGTCTACCAAAGCCAATTTCTCTGTTCATCAGGTACTTGGACATATTAATGCTGACAAAGCCTGCATCTCCAGCAATTCCTACGACTGGTAGATGGTCCTTGCTGTGTTTATGAACAATTTGGGTACCTGGATGTTCTGGGTTGTTGGTATTTTTAATAACCAGCGGGATTTTGCCGCGGTATGCTGGAAGCAGAGCCTCGTCATGGAGAACGGTAAAGCCAGCGTAGGCTAATTCACGCATTTCACGATAGGTTAGCTCGGGAATGGAATGTGGCTTGTGGACAATGCCAGGATGGGCAGCAAAGATCCCATCAACATCAGTAAAGTTTTCATAAATATCTGCTTTGACACCCGCAGCAATGATAGAACCTGTAATATCAGAACCACCACGGGAGAAAGTACAGATTTGGCCATCTTGAGTAACACCAAAGAAACCTGGGATAACTAGAACTTCGTCAGAATTGTTGAGTTCTTCAATTTTATCATAGCTGGAAGGGAGAATTCGAGCATTACCTGGCTCACTGGAAACAAGGAGACCCGCTTCTCTTGGATGAACATAGCGAGCAGGAACGCCATTTTGACTAAAATATGCTGCAATCAGTTTGGCGTTGTTATTTTCCCCTGCAGCGAGAAAAGTATCGTAAAGAAATGCGTTCTCTTCAATTGGCAGGGTTGCAAGGGTTGTAATGCTTTTGGAAATTTTCTCCAGAACTTTTGGCTTCAAACCTAATTCTGCCACCATATCTGCATAGCGATTGATAATCCACTGTTGGTTAGGTGCGACATCATTTCCAGCAATATATTCTCGGTAGTATTTAATCAGGGCATCGGTTACTTTGATATCGTTGTCGTGGCGTTTACCAGGGGCTGATACAACGACAAACCGACGTTCAGGGTCAGATTTGACAATGTTTAATACTTTTTCTAATTGAAGTGCAGAAGCCAGTGAACTTCCGCCAAATTTTACAACTTTCATAGGCTCTCCTATCTTATTTTAAAAATTATAACAAAATTCTGAAAATTATTCAAACGTTGTTTTTATACTATTTTTACCCAAATTATTACTAATATCGTTTAAATCAGAACGCTAATTTATTTTTACCCATTTTTTATTTCCTTTCTTTTATATTTTATGATAAAATATAAGTTGTGTATAATTTGAATATCAAATTATTTAAGAATAAAACAAAACGGCTGATTTGAGATCGGGTCGGGAATGGAGCTGAAATGACATTTAATGGAATTCTCTATCATGTAGCAGATGAAGTAGCAACGATTACTTTCAATCGTCCTGAAGTTTCAAATGGCTTTAATATTCCTATGTGTGAGGAAATTTTAGAGGCTATTGAACTTGCTGCTAAGGATGAGTCCGTCAAATTTTTAGTTATCAATGCGAATGGAAAGGTTTTTTCAGTGGGTGGAGACTTGGCTGAGATGCAGAGAGCAGTCAGTGATGATGATGTCCAATCCTTGGTGAAAATCGCTGAATTGGTCAATGATATTTCTTTTGCTATGAAACGTCTTCCTAAGCCTGTCATCATGAGTGTTGATGGTCCTGTTGCTGGTGCGGCTGCCAATATGGTCGTTGCAGCGGATTTCTGTATTGCGACTGAAAAATCCCGTTTCATTCAGGCCTTTGTCGGAGTTGGTCTGGCGCCAGATGCTGGCGGTCTTTTCTTACTGGCTCGTGCTATCGGGGTGACTCGAGCGACCCATCTGGTTATGACGGGGGAAGCTCTGACTGCAGAGAAAGCTCTGGATTATGGCTTGCTTTATAAAGTCTGTGAAGCAGAGAAATTGGAAAAAACAACGGAACAGTTGCTGAAGAAGCTCAAACGCGGTTCTCTGAATTCTTACAGAGCCATGAAAGAAATGGTCTGGAAGAGTTTGTTCAGCGGCTGGTCTGAGTATGCTGAGCTAGAATTGGAGCTTCAGAAATCGCTGGCTTTCACAGAGGATTTCAAAGAAGGGGTTCGGGCTTATTCTGATAAGCGTCGTCCAAACTTCACTGGTAAATAATGTATTGGTTCAAGGTTGCTTATTTTGCAAGTTGTTTACGAAAATATTTGAAAATCAAATTAATTTTCAAAAAGACTTGCAAATTGCTTTTCTATCTGATAAAATTTGATTGTCAAAGTATTTTCTTAAGGAGGTATGGTTTTGAATTTTCAGTTAGTAAATGATTACTTAACGTCTATTTTCAATAATGTCTTGGTTATTGAAGAATCGAGCCTGAGAAGCAGTCGATTCAACGATGTCTCCATTAAGGAAATGCATACAATAGATGTCATTGGCACAACCCCAAATGCTACTCCAAGTGATATATCACGAGAATTGATGGTTACTTTGGGAACTGTTACGACTAGTTTGAATAATCTGGAGCGTAAGGGTTATATTGAGCGGCGTCGGTCGGAAGTTGACCGTCGTGTGGTGCATCTGAATTTGACAAAGAATGGGCGGCTTTTGTATCGTCTTCACAAGCGATTCCACAACCGCATGGTCATGCAGGTAGTGGATGGGATGAGTCCAGAAGAGAGACAAGTGATGCAAAAGGGCCTGCAAAATTTATATAGTTTCCTAGAGGATTTGAAATAATGAACTATGCTAAGATTAGCCAGGTGGCTCATTATGCTCCCCGTCAGGTTGTCAGCAATGATGATCTAGCAGAGATTATGGATACCAGTGATGAGTGGATTTCAAGTCGAACTGGGATTAAAAACCGCCATTTATCGTCAGATGAAACGACCAGTGATTTAGCGACAAAAGTTGCAGAGAATTTGCTGCAAAAGTCAGGGATTTCTGCTCAAGACCTGGACTTTATCATTGTTGCCACCATTACGCCGGATTCTTTAATGCCTTCAACTGCTGCGAGAGTACAGGCCAATATTGGGGCCAAGAATGCATTTGCCTTTGATCTGACGGCGGCCTGCAGTGGCTTTATCTTCGCCTTATCGACTGGAGAAAAATTAATTTCTTCTGGCCGTTATCAAAAAGGTCTAATCATAGGTAGTGAGACCCTTTCTAAGACGGTAGATTGGTCGGATCGTTCAACGGCTGTTCTTTTCGGAGATGGTGCTGGCGGTGTCCTGTTGGAAAGTGCTTCAGAACAGCATTTTTTGGCAGAAAGTCAGTTTACGGACGGATTACGCGGAGATAGTCTGACCTGTGGAAAAATCGGTTTGGCTTCACCTTTTTCTGAAAAAGGTGAGAATCAGCCTTATCTGACAATGGACGGTCGAGCCATTTTTGACTTTGCTATTCGAGATGTTGCTCGTTCTATCAAAGAAACTATCGAAAGCAGTCAGCTTTCAGCGGAAGATTTGGATTTTTTGTTGCTGCATCAGGCCAATATCCGTATTTTGGATAAAATGGCTAAGAAGCTTGGTGTTGCTCGGGAGAAACTTCCGGCCAATATGATGGAATATGGCAATACTAGTGCAGCTAGCATCCCGATTTTATTATCTGAGTGTGTCGAACAAGGACTAATCAAACTGAACGGAAATCAGACAATTTTGATGTCAGGTTTCGGTGGAGGTTTGACATGGGGCACGCTTATTGTTACAATTTAGTTAATCAAGTGGAAACACATGATAAAAAATATTTTATTTTTAAAGGAGTCTATCCATGGCAGTATTTGAAAAAGTACAAGAAATTATCGTTGAAGAACTTGGCAAAGAGCCATCAGAAGTTACTCTTGAGTCAACTTTCGATGATCTTGAAGCAGATTCATTGGATTTGTTCCAAGTGATTTCAGAAATTGAAGATGCATTTGACATCCAAATCGAAACTGAAGAAGGTTTGAACACAGTTGGTGATTTGGTTGCTTATGTAGAAGAAAAAACTAAATAAGCAAGTAACTGAGAGTATCGAAAGATATTCTCTCTTGTTTAGGTAATAGTTTGACTGTCAAAGTAAAGAAAATACAACGAGTATGTGATAGTTTGAGATCAAGCTATTACTTAAGCAATGATAAAAGGAAGGTATTATGCAAACACGTATTACAGAATTATTGAATATTGATTATCCTATTTTCCAAGGCGGGATGGCCTGGGTTGCTGATGGTGACTTGGCTGGCGCGGTTTCAAAAGCTGGCGGTCTTGGTATCATCGGTGGCGGAAATGCACCCAAGGAAGTGGTAAAGGCTAATATTGACAAGATTAAGTCTTTGACGGACCGTCCTTTCGGAGTTAACATCATGCTCCTTTCTCCTTTTGCAGACGACATTGTGGATCTCGTCATTGAAGAGGGAGTAAAAGTAGTAACAACTGGTGCGGGTAATCCAAGCAAACACATGGCTCGTTTCCATGAAGCGGGGATTACAGTTATCCCTGTTGTGCCAAGCGTGGCCTTAGCTAAGCGGATGGAAAAAATCGGTGCGGATGCAGTCATCGCAGAAGGTATGGAAGCCGGTGGCCACATCGGAAAATTGACTACCATGTCCTTGGTTCGTCAGGTTGCAGAAGCAGTTAGCATTCCGGTTATTGCTGCCGGTGGTATTGCAGACGGTTCTGGGGCTGCAGCTGGATTTATGCTGGGAGCCGAGGCCGTTCAGGTCGGAACTCGCTTTGTCGTTGCTAAGGAATCCAATGCCCATCAGAACTACAAGGACATGATTTTGAAGGCTCGCGATATTGATACGACTATCTCTGCCCAGCATTTTGGTCATGCGGTTCGTGCTATCAAGAATAAGCTGACGCGTGATTTCGAAAAGGCGGAAAAAGAAGCCTTCAAGCAAGAAAATCCAGATTTGACTGTTTTTGAAAATCTGGGTGCGGGTGCTTTAGCCAATGCGGTTGTTCGCGGAGATGTGGAAAATGGTTCCGTCATGTCTGGTCAAATTGCTGGTTTAATCAGTAAGGAAGAAACAGTCGAAGAAATCCTCAAAGATATCTATTATGGTGCTGCTGAGAAGATTCAGCAGGAAGCAAAACGTTGGGCAGGAGTAACTAGAAATGACTAAAAGAGCCTTTCTCTTCGCCGGTCAGGGAGCGCAGTACCTTGGAATGGGGCGCGAGCTTTATGATCAGTATGAGCTTGTGCGGTCAACTTTTGATGAGGCTAGCCAAGTTCTAGGTTATGATGTCCGAGCTTTGATCGATCAGGATGAGGAAAAGCTCAATCAAACTCGCTATACGCAACCGGCTATTTTAACGGCTTCAGTAGCTATTTATCGACTCTTAGCTAATAAGGGAATAGAGCCTGACATGGTAGCTGGTCTCTCTCTTGGAGAATATTCTGCCTTGGTGGCTGCGGGCGCCCTGGATTTCAAGACGGCGGTGGCCTTGGTTGCTAAGCGCGGTAGCTTTATGGAAGAGGCGGCTCCAGCTGGTTCTGGGAAAATGGTCGCAGTTTTAAATGCAGAAGTTTCTCTCATTGAAGCAATCTGTCAAGAAGCAAGTGCTATTGGTGTAGTCTCACCAGCTAACTATAATACGCCTAGTCAGATTGTGATCGGCGGAGAAGTTGCAGCAGTGGACAAGGCTGTGGAGCTTTTGAAAGATGCCGGTGTCAAGCGCTTAATCCCACTCAATGTATCTGGACCTTTCCATACGGCGCTTTTAAAGCCAGCCAGCGAACGATTGGCAGAAGTCTTGGAAACAGTTGAGTTTTCAGATTTTGTACGGCCATTAGTCGGAAATACAGAAGCAACTGTGATGGAAAAAGAGAGAGTCAAAGAGCTTTTGACTCGTCAGGTAATGGAGCCAGTGCGTTTCTATGACAGCATTGCTAAAATGCAGGAAGTTGGTGTGACTGAGTTTATCGAAATTGGTCCTGGCAAAGTTCTGTCTGGTTTTATTAAGAAAATTGATAAGTCTGCGGATGTCCGCCAAGTTGAAGATGTAGAAAGTTTAAATGCTCTTCTAGAAAAATAATGAGGAATCATCATGGAATTACAAAACAAGAATGTATTAATTACTGGGTCCGCTCGCGGAATTGGATTGGCAATTGCGCATAAATTTGCTAGTGTCGGTGCCAATATCGTCTTAAATGGACTAGCGGAGATTTCTGATGATGTTTTGGCTGGATTTGCCGGCTATTCTGGGAAAGTTGTAACTGTTATTGGAGATGTTTCCAAAGCTGAAGATGCCCAGCGAATGGTAGAAGAAGCTGTTGCAGCCTTGGGATCTGTTGATGTACTGATCAATAACGCTGGTATTACACGTGATAAGCTCATGCTGAAAATGACGGAAGAAGATTTTGAGCGGGTGCTGAAAGTGAATCTTACTGGGGCATTCAATATGACGCAATCAGTCCTGAAACCGATGACAAAAGCTCGTCAGGGTGCTATCATCAGTCTGTCAAGTGTCGTTGGTCTGGCAGGGAACGTCGGTCAGGCTAACTACGCAGCGTCCAAGGCCGGTCTGATTGGTTTTTCTAAATCAGTTGCGCGTGAAGTAGCAGCGCGTAATATCCGTGTCAACTGTATTGCCCCTGGCTTTATCGCATCTGATATGACAGATGTACTTCCAGAAAAAGTAAAGGCGGCGTCTCTGGCACTCATTCCGATGAAGCGTTTTGGTACTCCAGAAGAAGTAGCAGATGTTGCTCTCTTCTTGGCTGGTCAAGAATATCTGACAGGACAAGTCCTCACGATTGATGGCGGATTTACTATGCAGTAAGTCAAAGTTTTTGAATATTAACGAGTATAAAATCAGTTGATTCATCTAAATAAAGGAGCTCAATATGAAACTTAATCGAGTTGTTGTAACAGGATACGGCTTAACTTCACCTATCGGGAATACTCCAGAAGAATTCTGGAATAATTTAAAAGAAGGCAATATTGGAATCGGTCCAATTACTAAATTTGATCATAGTGAATATAGTGTTCACAATGCGGCGGAAATTCAGGATTTCCCTTTTGATAAATATTTTGTCAAAAAGGATACCAACCGTTATGATAATTACACTCTTTATGCGCTTTATGCTTCTCAAGAAGCGGTCAACAATGCTCACTTAGATGTAGATGCCCTGGATAAGGATCGCTTTGGTGTTATTGTGGCTTCAGGTATCGGCGGGATTCAGGAAATTGAAGAACAGGTTGTTCGCTTGCATGAAAAAGGTCCTAAACGTATCAAACCTTTGACCTTGCCAAAAGCCTTGCCAAATATGGGTGCAGGAAATGTAGCGATGCGCTTTGGAGCCAATGGTATCTGTAAGTCTGTCAATACAGCCTGTGCCTCAGCAAACGATGCGATTGGTGAAGCTTTCCGCTCAATTAAGTTCGGCTACCAAGATGTGATGCTGGTTGGTGGTTCAGAAGCTTCTATTACACCGTTTGCGATTGCTGGTTTCCAAGCTCTGACTGCTCTTTCTACCACAGAAGATCCTAAGCGCGCTTCTATTCCTTTTGACAAGGATCGCAATGGCTTTGTCATGGGTGAAGGTTCTGGTATGCTGGTTCTGGAAAGTTTGGAACATGCTGAGAAACGCGGAGCTACTATCTTGGCTGAGGTGGTAGGATACGGTCATACTTGTGACGCTTACCATATGACTTCTCCGCATCCAGAAGGTCTGGGAGCTATCAAGGCTATCAAACAGGCGGTTGAAGAAGCTGAAATTGAGCCAAAAGATGTGGCTTATGTCAATGCTCACGGTACATCAACCCCTGCCAACGAAAAAGGCGAAAGCGGAGCTATTGTTTCTGTCTTTGGCAAAGATGTAGCGGTGTCTTCAACTAAATCCTTTACAGGACACCTGCTTGGAGCGGCGGGCGCAGTTGAGGCTATTGCAACGATTGAAGCAATGCGTCATAGCTATGTTCCAAAAACAGCTGGTACAACAGAGCTGCCAGACTATATTGAAGCCAACGTTATTTACGGTCAAGGTAAGGAACAGGAAATCCCTTATGCGATTTCCAATACATTTGGCTTTGGCGGCCACAATGCAGTTCTTGCCTTTAAACGCTGGGAGGCTTAAAAACCTATGAATATCAACGAAATTAAAGATTTAATGGCGCAGTTTGACAAGTCTAGTCTGCGTGAGTTTTCTTACAAAAATCAGAGCGATGAGCTGACTTTTAGTAAGAATGAAGGTCAGGCTGCGGTTCCAACAGCCAGTGCTGCTCCAATTGCTGCACCTTTGCAGGCTGCGAGTACGCCTGTGATTGAGCCAACTCCTCAAGCAGCTCCGCCTGCAGAGCCAGAAACAGTTTCAGAAGCTCCGGCACCTGCTGCTGAAGGTGATGTTGTGGAAAGTCCTTTGGTTGGTGTGGCTTACTTAGCAGCTGGTCCAGACAAGCCGCCGTTTGTATCTGTTGGAGACCAAGTTAAAAAAGGTCAAACCCTGATGATTATTGAAGCGATGAAGGTCATGAATGAAGTTCCAGCACCTAAAGATGGTCTGGTTACAGAAATTCTGGTTCAGAATGAAGAAATGGTTGAATTTGGGAAAGGGCTGGTACGCATCAAATGATTGATATCAATGCAATAAAAGAAGCACTTCCGCACCGTTATCCGATGCTTTTGGTAGACCGCGTTTTGGAAGTTAGTGAAGATGAGATCGTTGCTCTGAAAAATGTGACAGTCAATGAGCCATTCTTTAACGGACATTTTCCTCAATACCCGGTTATGCCAGGTGTCTTGATCATGGAAGCTCTGGCTCAAACAGCCGGTGTGCTGGAATTGTCTAAAGAAGAAAATAAGGGCAAACTGGTCTTCTACGCTGGCATGGACAAGGTTAAGTTCAAGAAGCAAGTTGTACCAGGTGACCAGCTGATTATGACAGCTAAGTTTGTCAAGCGCCGCGGAACGATTGCGGTTGTAGAGGCGAAAGCAGAAGTTGACGGAAAACTTGCAGCCAGCGGTACTTTGACCTTTGCGATTGGCCAGTAGATAAAAGGAGCTTTCACCATGTTTCGTAAAATTTTAATTGCTAACCGTGGGGAAATTGCGGTCAGAATCATTCGTGCAGCCCGCGAGTTGGGAATTGATACGGTAGCTGTTTATTCAACGGCTGACAAGGAAGCACTCCATACCTTACTGGCTGATGAGGCCGTCTGCATCGGTCCAGCCAAGTCCACTGATTCTTATCTGAATATGAATGCAGTCCTGTCTGCTGCTGTTCTGACAGGTGCAGAAGCCATTCATCCTGGTTTTGGTTTTTTGAGCGAAAACTCTAAATTTGCGACTATGTGCGAAGAAGTCGGCATTAAGTTTATTGGACCTTCAGGTGCTGTTATGGACCTGATGGGGGACAAGATTAATGCTCGGGCTCAGATGATTAAGGCGAAAGTGCCGGTCATCCCAGGATCTGATGGAGAAGTTCATACCTCTGAAGAAGCCTTGGAAGTCGCTGAAAAGATTGGCTATCCAGTCATGCTTAAAGCTTCTGCTGGCGGTGGTGGCAAGGGTATTCGTAAGGTTGAAAAGGCTGAGGATTTAGTAGCGGCCTTTGAGTCTGCTTCTAGCGAAGCCAAAGCAGCCTTTGGTAATGGTGCCATGTATATGGAGCGAGTCATCTATCCAGCGCGCCATATTGAAGTGCAGATTTTGGCAGATCAGCAGGGGCATGTGGTCCACTTGGGCGAGCGGGATTGCTCTTTGCAGCGTAATAATCAGAAAGTGCTGGAAGAAAGTCCGTCTGTGGCAATTGGGAAAACCTTGCGTCAGAAGATTGGTGAAGCAGCTGTTCGGGCTGCTCAGTCTGTCGGCTATGAAAATGCCGGTACAATTGAGTTTCTGCTTGATGAAGTTAAGGGTGAATTCTACTTTATGGAGATGAACACTCGGGTGCAGGTTGAGCATCCAGTCACCGAGTTTGTCACTGGTGTGGATATTGTAAAAGAGCAAATCAAGATTGCAAACGGTCAAGAGCTGTCCTTCAGTCAGGATGATGTTGAAATCCGAGGGCATGCGATTGAGTGTCGGATCAATGCTGAAAATCCAGCCTTTAACTTTGCGCCGAGTCCTGGTAAGATTTCAAATGTTTATCTACCGAGCGGTGGAGTGGGGCTGCGTGTGGATTCAGCCGTCTATCCTGGCTACACCATCCCCCCTTACTACGATAGCATGATTGCAAAGATAATTGTTCATGGGGAAAATCGCTTCGATGCTCTGATGAAGATGCAACGTGCACTCTATGAACTAGAAATTGACGGTGTTGTGACCAACAGCGGCTTCCAACTGGACTTAATCTCAGATCCTAATGTGATTGCTGGTGATTATGACACAGCCTTTCTCATGGAGAAGTTCCTTCCGGCTTATCAAGAGAAACAATAGATACGACATGTAAGAGCTGCTCTGTAAACTCGAAAGCCGGCGGCTCTTGCTGTTTGATGTGCCTGAGTATAAAATCTTGAAAAGGAGAAGACGTAAACGATGGCTTTGTTTTCAAAGAAGGATAAATATATCCGTATCAATCCTAATCGAGCGAGTCGGGAAAAGCCTCAAGCAAAGCCTGAGGTACCAGACGAACTCTTTTCAAAATGCCCAGGTTGTAAGCATACCATTTACCAAAAAGATCTTGGAAATGACAGTGTGTGCCCTAACTGTGGCTATAATTTCCGTATTTCTGCTCATGAGCGCTTAAATCTAACTGTGGATGAGAACAGTTTTGAGGAGATGTTCACTGGAATTGAAACCAAGGATCCTCTGAACTTCCCTAACTATCAAGAGAAATTGGCTCTTACCCGCGAGAAGACAGGGTTGGATGAGGCAGTTCTGACGGGGACAGCTAGCATCAAGGGGCATAAAACGGCTCTTGGTATCATGGATTCAAACTTTATCATGGCATCTATGGGGACAGTAGTGGGTGAAAAGATTACCCGCCTCTTTGAGTATGCGACAGAGCATAAATTGCCAGTCGTTCTGTTTACGGCTTCTGGTGGTGCCCGCATGCAGGAGGGCATTATGAGTTTGATGCAGATGGCTAAGGTCTCTGCTGCTGTACAGCGTCACTCCGCAGCAGGCCTCTTCTATTTGACTGTCTTGACAGATCCGACAACTGGTGGTGTCACAGCCTCTTTTGCTATGGAGGGTGATATTATTCTGGCTGAAACTCAGGCTCTTGTTGGGTTTGCCGGTCGTCGGGTTATTGAGTCCACAGTTCGTGAGAAGCTGCCAGATGATTTTCAAAAGGCTGAATTTCTCATGGAGCATGGTTTTGTAGATGCCATCGTCAAGCGTGGTGATATGAGAGATACACTTGCTACCCTATTAGCATTCCATGGAGGTCAAGCATGACAAAAATCACTCGGATTATTAAAGAAGCGCGTGATCAGGCTCGTTTGACTGCGCTGGATTTTGCACAAGGAATTTTTGATAACTTTGTTGAGTTGCATGGGGATCGCTCTTTTCGAGATGACGGTGCGGTGATTGGAGGTATCGGGACGCTAAACGGTCAGCCTGTAACAGTGGTCGGTATTCAAAAGGGTCGCAATTTGCAGGACAATCTGCGACGAAACTTTGGACAGCCGCATCCGGAAGGCTACCGTAAGGCCCTGCGCCTCATGAAACAGGCGGAAAAATTTGGCCGTCCTGTGGTAACCTTTATCAATACGGCAGGTGCCTATCCTGGTGTCGGTGCTGAGGAGCGTGGTCAAGGGGAAGCTATTGCCCGCAATTTGATGGAAATGAGCAATCTCAAAGTACCGATTATTGCCATCATCATTGGTGAAGGTGGCTCAGGTGGTGCCTTGGCTTTGGCTGTAGCAGACAAGGTCTGGATGCTGGAAAACTCTATGTATGCAGTTCTTAGTCCAGAAGGCTTTGCTTCTATCCTCTGGAAAGACGGCAGCCGCGCTATGGAAGCAGCAGAGCTGATGAAAATTACTTCACACGAGCTCTTGCAGATGGAAGTGGTAGATAAGGTTATTCCTGAAAGAGGCTTTAACAACCATGAATTACTGGCTGCAGTGAAAGAAGAAATCGCAACGGAGTTGGATAGTCTGTCTCAGCTACCCTTGGAGCAATTATTGGAAAATCGCTACCAGCGATTCAGGAAATATTAAAAAATCGAAGCCCAAAGGCTTCTTTTTCTCGTTTCGGATTCTTGTTTGGAATTGATGTTGAGCAACTTTACGAGGGTAATATATTTTGGTTTGAAAAATCGCATTATATTCTCTTTATAGGACTTATATAAAATATATATTATACAAGCCATTGGTCCTATGTTAAGATAGTTTCTAATTAAAAGAAATGAGGTTTCATATGTCAGAATTTACTATCCACACGATTGAGTCCGCACCAGCTGAGGTAAAAGAAGTCCTGAAAACTGTTCAAAAAGATAACGGTGGCTACATTCCCAATCTTATCGGTCTTTTGGCCAATGCGCCAACTGCTTTGGAAACTTATCGGACGGTTGGAGGCATCAATCGTCGTAACAGCCTGACACCCACTGAGCGTGAAGTAGTTCAGATAACAGCTGCAGTTACCAATGGCTGTGCTTTCTGTGTGGCGGGTCATACAGCTTTTTCAATCAAGCAGATTCAAATGAATGATGATCTTTTAGAGGCTTTGCGCAATCGTACTCCGATTGATACAGATCCGAAGCTAGATACGCTTGCTAAATTTACTATTGCTGTCATTAATACCAAGGGACGGGTCGGAGATGAGGCGTTAGCAGACTTCCTAGAAGCGGGCTATACGCATGAGAATGCTCTAGATGTGGTTTTGGGTGTCAGCCTTGCGACTCTTTGCAATTATGCCAATAATCTGGCCAACACGCCAATTAATCCGGAATTGCAGCCTTATGCCTAGTCTTTGAGGAGGTGGCAGATGACATTTTTTTCAGAAGAGTTTATCAACTGGTTGGATGATCACGCTGATCAAATTGACAAAGAATCCTGCGCAGCAGGTAACCAATTGATTGAGCGTATCGCTGCTGAAGGAGCCTTTCGGGTTGGAGTTCCAGAAGAGCTGGGAGGCCGAGGTGGCAATGATACGGATGTGATTGAAGTGCTCAAGGAGCTGGCTCACCATTCCTTGACCGCATCCTTTATCTCTTGGGGACAAAGAACCTTTATTGACAACATCTTAAAGTCTGCAAATCCCTACTTTAGAGAGCACTATTTGGAAGGTCTCCTGTCAGGAGAATATGCAGGTGCGACAGCCCTGTCCAATGCTGTCAAATTCCTGTCGGACTTAGAAGAGTTAAATGTCTCTATTGTAGAAGAAGACGGGAATCTTTATCTCAAGGGGCGTCTGCCTTGGGTAACCAATGCTCGCGCGGATCGCTTCCTCAGTATATTTGTTGCTGGTTTCGAAGACGGGAGCCACCAGCCATTGGTTCTGGCTGTCCCGTCTGACGCAGAGAATTTCTCCCGTTCGGCGGATTTAGCGTTTGTATCCTTGCAAGGGGGAAATACAGCTGCCCTGACCTTTAATTATGTGCCTTTGCAAGAGGAATGGATTCTTGCACAAGATGCCCAGGCCTTTTTGGCAGAAAATCGCCCAGCTTTTCTAGGTTATCAGTTTGGTTTGGCTCTTGGCCTAGCAGAGAAGTCTTTGGCAGAGGTCGAAGCCAATCTGTCCGTTCGCTCTATTTTGAGAGAGGAGTGGGAGGAGCAAGTGGCTGCTCTGACTGCGATCCAGGATCAGCTCTATAGAGGTCTTCTCCAGCCTGGTTATTTTGTTGAGCGCCCTAAGGAGCTCTTCCAGCTGCGAATTGATATAGTTGATGTGGTGGCCCAAAGTCTGCTCTTGGAGCTGCAGGCTAGTGGAGGCAGAGGATATTTGAGTAATTCGACTTCTGGCTTTATCCGCCGTTGGAACGAAGGAGCTTTTCTTCCCATTGTATCACCGAGTGCAGTCCAGCTGCGGCATATTTTAGAAGTTTCATAGAAATGATGGCAAACAAACATTTGATTGTCATTGAAAAGGGGCTTCAAGACATTACTATAAAGGAGTTGCTTCGTGAACAGCAAACGACCGCCCATTCTTTTATCTGGGTTGATTCTAGGCCTATTTGGTCTAGGTAATCTTTTACTGAACTACCATTCTATCTTTTTCCACTCCTTGAATGGTTTTGCTTTGATACTTTGGCTTTATCTGTCACTGGCTTTAGTACTATCATTTTCGGACTATCGGCAGGATTTGCAAAATGCCCCTTTCTTATCAAGCTTTGCGACTTATCCTATGGCTAGTATGCTTTTAGCTTCTTACCTAAGCAAGCTTGGCTTATTTTGGATCAGCCAGTTGCTTTGGTACATGGCCTTGCTGTTGCATATTGTTCTAATAGCTATCTTTACTTGGAAGTATGGGCTTAAGGCCGAGGGATTATCTTTGACCCCGAGCTGGACGGTCCTATATGTTGGATTAGCCATGGCAAGCTTGACTCAGGGTGTAGTTCATCAGCCGCTTTTGGGCTATTTGGCTTGGTTTTTTGCTCTGCTACTGAGTTTGATTCTCTATCCATTGTTTTACAAGGTTAGGCGGTCACAAAGGCCGCCTGATGCTTTAAAGCCGCAGTGGGCCATTTACTGTGCACCTTTCTCGCTCCTGTTGGGAAGTTATATCCGTCTGGCTGGTGCTGATGCTGAAGCCTGGTTTGTTACCTTGCTGCTCCTCTTATCGCAAGCCTTTTATCTGTTGGTTTTATGTCTTTTACCTCGCATTTTCCGACTGGGCCCTCAGCTTAGCTGGTCAGCCTTGACCTTTCCTCTTGTCAATACAGCTTTTGCCCTGAAACTGGGACTTGATTATCTAGGTTGGACATGGCTTGTTTGGCTGAGTCATGCAGAAGCTCTGCTAGCTTTCGTAATCATCCTCTATGTTTGTTTTTACTATATAGTCTCATTGCGAGCCAGAAAGATAACAAAAAATCCGAGATGATAGTCTTTGAAAATCTGTTTTTGATTTTCTCTGAGTTAATCTCGGATTTTTTTAATTTTAGCAAAATAAATTTGAACTTAGACCTAATAATACAGGCAAATTATCAGGATGAACTGCTTTTTATTTTGGCTTATAGCCTGTGTCCAAGTCATCCATTTTCAACTTTGCTCATGACTGTCAAAAATCGTTTAAACCAGAAATAGCTTATCGAAGCATCAAAATCCGCACAGAGAGCATGAAGTATCTGAGTGAAAAAACTCTTATTGAAAGCCTTTACAAGTTAAAAAAGAATCGGTATAATAAATACAGAAAACGTTTGCATAGATGTTCTCTATAAGAAAATATAAAGGAGTTTTCTGTTTATGAAAAATAACTATCACCTACAGTCTCGGATGGGCGAAAAGCGTCATTATTTTGGCATTCGTCGCTTAAAAGTAGGAGTAGCCTCTGTTGTCATTGCCTCAGGTTTCCTACTGGGAAATGCCCAATTAGTCCAAGCGGACGAGGCGAGCACAACTACCAGCCCTGCAACAGAAGCAGTCTCTGATGCAAATGCGGCAGCCATACCTAAGTCAGCAGATGAAGAAAAAACTGGAGAGGCAGATAGTTCAGGAGCGGGGTCTTCAGAGCAGGCAGCTCCAACTGGTGTGCTAGCAGATCAAGCTCCAGCTAGTGCAGGTTCAGAAGCAACTGGGCAAGATGCAAAGGAAACCGCTACTCCCGCTGAAAAAGAGAAGCAAGAAGCAAGTAACCAACCAGCCGTATCAGATACTTCCGCGAAAGATGCTATCGAAGAAGGCAATATTCGCTTTCATTTCAAAACCTTGCCGTCACAAAATCTAGACAGTTTGGGCTTGTGGACTTGGGATGATGTTGAGACGCCTTCTAGCCAAAAGGGAGGTTGGCCGACTGGAGCGACTAGTTTTGCGACTGCTAAAGAAGACGACTACGGCTATTATCTTGATGTCAAGATGGCCGAAAAACGAAGCAAGATCAGCCTTCTAATCAATAATACAGCAGGTCAAAATATTACGGGTGACAAGACAGTTGAACTGCTCAGTCCTCAGATGAATGAGGTTTGGTTTGACACGGACTATCAACCTCATACTTATGAGCCTTTGAAAAAAGGGATGGTACGAATCAACTACTATCGTACAGATGGCCAGTATGATAAGAAGTCACTCTGGCTCTGGGGAGATGTCCAAAACCCGAGCAAGAATTGGCCTGACGGAGTGGATTTTGAAAATACTGGGAAATATGGTCGCTATGTAGATGTCCCTTTGAAAGATGCTGCTAAGATGATTGGCTTTTTGCTTCTAGACGAAAGCAAATCAGGAGATGATGTGAAGATTCAAAATCAGGATTATAATTTCGCTAATTTGGAGAAAAACAGCCAAATTTTCTTGCGTGATGCGGATCCGACAGTTTATACCAACCCTTACTTTGTCAATGATATTCGCATGACGGGAGCCCAGCATATTGGCTTGACCGAGATTGAAGCCAGCTTTTCTACCTTAGAAAATGCTAAAAAGGAGGACATTTTAAAGAACTTAAAGATTACGGACAAAGATGGCAATGAAGTTGCTGTTAAAGGTGTAGTTCTGGATTCTAAGACCAAAAGTGCCAAATTCATTGGTGATTTTAACCAAGCTCAGTCACCTTATCTTATCAAATATGGCAATGATCAATTCAAAACCAGCATGAACTGGCAGCTGAAGGATAGTATTTATAAGTATGATGGTGAATTGGGAGCGCGTGTTTCTCAAGCGGGCAAACAAGTGGACCTAACTTTCTGGTCACCAAGTGCGGACCAAGTCGATTTGGTAGTTTATGACAAAGAAGATCAGAATAAGGTTGTTGGTCGCCTGGCTATGCAGAGAGGAGAGTCTGGCACATGGACCAGCAGCTTGACACCTGAGAGCGGCCTAGGTATTTCAGACTATCGAGGGTATTTCTATCATTATGAGATTACTCGCGGTGGCAAAAAGGTTCTTGTGCTGGATCCCTATGCCAAGTCTTTAGCCGCTTGGAACAGTGAAGATGCGGACAAGGGGGATGCCTACAAGATTGCCAAGGCAGCTTTTGTAGATCCAAGTGAATATGGACCGAAAGACCTGACCTATGCTAATATTCCGAACTTTAAGAAGCGGGAGGATGCCTTGATTTATGAGGCACATGTTCGTGATTTTACTTCAGATCCAGCTATTTCAAAAGATTTGAAATCTCAATTTGGAACTTTCTCAGCTTTCATTGAAAAATTGGATTATTTGAAAGACTTGGGAGTGACCCACGTTCAGCTCTTGCCAGTTCTCAGTTATTATTTTGTAAATGAGCTGAAAAATGCTGAGCGAATGGACAAGTACGCTTCCAGCAACAGCAACTATAACTGGGGCTATGATCCGCAAAACTACTTCTCGCTGACAGGTATGTACTCCAGCGCGCCGACAGATCCAGCCAAGCGCATTGAGGAATTCAAAAACCTTGTCGACGAAATTCATAAGCGCGGCATGGGCGTTATCCTGGATGTGGTCTATAATCATACGGCTAAGACCTCTATCTTTGAAGATTTGGAGCCCAATTACTACCACTTTATGGATGCGGATGGTACACCGAGATCAAGCTTTGGCGGTGGCCGCTTGGGTACTACTCACTATATGAGCAGACGGGTCTTGGTGGATTCGATCAAGTACCTGACAGAGCAATACAAGGTAGATGGTTTCCGCTTTGATATGATGGGGGATCACGATGCTGAGTCCATCCAAAAAGCCTTTGAAGAAGCCAAGAAGCTCAACCCAAATCTCATTATGCTAGGTGAGGGCTGGAAGACTTATGCAGGTGATGAAAATAAAGCTGTCCAGCCTGCTGACCAATCTTGGATGAAGTCAACAGACACGGTAGCGGTCTTCTCAGATGATATTCGCAATACCTTGAAATCGGGTTATCCAAATGAGGGAACACCAGCCTTTATCACGAATGGCAAGCGCAACATAGAAAATGTCTTCAAAAACATCAAGGCGCAGCCAACTAATTTCGAGGCGGATAGTCCAGGAGATGTGATTCAGTACATCGCTGCCCATGATAATCTGACGCTCTTTGATATCATTGCCCAGTCGATTAAGAAAGATCCGGCACTAGCCGCTAACTATCAAGAGATTCACCGCCGCCTTCGTCTGGGAAATCTGATGATTCTGACTTCGCAAGGGACACCATTTATCCACTCTGGTCAAGAGTACGGCCGGACCAAGCAATTCCGTGATCCTGCCTATAAATATCCTGTCTCCGAAGACAAGGTTCCAAACAAAGCGCATTTGTTGACCAATGAAGACGGCACGCCGTTTGACTATCCGTATTTCATTCATGATTCTTATGATTCGAGCGACGCGGTCAACCACTTTGACTGGACCAAGGCGACTGATTCGGAGAAGTTCCCTGAAAATGCCAAGAGTCGTGCCTATATGAAGGGCTTAATTGCCCTGCGGAAATCAACGGATGCCTTCACTCGCAGTTCCAAAGCAGAAGTGGATCAAAATGTAACCCTCATCACCCAACCTGGCAAGGATGGTGTTGAGAAAGAAGACCTTGTTCTCGGTTACCAAGTGGTTGCGTCAAATGGCGATATTTATGCAGTCTTTGTCAATGCGGACACCAAGGAACGACAATTCAACTTTGGTGAAGTCTACAAGCATCTAGCAGGTGCAGAGATTGTGGCAGATGGCAATACGGCAGGAGTGACAGCCATTTCTGATCCAGCAGGTGTCACCAGAAACAGCAATGGTTTAGCCCTAGCTCCGCTAACAGCGACTATTTTGCGACTTCGAAAAGCGAACCCCGATCAGAAAGAAAAATCCCAAGATCCAATAGCTCAAGAAGAGCAGCTGTCTGCCTCTTCTGTAGCCAACGCTCAGTCTCAGACTTTATCCTTGGATGGGCAAAAACCTCAGGATTCAGCAGTAAAAGAAGCGGCTAGCCAAATAGAAAAAACCTTGCCAAAAACGGGAACAAGCACTTCCCTACTGGCACTTTTAGGCGGCTTCCTTGCTTTCCTGGCTGGTCTGTTAACCTTTAGAAAGAAAGAGTAATAATTTGATGAATGCCCTGTGAGAAATTTTTTAGACTATGGCTAAATAAAGACGACTTCCAATAATGGAGGTCGTCTTTGCTTGTTTATATCTGTGTTAAACACTTTTACCAGGCAAGAGACTGACTGGCAGGAAATAGCCAGTCGTCTGGACTTCTTGGCCAGCAATTTTTTTGAGGAGCAGGTCCACAGAGAGGCAGGCAATATCTTTCAGCGGCTGCTTGATCGTTGCCAACTGTGGGTAGTAGTTCTCTACAAAGTAAGTGCCATCGTAGCCGATGATTTTCAAATCTTTGGGAATCTGAATGTCTAGCTCCTGAGCGACCTTCATAATTAAAATGGCTGTCAGATCGTCTGATGTAAAAATGCCATCAGGTTTGGTCTGAGTCAGAATTTGCTTGATTTCCATTTCCTTGCGGACCGGTGAGAAATCACTGGAAACATTGATAATAGGTGCATCTGGCAGGACGGAAGCAAAGCCAGCATGGCGCAGGCCGGTCGGTGAGTTGGAATTGTCATTGCCGGTTATCATGATGATGTTTTGAGCTCCGGACTTGACTAAGGTCTGAGCTGCCAGCACTCCGCCTCCGTAGTTGTCTGAGGAGACGACAGGGATATCCGGAGAAAGATTGCGGTCAAAGGCAATGATTGGAGCAGTTACGCGATTGTAGTCCTCAATGCCTAGATTGTGGCTGCCAGAAATGATGCCGTCCACCTGATTGGCTTCCAGCATCTCAAGGTATTCACGCTCCTTGTCTGAATCATGCTCACTATTGCAGATAATGGTTTTATAGCCCTGTTTAAAGAGCTCATGCTCCAGCTTGTCAATCAATTCTGCATAAAAGACATTGCTGATATTAGGGAAAATGAGTCCAATTAGCTTGGCTGATTTTCCTTGGAGGCTCCGCGCCAGATTGTTGGGCTTGTAGGCCAATTCTCGCATGGCTGCCTCAACCTTAGAGATCGTTTTGTCGGATAAGTAGCCTTTTCTGTTGATGACGCGGGAAACAGTTGTGGGGCTGACTCCTGCTAGTTTTGCTACATCAGTTAGCTTTGCGACCATAATCTAATTCATAGTAAGTACCGGTTGGATTGCCCTTGGTAATAGCAATACCTGTCTGGTCCTCTCTTGGGAAGACACGGCCGGAAAATACTTTCTCTCCTTTATTGATGAAAATTTCAAAAATCGATTTATCGATGAAGATAGTAGCGCTCGTTGCTTCTTTGTCAATATTACAGCTTCGGCTGGTTCCAAAGTCCAGAGCAAATGGTTCACCCGCTTGACTGCGGTCAACAGTCACTTGACCTGCCTTGAGGTCGAAATTGATGCGTAGGCCCTTGCTATCCTTGTCCGCAAAGAGAATGATTTCGTGTTCGGCGTCTGCAGCGAGATTCAACTCTAGTTCGTAGCTATTCTTGCTTTCTACCAAAGCAGCGAAAGGTTGTTCCTCTGCTCGCAAATTCTTGATAGCAGGCACTGGGTACTGGTAGAGCTTGCCGTCTTTCAGGGTTAATTCCTTGACGAGGGAGAAGGCTCCTTGATGGTCGAAGCGGTCAGATGGGTATTCCACATCCGGCAAGCCTAGCCAGCTGACAGCTAGTGCACGGCCGTCAGGTGCGTTAAAAGCTTGGGTCGCGTAGCAGTCGAAGCCGTAGTCCAGATTTTGGATAGGGCTAGGATCAATCATAGCAACTTTGTTTGTGTCAAACGATTGACCTATTTTATACATGTTTGGATAAATGTTGCCATAATCCAGCACGTCCTTAGACAAGCCTTGAGGGCAATAGAGCAGGACTGGTTGGTCGTTGATAAAGACTAGATTAGGACACTCCATCATATAGGCTGTCTTGTCATTGGCGAAGTCTAAATCGCCGACTACTTCCCAGTTGGTATAGTCGTTATCAACAGCCTTGTAAAGCTTAACATAGCCTTGTTTGTTTAGATTTTGCCCACCGACAATGGCATAGAATTGCCCTTTGTAGTTGAAAATCTGCGGATCGCGGAAGTGGTCAGTCGCTTCAGCAGGTTGTTCAATCAAGACCTTGTCAATTTTTTCCAGCTTACCTGATTTATCTAACAAGGCGCCGATTTGATATGGGTGACGCACCCAATTCTCATCACGAACATTGCCGGTGTAGAAGAGAAAGAGCTTGTCGTCAAACTGCATGGCAGAGCCTGAGTAGGCACCGTGGCTGTCCAGAGAAGTATCTGGCAGCACTCGAAGACCAGTTTCCTTGAAGTGGACTAGGTCATCGCTTTCCATCTGGACCCAGCACTTGAGGCCGTGAGCTGCTCCGAAAGGAAAGTTTTGGTAGAAAACCACCCACTTGCCGTCAAAATAAGAAAAACCATTGGGGTCATTGAGCAGTCCTGTCTGAGGCTCCACATGGTAGTTAGCCCGCCAAGGAGATTTAGCGATGTTTTCTTTGATGTGCTGTAGTTCTTCCTGAGTCCAGTCTTCATAGCGTTTGTAGCGTTTTTCAGTCGTCCAAGCCAATCTTTTGTCCTCCGAATCATATTATTTCTTATTACTATAGTAAACGTTTTCCGATGAAAAATCAACATTTAACAGCAAAAAAATATTTTTTCTGTAAAACGCTTGACATATTTTTGAATCATGGTAAAATAATATTCGTAAAGGCGATAAAATCGCTTTCAAAAGTTAAAAATATTTATAAGGAGATTTTTGCAAATGAATAATACTGACATTGCAAAAAAAGTCATCGAAGCCCTTGGCGGACGTGAGAATGTTAACAGTGTGGCTCACTGTGCGACTCGCTTACGCGTGATGGTTAAAGATGAAGGTAAAATCGATAAAAATACTGTCGAAAATCTGGAAAAAGTTCAGGGTGCCTTCTTTAACTCAGGCCAGTACCAGATTATCTTTGGTACCGGTACGGTTAATAAAATCTATGACGAAGTTGTAGCCTTAGGATTGCCAACTTCATCAAAAGATGACATGAAAGCAGAAGCTGCTAAGCAAGGGAATTGGTTCCAACGTGCCATCCGTACATTTGGTGACGTATTTGTGCCAATCATACCAGTTATCGTAGCAACAGGTCTCTTCATGGGTGTCCGTGGACTTTTAAACGCTCTTGGGATGACACTTCCAGATGATGTGAAGACCTATACAGAAATCCTTACGGATACAGCCTTCATCATCTTGCCTGGTTTGGTTGTTTGGTCAACCTTCCGTGTATTTGGTGGAAATCCAGCTGTCGGTATCGTCCTTGGTATGATGTTGGTATCAGGTTCACTTCCAAACGCTTGGGCTGTTGCGTCTGGTGGCGAAGTGACTGCTATGAAATTCTTTGGTTTTATCCCAGTTGTTGGCTTGCAAGGTTCCGTTCTTCCAGCCTTCATTATCGGGCTTGTCGGAGCTAAGTTTGAAAAAGCTCTCCGCAAGGTTGTGCCAGATGTCTTGGATCTCTTGGTGACACCATTCGTTACACTTTTTGTAATGTCTATCCTTGGACTTTTCGTCATCGGACCAGTCTTCCACGTTGTTGAGAACTACATCCTTTTTGGTACAAAGGCTATCCTTGGTTTGCCATTTGGTTTAGGTGGTTTGTTGATTGGTGGGGTTCACCAAGTTATTGTCGTATCAGGTGTACACCATGTCTTTAACTTGCTTGAAGTACAATTGCTCGCAGCTGACCATGCTAACCCATTCAACGCTATCATCACTGCGGCTATGACAGCTCAAGGTGCTGCAACCGTTGCTGTTGGTGTGAAAACTAAAAACCCAAAACTTAAAGCTTTGTCATTCTCAGCTGCTCTTTCTGCCTTTCTTGGTATTACAGAACCCGCTATCTTCGGGGTTAATTTGCGCTACCGCAAACCATTCTTCCTTTCATTGATTGGTGGTGCCATCGGTGGTGGACTAGCTTCACTTATTGGTTTAGCTGGTACAGGTAATGGTATCACGATTATTCCTGGTATACTCCTTTACATTGGTAATGGTCAATTGCTTCAATACATATTTATGGTGGCTGTATCATTTGCGATTGGTTTTGCTTTGACTTATATGTTCGGTTTTGAAGATGAAACAGATGAATGGCAAGATGAAATGACAGATGTCCTATCTAAGGCTTCAGTTGGAAGTGTTGCTTTACGAGTTGCTCTTGATAAACAAAATGACACAACTGAAACTGAACAATTAGTCGAAGAAGAAACAACTGGTAATGTGCCAGTTGCCCTCCAAGACGAAACGATTATTTCTCCTATCGTTGGTCAGGCAGTGGCTTTAAGCGATGTGAATGATCCTGTTTTCTCTAGCGGAGCGATGGGACAAGGAATTGCCATTAAACCTAGTGAAGGTGTTGTTTACGCCCCAGCTGATGCAGAAGTGACAATCGCTTTTGCGACAGGCCATGCCTATGGTTTGAAGACAGCTAATGGTGCTGAAATCCTTATCCACGTTGGTATTGACACAGTGTCTATGAATGGCGAAGGTTTTGACCAAAAGGTTGCTCAAGGCGACAAGGTCAAAGCTGGTGATGTTCTGGGAACATTTGAAGCTGAGAAAATTGCGGCTGCCGGTCTGGATGATACGACTATGGTCATCGTTACCAACACAGCTGATTACGCTTCTGTGACTCCAGTAGCAGAAGGAGCTCTTGCTAAAGGCGACGCAGTTATTGAAGTGAAAGCCTAATGGAATTTAGAAAACGAACAAAAGTTGATTTGTTCGTTTTTTATGTCATAAGTACAGTCTTGTTGAAAAAGCTTTAAAAAGACTATTTTTAGCAAGAAGTCTGCAAGAGATATGCTATAATGAATAGAGTAAAAATCAAATGTTAAAAGAGGATTTATAATGACAAAATTGTATGGAAGTTTGGAAGCGGGCGGCACTAAGTTTGTCTGTGCTGTAGGAGATGAACGGTTTGAAGTTGTTGAAAAGACACAGTTTCCAACAACCACACCTATTGAAACGCTAGACAAGACGATTGAGTTCTTTTCTCGTTTTGACAATCTAGCTGGTCTGGCTGTTGGTTCTTTCGGACCGATCGATATTGACCCTAACTCAAAGACTTACGGCTTTATTACGACTACACCTAAGCCGCACTGGGCTAATGTGGATATTGTTGGCGCTCTGCGCCGGGCTCTCAATGTGCCCATTTACTTCACGACGGATGTCAATAGTTCAGCTTATGGTGAAGTAGTAGCCCGCAACAATGCTGGCGGCCGTATTGAAAATCTGGTCTATTATACGATTGGGACAGGAATCGGTGCTGGCGCTATCCAGCGGGGCGAATTTGTAGGGGGGACAGGGCACCCAGAGATGGGGCATTATTATGTGGCTAAGCACCCTATGGATGTGGAAAAAGAGTTCAATGGCGTTTGTCCTTTCCACAATGGCTGCTTGGAAGGATTGGCGGCTGGACCAAGCTTAGAGGCGCGGACCGGAGTTCGTGGGGAAAATATTAAACTCAATAGTTCTGTCTGGGATATTCAAGCTTACTATATCGCTCAGGCGGCTATTCAGGCGACAGTGACTTTCCGTCCAGATGTCATCGTCTTTGGTGGCGGTGTTATGGCTCAGCAGCACATGCTGGATCGGGTTCGTGAGAAATTCACAGTTCTCCTGAATGGCTATTTGCCAGTTCCCGATGTTCGTGACTATATCGTGACACCAGCTGTGGCTGGAAATGGCTCCGCAACGCTGGGCAACTTTGTACTGGCTAAAGAAGTTAGTGAGCGCCACGCAAAATAAGTTTATAGGGTCTGATTTATCAGGCCCTTCTCTATGAGGAAAAGTAATGGAAAAAGCAATTGTCAAAGATATTTTCTTCCTACAGCAGCCATCAGAGCAGGCTAGCAGAGAAGACCTTTATCTGGCTCAAGACTTGCAGGATACGCTGCAGGCAAATCAAGAAAACTGTATAGGACTCGCAGCCAATATGATTGGCGTCCGTAAGCGAGTCATTATCTTTCTATATGGTTTGGTGCCGGTAGTCATGTTTAATCCGGTGCTGCGCTCTAAGTCAGGCCCTTATCAGACAGAAGAGAGCTGCCTGTCCTTGGTTGGAAGCCGTCCTACCCAACGTTATCAGGAAATCACAATTGATTATCTGGATAAACATTGGCAGCAGCAGACCATGACCTTGAAAGGCCTGCCTGCCCAAATCTGCCAGCATGAATTGGATCATTTGGAAGGGATTATCATTTAGAAAAATTTGACAAAATTGCAAAAAATGTCTAAAATTAGAGATAATTAGCAGAATAATATTGAAGGAGGCAAGATGTAAATGAAAACAAAAACTTTAGCACTGATAAGCGGTCTGGTTGGTTTGATTGGAGGGACTATTTTGCTGCTCTCGAATATCTTTTTTGTTCCTTTTTCAGCCCTACTAGGTGATTCTGGCCTGAATTTACTGGGAGCGGTGATTAAATTGGCAGCTCTGGGCTTGGGAATTACTTCCTTGGCTTATTACAAAGGTCAAATGCGTTTCAGTGTCGCAGCGGGCGTCCTCCTTATCGTCGGAAGCAGCAACATCGCGCCCATTCCATTTATAGGCTGGATTGCAGGCATTCTCCTTATCATTGGAGGGGCTCTATTCCTCGCTTCTTCTTCAAAATTTTAATGCGGGACCAATCAATTTTTAGGCTGTTTGTCAGTTTGAAAGGAAGGGTGAAGAAATTTTCTTCGCTTTTTTTCTTGTTGAAAAAATAGTTCTCATGGAAACTTTTTTCTTGACTTTCTTTTTTCTTGTGTTAAAATAGTTCTCACGAAAACTATTTTTACAAAGGATACAGGTATGGATAAGCCTTTACTGGAATTGAAGCGTTTTGGACGAAAGATTCATCTCATAGCGGAAAAGCTTGCCAAGGAGCAAGGGATTGAGTCCATGGCTGGGCCTCAGGGGCAGGTCTTGCATATTGTCGCCTGTCGTATGGAAGAGGGGAAGGATACCCTTATCAAGGATATTGAGCAGGAGTTGGATATTTCCAAATCGGTGGCCTCTAACTTAATGAAAAGGATGGAGAAGAATGGCTTTATCAAGCTGGAAATGGGCAAGACAGACAAGCGGGCTAAATATATCCGTCTCACTCCGCAGTCGCAGGAAAGAATGAAAAAAATCCGTGACTTTTTTGATGAAATGAACCTTTCTATTTTGAATGGTGTTTCTGAGCAGGAACTGCTGATTTTTTCTCAAGTCATGGCCAAGTTTTATCAGAATATCGAAAGTTTAGAAAATGGAGGGAAAGATGTTTAAGTTATTTAAACGGCTGACGGTAAGGGAAGTGAGCATGATTGTTCTCAGTGTGCTCTTCACCTTCCTAACGGTATATCTGGAATTAGAAGTTCCAACCTATATTTCGACGATTACAGAGTTGCTGCAAACACCGGGGACTGGCTTGGCGGATCTGTGGGAGCCAGGTCTGAAAATGATTGGCCTGTCTTTTGCTAGCTTGCTGTCAGCTATTGTGGTTGGCTTTTTTGCCGCTCGTATAGCAGCCAGCTTTACCCAGAGCTTGAGGAGTGATATTTTCAACCGTGTGCTAGACTATTCGCAGACGGAAATTAAGAAATTTTCGATTCCTAGTCTGTTGACTCGGACAACGAATGACATTACCCAGGTACAGACCTTAATTACCATGGGGCTGCAGGTCGTGACCAGGGGACCGATTATGGCGATTTGGGCTATGACTAAGATTATCGGTAAGTCCGAGAACTGGCTGACAGCAGTTCTTATTGCTGTTATAGTCAATATCCTGCTGACGGTAGTTTTGGTGACATTGGCCTTTCCCAAGCAGTCAGTTGCGCAGCGCTTGGTCGATAAGCTAAACAGCGTCACTAGAGAGAGTCTGACTGGGATTCGCGTGGTACGGGCTTACAATGCTGAGGATTATCAGGATGAGAAATTTGCGGCAGCCAATGATGAAGTAACCCGGCTCAATCTTTTCATCGGTCGTCTGATGGCTATGATGAATCCAGTTATGATGGGGATTTCCAGCGGATTGACACTGGCTATTTACTGGATTGGTGCTTATTTGATTCAGGAGGCTGGACTGCAGGAGCGTCTCCCACTCTTCAGTGATATGGTCGTCTTTATGTCCTATGCTATGCAGATTGTGATTGGGTTCTTGCTCATGGGTGCCCTCTTTATCGTCCTGCCTCGGACCATTGTATCGGCTGGCCGGATTAATGAAGTACTGGACCTGCATTCTTCTATCACCAGTCCAGAACATCCTAAGGCAGCATCGGATAGCAAGGGAGAAGTGGTCTTTCGAGATGTGTCCTTCCGCTATTCCAAGAATTCAGAAGCAGTCATTGAGCATGTGAGCTTTACAGCGCAGGCTGGTGATACCGTGGCCTTTATCGGTTCAACCGGTTCAGGGAAATCCACGCTAGTCAATCTCATTCCTCGTTTCTATGATGTGACTGAAGGAGAGATTCTGGTAGATGGTGTCAACGTTCAGGATTATCAGCTGGAAGACCTGCATAATAAGGTCGGCTACATCCCTCAAAAGGCTGTGCTTTTCTCTGGCGATGTTGAGAGCAATCTGGACTTCGGTCAAAGCAAAGAAAGCCCGCTAGATGAGCAGAAAATGTGGGAGGCTCTTGACCTAGCACAGGCTAAACCCTTTGTCCAAGAGAAGGAAAAGGGGCTGAAAGCAGAAGTGGCTCAAAGCGGGACCAACTTCTCTGGTGGTCAGCGTCAGCGTTTGGCTATTGCCAGAGCATTGGCTCGTAAGCCAGAAATCCTCATCTTTGACGACTCCTTCTCAGCTCTAGACTATAAGACAGACCGCATTTTGCGCAAGGAACTGGCTGAGCGGACGCAGGATATGACCAAGCTAATTGTGGCACAGCGGATTTCTACTATCATGGATGCGGATCAAATCTTGGTCTTGGATGCTGGTAAGGTGGTCGGTCAAGGTACCCACCGAGAGCTTTTGGCCAACAACGAAGTCTATCAAGAAATTGCCTACTCACAACTATCCAAGGAGGAATTAGAAAATGGAAAATAAGAAGCCTTCATTATTTAGCCAGATACGGCCTTATCTCAAAGGCTTCCAGCTTCCTCTTGCTTTGGCATTTGTGGGAGCTGTCTTGTCAAACATTATCACGGTCTATGGGCCAAATAAATTAAAAGAAATTACCAATCTCATCTCTGAAGGTTTGGCTACCAATATTGATTTAAAAGCTGTGTCTGAGATTGCCCTTCTGCTGACCGTGCTCTATGCAGTCGGAGCCCTGCTCAACTATGGTCAGTCCTTTATCATCAGTACGGTTATCCAGTATTTCTCTAAGCGGCTGCGGACGGCCATTGCAGAGAAGATTAACAAGCTGCCGCTGGGCTATTTCGATAGTCATTCTCAGGGGGATACTCTTTCGCGCGTGACTAATGACGTAGATACGGTCGGCCAATCCCTCAACCAGAGTCTGGGAAATGTTATCTCTTCCAGCTTGCTCTTGGTGGCTGTGGTTTTGACCATGTTCTTCATGAACTGGATCTTGGCCTTGGTAACCATCTTGGCTACTGTAGTCGGCTTTGTCTTTGTCGGTCTCATCATGGGTAAGTCCCAGAGCTATTTCACCGCCCAGCAAAACGATCTGGCGGCTGTCAACGGTTATGTGGAGGAAATGTACTCCGGTCATAATGTCGTTACCAGCTATAATGCCATTGAGCAGTCAAAGGAGCACTTTGCAGTTCTCAATCATAATCTCTATAACAGTATTTGGAAGTCTCAATTTATCTCTAGCATGATGATGCCGCTCATGTTCTTTACGGGGAATTTTGCCTATGTTCTGGTTATTTTGGTCGGTGCTGCTCTGGCAATTAATGGATCTATTAGTATCGGAATTATTGTTGCCTTTATGGTTTATGTGCGGACCTTCTCTCAACCCCTGTCACAGATTGCCCAAGGTATCGCCGTCTTGCAGCAGGCTGGTGCAGCACTGGTTCGTGTCTTTGAATTTCTGGCTGAGCCTGATATGGAAGACGACCAGCATAAAGAGCAGCAGCTTACTGCTGTCAAGGGGGATGTTTCCTTTGAAGAGGTCTTCTTTGGCTACAAGCCGGACCAGACCATCATCCATGATTTCTCAGCTCAGGCCAAGGCTGGACAGAAGATTGCCATTGTCGGTCCGACGGGGGCTGGGAAGACGACTATCGTTAATCTCCTTATGAAGTTCTATGAAATTGATAAAGGACGTATCAGCATTGATGATATAGATATTAAGGATATGAAACGCTCCGAGGTTCACGATGCCTTTTCAATGGTCTTGCAGGATACCTGGCTCTTTGAGGGAACTATCCAAGAGAACTTGATTTACAATCAAGAGCATGTGACAGATGAAGCAGTTGTTGCTGCAGCGAAGGCGGTCGGTGTCCATCACTTTATCATGACTCTGCCGCAGGGCTATGATACAGTGCTGGATGACACGGTCAACTTATCAGTCGGTCAGAAGCAGCTATTGACAATCGCTCGTGCTCTGCTGAAAGATGCACCGCTCTTGATCTTGGATGAGGCCACTTCGTCAGTCGATACGCGGACGGAGGAGCTGATTCAAAAGGCTATGGACAAACTTATGGAAGGCCGAACTTCCTTTGTCATTGCCCACCGCCTGTCTACTATCCGTAATGCGGATCTTATCTTGGTCATGCGCGATGGAAATATTATCGAGCAGGGCAACCACGATGAACTCATGGATCAGAATGGCTTCTATGCCGACCTCTATAATAGTCAGTTTGTAGAGGAAGATGCAGGTTGATGCTTATATAAAACATCAGGAATGTTCCTTTTCCTGATGTTTTTTAAATTTAACAGAATTTTAAAAAATGCTCAGTTTTCAGTAAGGGCGCTCTAGAATCTTGACTTTTTTCAGAGGTGCTCTAGGAAAAACTTGACAGCTTTTCTTGTTTATATTAAAATAAATTTAATATACGAACTGAAAGCGAACACAACGGGGTGTTTGCTCTACATATAAGTGAGCAACGGTGCTACAAAAAAATAAAAATTGCTTATTTTTTTGTAGTACTTTTTTTATCAGCAAATCTGGAGTAAAGTAATGAAGCAATTTATACTGGCTGGTGTTTCCAGCGGTGTTGGAAAGACCACAGTTACCCTAGGGATTTTGAAAGCTCTGGCAGACAGAGGGTATCAGGTCCAGCCTTATAAGGTAGGACCTGATTATATTGATACAGCTTATCATAGTCGGATTACCAAGCGGCCGTCGCGGAATGTGGACAGCTTTATGATACCGGACAATCAGAGTCTGGCTTGGTCCTACTACAAATGGCATGGAGATGCGGATGTGGCAGTAGTCGAAGGAGTCATGGGACTCTTTGATGGTCTGGGAACAGACAAGGACTGTGCGTCTTCTGCTTCTGTTGCTAAGAAGTTGGGCATTCCGGTTGTCTTGATTATTGATGGGAAGGCAACATCCACCTCAGCAGCTGCTATGGTCCATGGTTTTGCGACTTTTGATCCGGATTTGGATATTGCTGGGGTCATTATCAATCGGGTGGCTTCACAGACTCACTTTGAACTTATCAAGGGCGCCATTGAGCGTTACACGGATGTGGAAGTGCTGGGCTATCTGCCTAAGAATGCAACAGCAGAGCTGCCATCGCGCCATCTGGGTCTAATCCCAGACGTAGAAATGGATGATTTGGACCGTCGATTTGAGGAGTTGGGAGCGGCAGCGGCTAAGCATATAAATCTAGACAGGCTGCTGGAAAAGGCAGAACTTCCCGATAAGCGGATGACAAATCCTTTTCGTATCCGCAATGACCAGCCCTTAACTTTGGCTTATGCTTTGGATGATGCTTTTCACTTTTACTACGAAGACAATCTGGACTTTCTAAGAGAGCTCAATGTCCAGCTGGTACCTTTCAGCCCCCTGAAAGATAAGGAACTGCCAGCAGCAGATGCATATTATTTTGGCGGCGGTTTTCCAGAAGTCTACGCTCAGGAGCTGATGGCAAATGCTGACTTCCGGGCTTCGGTCAAGAAAGCTCACGAGCAGGGCTGGCCAATCTATGCAGAATGCGGCGGCCTCATGTATCTGGGAGAGCTGCTGGAAGTAGATGGTCAGGTCTATGAAATGGTCGGTATTTTCAAGGGCAAGAGCCTGATGACCCCTGGCCTGAAAAGCTTTGGTTATTGCCAAGCAGAAACGCAGGTAGACAGTCTTTTTGGTCCTAAAGGTACGGCAGTCAGAGGACATGAGTTTCACCATTCAGTCTTTGAGACGGAGGAAGATACGGTCCTCAAGCTAGAGAAGGTCAGAGACGGTCAGGTCGTAGCTGCCTGGACAGGCGGTTATCAAAAGGGCCGGACCTTTGCCAGCTACTTGCATGTTCATTTTTATCAGGACGAGCAGCTGCTGGCCAACTGGCTGAACTATATCAAAGAGGCGAACTGATATGACACTCATTGCAATTTTTTTGGCCGTTTTACTTGACTGGCTGATTGGCGACCCCTATAGCTGGCCTCATCCAGTCAAGTGGATGGGTTCCTATATTTATTTATGTATGCGTTTGCATGAGAAAAGGCAGTTTTCGCCCTATCTATTTGGCTTTTTCCTCTGGCTGACAACAGTTGGACTGGCGCTGGGAGTGAGCTACGGTCTGCTTTGGTTGGCTAGTCTGGTCCATCCCGTCCTCTACTGGATTGTCTGGATCTATCTGGCCTATGCCAGCCTGGCGGCTAAAAGTCTAGCTTTTGAGGCCCAAAAAGTTTACCATACGCTCAAGTTTGGCACTTTGGAAGAAGCTAGAAAGCAAGTTGGCATGATTGTCGGCCGTGAAACTTCCCAGCTGACTCCAGAGGAAATCAGCAAGGCGACAATTGAGACGGTGGCTGAAAATACCAGTGACGGGGTTATC
Organism: Streptococcus sanguinis; assembly: GCA_963549775.1. Classification (GTDB taxonomy): domain Bacteria; phylum Bacillota; class Bacilli; order Lactobacillales; family Streptococcaceae; genus Streptococcus; species Streptococcus sanguinis_Y. The sequence goes on along the minus strand of CAUUZZ010000010.1, from coordinate 70,262 downwards.
GGCCCTCTGCTCTGCCTCTTTCTGGGCGGACCCATTCTAGCTATGACCTATAAGGCCATTAACACCTTAGACTCCATGGTGGGCTACAAGACGGAGAAATACCGCAAAATCGGCTTGATATCTGCCAAGATGGATGATCTGGCCAATCTGATTCCTGCGCGTTTGACTTGGCTTTTCTTGATTCTCAGCAGTCAGATTTTACTGCTGGATGTCAAAGGAGCCCTGCGAATCGGCTGGCGTGATCGCTATCAGCATGCCAGTCCCAACAGTGCTTTTTCGGAGGCAGTTGTGGCAGGAGCTCTGGGCATTCAGCTAGGCGGACCGCACGTCTATCATGGGGAGCTAATTGAGAAGCCGATCATTGGAGAGATTTCCAGACCGGTTGAGGCGGATGATATTCAGACGGCTATCTCTCTGCTTTATACAAGCACCATGATAGGTTTAATCTTGTTCACTCTTTTTTATTTAGTAATGCAAGCATATTTCTAGGAGTATACTATGACATATATCCAAAACCCTTCCTCTATCGAGGAAAAGAGCTTTCAAATTATTCAGTCTATGATTACTGAAAAAGACCCTGATTACATCTTCCATTCGGAAATGGAAGAATCCATTATCAAGAGGGCTATCCATACGACGGGAGATTTTGATTATCTCTATACCATGCGCTTTGAGCATGATGTTCTTAAAAAAATAGAAGAGGTAATCAGAGCTAAGGGTACTATCCTGCTGGACTCCAATATCTCTCTCAATGGGATTAATAAACGCGTGCTTGACCAGCTGGGTGTAAGCTACCGCTGTTTAATCAGTGATGAAGAAGTAGCTGCGCTGGCCAAGGAAAAGCAAATTACCAGAGCTATGGCAGCTGTTGAGATAGCAGCTAAGATTGAAGGTCCTAAAGTGTTTGCTTTTGGTGGTGCTCCTACGGCTCTATCTTACCTGATTGAGCTGGCAGAGCAGGGATTGGTAGAAGCAGATGCAGTGATTGGGGTTCCAGTCGGCTTTATCAATGTCGAAGAGTCAAAAGAAGAACTGCTTCAGTCAGGTCTTCCTGCCCTTGTCAATCTCGGCAGAAAAGGCGGCAGCACGATTGTAGTAGCCATTGTCAATGCCATTATCTACCAGCTGAGGGAAGTGGTGACGGATGACTATGTCCGCTACTCTACACCATCCAGTAAAGAAGGAGGAAAGAACTAGATGTCCTATCTAAAAGCAGCGCACAAGATCGAAGAAGCTAGTTTCAGCAAGATTCAGGAAATTATTGACCAAGAGCATCCAGATATACATTTTTCGGATCCTTTTGAAGAGGCAGTGCTCAAGCGGGTTGTCTTTACCAGTGCAGACTTTGACTACCTTTACAATATCAAGTTTTCCAATCAAGTTATTGAAAAGATCCTCTACGTCCTCCGAAACAAGGGTACCATTTTTACAGATACAACCATGGTCTTGGGCGGTTTTAATAAGAAATTGCTGGATGACCTAAGTGTTTCCTATCGCTGTCTGGTCAATGAGCCGGCAGTCTTTCAGGAAGCTAAGGAAAAGGGAATTACTCGCTCCATGGCTGCTGTAGAATATGCAGCTAAAGTGGACGGTCCAAAACTTTTTGTCTTCGGGAATGCTCCAACGTCCATCTTTAAGGTTTTGGATATGGTCGAAGAGGGAACCTTGCAGCCGGATGCAGTTGTCGGAGTTCCAGTTGGCTTTGTCGGAGCGGCAGAATCCAAGCTCAAACTGCATGAAAGTTCGGTGCCTTCTATCGCGGCACTGGGTCAAAAGGGCGGCAGTACCATCGCAGCAGCTGTGGTCAATGCCATTCTCTACCAGCTCAAGCTCGACACTACGGACTATGAGCGTTACAGTGTTTCAGATAAAAAGCAGGCTCCGGAGAAAGGAGAGGGCTGATGATGGATGAATACGCTTATGTCAATGGAAAGAAATTAAGAAAAGGTTTTACAACTGGTACTTGTGCGACGGCGGCGACTGTTGCAGCCTTGAGCATGATCTTAAATCAGGAAAGAGAAGAAAAGGTCACTGTTCATACGGCTTCAGGTGTGGAAGTGACCATGGATGTTCACAATCCGTCCTTTGGACCAGAAGAGGCGACCGCGGCCATTGAAAAAGATGGCGGCGACGATGCAGATGCGACACACGGTCTCTTGATTTATTCGACTGTGACCCTTCTACCAGATCAGACGGAAATCGAGATTGACGGTGGTCAGGGCGTTGGGCGCGTGACTGAGAAGGGGCTGGCCTGCGATGTCGGCATGGCAGCCATCAATCCGACTCCTAGACGGATGATTGAGCAGCATGTCCGTGAGATTATCGGTCCCAACTGTGGAGCACGGGTTATCATTTCCGTTCCTGGCGGCGAAGAAACGGCCAAACTGACCTACAATTCCAGACTAGGTATTGTCGGTGGTATTTCAATATTGGGAACGACAGGGATTGTTAATCCAATGTCTGAAGATAGCTGGAAAGCGTCCATCACGATTGAGTTAACCATGCTCTACAATCAAGGACATCGTTCAGTCGTCTTGGTACCGGGGAATTACGGTGAAGATTTTGCGACCAACAGCATTGGTATTCCAGCCGGGCGCATCGTCAATATGAGTAACTTTGTCGGCCATGTCCTCAAAGAAGTTCAGCGGATTGGCTTTACCAAGGTTTTGATGATTGGTCACATGGGCAAGTTTGTCAAAGTGGCGGCTGGGATTTTCTCTACCCACAGTAAGGACTCGGATGCCCGTATGGAAACGCTGGTGGCTAATCTAGCCCTGATGGGGGCGCCCATGGAACTGCTGGAAAAGGTTGATAAGTGCTTGACGACCGAGGCTGCTGGGACAGCCATTAAAGAATTTTCTTATGAGGGTGTCTATCAGGTATTGGCGGATAAGATTAAGGCTAGAAGTGAGCGTCTGCTCCGCTATCGTAAGCCAGAAGTCAATATTGAAGTGGTCGTCTTTGGGACTGAGGAAGGCTATCTGGCATCAACTCAGCCTTTAGAGCAGATAAAGGAGGAATGGACATGATTTATGTTATCGGAATTGGTCCGGGAGATCCTAGCTATGGTCTTCTGGGACAGGAAGCCTATTTTGAGAAGGCTGACCGCATTTTGGGCAGCGAGCGGCATCTGGAAATTTTGCCACCGGCTTATAAGGATAAGGGCCTGGTCCCGCCTAAAAAATTAGCCGCGCTGGCAGAATTGCTGGAGAGCTTTGGTGAGGATGAGGAAATTTTATATCTGGCCTCAGGCGATCCTCTGATTTACGGCTTGGGCAAATGGCTGTCAGAGAAGTTCAAAGGGCGCGTGGTCATCTCACCGGGAATCAGTGCCATGCAGTATCTGGCCAGCAGAATTGCCCTGCCCATGAACGATGCTTATCTGACGAGCAGCCATGCTAAGGCACCTAACTTTGACTTGATTATGAGTCTGTCCAAAGTCTTTATGGTGACCGATCAGAAAGTTGGCCCCTACGAGATTGCTCAAGAGGCTGTTAAAAGAGGTTTAGATAAGGTGCTAGTCATTGGTGAGCAGCTGAGTTATGAAGACGAGCGTATTACCATTCTGCCTGCTAGCGAGGTAGAAGATAGAGAATATGAAATGAATGTGGTGGTGGTGTTAGATGAGGGATTCGGAATTTATCAGGGCTAAAGTCCCTATGACTAAGGAAGAAGTCAGAGCCATCAGTTTGGATAAGTTGGAGCTGCATCGGGCCAAGCGCATGCTGGATGTCGGCTCTGGAACTGGTAGTGTTACGATTCAGGCAGCCCGAACCTATCCAGAACTGGAAGTGGTGGCAGTGGAGCGCAATGAAGACGCGGTGGCCTTGACGCAGGAGAATATCCAGCATTTTGGCTGCCACAATGTCCGTCTCCATCAAGGACTGGCTCCGATTGAGCTGGATGGCAGCTTTGATGCCATTTTTGTCGGAGGGACCGGGGGCAATATGCAGGAGATCTTCGACTGGTGTGCTCAGCTCATGGAGCCGGGCGGTCGGCTGGTCTTGAACTTTATCCTACTGGAGAATGCTCTGGAAGCAGCTCAAATAGCGGAGCAGATGGACTGGGAGAATCTAGAGATTGTCTCCGTTCAGGCTAGTCGCTGGACGGGGATAGGCAAGGGGCACTATTTCAAGCCTCAGAATCCGACCATTATCGTTTCCTGTAAGAAAAAAGAAAGAGAGGCTAATTGATGTCCAAAGTACATTTTGTTGGAGCTGGCCCAGGTGATGTGGAGCTGATTACGCTCAAAGGTTACAAGCAGCTGTCTGAGGCTGATGTGGTCATATATGCAGGCTCCTTGGTCAATCCAGACTTGCTCAACTACTGTAAAGAAGGAGCTGAGATTCACGACAGTGCCAGCATGCACTTGATGGAAATCATCGATGTCATGGAGGCTGGAGTCAAGGCTGGTAAAGATGTAGTTCGCCTGCAGACGGGAGATTTCTCCATTTATGGCTCCATTCGAGAGCAGATCGAAGAGATGAAGAAGCGGGATATAGAGTTTGACTGTACGCCGGGCGTCAGCTCTTTTCTGGGAGCTGCTTCCAGTATCGGGGCAGAGTATACCGTACCAGAGGTTTCTCAAAGTCTCATCATCACTCGGATGGCTGGTCGGACGCCTGTGCCAGATCGGGAATCCCTGAAAAGTTATGCTCAGCATCGGACCTCTATGGCCATCTTCTTGTCCGTTCAAGGTATCGAAAAGGTCGTCAGCGAGCTGATCGAGGGCGGCTATCCTCCAGAAACGCCTGTGGCTGTCATTTACAAGGCTACTTGGCCGGATGAAAAGAAGGTCTTTGGCGATTTGACAAATATTGCTGAGAAGGTCAAGGAAGCCAAGATTAGAAAGACAGCTTTGATTTTGGTCGGTGACTTTTTAGGTCAGGAGTTCTACTATTCCAAGCTCTACCATGCGGATTTTCAGCATGAGTTCAGACGGGGGAAGAGCAGCCATGCCAAGTAATTCTCAAGCCCGCTACGCAATCGCAACAGTGACAGCGGTCGGCAAGGACTTGGCTCTGACTCTGCGAGAAAAGCTGGGCAAGGAAATCCCTATCTATACGACACCTCGATTGGCAGATGACAGGGTCATTGCCATTGAAGGACGAGTGATTGAGGCGCTAGGTCAGCTCTTTCAGGAAGTGGATGTTCTCATTTGTATCATGGCTATCGGGGCAGTTGTGCGAGCTATTGCACCGGTCTTGAAAGACAAGGCGAGCGACCCAGCAGTGGTGGTCATGGATGAGAAAGCGACGAATGTCATCAGCCTGTTGAGCGGACATCTAGGCGGAGCCAATCAAGTGACGCTAGACATCGCAGAATTGCTCGGTTCCAATCCTGTTATCACGACAGCAACGGATGTGCAGAATGTAACAGCCTTGGACAATTTGGCCCAATCGGTCAATGGCTGGCGGCCGGAATTGAGAGAGTTCATCAAGCCTTTCAACAGCTATCTAGGCAGTGGCCGAACAGTCTATTTCTATCAGGAAAAGGACTGGATCACGGACCTTCGTGGCCTAACTCTTGTGAGTGAAGAAGAGCTGGTGCCTGTTCTCAAGGGAACAGACCCGCTGATTCTGCTGACTGCAGAAAAAAAGGATATTCAAAGAGAAAATCTTGCTCTCATCTATCCTCAACCCTATATCTTAGGAGTTGGTGCTAGAAAGGATGTGGCTCCTGCTGTCTTTCGAGAAGGCTTTGAGGAATTTTGTCAGCAGCAGGGGATTTCTGCCAGTGAGATTTCTAAAATCGTCAGCATTGATGTCAAGAAGGATGAAGCAGCTATTCTGGCCTTGGCTGAGGAATTGGGCTGTCCCTTTGAGACCTTTAGTAAGGAGGAGCTGTCTGTTGTAGCAGACCGCTATCCTCAGTCAGATTTTGTCAAAAAGACAGTCGGGGTCGGCAGTGTCGCCTTGGCCAGCGCAGATTTGGCCAGTCAGGGTCAAGTCCTGACAGAGCGCTTTGCCAAGAACGGCTGTACCTATGCGCTTGCAAAAGCAATAACCAAAAAGTAAATAAAAAAGAGCAGACGGTCTTATGAACCAACTGCCCTTATAGAATTTTATCATACCCATAAAGGAGAAAAAATATATGTTATACGTTATCGGATTAGGCCCAGGTAAAAAAGAATTGATGTCGCAAGAAGCATTGGCTGCTATAGCCGATTGTGAAATTATCGTCGGCTACTCGACTTATATGCGGTTGATTCTTGATTTGGTCAAGTACAAGGAGCTCGTAGCGAATGGTATGCGCCAGGAAATCGATCGTTGTCAAAAGGCAATTGATTTGGCTAGAGAGACTGGCAAAAATGTCGGAGTTGTTTCCAGTGGAGATGCCGGAGTCTATGGGATGGCTGGCTTGATTTTAGAATTGCTGGGAGATGCCAGTGATGTAGAAGTTAAGGTGGTTCCAGGTATCACAGCTAGTCTGGGTGCGGCTGCAGCAATGGGAGCTCCCCTCATGAACGACTTCTGTCATATCAGTCTGAGTGATTTGATGACGCCTTGGGAAATGATTGAGAAGCGTCTGCATGCTGCAGCTCAAGGTGACTTTGTAGTCTGCCTCTACAATCCTCGGAGTAAAGGACGTCCAGACCATCTGGCAAAAGCACTTTCTATCATGTCTGAGTACAAGTCAGAGGATACCATTGTCGGTATCGGTAAGGACATTGGCCGTAAGGATGAGGAAATCATCTTGACGACTATCAAAGACTTGGATGAGACTTTGGTAGATATGACGACAATCGTTATCGTTGGTAACAAAGAAACTTATGTTAAAAACGGACGCATGATCACACCTCGAGGATATACTTTATGATGAAATTACTGCTGGGAGGGACATCTGACAGCACCGCTATTTTAGAAGTGCTTGACCGCTTGAAGATTGATGTGACCAGTTCTGTTGTCACAGACTACGGCCGGCACTTGGCTTCCAAATACGGCCAGCCGGTCATTCAGGGCCGGCTGACAGCCGAGGACATGGTTGCCTTCATCAAAGAGAATGATGTGGATGAAATCATTGATGCGACCCATCCTTTTGCGGACATCGTATCTAAGGAAGCCATTCGGGCGGCAGAGATGGCTGGTGTATCTTACCTGCGCTTTGAGCGCCAGGCTACCTTGGATTTGAGCGGAGCCATCGTGGTGCATTCGACCCAAGAAGCGATTGATGAGATTGCCAAGCGCGGCTACAAGACAGTCTATCTGGGAACAGGCAGCAAGACCCTGCCACTCTTTGTCAAGGGCTTGCCAGAGCAGCGGATTGTCGTTCGCGTTCTGCCGACTTCAGAAGTGCTTCTGGCTTGTGAGCAGCTGGGACTGGTAGCGGATCAGATTGATGCGATCAAGGCTCCATTTTCCAAAGAGTGTAATAAAGAGCTCTTGCTGCGCTCGGGAGCAGATGTTTTTGTTTCCAAGGAGAGCGGTACAGTTGGTGGTATTCGTGAAAAGATTGATGGCTGTCAAGAGCTGGGGATGGACTGCATTATCATCTCTCGGCCAATTGTGGCCTATCCGCAGATGGTTTCTAACTTGGAAGAGTTAGAGGCTTATCTGACAAAATAGCTAATAAAAGGAGAAAAAATGTCCGGTTTAGTAACATTACTGGGAGCAGGTCCAGGCGATGCGGAGTTGTTGACCCTCAAAGGCAAGAGACGGCTTCAAGAAGCAGATGTCTTGGTCTTTGACCGCTTGGTCAATCAAGAGCTCTTTCAGCATCTAAAGTCTGACTGCGAAAAGATAGATGTCGGTAAAAAGCCAGGCCAGCCCTGCATCCGACAGGAAGAGATTGAAAAGATTCTTATCGAAAAAGCCCGTCAGGGTAAACGAGTAGTCCGCCTCAAGAGCGGTGATCCCTATATCTTTGGCCGAGGCGGAGAAGAAGGAGTCAAGCTGGTGGAAGCTGGTGTGGACTTTGAAGTGGTGCCTGGAATCACTTCGGCTGTGGCTGGGCTGACCTATGCTGGAATCCCTATGACCTATCGGGATGTAGCGACTAGTTTCCATGTCTTTACGGCCCATCTCAAGGATGAGACAGAAATGCTCAACTGGGAAGCAATTTCTGAACTCAAAGGAACCTTGGTCTTCCTCATGGGTATGAAAAACCTACCTTCCATCGTCCAAGAGCTGACGGCGAGAGGCTATGGCAAGGACAAGCCAGCTGCCATCGTTGAATGGGGAACCCATCCTCAGCAGCGCTCGGTGGACGGAACCTTGGGTAACATAGTAGAACTAGCAGAAACTGAGGACTTTAAGGCACCGAGTGTCATCGTGGTAGGTGATGTCGTAGCCTATAGACAGCAGCTAAATTTCCATGAGAATCTGCCGCTTTTCGGCCGGAAAATCCTCATCCAGCAGTCAGAGACTGGCAGACTTCCTCGCTTGCTCAAGGATGCTGGAGCTGCGCTGACCACTTTCCCAGCTCGAGATTTGGTTGAAGAGTTAGAATTGCAGCTGCCGGATTTAGAGCAGGTAGACGGTCTCCTCTTTGCAGACATGCAGAGCTGGCCTCTCTTTTTGAAAGCCCTCCGCAAGGCAGGCAGAGACTTGCGCAGTCTGCCGCACATCCGCTTTGCAGCGATTGGTCATCATACGGCTAAGTCTATCGAAGCGAGCGGTATTGTGCTGGATCGGATGACGCCTCAGCAGTCGGATGCGGATTTTGCAGTTGCTCTTGAAAAAGAAGGCGGCAACTGGTATATTCTGACAGCTGAGCATAAGAAAGCCAGTCTGGCAGAACTCTATTCGCTGCCGATTATTGCTAGCCATAGGCTGGCCTTTGACAGTCAGATTAGCAGTGACAATTGGTCAGAGATTGAAGTTGTCTGTCTCCCGAACTCTGCTGCGGCCATGAACTTTGTGGCAGCTAATCAAGAAGCTGGATTTGACTGGACAGATGTCCCTATCGTTGTCATGGGTGCCAGCACGCGGGCTGTTTTAGAGGAAGCAGGCTTTAGCAAGATTGTTGAGACGGATGAAGCGACCATCGCTTCCATCATTGATAAATGTCGGGAAATTCTCTGAAAGGATAAAGGTCATGAGTAAAGCTATAGTGGTAGTCAGTTTCGGAACGACCTATCCCGAGACCAGACGCAAAACAATTGAAGCTTGTGAGCAGGCTATTCAGGAACATTTTCCAGACTATCCGGTCCACCGAGCTTTTACATCCAATGTCGTTAGACGGCGGATTAAGAAGCAGGAAGGACTAGATATTCCTACGGTCAAAGAGGTTTTGGAGCAGCTCTTGGAAGCGGGCACTGAAGAGGTCTATATCCAACCTCTCCATGTCATTTTGGGCAGCGAGTATGAAAAGATTCTCGCCCAAGCCAAAGAGTTTGAATCGGCTTTTAAAAAGCTGGTCGTTGCCAAGCCTCTGCTCAACAGTCAGGAAGACTATGAGGCTGTCAAGGATATTCTGCTGGAACGATATGGCCATGAAGGTCAAGAGGCAGCAACAGTTCTGATGGGGCACGGCAGTCAGCATTATGCCTTTACAGCTTATGCAGCCTTGGATCATATGATGAAGGGAAGCTCAGTCTATATCGGTTGTGTAGAAAGCTATCCTCCGGTTGAGTTGATTGCCCAAGAACTAAAAGAAAAGGGTGTTCGAGAAGTTCATTTAGCACCTTTCATGCTGGTAGCAGGCGACCATGCGACCAATGATATGAGCTCAGATGAGGAAGGTTCTTGGTATCACTTCTTTAAGGAGCGGGGATATGAGGTCAAGGCCCATCTAGTTGGTCTGGGCGAATACCCTGAGGTTCAACAGCTCTACATCCAGCATTTAGAAGAAATCATCGAATAGGAGGAAGGAATGGCAAAATTTTACGGAATTGGTGTAGGACCGGGTGATAGCGAGCTAGTGACTATCAAGGCCAGTCGGCTTTTGGAAGACTTAGATATTCTCTATACACCGGAAGCTAAGAAGGGAAGTAAGAGCTTTGCATTAGGCATTGCGGAGCCCTACCTGAAAGAGCATTTGGAAATCAAGCAGCGGCATTTCCCTATGGTCCGTTCCAATTCGACTAAAGAAGTCCAGTGGCAGGCCATCTCGGCTGAAATCGCAGAGGATGTCAAGTCTGGCAAGAATGTCGGCTTCATCACACTGGGTGACCCCATGGTCTACAGTACTTACAGTTATCTACTGGCCCTGCTGGAAAAGGAAATCGACTGTCAGACCATCCCTGGTATCACCTCTTTCTGCAGCATGGCTTCTGAGCTAGGTCAGCCCCTGACTATGGATGAGGAGTCTCTGGCGGTCATGCCGGCTACGGCTTCAGCTGAGAAGATTGAGGCGGCGCTTGAGCTGCATGACTCGATTGTGCTGATGAAAGTGGCCAATCATCTGGATACCGTCCTGCCCCTGCTCGAAAAGCTCGGTCTCTTGCAGCAGACTTTTATGGTTAGTAATTCTTCAACGGACAAGCAGCAGACTCTGCTGGGCCTCGAAGGAATCACACCAGAAACCAAGCTGCCTTATTTTACTACCCTCCTCGTGAAAAAGAAGATTTTTTAATATCAGAGCCCATGTTCATAGATAGATATTCATCCTTTTGAGCTTGGTTCTTAGTAAAGGAAAAAAACATGAAACTATTGAAAAATAAAAAAGTAACTTTTGTGGCCTTGCTGGCTATTTTGGCGGTACTGAGTACCCAGTCTGTGTCAGCTATGCATATCATGGAAGGCTATCTTCCACTCTTTTGGTGTATCTTCTGGTTCGCAGTATTCCTGCCTTTCTTTGTGGTCGGCTTGATGCGCATCAAGAAAATCGTTGCAGAGGATCCAAATTCCAAGACCATGCTGGCCTTGTCCGGTGCCTTTATCTTTATCCTGTCTTCTTTGAAGATTCCATCTGTGACAGGATCTAGCTCGCATCCGACAGGGGTTGGTCTGGGAACTGCTATGTTTGGTCCGTCTGTTATCAGCGTTTTGGGAACCATCTGCTTGCTCTTCCAAGCACTCCTCTTGGCTCATGGCGGCTTGACAACTCTGGGTGCCAATGCCTTTTCAATGGCAGTGGTTGGTCCATTCGTTGGTTATTTCGTTTACAAGTTTGCTAAATCGCTTAAGCTGTCTACACCGGTTTCTATCTTTATCTGTGCTGTGATTGCTGACTTGGCGACCTATGCGACAACTTCTATCCAGCTCGGTTTGGTCTTCCCAGATGCTAACAGCGGTTTTGTTGGTTCTGCGTTGAAGTTCATGGGTGTCTTCTTGACCACTCAAATCCCGATCGCTATCGTAGAAGGATTGCTGACAGTTGTCCTCTATAACTTGATCTCAGAAAATATCAAAGAAAGAGCAGGTCTGTTCAAATGAAAAAATATAAGAATCTCATCTTGATCTTGGCTGCAGTAGCCATCACTCTTACTGCCTTTGTCTTTGCTCCTAAGGGTGTTGAATACAGTGGAACAGATGACGCTGCTGAGCAGGCCATCAGCTCTATCCAAAAGGACTATGAGCCTTGGTTTTCACCGATTTTTGAGCCAGCTGGTCCAGAAGTAGAAAGTTTGCTCTTCACCCTGCAGGGCAGTATCGGAGCGGGTATCATCTTCTATGTCATTGGCTATCATAAAGGGAAAAAACAAGGCCAACAAAAGGAAAACTCTGAACATAAATAAAAGTCTTCAACAGTAAGAGCGAGCTCTGGTTCCTGATAGCAATTAAGTTGTCTGGAACCGGAGTTGCTCTTTGCTGGAAGCTTCGTAAAACATAGCTAGAAAGGAGGGTCTCCTCATGTTTGCGATTGATAAATACGCCTATCAAAATCGGCTAAAAAATCTGCCGGTTGCTTATAAATTTGTCATCTATCTGCTCTTGTTAACTGTTAGTTTTTCTGGTGTCAGGAGTCTGCAGCTAGGGCTTATCGTCTTGGTGGCGCCTTTGACCTGTTATGTGGCACGACTTCCTTGGCTGCGCTATCTGAAATGGTATCTGCATGCCAGTATTTTTATCCTGATTAGTCTCTTGACCTTTGTCTTGACCTATCAGAATAGTCAGGAGCAGCTCTTGCTGGCCTTGCCTTTGGGTCAGGGCTATCTGGGCATCAGCCAATCCTCTGTCCAGCAGACCATTTTTATCCTCTTGCGCATCTATTCGTCCTTGGTTTCGACTTATTTCTTTGTTCTGACGGTACCTTTTGCTCAGATGCTGCGGCTTTTTAAAGCTATGCACGTTCCGCGGGTACTGCTAGACTTGATTGTCCTCATGTATCGCTTTATTTTCCTGGTCTTCTATGAGTTTGTGACCATTCGGGATACCTTGGACTTGAAATTCTCCTTTTACAATAAAAGGAAGCAACACCAGGCTTGGGGTAGGTTAGCCAATACTCTCTTTGTCAAACTGCTGGATGATAATGAACGTTTGAATGAGGTACTGACGCTAAGATTTGATGCAGAGCATAGTGAATAATGAAAGCGCATTTACAATAAGACTGCTTTTATATTATAATGGAAAGTAGATAGGAAACTTAGATGTTACAAGTGAAGAATATTTCTTTTTCGTATGACGAAAATCCAACGTTGCACGATATTTCTATGGACTTTGAAGAAGGCCGGATTACCGGCATTCTGGGGGTTAACGGCTCAGGTAAGTCTACCATCATGAAAATCATCACCCGCCTGCTCAAACCGCAGAAGGGCAGCATTTTATATGATGGTCAGCCTGTAGGCGACTCTAAGAAGGCTTTGTTCCAGTATCGGCAGCATGTCAATATGGTCTTTCAGAATCCAGAGCAGCAGCTCTTTTATACCATTGTGAAGGACGATATTGGCATGGCCTTGGAAAATTTAGGCTATGAAGAAGACGAGATAGCGAGCAGAGTAACGACGGCTTTAGAGATGATGGACATTTCCCATCTGCAGGACAGACCGCTGCAGTATCTGAGCTACGGTCAGAAAAAGCGGGTGGCTATTGCCGGCATGCTGGCCCTGCAGCCCAAGTATTTGCTGCTTGATGAGCCTACGGCAGGACTGGATCCAAAAGGGCGGGATCAGATGGCTGCGACCATGAAAAAGCTAGTTCAGGCTGGAACCAACATCATCGTATCCAGCCATGACATGGATCTGATGTATGACTGCTGTGACTATGCCTACCTGCTGCAGAAGGGGCATTTGATTGCGGAGGGCAGCAAGTTTGATTTCTTCCAGCAGGGAGAACTGCTAGTAGAGGCGGGCTTGGCTGTACCTTGGATTGTCAAGCTTCATCAGACTATCCAGACGCCACTGGCAGAAAATGAAGCTGCTTTCTTTGAGCAGCTAGGAGGAAATGGAACATGGTCAAATCATTGATGGTACAGGGGACTGCCTCAGATGCTGGAAAGAGCATTATTGCGGCGGGTCTCTGCCGGATTTTCAAGCAGGATGGCCTGGAAGTGGTGCCTTTTAAGTCGCAGAATATGGCGCTCAATTCCTTTATCACTAAAAAAGGAGATGAAATGGGCCGGGCTCAGGTCGTTCAGGCTGAGGCAGCTGGCAAAGAGCCGGATGTCCGCATGAATCCAGTCCTGCTCAAGCCAACATCTGACCGCAAGTCCCAGGTCGTCTTTTTAGGCCGGGTACTGCGGGATATGGATGCTGTCGAATACCATGAATACAAGCAGCAGCTCCTGCCTAAGATTAAGGAAGTCTATGAGGAGCTGGGCGCTGAGAATGATATCATTGTCATTGAGGGCGCAGGCAGTCCAGCTGAAATCAATCTCAATGACCGAGACATTGTCAATATGGGCATGGCCAAGCTGGTCGATGCGCCAGTGATTTTAGTGGCTGATATTGATAAGGGAGGCGTCTTTGCCTCTATCTACGGAACGATTGAGCTCATGCCGCCTGAGGACCGCAAGCGGATCAAGGGAGTTATCATCAATAAATTCCGCGGTGATGTTGCTCTGCTGCAGTCTGGTATTGACATGATTGAGGAGCTGACTCAGGTGCCGGTTATCGGAGTGGTGCCTTATGCCCAGCTGGATATTGACAGCGAAGATAGTGTTGCATTGGTGCAGAAAAGTCGGCGCTTTGATAACAGAAAGAGTCTGGATATCGCAGTTGTCAGCCTCAAGCGCCTGTCTAACTTTACGGATTTTCATAGTTTAGAAATCCAGCCAGATGTTTCTGTCCGTTATGTTCAGCCTGGTGATGCGATCGGCCGGCCGGATCTCTTGATTCTGCCGGGAAGTAAAAACACCATCGAAGACATGAACTATCTGAGAGAGTCTGGTCTTGAAGCCGAGATTCTCGAGTGTCTGGAGCAGGGCGTGCGAATCTTTGGTATCTGCGGTGGCTATCAGCTGCTGGGGCAGAAGATTAGCGACCCGCTGCACCTAGAGTCTGACTTAGAAGAGATTAGCGGTCTAAGTATTTTAGAGACAGAGACGGTGCTTCAGCCTGTCAAGAGGACGACTCAGGTCAAGGCCCTGCATGAAGGACAAGAGCTAGAGGGCTATGAGATCCACATGGGGGAAACCCAGCTGGCGGATAGTCTTGAGCCATTCTCCATCATCAAGGAGCAAAATGGTGAGGCAACCGAGCGTCTGGATGGAGCAGTGGCTTATGGCGGGCAGGTACAAGGGACCTACCTTCATGGGGTCTTTGACAATCTAGAATGGACTCGTCAGTACTTGAATGAACTTCGTCTGGCTAAGGGCTTAGAGCCGCTAGAGGACCAGCTTGTCAGTATCAAAGACTTTAAAGACAGAGAGTATGATAAGTTAGCAGACGTCCTGCGCCAGTCTTTGGACATGGAGCAGATCTATCAAATCATCAACAGAGAAGAAAAATGAGAATTTATACGAAATACGGTGACAAGGGCTTTACACGGCTCTACGGTGGGGATCGAGTATCCAAGACCCATATTCGGGTCGAAGCTTATGGAACGATGGATGAGCTATGCTCTCAACTAGGCTATGTCGTATCTGAGATGCGTGACTATCCTATCTTGGATGACCTGCGTCTGGAATGCGAGGAAATCCAGCAGCATCTCTTTGACTGTGGCAGCGACTTGGCGACACCGAGGGAATTGCGTCCCTACAAGCAGGAGCCAGGCAATGTCAGCTGGCTGGAGGAGCGGATGGATGAGTATATGCATATTCCTCCGAAAATCGACCGCTTTATCATTCCGGGCGGCCATCGGATTGCCAGTCTCCTGCATGTGGCCCGCACCATGACCAGACGTCTGGAGCGCCGTATGGTAGCTGTTATAGAGGCAGAAGAAGCGGTCAATGAGATCGGCTTGATCTATATCAACCGTCTGTCGGATTACTTTTTTGTACTGGCTCGCTTGGTCAATGACCGTCTAGAGGAGCCAGATACAGTCTACAAACGCAGCGCGAAAATCTTTCGGGAAAAGAAATAGGAGAAGCCAGCATGTATCCAGTCATGATTAATATCAGAGAGAAGAAAGTCGTGGTAGTGGGAGGCGGCAAGGTTGCAGCGCGGAAGATTAAGACCCTGCTGGCTGAGCAGGCTGCTGTGACAGTGGTCAGTCCGACTCTGCATGCTGATATTCCGCAGGCGGAGATCAAGTGGCTAGCTAGACCCTACCAGACAGGTGATTTGGAAGGCGCGAAACTGGTCTTTGCCTGTACAGATCAGGCGGAAGTCAACCGTCAGATTATGGAGGATGCGGCCCCCAGTCAGCTGGTGAACAATACGGGCGACAAGACCTTCTCTGACTTTTACAATGTAGCCATTGCGCGAAAGAAGGATGTATCTGTCATGATCTCGACCAATGGTCTCTCGCCTAGTCGCTCCAAGGAGATTCGCAAGAAGATAGAAGCAATTTTAGACCAACTTTAAAAGAAGGAAAGAAGCATGCACCTATTATATGTGGGTTTGACCCATCGGGAAACGCCGCTGACAATTTTGGAAAAAGCGCATTTTTCAGATCAGGAGGGGCTCAAAGCTCTGAAGCTCCTGAAAAGAGAAAAAAGTATCTTGGAAAATATTATTCTGTCCACCTGCAATCGGACCGAGCTCTATCTAGTGGTGGACCAGCTGCACACTGGCCGCTACTATTCCAAGCATTTTTTGGCAGACTGGTTTCAAATCCCTGTCAAGGAACTGGAAGACTATTTAGTCTTTCGTGAGGGGGATGAGGCCTTGCGGCATCTGCTGCGGGTCTCCATCGGCCTGGAATCCAAGATTGTTGGTGAAAGCCAGGTCTTGGGCCAGCTCAAGCAGGCTTTTCTGACAGCGCAAGATGCTGGTACGACTGGAATTGTCCTCAATCAGGCTTTCAAGCAGGCGCTGACCTTTGCCAAGCGCATGCACGATGTTTATCGAATCAATGACCGACCTATTTCTATCGGCCTGACAGCTATCCAAGAATTGGACCGACTGGAGCTGGATTACAGCACTAAAAAGGTAGCTGTTATTGGTCTGGGAGAGATTGGTCAGCTAGTGACCAAGTATGCACTCCAGCGGCCTTTCATGTCAGTCATGCTGCTCAATCGGACGGTCAGCAAGGCCCAAGCATTTCTGACAGAAGACAGGGTATCTGCCTATGGCTGGGATGAGTTGGAAGCAGTGCTGGCGGATGCGGATGTGGTCTTTTCAGCGGTTAAAACGGAAGAATACATTATCTTTCCCTCCATGCTCAAGGCGGATGCGGTCGTGTTTGACCTCTGTCTGCCTCGTTCCTGCCATCCGAGCTCGTCTCTCAAGCTCTATAATATCGAAAATCTAACCAATCAACTGGAGCAATATAAGGCAGAGCGGCAGGAGATTGCCGGTCGGATTGCTTTGGAGATTGATGAGGAGCTGGTCAAGTTTGCTGACTGGCGTCAGCAGCTGGGGATTATTCCTCTGATTCAGGAAATCAGGGATAAGGCTTTGGAAGCTCAAGCTTCGGCCATGGAAAGCCTCAAGCGCAAGTTTCCAGATTTGACCGAGCGGGAGCAGAAGCAGATTTCCAAGCACATGAAGAGTATTATCAACCAAGTCCTAAAGGAGCCAATCTTGCAGCTCAAAGAGCTGTCAGTCGGAGAGCATTCAGACTATGACATTGCCTTGATTGCCAAGATATTTGGCTTGCACAGAGAAAGGGGAAAAGATGAAGACCATTAAGGTAGGAACCCGCAAGAGTAAGCTGGCCATGACCCAGACCCAACAGTTAGTGGACCAGCTCAAGGAGCTCCATCCAGAGCGGGATTTTGTCCTCGTTCCCTATACGACAAAAGGAGATCGCTTGACCCATGTCAGCCTCCAGGAAATTGGCGGCAAGGGTGTCTTTGTCAAGGAAATCGAGCGGGCCTTGCTGGCTGGTGAGATTGATATGGCGGTTCACAGTCTTAAGGACATGCCGGCTAAGCTAGCTGAGGGCTGTGCGCTCGGTGCGATTAGTCAGCGAGAAGATGTCCGGGATTGCTTGATTTTCCGTCAAGCTGGCCAGACGCTAGCTAATCTGCCTGAGGGCGCTCTTATAGGAACCAGCAGCATTCGCCGACAGGTTCAGCTGCAGGCTCAGAGACCGGATTTGGCTTTTAAGCCACTGCGAGGCAACATTGATACACGCATCAAGAAGCTGGAAGAAGGTGAGTACGACGCGATTGTCTTGGCTATGGCTGGACTTAAACGCTTGGGCTGGCTGGACCAAAGACGACTTCACATTCAGCCTTTAGAAACCAGTCTTTGCCTGCCGGCTATTTCTCAGGGAGCTTTGGCAGTGGAATGCCGGGAAGAGGATGAGGAACTGCGGAGTCTCTTGGCGGCTGTTCAGGATGAGAAGACAGCTGCTGAAGTGGCAGTAGAGCGGGCAGTTTTGGCTCAGATGAATGCAGACTGCACTTTCCCTATCGCTGCTTTTGCCCAGAAAAAAGGTCAGGACTATCAGCTAGAGGCCATGCTGGCCAAGGAGGACGGCCAATGTGTCTTTGTCAGCCTTAAAGGGCAGGATGGCCAGCAATTAGCTGAGCAGGCTGTGCGCCAGTTAGCCGATAAGGGAGCAGTAGGAATGCCATGGTTAAAAAAATAATCTTTACCAGAGAGCAGGCTCCGGACTCTGCCTGGCTGGAAAAGATCAGACGGGCTGGATTTGAGACGCATCATGTCCCTCTCATTCGCTGTCAGTCTTTACCTTTGCCTGAAGCTGTCCAAGCAATTCTGTCAGAAGCCGACTGGGTCTTTTTTACCAGTGCTGTCGCGGTGGAGGCTTTCAGTTCCTATTTGAAAGCTGACTACCAGATTGCGACCATTGGGCCTCAGACCAGTCAGGCGCTGGACAAACTAGGCCGAGCCTGTGATTTTGAGTCTAACAGCCACTATGGTCTGGACTTTATTCAGGAGTGGCTGGATTTGGCTCTGCCGACGCAGAAGATCTTGCTGCCCCAGAGCAGCCTGTCCAATCCCAGTCTGGCCGAGAAATTAAAAGAAGCAGGTCATGAGGTCTGGGCTTGGCCTATGTACGAAACGACCTCAAATCCTGCTGGTCAGAACCAGCTCGAGATCTATCTGTCCCAAGAGGATGTGATTTGGACCTTTGCCAGTCCATCGGCTTGGCAGAGTTTTTGTGCTATTCAGCCTCATCTAGCATCCAGCCATCAGATTGCAGTGATTGGCCAGACAACGGCTCAGGCAGTCAAGGAGTCTGGCTATGAGGTAGACTACCAGCCTCAGAGTCCTTCTGTTGAGGAAATGGTCAAGGAAATAATCAAGAAAGAAGAGAAGAAGCATGGAATTTTATAGACATCGCAGACTGAGGAGAAGCAGTGGTCTGCGGCAGCTGGTTCGAGAAACCAAGCTGTCTGTGGATGATTTTATCCAGCCCTTGTTTCTCAAGGAAGGCTTGACTGAAAAGCAAGAAGTAGCTTCTATGCCGGGAGTTTATCAGTTCTCCCTCGAGGATTTGCTGCCAGAAGTTCAGGAATGTGTGGACTTGGGCATTCGGGCTTTTATCGTCTTTGGCATTCCATCAGAAAAGGACGAAAGAGGCAGTCAGGCTTCAGCTGAACATGGCATTGTCCAGGAAGCTATCCGTCTGATCAAGAAGCATTTCCCTGAGACGGTCGTCATTGCAGACACCTGTCTCTGTGAGTTTACCAGTCACGGCCATTGCGGTATTTTGCGAGGGGAGGAAGTGGACAATGATCTGTCTCTGACTAGACTGACAGAAGTCGCTGTCAGCCAAGCCAGGGCTGGAGCAGATGTCATTGCGCCTTCCAATGCCATGGACGGTTTTGTGGCGGCTATTCGTCAGGGGCTTGATGCGGCGGGCTTTGAAGATATTCCTATCATGTCCTATGCGATTAAGTTTGCCTCTAGCTTTTATGGACCTTTCCGAGATGCAGGCGAGAGTGCTCCGGCCTTTGGCGACCGCAAGACCTATCAGATGGATCCGGCCAATCGCTTGGAGGCTCTAAGAGAAGCCAAGAGCGATGAGGAGCAGGGAGCAGACTTTCTCATGGTTAAGCCAGCTCTGGCCTTTCTGGATATCCTCAGAGAGCTGCGCCAGGAAACTAGGCTGCCTCTGGTGACCTATAATGTCAGTGGAGAATACGCCATGGTCAAGGCAGCAGCTCAGCAGGGTTGGATCAATGAAAAAGCTATAGTCATGGAAACCTTGACCAGTATGAAGCGGGCTGGAGCAGACTTGATTATCACTTATTTTGCCAAAGATGCGGCCGGCTATCTGAGAGAAGGATAGAGACTGCGGAAAATCAGCAGTTTTCTAGATAAGGAGGACCAACTTGAAGAGAGAACATTCCAACCAATATTTCGCAGAGGCTCAAAAGCTCTTTCCAGGCGGGGTCAATAGTCCTGTACGGGCCTTTAAGGCTGTGGGCGGCCATCCGCTTTTTATCGAAAAAGCCAGCGGAGCCTATTTACATGATGTTGATGGCAACCGCTATATTGACTACGTCCTGTCCTGGGGACCCATGATTTTGGGGCATGCTCCTAAGGATGTGTTGCCGGCAGTTGAGGAAGCTATTTGGGAGGGGACCAGTTTTGGTGCTCCGAGCCCCAGAGAGATTGCTCTCGGCCAGCTGGTGCAGGAGCGTTTGCCTTTCATGGAAAGAATGCGGATGGTCAATTCGGGAACGGAAGCGACCATGAGCGCCATTCGGGTAGCGCGTGGAGTGACCAAGCGCTCTAAAATTGTCAAATTTATCGGCTGCTATCATGGCCATAGCGATTCCTTTTTGGTTCAGGCTGGTTCAGGCTTGGCTAGCTTTGGGATTGCTGATTCTGCCGGAGTCATTGCTCAGGTAGCTGGGGAAACTCTGGCCTTGCCTTACAATGATACAGATGCTCTCAAAGCTTGCTTTGAAAAGTACGGAGACGACATTGCCTGTGTCATTTTAGAAGCAGTTGCGGGCAATATGGGCTTGATTCCAGCGGATGCGGACTTTATCAGTACTATTCGCTCCCTCACTCAGGAATACGGCTCCCTTTTCATTGTGGACGAGGTCATGAGTGGTTTCCGAGCTCATTATCAGGGGGCAGTCGGCCTCTATCAGACAGAGCCAGACCTTGTCTGCTTGGGCAAGGTTATCGGTGGCGGCTTCCCAGTCGCAGCCTTTGGCGGCAAGGCCGTCTATATGGATCAGGTAGCTCCCCTAGGCAGCATCTATCAGGCTGGTACCCTGTCGGGTAATCCAGTTGCCATGACGGCTGGTTACGAAACCCTGAAACAGTTGACACCTGAGCTCTTTGCTGAGATTGAAGAGAAAACGAACTACCTCTGTGATGGCTTACGAAGTCTAGCCGATAAGTACAGCATCGGTCTGCAAGTCGTGTCCAAGGGGACCATGTTTGGCTTCTTCTTCAGTCAGAAGCCAGTCCGTAATTTTGAGGATTCTAAGGCGGCTGACCATGCTCAGTTTGCGCGACTGCACGGTCTCTTGCTGGAAGAGGGCATCTATCTGGCACCATCTCAGTATGAAACCAATTTTATGTCCAGTGCCCATACTAGAGCAGATTTAGACCAGACTTTGGAAGCCTTTGAGCGGGCATTTCGAGCAGTGAAAGAAGAAGCAAATGGCTAAGATTGTGTTAGTGACAGGCGGTGCCAGAAGCGGTAAGTCGGCATTTGCGGAGGAGCGACTAGCGGACCGAGAGAGAGTTTGCTATATTGCGACTGGCCTGCCTCGAGGAGATGATCCAGAATGGCAGGAGCGGATTCGGCTGCACCAAGAACGCCGGCCGTCTTCTTGGACAACTCAGGAACAGTATGCAGGGCTGGCCGACTGGCTACGAGAGCAGTCGCATCCAGTTTACCTGCTGGATTGTGCCACTCTTCTGACCAGCAATCGCCTCTTTGATTTGATTGCTCAGCATTTTCCAGACAAGCTGGCGCTGACCGAGGAACACTTTCTCAGTCGGCAGGAGCAGTCTTTCCTGCTGCAGCTCTTGGAAGAAGAATGGCAAGAGCTCCTATCTGCAATCCGTCAGACAAATGCTGAGTGCTGGATTGTAACGGACGAGGTTGGTCTGGGCATTGTCCCAGAGACCAGACTCGGACGCTTCTTCCGTGATGTGCAGGGCAAGATCAACCAACTGATTGCAAAGGAGGCGAGTGAGGCTTATCTCGTTATCTGCGGCCTTGCTCAGCAGTTGAAATGATAAAGGCATTGATTATCTATACTCAATTTTTTAGCCGGATTGTGATTCCAAAGGCAGTGGATATCTCCTACTTGCGACGGGGACTTCCCTTTCTGACTCTCTTTGGCCTCTTGCTGGGTTTGATTTCAGGTGGATTTTATTTCCTGACGAGTCTAGTTCTGCCAGGGATGGTCGCTTGGGTTTTGACCCTTGCTTTCGATGTTCTGCTGACGGGCGGTTTTCACTTAGACGCTTTAGCGGATATGGCGGATGGGCTCTTCTCCTCTCGTAAGAAGGAGCGGATGCTAGAGATTATGAAGGATAGCCGGATTGGCAGCAATGGCGTTCTGGCACTCATTCTCTACTATGCTCTGATGCTGGTTCTCTACTCTTATCTGCCAGAACCTCGCTGGTTTATCGTGGCTAGTCTGACCATGATTGGCAAGGCTGGTCTGAGCCTACAGCTCTACCGGATGGCCTACGCCAGAGAAGGCGGCGGCTCGGGGAATTTCTTCAGTGGCAGCAAGACTAGTCATATCCTGCTTGCCCAGCTTTTGCCTTTGCTCCTGTCTCTGCTGGTTTTCAGCTGGAGAGGCCTTCTAGCTTACAGCTTGGTAGTTCTAGGGGCAATCGGCTATCGCTGGTTCGTTTATAATAAAATTGACGGCCACACAGGCGATACGATAGGGGCCTATGTCGAAATTGCCCAGCTCCTCTATCTCTTAGGATTGGTGGTGCTAGGATGAAAAGATGGTATCTAATGCGGCATGGTCAGACAGACTACAACCGCAGGCGCTGTTTCTACGGCAGCCATGATGTCTCTATCAACGAGCAAGGCCAAGCGGATGCCAAGCAGCTGGCGCTACTGATGCAGGAGTACCCAGTTGATGTGATTTACACCAGTTGTCTCAAACGGACGCGGGAAACAGCCCAGCTGGCTTTTCTAGACAGGAAAGTCCAGCCCATAGCCGACTTTGACGAGCGAGGTTTCGGACAATGGGAAGGCTTGACAGCTGATGAGATTGAAGCGGCTTTTCCCGAAGTCTGGCAGGCTTGGCTGGAGGCCCCCTTTGAGGTCACGCCTCCTGAGGCAGAAGCTTTCTCAGACTTTCAGACTAGAATCTGGGCAGCAACAGACCGCTTGCTGGGTAGTGGGGAGGAGTCAATGGCTCTAGTGGCTCACTTGGGCGTCCTTCGCTTGATTTACCAGCATTTGGTTGACCCAGCGGCTGTTTTTTGGAATATTGATGTCCCCCAAGGACGAGTGCTACTCTTGGAAGAGAAGGACCAGACTTGGCAGGCGACCTTACTCTAAGGATTTATTATTTAAAAACAAACAACAGGATTTATCTTGGGAAAGAGGTGACCAGATGAATACACAGATTCAGGATACATTTACTTTTAAAAATGGACAGACCATGCGCAATCGCGTTGTCTTGGCGCCTATGACCATCTGCGCTAGTGAGCCCGGTGGCTATGTATCTCAGGCAGATATTGACTTTTTTGCCCGCCGGTCAAGGTCGGTTGGCATGGTCATTACTGGCAGTACCTATGTCCATCCTCTGGGAAAGTCCTTTGCGGAGAGCTTCAGCGGCGCTGAGGACGATAAGATTGAGGGGCTTAGCCGTCTGGCCAAGGCCATCAAGGATCAAGGTGCTCTGGCTATTGTCCAGCTCTATCATGGTGGTCGTA
Source organism: Streptococcus sanguinis (assembly GCA_963549775.1). Classification (GTDB taxonomy): domain Bacteria; phylum Bacillota; class Bacilli; order Lactobacillales; family Streptococcaceae; genus Streptococcus; species Streptococcus sanguinis_Y. The sequence goes on along the minus strand of CAUUZZ010000010.1, from coordinate 47,041 downwards.
TGGTTCTGCCTGATTTGATTGACGGTCAGCCAGTAGCACCCAGCGCTGTCAAGGCTCCGCGCGATTATTTGGCAGAGCCAAGGGAGCTCAAGAACGCTGAAGTGGAGCAGGTGATAGGGGACTTTCTGTCAGCTATCAGACGGGCGATTCAGGCTGGCTTTGACGGAGTCGAGCTTCATGGAGCCAATACCTACCTGATCCAGCAGTTTGTCTCTCCTCATTCAAATGTCCGACAGGACAAGTGGGGCGGCAGCCTTAACAACCGCCTGCGCTTTCCAAAGACCTTGCTGAAAAGAGCCAAGCAACTAGTCAAAGAAGAGGCTGACCGCCCATTCCTGATTGGCTATCGCTTTTCTCCAGAAGAGATTGAAGAGCCAGGTATTCAGCTTTATGATACTCTGCAGTTGCTGGAGCAGCTTATCTATCATCAGGTGGACTATCTGCATATTTCGACCTCTGATGTCTGGCGCTCGTCCATCAGAGATTCCCAGGACTCAGAGCCAGTGATTGAGAAAATTATCAGAAAAATTAATAATCGAGTGCCCCTAATTGGTGTCGGTCAGATAGAGACCAAGCAGGATGCCCAGCGTGTATTGGATGCGGGGATTCCGCTCTTTGCCCTCGGCAAGGCCCTGCTCCTAGACCCAGACTGGACAGAAAAGGTTGTCTCTGGCCGAGAGGCAGAAGTCATCCGAGCTTATCGCGATGAGATGCAGGCTGACCTGGCTTTGCCAACTGCCTTTGTCGAAGATGCCAGAAGCTATCTGGAAGGAAAAGATTAAGACATACCAGCTAGAAGGAGGACAAATAATGAGCAAGCATCTGTTTTTCATTCGTTTGCTCTCCCATCTTCAGGACATTGAACCACCTTAGATAGAGAGAAGCGTATTTAGATTTGACTAGGACAGACCGTCTTAAATTAGTTTACAAAATATAAAAGGAATTTGAATACTTTATGAAGCATTTTAAAAAAATAATGGTTTTAGCCTTGGCAGGCCTAGCCCTAGCCTCCTGTGTAAATCCTAGCAAAACCAGCGAGCCTGCTGGCGATGGTGACAGTAAGACTGTGACTATCGGTTACACCCAATTTCCAGAAAATATTGACCCAGCAGCGGAATACAATGGCTGGTTCACGGTCCGTTACGGAGTGGGAGAAACCCTCTTTAAGATGGACGACAAACTTGAAGTAAAACCTTGGTTGGCTGAGAAAATCGAAGCTGTATCAGATCTAGAGTGGAAAATCACCCTCAAGGATAAGGTTGTCTTCCAAAACGGTGAAAAAATGACCGGTGAAAAAGTCAAAGCCTCTCTGGAACGCCTGGTTGAGAAGAGTGAGCGGGCAGCAGCCGATTTGGGCATTGACAGCATTTCTGCGGAGGGTCAGACTGTGACCATCAAGACAAAGGCTGTGCAGCCGATCATGGCGAATCTCTTGGCAGAGCCATACTCCGCCATTGTCGATACGACTGGCAAGAGTGCATCTGACAAGGCTCCTGTCGGAACTGGCCCTTACATGGTGACCAAGTACACTCCTGAGAGCGGAGCAGAGCTCAAGGCTTATGATGACTACTGGGATGGCAAGCCAAAAGTTGCTAATCTGAAGATCAAATACTTCTCTGATCCGACAGCTATTTCTGCAGCCCTCAAGTCTAAGGAAGTTGATGCCGTCTATGGTCTGCCTTATGCAAATCTAAGTACTTATGCTTCCGATAAGAACTACAAAATTTCTGAAGTAGAAGGTTCCCGCTACCTAGCTTACTACTATAACTTTGAAAATCCTTACGTAGCAGATGATAAGTTCCGTCAGGCTTTAGATACCTTGGTTGACAAGAAGACCTACTCAGAATCTCTCTTTAAAGGCTCAGCTGTGCCAGCTGTTGGACCTTTCCCTACTGGCTTCGCCTTTGCCCTACAAAAGAGCGTCCATGAATTTAACGTAGAAAAAGCTAAAAAACTCTTGGATGAGGCTGGCTACAAGGATACTGACGGCGATGGCTACCGTGAAAAAGACGGTCAAAAAGTCAGCATTGAGCTGCTGTCCTTCACCCGTCTGCCTGAAATGCCGCTGGCTGTAGAAGCAACCCAGCAACAGCTCAAGGAAGTCGGAATCGAAGCGACTATTAAGAAAGTTGAAGTCAGTGCCGTTGCCAGTGAAAAGGACTATGCCTTCACACCTTACGCGGTGGTAGCAGCTCCGATTGGTGACCCATATGCCTTCTTCAACAGTGCTGTCAAGACCAATGGTACAGCCAATATCGGTCACTACAGCAACCCAGAAGCAGACAAGAAAATCGAAGAGTTGGCGACTGAAACTGATCCAGCTAAGCGTAATCAGCTCAGCAAGGAAATCCAAGAAATCATGGACAAAGACTACGGCTTTACCATTATCGGCTTCTTCAAAGTCGCTCTGGTAATGGACAAGTCCGTCTCTGGTTTGGAATCCCATCCAACAGACTACTACCATGTCAGCAACAAACTATCAAAGGAATAAAACATGCTGGAAATGAAAGATCTGCTGGTGCAGTCAGCAGATAAAGTCATTCTCGATCGGGTCTCCCTCTCTCTTGCAGAGGGGGAGACCCTTTCGATTGTGGGCGAGAGCGGCAGTGGCAAGTCTACCCTGCTCAAGATGCTGCTGGGCCTCCCTCTTAGGGGGCTGACAGTGACAGAGGGCAGTATTACCTTTGAGGGGCAGGAAATTCATCCCCAGAACCATCGCATTTATCTGCCTTTTGTAGGCCGAGAAGTGGCCTGGATTAGTCAGCATGCCAGTCTCAGCTTCAATAACCGTCGTAAGATCAAAAAGCATTATCAGGACTTGGTGAAAAATCAGGGCCAGCAAGCAGCAAATCTCCGTCCCTTGGAGGAATGTCTAGAGATGGTGGGACTGCTGCCTGAAAAAGTCGTCAATAAGTATCCTTTCGAGCTCAGCGGTGGTATGATGCAGCTGGTCGGTGTGGCGCTAGCTCTAGCCAGCAGGCCCAAACTGCTTCTGGCTGATGAGCCGACCAGCGCTCTGGATGTCCTGTCGAAAATGAAGTTGCTTGATCTCTTGAGCAAGCTTCATCAGGAGGAAAACATGGCCATTCTCTTTGTCACACATGATATCAGTGTAGCTGAGCATCTAGCGCAAAAGGTAGTCGTCATGAAAGAAGGGCAGATTGTCGAAAGTGGTCCAGCCCATCAAGTTCTCCGCCATCCTGAGCAGGCCTATACCCAGAAATTGCTGAAGGCTGTGCCTAAGCTGGCAGAGTTTAGAGAAGGGGAGCAGCTATGAGTCAAGTATTGGTCGGTCGCAAGCTGACCTACGAGTATGGTCAGGTTGGTGATCGGAGAATCGGTGTCTTTGATATTGATGTTAGCTTAGAAAAGGGACGAGCTATGGGGCTGGTCGGAGAGTCTGGTTCTGGTAAGAGTACCATTGCCAACCTTATCTGTCGCTTTTTAAAGCCAGACCAAGGGGAGCTGACTCTACTGGGCAAGCCAGTCTCTGCCTACAAGGACCGGGACTACTATGCTCGGGTCCAGTACATCGCCCAGCAGCCCCAGTCGACCTTTCATCCCAAGCGCAGCATTCAGCAGAGCCTAGAAGAGGTCTGTCGAAACTTCTCTCTCTATCAGCAACCGTCAGATAGAAAGCAAGCCATCCATGACTTGCTGACCTCGGTCGGTCTGACACCTGAGCTAGCTCAGCGGCTGCCGTATCAGCTGAGCGGAGGAGAATGCCAGCGGGCAGCCATTGCCCGTGCCCTGCTGATTAATCCGGATGTGCTCATCTGTGATGAAATCACCAGTGCTCTGGATGTGACCGTTCAGTATGAAGTCATGCAGCTGCTGGCAGATATCAAGGAACGCTCGCAGACCTCCTTTCTCTTCATCTCACATGACATCGCTCTGGTCAGCAATTTTGCGGAAAATTTGATTGTCCTCAAGGACGGAATCGTGCAAGAAAAGGGCAGTATGAGAGAGGTCGTCTCTGCTCCCAAGAGTGACTATACCAAGCTCTTGCTCAGTCAGTACAGGGAGGATAAAGATGAGGATTAAGCAACAACTAGACTCTATGGCTCCTTGCAGCAGCTATCAAGGCAGCCTGCCCATCACAGATGAGCTGGCTATCCAGTACACTCTGCTCAAAGGACAGGCCTCCCAGCCCTTGCTGACTATTAGTGCGGCAGTTCATGGCTGCGAGTATGTCGGAGTCAAGGCGCTGATGGACTTGGCGCATGAGTGGGACTTTAGCTTTCAGGGCTCTGTCCTCCTCCTGCATGCAGTCAATGTCAGCGGCTTCTGGGCTCGGGAGACAACGCTTGTACCTGAGGACGGCCTCAATCTGAACAGGATTTTTCAGAATCAAGAGCCAGTTTCCAGCCTCAGCTATCAGATTCGGTCTGTGATTGAGAGCCAGGTCTTTAGCGTCAGTGATTTCTTGATTGACCTGCATAGCGGTAATCGAGAAGAACTGCTGACACCGCATGGTTACTACTCTCTGCGAGCGAATCCAGAGGTAGTTGAAAAGTCCTATCAGATGCTGCAGGCTTCTGGGACTCCCATTATCTATCAGTCTCAGGACTGCGGCAATCTCTACCACGCCGCCTCGGTGGACTATGGTCTACCCAGCATCCTACTGGAGCAGGGGGAAAACGGTACCTGTCTGCCAGAGGATGTGCTGGCTATGAAGGAGTCGGTCAAGCAAGTCGCCCGCTATCTTTTTGAAGGGACCATGCCCTATTATAAGCAGGCGCCGCTAATCTTTGACGACAGTTACTATCTGACCTGTCAGAGGTCGGGCTGCTGGATGTGCTTTGTCCGGCCTAATCAAACAGTACAGGCTGGTCAGGTCATCGGCGAAATCTGTGATATTTATGGCAATATTTTAGAAAAGGTGACTGCCAAGGAAGACGGCCTGGTCCTCTACCAGAAGGCTACCCTGGTCGTCCACCAAGGCGAAGTGCTGCTGGCCGTTGCCAGCAAGAAGCCTGAAAGCTACCAGACATCTGAAAGGGAGGCGCATGATTAAGTTTATTATCAAAACGATTCTGCAATTCGTCCTCATCCTGCTCTGCGTCAGCTTTATCTCCTTTTTGCTGGTTTATCTAGCACCGGGAGATCCGGCTGAGAGCATTCTCAACGCTCAGGGTATTCCTTTTACCAAGGAGCTGCTGGAAATCAAGCGGGCGGAAATGGGACTGAATGGCAGTTTTATGGAGCAATATCTGGCCTGGCTGGGCAGGATTGTCCATGGAAACTTTGGTGTGACCTATCATTCTGGAGCTTCAGTCTGGAAACAGCTGGTTTTCTATTTTCCCAACTCGGTCTATCTAGCTTTCTATACCCTGCTAGCGACTCTGGGAATGTCCCTGCCGACAGCTCTCTACACGTCCTACCATGCTGGTAAGCCTATCGACCGGTTTCTGATGGCAGGTCTGGCCTTCCTGAATGCCATTCCTAGCTTTGTTATGGGGATTATCCTGATTCTGATCTTTTCCGTTCAGCTGCACTGGTTTCCCATTCAGGCGACGGCTAATGAGCTGGGCCTAGTCCTGCCAGTCATGACACTTGCCATGATCATGTCTACTCGATATATCCCGCAGCTACGGACCGCTTTGGTAGAAATACTGCATTCGCCAGAAGTCGAAGGTGCGCGAGGTCGAGGGATTCGAGAGGTGCATATCCTGCTGCACGACGTGCTTTACAATGTTTTGCCCTTTCTTCTGACCTTGGTCAGCCTTTCTCTGGGCTCGCTCTTAGGCGGTGTGGCTATTATCGAGCACCTCTTTTCCTGGCCAGGCATTGGTAAGATGCTGATTGGAGTAGTCGCCAATCGGGATTATCCTCTTGTTCAGGGGGCGGTCCTCTTTATCACAGCGGGAGTCTTGACTGTAAATTTAGTCTTTCAACTGCTCATGGTTTGGCTCAATCCTCGCGTCCGACTGGCTCAGGAAAATCCCAAATTGCTACCGCGCCTGAAGAAACTAAAAGCAAGCAAGGAGGATTCGTATGGATAAGAAAATCAATCGAAAACTCCTGATTTTAGGCGGCCTTATCATCCTAGCCTTGGCCCTCTCCTCCTTGGCTCCTCGTCTCTTGGGTGACAGTTTGACCAAGGTCAATCTGGGACAAGCCCTGCAAGGACCGAGCAGCATTGAGTGGTTCGGAACGGACGCTCTGGGTCGGTCTGTCTTTGCGCGTGCAGTAAGCGGAGGTGCGGAAACGGTTCTGCCGGCCCTGATGATTTTGATGCTGATTGCGGCGGTGGGTTCCTTTATCGGGGTGACTAGCGCCTTCATCGGCGGGAAATTCGACCAGCTCATCTTGCTGGTAATCACGGCCTTTCAGTCTTTTCCATCTATCATTTTGGTCATTGCCATCGTCAGTATCTTGGGCATCGGTCTCCAGCAGACCCTCATCGCTATCTGCCTGACGGCCTGGACCAAGTACGCCTACCTGATGCGCTCCATGACCTTGCAGCTGAAAAATGAACCTTATATCCAGTCCTCGAAAATGTATGGCAATAGTTTTTGGACTACCCTGAAAAACTATTATTTCCCTAGTCTGTTTCCGCAGATTCTGACGACCATGAGCTTTGACATCAGCACCATTATCATGGAAATCGCTGGTCTCAGCTTTGTAGGATTGGGAGCTCAGGCACCGTCGCCTGAGTGGGGAGCCATGATTAATGACGGCCGGATTTATATCCAGGAAGCCCCTTGGATTGTGGTCTTCCCTTGTATCTTGCTGATTTTGACCATTCTCCTCTTTACCAAGTTTGGAGATGCACTCAACAGCAAGTACAATCGCATGAGTTAATCATCAAAAATAACCAGTTAAACTGTAGCCCCTATCTTTTGGGACTGCAAACAAAAAATATGAATACAAGAAAGTGATTCAATAAAAATGAGAAAAAAATTATTTTTATTAGTTGTCCTCTTGCTGCCTTTATTCTTGGTAGCCTGCCAGCAAAACTCAAACTCTTCCCAACAGGTCAATGAGAAAGACAAACTCACTATGGTCTGGGGCGAAGACTTTGGGGATGTCAATCCTCACCGCTACAATCCAGACCAATTTGTCATTCAGGATATGGTCTATGAAGGCCTAGTCCGCTACGGTGACAATGGTAAAATTGAGCCAGCCTTGGCAGAAAGCTGGGATATTAGTGAAGATGGTAAAACCTATACCTTCAAGCTGAGAAAGGCAAAATTCTCAGACAACTCTGACTTTAACGCGGAGAATGTCAAACGGAATTTCGATACCGTCTTTTCAGAGGAAAATAAGAAAAACCACACTTGGTTTGACTTCACCAACCAGCTGGAAAGCTATCGAGTTGTAGATGAGCATACCTTTGAGATCAAGCTCAAACAAGCCTACAGTGCGACTCTCTATGACCTTTCCATGATTCGTCCAATCCGCTTCGTAGCTGATGCTGCCTTCCCTGACGGAGACGACACGACTAAGGACAACCTCAAAAAGCCAATCGGAACCGGTCAATGGGTTGTCAAAGACAAGAAGGCAAATGAGTACATCACCTTTGCCCGTAATGAAAATTACTGGGGTGAAAAGCCTAAACTGAAAGAAGTAACTGTCAAGATTATCCCAGATCCACAAACCCGTGCTCTTGAGTTTGAGTCTGGAAATGTAGACTTAATCTATGGAAATGGCGTTATCGGTTTGGATAACTTTGCCAAATATGCCAAGGATGATAAGTACACGACAGATGTATCTCAGCCAATGTCCAGCCGCCTCATGCTCTTGAATGCCAAGCAAGAAATCTTCAAAGACAAGACTGTCCGTCAGGCGATGAACCATGCGGTTGATAAAAAATCTATCGCAAAAGACATTTTCCGCGGGACAGAAACACCAGCTGATACTATCTTCTCTAAGTCTACCCCTCACTCTGACGCCAATCTGACTCCCTATGAATATGATATCGAGCTGGCTGAAAAGATGCTGGACCAAGCAGGCTGGAAGAAAGGCTCTGACGGTATCCGCGAAAAAGATGGTAAGAAATTGAGCCTGAATGTTCCTTATATCTCGTCTAAGGCGACAGACAAGGACTTGGTTGAGTACTTCCAAGGCGAATGGAAGAAAATCGGAATTGATGTTCAGCTCAAAGCTATGGAAGAAGATGACTACTGGGAAAATATTAAGACTGGCGACTTTGATTTGATGCTGACCTTCTCTTGGGGAGCACCTTGGGACCCACACGCTTGGATGACTGCCTTGACTTCACCAGCAGATCATGGCCACCCAGAAAATGTTTCCCTGGAAGCTCTGCCATCTAAGTCAGAAATGAATAGCATTATCAAGGCGACTCTGGTTGAGCCAGACGAAGCAAAAGTTGATGAAGGCTACAAGAAAGTCCTCACTATGCTCCATGATGAAGCTATCTATATCCCAATCACTTACCAATCCGTTGTTTCTGTCTATCGCAAGGGAGAACTCGATGGCATGCGCTTTGCTCCAGAAGAAAATGCTTTCCCACTGCGCTATATTGAGAAAAAATAAAAACTGGCTTCATAACTGCAAATTTGCATATAAAGGGAGTAGTGCTGATAAGGTTAAAAGCTTATCAGCCGCCCCTTTTCTTTTAAGGACTATGAAAAAAGATTTATTAAAGAAAATAGTTTCTTTCTTAGCTGCCCTCTTGATGATATCAGTCTTGGCCTTTCTCTTGGCCAAGCTGTCCTCGGCGGATCAAGCAGAAAACTATTTAAGAATATCTAAGATTCAAGTGACTCCTCAATCCTTGGAAAAGGCCAGAGAATATCTGGGACTCAATCAACCCTGGCCCCAGCAATATCTAAGCTGGCTGACTAAAGCTCTTCGTGGGGATTTTGGGACATCTTATCTATTAAAGGTTCCTGTCCTGCCCTTGGTACTGGAGCGTTTCCAATCGACTCTTTCTCTGGGCTTGACTTCCTTTGCCCTCATTTTGCTGACGTCTATTCCTTTGGGAATTTTTAGTGCAGTCTACAAGGGTTCTCTCTTTGATAAGGTCGTTCGCTTCCTATCCTTTTCCAGCGTTTCCATGCCCAGCTTTTGGCTAGGTTACATGCTGATTGTGGTTTTTGCTGTTCAGCTCAGATGGCTGCCGGTTTCGGGCAAGCAGGATTTTAGCAGCTTGATTCTTCCCAGTCTGACCCTTAGTATGTCTTTGATTGGCCAATATACCGCCTTGATCCGTAAGGCCGTGATCGAGCAGATGAAAAGTGTCCATGTCGAAAATGCTCTCTTGCGTGGAGTCAGCAAGTTCTTCCTGGTCAAAAATCATCTCTTGAGAAATGCCTTGCCAGCCATTGCGACAGGCCTGAGCCTGACCTTAGTATATCTCCTGACAGGCTCCTTGATTGTCGAAGAAGTCTTCTCTTGGAATGGTGTCGGCTCTCTCTTTGTAGATGCTCTGCAGGCTGTGGACCTGCCCATTATTCAGTGTTGCATGCTGCTATTTGGTCTATTATTCTTGGGAAATAATATTCTAACCCAGCAGCTGCCGCTCTGGATAGACCCTAGAGTCAGAAAAAGGAGGAGCAATGTCTAAACGATTTATTTTTTCAAGTGTCATTTTGCTGGCTCTCCTCATCTGTGCTCTCTTCGCTCCCTATCTATCCACCTTTGACCCCCAGCATGTAGAAATTTCAAATAAACTGATGCCGCCTGATGCTGCTCATCTGCTGGGAACGGATCAGCTAGGCAGAGACGTCTTGTCTCGTCTGCTGCATGGGGCTCGTTATTCTCTCTTCTTATCCCTAACCATCAGTCTACTGGAGGTGGTCATCGGTGTGATAGTCGGCTTGCTGATTGGATGGTACCAAGGAAAGGCTGAAGCGACTTTCTTATGGTTTGCAAATGTTATTTCCGCCTTTCCTAGCTTCCTGCTATCGCTAGCTACCGTTGGGATATTAGGACAGGGAATGACCAATATGATTTTAGCCATTGTCATCATAGAGTGGGTTTACTATGCTCGGGTGACGGCCAATCTGGTCAAGAGTGCCAAGGAGGAAGCCTATGTCATTTCTGCCCAGACCATGGGACTCTCCCAGTTCCATATCCTCAAAACCCATATCCTGCCCTTCATCTACAAGCCTATTTTGATTATTGTGCTGATGAATATTGGGAATATCATTCTCATGATTTCTGGTTTTTCCTTCTTGGGAATCGGTGTCCAACCCAACATTACCGAGTGGGGCATGATGCTGCATGATGCTAGAAGCCATTTTCAAACGGCAACTTGGATGATGCTGGCGCCCGGCCTGGCTATCTTTCTGACTGTGGTCGCCTTTAATCTATTTGCCGAATGCTTTGAAGAGAAAGGCTGGAAACAGATATGGAAAAAATAGCAGTAAAGAAACTGACAGCCCAAATTGAGCAAAAGACCATACTGCAGGACATCAGCTTTGAAGTGGAGGCAGGGCAGTCTCTGCTCATTATCGGGGAAAGTGGATCTGGCAAAACCCTCTTGACCAAGATATTGATTGGCCAGCTGCCTCCATCCTTGAGTATGCAAGGAGAAATCCACTATGGTTCCATGGTTTTGGAGCGAAATTCTCTCAAAGCTTGGCAGCAGCTACGAGGCAGTCAAGTGGCCTATATGTCTCAAAATCCGATGGCTATGTTTAATCCCTTTCAGACCATTCAAAGCCATTTTTGGGAAACCCTGCGCAGCCATAGCAAGATTTCAAAAGAGGCCTGTATAGATAAGGCAATAGCTTCCATGAAAGAGGTGCGACTGGGAGAGCCGGAAGAACTGTTGAAGAAATATCCTTTTGAGCTCAGTGGCGGTATGCTGCAGCGGGTCATGTTGGCTATCTTGCTCTGCCTAGAGCCAGAAACCATCATTTTGGATGAGCCAACTTCAGCTCTAGATATCCACAATCGCGAGCAGATTATTCTCATCTTAAAGGAGCAGCTGGCTAAGGGAAAGACTCTCATCACAGTGACCCATGATTATCATTTAGCGCGAGAGCTAGGAGGCAAGATGCTTGTCATGTATCAGGGGGCTATCATGGAGGAAGGGCCAGTGTCCAAGCTCCTCGAAAGTCCTTCGCAATCCTATAGTCAAGACCTTATCTTAGGAAATCCATACGAACGGTTGGTGAGACAAGATGCTGGAATGTAGACATGTATTTAAAAAATTCGATGGCAAAATGGTAGTCAAAGACTGTGACTTCTCCGTCCAGAAGGGTGAAATTATCGGTCTGATGGGCGAGAGCGGCAGTGGCAAGAGCACACTGGCTAAATTGCTGATTGGTCTAGAAAAGCCTAGCCAGGGTGAGATTCTCCTGGATGGCCAGCCTTACTCAGTCAAAAAGTCTGGCGTGAGAATTCTGCTGGTTTTTCAGGACTCGCTCCATTCGGTTAATCCGCACTTTACAGTAGAGCAGGTCTTGACAGAGGCGCTGCCAAAAGATGTGGCTAGAGAAGAGATAGAAGCCATTCTAGAAGACGTCGGTCTAGACAAAAGCTATCTGAATCAGCCAGCGCGCCAGCTCAGTGGCGGTCAGCTCCAGAGGATTTGCATCGCCCGTGGCCTGCTCTTAAAGCCAGATATTCTCATCTTTGATGAGGCTCTAAGTGGCCTGGATCCCATTGTTCAAGGCAGGTTATTGCGCCTCCTGTATGATTTATGGGAGAAATACCAGCTGACCTATCTTTTCATCTCGCATGACTTCAAGCTGAGCTATGCGCTCTGCCACCGGATTTTGGTCATGGCAGACGGGGAAATCGTTGATGAGATAAAAGAGTTTGAGCTTCCTATCCAGGCTCATCACCCTGTGACAAAAAAATTGATAGGCGACAAGGGACATTTCTGTTGATGCATGCCCCAGCCAGCTAATCTATTTTAGAATTAAAAATAAAGGAACATATATGAAACGTACTTTTGAAACGAGAAAACTTTACTTCGGCTTTCCAGTCTTCTTTTTAGGCTACAAGGACGATGTGCACGGCTATAATATTTCGACTTCTAGCTCAGTTTATTCCTTAGGCAGCATGATGGTTATTGCCATGCGTACCAAGGGAAATGCCATTACAGAGATTACCAAGCACCAGCAATTCACAGTCAATGTCCCTGAGAAGGACTTGACCAAAGAGTCTGAAATTGCTGGCTTCAACAGCCGCAAGGACAAGTTTGCCCTGACCGGTCTTAGCTATACAATCGGCGAGACGGTGGATGCTCCGCTGGTGGACCAATGCCCTGTATCCATTGAGTGTCAGGTGCTGGATATGGTCGAATGCGGTGCCTTGACCAATGTCATCGCCCGTGTCACTCGGCGCGTGGTTGATGAGGATTTGATTGATGAGAATGACGCTTTCCGCAGTGACCGCTTTTCTCCTATCAGCTACATGGGAGATGGCGATGGCCGGCTTTACCGCTATTTCAGCGACGAGTCAGTCAAGATGGGCTCCATTATCAAAGAAATCCGCAAACAAGAAAAAAAATAAAGAAACCGCTGAGATATTTAGGTCTCAGCGGTTTAGTTTTCTATCACAAGCTTTTCTTCTAGGCCAAATTTCTCTAGGAAACGGCCTTGCTCTTCTTGGATTTGCGGTGTTGGATTTTTGATGCCCATGACCAGTTCTATCATTTCTGGACGGACCTCACGCACCAGCTGACTCAGAGCCCAGATAGCCGTAGCGATATGAATGGGATTTTGCCCCTTGTCGATAATTTCCAGCATTTTGGGAATGGCAGAGCGATCATTGGCATTTGCCAGAGCGATAATGGCATTGCGCTGCAGGATGTTTTTCCCCCTCCAGCTGCCGGCTACATGACCGAATTTCTCCTTAAACTGACCGTTGGAAAGCTCCAAGAAAGGCAGGAGCTCGGGATGAGAGAGTTCAGGGTCAATCTCTGTCGCCAGAGGATTATCCAAGCCTTTATTATAGGGACAGCAGATTTGGCAGATATCGCAGCCATAGATGACCGTTTTAATCTTCTTTCGAAATTCCAGGTCCATGACGCCCTTGTCCTGAGTCTGAAAGGACAGACAGCGCTTGGCATTCATAGTACCGTCGCCAATCAAGCAAGAAGTAGGGCAGGCTGTCACGCAGCGGTTGCAGTCCCCACAGCCATAGTCGACAGGCTGATCAGGTTCAATGTCCAGATTGGTGATTAGCTCTCCTAAAAACATATAGGAGCCAAATTCCTTAGAGATGACCAAGCCGTTCTTGCCGATAAAGCCGATTCCTGCTCTTTGGGCCACGGCGGTATCGACCAAGGCGCCCGTGTCCACCATACCCTTGTACTCAAAATCAGCGGTCAGCTCTTCGATTCCCTTGGCAAGCCGATCCAGCTTATCCTGCAGAACATAGTGGTAGTCTAGTCCCCAGCTGTTAGGGGTGAATTTGCCCCGCTTGTAGGCCGTTTTCTGAGGCTGTTGCTTGAGCTTGTGGGGGTAGGCGACTGCGATAGAGATAATGGTCTTGGCAGAAGCCAGACTCAGCTTGGGCTTGATTCGCTCCTCAATATTCTTATGCTCAAATCCTGAATTTCGCCCTTCGTCTACAGCCAAGCGCAGCGATTTCTCCAGATAGTCAAAATCATCCGCTGTCGTAAAGCCAATCTTAGAAATCCCAATGTCTTTTGCTAAATTAATAATTTCTTCTTTGATGTTCATCCTTACTATTATAACGGAAAAATGCCAACTTGGCGAATGATTGATAAAGGGTTGCCTCCTCTATAGATATACCAATATTTTATAAGACTTCCTTAGCCTATATACTGTATGATATAATGAAATGTGGAATTTTTTTATAGAAAGTTCCGCAAAGTTTAGGGAATTTTTTTAATAAATGGGAGTTATAATATGAAAAAGAGATATTATGAGTTTTTGAATGTCCTTATTACGGATGATAGTCCAATCAGAAATTTGGATTTTTATAAAGCCGGTTTGATTGAGTTATTTTTTATCTCGCTGGTATTTATCGTTTCGATTTTCTTACGCGGTGAGATGCATGAGCGGAGCATGATGGTCATGCAGTTTACTATTGGGCACATCGCTATCTTGTTGCTAGCCTTCTTATTGTTCCAAAAGTTTTTTGATACCAAGGTGCTGCAGGTCGTTCCGACCAGTTCCTACCTATTCCTGCATTTTGAATTACTTTTTTGGGGCTCTCTCTTTTTTGGTGAGCATTATCTAGCATTTTTCCTGATTTTTATCATACTGAGTTTGTCCTACCAGCTGATCAATTTGCTCTATCAGATGGTGATCGTTTCAAAATTGAGATATTTTGAACAGAAACAAAAGATCAACATTTTGCAGATTCATGCTATCGTCCTGTGCTGCCTGTCAGCAGCAGTAGCAGTCGTTACTCGCCTGTTTATGCTGTCAGGAATCTATATGATTATTGCCTTGGTAGGATTGAGCATCGCATTGACGCCCTTATATTTATTGGGCTATGCACAAGTTTTCACAGGCTGGAGAAATCAAGTGCCTGAAAAATGGTAGAATTGAAGGGGGATTGTCGAAGAAACAATTTCCTTTTTTTATTAAGAGGAAAGCTGGAAATATGAATGTATCCTTTATAACTGGATTGTTTATCAAGAAACATTTAAAATGGATAATAATTATACTGAGATGTTTAGAAGAAACAAAAATATCAATTCAGGAGTTGCGAAATGAATAAAAGATAATAAGACTTTTTAAATATGATTATTATAGACTATTCAAGTTGCCAACAGCTTATGCTATAATTTCTTTAGTGGGCATCAATATTGTATTTTTTCAGCCGCTTTTGTTAAACTATACTCGAGTTTTCACAGGCTGGAGAAAACAAGAAATAGATATAAAGAAGAGTGGAGTAGAATAAATGAAGACCGACATCATGCTTTTTCACGAGAATGGTAAAGTCTATTATTATGATATGGAAACCAATAAAATTGATATATGGTATAACTCAATTTGTTCAAGAAAATGGAGAATCCTATAAATATATGAAATCAAAAGAAAATAAATAATAGAAGGAATCAGCTGATGCAAAGACAAGGAACTGGTGAGCAGCGCTATAAAGCATTGAAGAAAAAAAGTATTTATCAACTTCTTTCTGGTATTGTCTTCTGGATTTTTGTAGTTTATATATGGCTCAAATTAAAGTCTGACAGCGTATGGTACTGGATAGCTTTTGTTTTTCTTTTAGCCTATTACATCTATGGAGAAATACAATGGGCACTCCGAACCAATAATCTATTTTTAGAGGATATTGATTTGGATGCCTATAGATACTTTGTGGGGATTTGCAAACCTGGAAAAAAAACGGAAACTATCTATTTTACTACATTTAGAAAATGTAGGATAGAGCTTGCCGAAGGAAGATTTAAAGATGCTCTGAGTATATTGGAAACAACGCTTTCAAATCATAGTTTAGAGAAAGTAACTACTTTTAGACAGCTAACGATTTTTAGACAATTGATACTGTGTTCTATTCATTTAGCTGATGAGGAGAAGTATCAATATTGGCTGTCTCGTCTGCAAGGAGTGGAGACTAATAGAAAGTCTCTTTTAAAGCTCAAAGATTCTTTGTTAGGAGAAATGCAGGCAATTCATGATTTAGTAATAAATAAACAACCTAATCCTTTTTTTGAGACTCATTCTGCTAAAAATAAGTTTTCTTATTTGTTTAATCTTTACTACAAAGGCTTAAATGCGCGGCTCAATCATGATGAAGAAAAGGCGCTGACATGCTTTGAGGAATTGGCCAAAGAGAATGAACAGTTATTTATTGTTCAACAAGCAAAAGAGGAGTTGAGAAAAGCGATCATGGTTTAAAACAGTAGGAGGTTTGTTTCTTTAATGGTAAAGAAAAATAGAAAAGATAAAGCAAAGATTACTAATATAGAAAGAGAAAGATACCATGGTCCTTTGATCACACATGGTGTCAGTTTAGGATACATTAAGATTTATCCATGGATTGCTTTAGCATTAACTGGTTTTCTGTATGTGGGTGGAACTTATGAAGACAATCTAGGTATCTTTAAAGGACTTTCTTTGTTTTGCGGTGTTGTGAATATATTAGGTATTATCATTTCTTTTATTCCCTATTTGGTAAACGCATGGAAGGCTTTAACATATTATTTGATAGCCCTCACAGTGTTAAGCTTAGTGATAGGTCTAAATTTTATTGGTTTACTAATGGTTATTTCAGACGGTAGTCCTATAGGAGCTAAGGAGATATATCAATCCCCTCTCACTCCAATTTATGTTATCTTTATATTACTTCTTTTTATCTTTGCATGTGGTCTCTATACTTGGTACTATCTCCCAAAGAATCAAGGAAAAGTCTGGGCTTTTAATCAAGTAAAAGAGGGAGATAGAAAGAAAACATGGTGGAATAATTTTGCCGTAGCTTTTGCGGGAGCAACAATCATTCCCTCCCTCCTAACGGGCTATATTCAGATTGCTTTTGGTGTTTTATTGGGAATTTTGTTAACCTTAACGCTGCCAGCTGTCATGGTAGATGCGGTTTATGCAGCTATTTATATAAAGAAGCATCCGAAAAGTGATGAGCTGATTTGAGTTCTTTTAGTAGCTGACAAAAATTTGAGTGGTGTACCGAATATACCCTATGTAGTTAAACAGTTATAGCGTTTATATTCTAAAAGTTTGCTAAGGTAGAGAAATAATTTTCTCTGCCTTTATTTTGTTATAAATCTGAAAGCGCTTCATTGACAAAGTCAATCAGATAGTTTATAATATAATAACAGTATAGAAAATGGCAAGGAAGCCTGATTTGATCGCAATGAAGCGAGTGTTTCAGAATCAAAGGGGGTTTCTATGCCATTTTTTTGCGCACTATTATTTTTTATGGAGGATTGTTTCTATGCGGACAAAAGGAATTGTGCTGCTTTGTAGTTTGGCTTTGCTTCTGGGAGCTTGTCAAGCGGGGAATAATAAGACGACGACTGAGTCATCCTCGGCTAAGACAGAGACAACGGATAAGGACAAGGCTAAGACTTTGGATAAGGGCGTCTGGGAAGACAAGCTTTATGCCCGCCTGACTAAGCTCATCAAGGAGAATGGGAACACCAGCTCTAGCTATGATAAAAATAAAAAACCTTATGCCGTCTTTGACTGGGACAATACGACAGTCATTAACGATATTGGCGAAGCAACCTTTACCTATCAAATTGAAAATCTGGCCTTTAAGATGACGCCGGAAGAATTTGATCAAGCAGTGCGGACCAATATACCGAGCGACGATTTTGTTGAGGATTACCATAACAAAGATGGTGAACCAGTGAACATTGACAAGATTGCGGCTGACCTGCTTTCTGACTACACGGTTATTTACAATAGCTATAAGGGAATGCAAGGAGACAAGTCTCTGGAAGAAGTCAAAAAGACCGATGAATACCAAGACTTTGCTGCTAAACTCCGCTATCTTTACGAAGCGATTGGTGATACCTTCAGCTCTGACATCAGTTATCCATGGGTGACCTACCTCTATGCAGGTATGACTTCTGAAGAAGTTCAAGCTCTATCTGAAAAGTCTATTGACCAAGCTCTCCAAGACAAGCTGACTTCTGAAACTTGGGAAAGTCCAGAAGGCTTGAAAGGTGAGTCAGGCCAAATCGCTGTGACCTTCAAGCGCGGTGTTCGCTCGGTCAAGGAAATGCAAAATCTCTACAAGACCCTGATGGCTAACGGCATTGATGTCTATATCTGCTCAGCGTCTTATATCGATGTGATTATCCCTTATGCTAGCAATTCTAAGTATGGCTACAATATTCCTAAAGAAAATGTTACTGCTATGCGCCTGAAAAAGGATGACAAGGGAGTAATTCAGCCAGAATATGATACCAACTATGCTCAGACTCAAGGTGAGGGCAAGACAGAGACCATCAAGAAGCTGATTGCTGTCAATCATGACAATCAAGAACCAATCCTGATTGCCGGTGACAGTAATGGCGACTATGCTATGCTCAAGGACTTCCCTAAACTGCAAATGGGTATTATCTTCAATCTTTTGAGAGATCCTAGCAAGGGAATCGGTCTTTTGCAAACTAAGGCAATTGAAACATACGGTCAGGAAGATGCTCTTTACTATCTGCAAGGCCGCGATGAAAATAAAGGTGTACTGCTCAACGGCAGGGAAACTATCAAACTAGATAGTAAGGAAGCCCAGCTAAGCAGATAGCAGGCAGTTCCCTGTCATAGAGAGGAATGGATGCAAAGTATGAAAAAAATCATGTTTGTCGGTCCGGTCGGAGTGGGTAAGACAACTCTGACTCAGCGACTGAAAGGATTGGAGCTAAGCTACTTTAAGACTCAGGCTATTGAGTTCTATGATGCCATCATTGACACGCCTGGAGAATTTCTCCAGCATCGTAAGTATTATAATGCTCTGAACGTGACGGCAACAGAAGCTGATGTGATTGGTCTATTGGTGGCGGCTTCTAATCAGATGCAGACCTTTCCTCAAGGCTTTTCTTCCCTCTTCAATAAAGAAGTGATTGGTATTGTCACCAAGATTGATATGGCTGAACAGCCGGAGCAAATCGAAAAAGCACGGCAGCAGCTGAAAGCGGCTGGAGCCAAGGAAATTTTTGAAATATCAGCGACGGAAAATGAAGGAATTGACCGTCTCCAGGCTTATCTGGAGTCAGACTAGGGACGAAAAGCCGAATATGGTATACTAGATTCTAACAAGGAAACGAGGAAGGAATGTCTTTTTATGAAAGTAGAGCACGGGGGAAATGCGGCAGCTTTGGCTGAGGAATTTGGTTTTTCTCTAGAAGACTGTCTGGATTTCAGTGCCAATATCAATCCTTTGGGGATTTCTCAAAGGCTGAGGGCTTGTCTGACCGAGTCCATTGATTGGCTGGTTCATTATCCAGACATCGGCTACAGCCACTCCAGAGATCTTTTGGCACATCATCATGCCCTAGAAAGGGACAATGTCCTACTGGCAAATGGTGCGGTAGAAGTCTTTTATGAGCTGGCCCGCTTCCTGCGTCCAAAGACAGTCCTGACTCTGAGCCCTACTTTCATGGAATATGAAAAAGCCTTTTCGCAAGTGCAGGCCAAGGTGGAGCGCTTTAGCCTTCCTTCTCCATCCTATGAGTGGAATCTAGCTGACATGTTGCCAGCCTTGGATTCACTGACTGCGGGAGACGCTGTACTCATATGCAATCCTAATAATCCGACGGGTACCTTGATTCGGCGTATTGAGCTAGAAAAGCTGGCTGAGGACCTGCAGGAACGGCGAATCTTTTTGATATTGGATGAGGCTTTTATGGACTTTCTGGACGATGAGGGGGACTATAGCTTTGTCTCCTGTCTGGCTGCCTATCCAAATGCAGTAGTGGTGCGGTCTCTGACCAAGTTTTATGCTATTCCTGGTCTGAGATTGGGCTACGCTCTCAGCTGCCATCCGACTTGCTTTGATGAGATAGAGGGGAGCCGCGCTCCTTGGTCGGTCAATGCTATGGCGGATCACGCCCTGCCTGTCCTTTTGAAAGATCAGGCCTATCAGGAAGCTACCAAGCAGTGGCTTCGAGTAGAAAGAGATTTCCTTTTTCAAGGGCTGACTGCATTTTCACAGATTCGACTGGTCAAGCCTAGTGTCAACTATATCTTCTTTGAATATTTAGGTCGGCTAGATCTGCGTCAGGAGCTTCGGCAGAGAAAGATTTTTATCCGTTCCTGTCAAAATTATCATGATCTGACAGAACGTCATTACCGCATAGCCATCCGTAGCCATCAGGAGAATGAACAGCTTCTGGCTTGTCTGACAGAGGTCTTGGCGAAAGAGGCCGCTTATGACTAAAGTAATCGTTTCCTGTCCAGGTTCCTGCGGTGAATTATTTCAAGGTTTAGTAGGGGAGCAGGAGGTCCTGCTCTCCTATGGGATTGAGAAGCGCAGTCGAGTGAGATTGGACGAGGCTTGGTCTCTCGCAAGGCAAGCCCAAGGTGAAAAGGTAAGGCGAGCTTTGGAGCTCCTGCCTGAGTCCAATGATTTCTCTTTTGTGCAAGAGTCTGACCTGCCTATCAGCAAGGGCTATTCTAGCAGCACAGCTGATATGATTAGCTGCCTGCAGGCAGCTGCTCTGGGACGAAAGCAGCCTCTAAAGGCGGCAGATTTGACGCATCTCTGTGCCAAGATTGAGCCTACTGACTCGGTGGCTTTTGCGGACTGGACGGTCATTAATCCCCTGACTGGTCAAGTGGTCTGGCAGACAGACTGGCGACCGGAGCTCAATGTTTATATCTTGGAGCCTGTGGAGATGGTGACAACTCTTGACTTGGTTCGGATGAAGGACAGTCCTAGCTATCCGGCTGAGGAGTCTAAGCGTTTGTTTCCTCTCTTTCAGGAGGCTTGTCAGGAGAAGAGTTTGGAAAAACTTGGACATTTAGCGAGCTATAGTGCTTTGTTGAATAACAAACGGCTGCCCAAACCCTATCTGAAAGAATTACTGGCTTTGGTAAAAAAATACCAGTGTTTAGGTCTCAATGTTGCCCATAGTGGTACATTGGTTGGTCTGTTGCTGAGCAGGGAACAGCTAGAAGTCTTGCCTAAGCTAGAGGCTGAACTAGCTCGCTCAGCCAGTGGGGCTTATTATCAGACTCGGACCTTGAGCAGGATTATTTTTGAAGGGGTGCAGCCGGTCAGGGAGGAGACAGACTAGTTTGAAAGACTTAGAAAAAATTATTGAGCAGATTCTTCCATTAGACAAAGACAAGGTTCAAGAAGGCCAGCGCTATTGTGATCAATTAGGGAAACCTCCGGGGTCCTTGGGAAAGCTCGAGACTATCTATGCTCGCTTGCATGCCATGTTTTCTGGTCCCATTGATTTAGAGAAGAAGATTGTTCTCGTCTACGTGGCAGATAATGGCATCGTGGCTGAAGGCGTTTCTGCCAATCCTCAGGAAACGACCTACACAGTTGCGTGTAATATTCTAGCAGGGAAATCAGGCTTGTGTGCTATTTCCAAACATGCAGGTTCAGACATCTGTCTGGTAGACATTGGCTGCAAGAAGGATATCTTTGAGGAAAATAAGGACAAGGTCTGTCACGGGACTCGTAATATGCTCGAGGAGCCAGCAATGACTCGCGAGCAGGCTGTAGCGGCAATTCTAGTCAGCTACAAGAAGACAGAGGCCTTGATTAAAGACGGATATCGTCTCTTTGGAACAGGAGAAATGGGGATTGGCAACACCACCACCTCTGCTGCTGTCATAGCGGCAGTTCTCGGTCTCAAAGCAGAGGACGTCACAGGCTATGGAGCTGGTCTGACTCAGGATATGAAGGCTCATAAAACAGCCGTTATCCAGCAGTGTCTGGATCGTCACGCTCCTTATGGAGATATTCTGGATCTGACCGCTAAGCTTGGTGGGCTAGATATGCTGGCTATGGCAGGCACTCATCTTGCCTGTGCCCACTATCAGTTGCCTTGTGTAGTGGATGGTCTTATCTCTCTGACGGGGCTTTTGATTGCCCATCAGCTGACTCCTCATGTCTTGGACTATAGTTTTGCTTCTCATGCATCGACGGAGCCTGCTTACAGACTGGTCAGTGACTTTCTAGGACTGGAGCCCATGCTTTTGCTGGACATGCGACTGGGTGAAGGCTCGGGTTGTCCTTTGGCTTTCTTTCTGCTGGAAAATGCTGTTTATACCATGGAGCATATGCCAACCTTTGCAGAAGGCAGCTTGAAAGAAGAAGATTATGTTGATATTCGCAAAAATGTGACTTAAAGGAGGAAAAATATGCAACTCTATACAAAAACAGGTGACAAGGGCTTGACCAAGCTAGTTGGCGGTCAAAGTGTTGCCAAGGATGCGGAACGAGTTAATGCTTACGGAACCATTGATGAGCTGAACTCTTGGATTGGTTATACCATTACCAAGCTGGACAAGGATGATAAGCTGAGAGATGAGCTGCTCCAGCTGCAGCATTATCTCTTTGACTGTGGTTCAGACCTCTCTACTCCTCAGGGAGTTTACCCTTATAAAGTCGATCAGCAGCTGATTGACTGGATTGAGGAGAGGATTGATACCTACGCAGAAATTCCACCGGCTCTGGAAAGGTTTATCCTGCCAGGCGGTGACGAGATTGCTTCTATGATTCATGTGGCTCGGACCATTGCAAGACGGGCAGAGCGTCATATCGTAGGGGCTATGTGGACTACAGAAATTAACAATAATGTCCTGATTTTTGTCAACCGTCTATCAGATTACTTCTTTGCCTTGGCTCGAGTAATCAACTTTACTAAAAACCAGGAAGACATCGCCTATGAAAGAGGTGCCAAGGTCTTCCACAATATTACTAAGGCGGATGTTGAGCGTTGGGCAAGCAAGCGCCAGTGATAAAAAGAAACAGAAAAAGTTCTGTCTTTCCAAATTGACTTTACCAAGTCTTGGAAGGACAGAACTTATTTTGATATTCTAAAAAAGAAAGCCGCTTATACACCATCGTATCTTCATGCTAAGCTTCGTTGATTAGCACTAGCTTTCCAATTATTGACTCTGCTCCTTTGCAGAAAGACAAGTGAAACCTCATCTTTAGAAAATTAACGTACTTAAACGTAGAGTCAATAATGGAAACTAAGTTAAAATGTTTGTTCCAAACTGACATCACTACCTTACATCGAGGCATGAAATCTACTAAAATTTAAGAATAAAGACCTGACTTAAAGCTGAAAAGCTTATCACAGTGGCGGGACCGCGCTGGATTTGCACCAGACTTCCATATCCTTAAAAGTACTAAAATCAATTTCCTAGTAACTAGATTGTAACACCTTTCACAGGGAATTACAAGGAAAATGAACTAAATTTTAATAAAAATTTAATTCTTCAAATAAGCTTGGCTTTGCAAGGAGAAGCGGCACTAAAAATTTCTTATATTAACGACTTTTTCATTGCCATGAAAGCGCTTTTGTGTTATAATTCAATATAGTACAAAGGGGTACTGAAGATAAATAAGCAATGAAGCTATATGAAAATGCTGTGACGTGTGTAGGGGAGCAGTCTTATTTTCATATAGTTTCTTTTTGTTTAAAAACAGATACAACAGAAAGGAGAAAAGATGTATAAGATTTCCTATAAGACTGAATTGCATGTGGGCAAGGGCGCTCTGCAGCAATTAAGCCATTATAAAAACGAGCATATTTTAGTCGTTGCCGATCCTTTTTTGAAGACATCTGGCACGCTGGATGCTATTTTAGCCAACTTTGATGACAGCAATGATATTGTTGTTTTCACAGATATTGTGCCTGATCCGCCAATCGAAACGGTTGTGGCTGGCATCAAGAGTGCTGGAGACAAGCCAATCAGCATTGTGCTTTCTATTGGCGGAGGCTCTGCCATTGATGCTTCCAAGGCTATGTATTATTTTGCCAAGAAGCAGGGTGCCTTCTCAGAGGCCATTCTCATTGCCATTCCTACAACAAGCGGAACTGGATCTGAAGTAACGTCCTTTTCTGTAATCACGGATGCAGAGAGAGGGACCAAATATCCTTTAGTGACCAAAGAAATCCTTCCGGATGTTGCAATCTTAGATGCGGATTTGGTTCTGTCACTTCCTGGTAACATAACGGCTGACACTGGAATGGATGTATTGACCCATGCCATTGAAGCTTATGTATCGACCAAGGCTACGGACTTCTCTGATGCCTTGGCTGAAAAGGCAATCAAGCTGGTCTTTGAATACCTGCCTAAAGCCTACAAAAATGGTCAGGATGTAGAAGCGCGTGAAAAGATGCATGCAGCATCCACTCTGGCTGGTATGGCCTTTAACACAGCTTCTTTGGGTATCAATCACAGTCTGGCACATGCGGCAGGAGCTAAGTTCCATGTACCTCATGGTCGTTTAAACAGTATTTTAATGCCCTATGTCATTCAGTATAATGCTGGTATCGAATTCAACAATCGGAACCGGCAGGCGACAGACAAGACTGTAGCGAGCCGCTATCAAGATATTGCCAAACTACTGGGATGCAGTGCTTCAAGTCCTGTGTCAGGAGTAAGACAGCTGGTTGAAGCCATCAAGAAACTACAAAGAAAGCTGGAGATGCCAACTTCTCTAAGAGAATATGGTGTGAAAGCAGATGCTTTTGCTCAGTACAAGGTAGAAATTTCAGAAGCTGCTCTGCATGATGGCTGTACTCCGACTAACCCTCGCGTCCCTACAGCAGAAGAACTGCTTAAAGTATTAGAGAAAGCGTTTTAATCCTCTGAATTGCTGTTATGCCAAAATTATTGTATAATGATTAAGAGCATGCAGTACACTTCTGAACGTTTAAAATCATGAAGAAGGTTTACTAAATTGGAAGAAAAACAAAGAATGATACAGGAATACGTTCCTGGGAAACAAGTGACCTTGGCGCACCTTATCGCTAATCCTGATGAAGTCATTTTTGAAAAATTGGGATTGCAGGCAGAAATCAAGGATGCGATTGGAATCTTGACGATCACTCCGAGTGAAGCGGCTATCATTGCGGTTGATATTGCGACCAAGGCTGCGGATGTTCAAGTTGGTTTTGTGGATCGTTTCAGCGGCTCTGTCGTGATGACAGGTGACGTTTCTTCTGTTGAGGCAGCTCTCATTGCCGTTTTACAAGGTCTGGAAGAGATTTTAGGCTTCTCCAGCACTGTCGTAACGCGGACATAAAAAATCAAACTGTCGAGGGGAAGTATGAAGGGCAGAATACTAATTGTTGATGATGATCCAATTGTAAGATTAGATATCCGAAATATATTAGAAGCAGCTGATTATGAAGTGGTGGCTGAGGCATCCGATGGCTTTGAGGCTATTGATTTGTGTCAGAAATATCGTTGTGACTTGGTCATAATGGACATCAAACTTCCGCTTCTGGATGGCCTGACAGCGGGTAAGAAAATACTCGAAGATGCTTTAGCCTACAGTGTGATTCTACTGTCAGCCTACAGTGATGAACACTATGTTCAAAAAGCTAAAACCAATGGGATTAGTGCTTACTTGGTTAAACCTTTGGATGCCAAGTCCTTGATTCCTATGGTAGAGGTCTGCATTGAGAAGGGCCGCCAGCTTCAGCAGATGTCCAATGAAATGGTCAAGCTGTCGAAAAAGATAGACGATCGGATTGTGATTGAAAAGGCCAAAGGCTTGCTGATGGCTCGTGATCATTTATCAGAGCCAGAAGCTTTCAAGCGCATTCGGACAATTAGTATGCAAAAGAGAGTGCCAATGATTGAGATTGCCAAATTGCTGGTGCTCCAAGATGATGTGTAATGATGTATAAAGATAAGATAAAGCAGCTTTGTCAGGAACAGACAAATTTGGATGAGGCTGATATCGAGCATCTTGTCCAACAGGCTGACGAATTATTGAAAAACTCAGCTTATGCCAATGAAGATGTCTTCATTGACGTAAAGAATATCTTTTCGGAACATGCCATTGTCATCTTTCACAAAAAACCGGAAAGCAAGCTCAGCTTGTACGAAAACTCGGTCGTAGGTGCTATGGCCTATCTGGAAAATGAGCCAGGTGTTATCCGGACCTTGGAGACGGGCGCTCCCTCGATTGGGCTTTTGGCCAGATCGCAGGAGGGCTTAGCCATCCATCAGACGGTCTTTCCGATAGTGAGAGAAGAGCGCGTCATTGGAACGTTGATTATCGAAAGAAATGCTCCCCAGACTTTACCAGACCACTTTTCTTTAGATAAAGAGGACGGCGGTTTTGAGTTACGGAGCAATCCTGAGATTTCAGCCCAAGAGCAGTTTGTTTTATTTGATTATATAGATGAAGCTTGTCTGGTCTTTGACCGAAGGGGCTATCTCAAGTATTTCAATCAAGCAGCTGCCGATTCTTATCGCCATAAGCTAGGCTATATGGACTCGATTGAGGGAATGCACTATAGCAATCTGGTTTTAGACAGTCTGCCTTTTGAAGAAATACAGCAACTGGGACCGCAAGCCCCTCAAGAAAAACCTCACCAAGTTGAGGTGCATTATGGCACTTATTGCTTTTTGGTCAAGCGCTACCTGCTGGCTGAGAGTGAAAATGTGGTCATGATCTGTAAGGATATTACAGACATCAAGGAAAAGGAAGCGCAGCTCTTAACCCATGCAACTACCATTCGTGAAATGAACCACCGGGTAAAGAATCACTTGCAAACCGTTGTTTCCTTGCTGCGACTACAAGCTCAGCAAAGTCCAGGAGCAGACACCAAAAAAGCTCTTAATGACAGTATGAATCGTGTGCTCTCCATAGCGGCGACTCACGAGCTCCTGTCTTCTCAGCAGGATGACAGCATTCAGATTGAGCATCTGCTGAAGGAAGTTATCGAAAATGTCCAGCACTGTTTTTCTGGGCATAGGGAAATAGCCCTGACCTACAGCTTGAAACCGGAACTCTGTCTTGACAGCAGCCGGGCTACTTCACTGGCGCTAATCGTCAATGAATTACTGCAGAACAGCTATGAACATGCTTTTAAGGAAAAAAAACATCCAGAAAAACCGCAAATCCATTTGCAGGTTGGACTTAAAAATGATATAATAACTTTAAAAGCACTGGATAATGGTAGCGGTTACAATCAAGAGCATTCCTTTGAGAATCATCTGGGTCTACTCTTGGTGGAGCGCTTTGTCCAAGGAAAATTGTTTGGAACCTTGTCTATCCACTCAGACCATGAGGGGACGACAACGACCATTCGTTTTAAAAAATAAATACTACCGACTAACAATGATGTCAGTCGAAAAAGCAATGACGCTTGAAGAATGTAAATGAACTCTGTTTGTTTGCATTGCTTTGAGCGTCTTTTTTTGGAGGTTTTTAGTATGTCAGATAAAATTTTGAGTGTGGGGCTCGATATCGGGACAGCCACTACACAGCTGATCTTGTCAGAGCTTACCATCGAGAATATTGCTTCTGTGTTTACTATTCCTCGTGTCTATATTACAGATAAAAAAGTTCTTTATAAAAGTGAAATTATCTTCACACCAATTTCGGATCAACTTTTGATCGAGGTGGATAAGATCAAAAACTTTGTTCTGAATGAGTATGCGAAGGCAGGCATTCAGAAAAAAGATATTCAGATGGGAGCAGTCATCATTACTGGTGAGACGGCTCGCAAGGAAAATGCCAGTCAGGTGCTCCAAGCACTGAGTGGCTACGCTGGTGACTTTGTCGTTGCGACGGCTGGGCCAGACCTTGAGAGTATCATCGCTGGTAAAGGGGCCTGCAGCCATCAGTATTCTCAAGAGCATCATACATCAGTTGTCAATATTGATATTGGTGGGGGGACTTCCAATCTGGCGGTCTTCCGAGAAGGAGATGTGATTGATACAGGGTGTTTTGATATCGGAGGTCGGCTGATAAAGATGGATCCGCAGACCCAGCGGATTAGCTATATTGCTCCAAAACTGCAGACTATCATTGCAGAGCAGAGGCTTCAGCTGGCAGTTGGTGAAACAGTCCATCGGGGTGATTTGGATCGGCTGATTCAAGAAATGGTCTCCGTATTAGAACAGTCTGTAGGAATTGACAATCACAGTCCTTACTATGAGCTCCTACAGACCAACCACGGTCTCAAGTTGAACTATGATCTCCACTGCGTATCTTTCTCTGGTGGTGTGGCTGATGGAATATACTTGGAAACAACCTCGGCGGATGATTTCCGCTATGGGGATATCGGTATCCTGCTTGGCAGGGCACTGAGCAAATCCAAGATTTTTGATCAAAAGAAAGTCATCCAGTCAGCTGAGACCATCCGGGCAACCGTTGTTGGAGCCGGCAGCCATACGACCGATGTCAGCGGCAGTACCATTACCTACATCTCCGATATCCTTCCTATTAAGAACATTCCAGTTCTCAAGCTGGCAGCTTCTGATGAGCATGAGGATAAGGAGGGGCTGCAGCAGATTATCAGGGACAAGGTGGCCTGGTTCACACTGGAAAATGAAGTCCAGCAGGTGGCTTTGGCTATCAATGGAGAAAAAAGCCCAAGCTTCGCCCGGGTTTTGGAATACGCAGAGGCAATTGTCAAGGGAATGAGCGAAAGCATTGAAAAGAAAATTCCGCTGCTAGTGGTGGTCAGAGAAGATATGGCCAAGGTTCTAGGTCAATGTCTCTTTGCTCAATTGCCTAAGGATTATCCATTTGTTTGTATTGACTCAGTGGATGTTCAAAATGGCGACTATATCGATATTGGTAA
Organism: Streptococcus sanguinis; assembly: GCA_963549775.1. Lineage (GTDB taxonomy): Bacteria > Bacillota > Bacilli > Lactobacillales > Streptococcaceae > Streptococcus > Streptococcus sanguinis_Y. The sequence goes on along the minus strand of CAUUZZ010000010.1, from coordinate 18,915 downwards.
TCCAGTCATTGAAGGCTCGGTCCTACCGATTGTCGTGAAAACATTGGTGTTTAATTAAACTTTTATTTACACAAAGGAGGAAGTAATCCATGATTTTGAAAACAAAATTGTTTGGTCGGCTTTACGAATTTAAATCCGTAAAAGAAGTGCTGGCCAAAGCCAATGAGTACAAATCCGGGGATCAACTAGCCGGAGTAGCAGCAGAATCTGCCGAGGAGCGTGTCGCTGCTAAGGTTGTACTAGCTCAGCTAAAACTGTCTGATTTGTTCAATAATCCGGTAGTGCCTTATGAAGAAGATGAGGTAACACGAATTATCATTGACGATGTCAATCTTCGTACTTACGAAAAGATTAAGAACTGGACAGTGGAAGAGCTGCGTGAATGGATCTTGGATAACAAGACTAAGAACGTAGACATTCAGTGGCTGTCTCGTGGGTTGACTTCTGAAATGGTAGCAGCGGTTGCTAAGTTGATGACCAACTTGGACTTGATTGTAGCTGCCAATAAGATTGTCATTACCAAACATGCCAATACAACGATTGGTATGCCGGGAACATTCTCTTCTCGTCTTCAACCAAACCATACCACAGACGATCCAGACGGTATCATGGCTTCTACTATGGAAGGTTTTGCCTATGGATGTGGGGATGCTCTTTTGGGATTGAACCCAGTAGACGACTCTGTGGAAAGTACCAAACGTGTCTTGCATAAGTTTAACGACTTCATCGAAGAGTACAAGATTCCAACTCAGCACTGTGTACTGGCTCACGTTACTACTCAGATTGAAGCTATGAATCAAGGTGCTCCGACAGGATTGGTCTTCCAATCTATCGCTGGATCTGAAAAAGGAAATGAAGCCTTTGGTTTTGATGCTAAGATCATTCAAGAAGCTTGGGATACAGCTCTGAAAGTGGGAACAGCTGCTGGACCAAATGTCATGTACTTTGAAACAGGTCAAGGTTCTGAACTTTCATCTGACGCTCACCATGGAGCAGACCAAGTGACTATGGAAGCTCGTTGTTATGGTTTCGCTAAACGCTTCGATCCATTCTTGGTAAATACCGTTGTTGGATTCATCGGACCTGAATATCTCTATGATTCTAAGCAGGTTATCCGTGCTGGTTTGGAAGACCACTTCATGGGCAAACTGACCGGTATCTCAATGGGTTGTGATATCTGTTACACTAACCACATGAAGGCTGACCAAAACGACGCTGAAAATCTCTTGGTTCTTCTCGGAGCAGCTAATGTTAACTACATCATGGCGATTCCTCATGGTGACGATATCATGCTTAACTATCAAACAACTGGTTACCATGAAACAGCAACCATGCGTTCACTTCTCAACAAACGTCCAATCAAGGAATTTGAAGAGTGGATGGAAAAGATGGGCTTGATGGAAGATGGTCACCTGACAGAAATCGGCGGAGACGGCTCCATCTTTATGAAATCAAATTAGCAAGGAGGAAATCATTGTGGATGAATTGCAATTAAAAGAAATGATTCGCTCATTGTTAAATGAGATGGGCGGCGACTCAGCTGTTAAAGAAACAGCAGCGACTGACCAGAACAAAGCAGAAAAACCTGCGGTTTCTCTGCAGGAAGAAGTCAAACAAGACACTTCAGTGATTGAAGATGGCATCATTCCTGATATAACAGAAGTAGATATTCAGGAACAGTTCTTGGTGCCTAATGCCATCAATGAAGAAGCCTACCGCAAGATTAAGAAATTTACTCCGGCACGTTTGGGCTTGTGGCGGGCAGGTGATCGCTACAAGACACAAAGTGTTTTGCGTTTCCGTGCAGACCATGCGGCAGCTCAGGATGCGGTCTTCTCTTACGTATCTGATGACTTTGTCAAGGAAATGGGCTTCATTCCTGTACAGACTAAGGCGACTACTAAAGATGAATATTTGACACGTCCAGATTTTGGCCGCATCTTCCCTGAAGATCAGCAGGCGATTATCAAGGAAAAATGTAAACCTAATGCCAAAGTTCAGATTGTCGTTGGTGATGGTCTTAGCTCATCAGCTATCGAGGCTAACGTCAAAGACTTCCTGCCAGCTCTGAAGCAAGGTCTGAAAATGTTCGGACTGGACTTTGGCGAAGTGCTCTTTATCAAGCATGCTCGGGTTGCGGCTATGGACCAAATCGCAGAGCTGACTGGTGCAGAAGTTATCTGTATGCTGGTTGGTGAGCGTCCAGGTCTGGTAACAGCTGAGTCTATGAGTGCTTATCTGGCTTACAAGCCAACGGTCGGCATGCCAGAAGCGAAACGGACCGTTGTTTCCAATATTCATAAAGGCGGAACACCAGCCGTTGAAGCTGGAGCCTATGTAGCAGAAATCATTAAGAAGATTCTTGATAATAAGAAATCAGGAATTGATTTGAAATAATAGGAGGTAGTGGCTTTGAAAAATGATCGATTAGGTGCAAATGTATTAAGTGCCCTTCTGATTTCAAACGTGGATGCAGGTTTGGCAGCTTCTTTGGAGCTTAAACCACATCACAGAAGCCTGGGAATTATCACTTCTGACTGTGATGATGTCACTTATGTAGCCTTGGATGAAGCAACCAAGGCAGCAGATGTTGAAGTAGTCTATGCACGCAGTATGTATGCTGGTGCAGGCAACGCTTCAACTAAGCTAGCTGGTGAAGTCATCGGTATCTTGGCTGGTCCAAACCCAGAAGAAGTTCGCAGCGGTCTGGATGTAGCAGTCTATGAAATCGAAAATGGGGCTAGCTTCTATAGTGCCAATGATGATGACAGCATTCCTTATTTTGCTCATTGTATCTCTCGTGCGGGTTCTTACTTGTCTGAGGGAGCTAATGCAGAAGAAGGAACAGCAATTGCTTACTTGATTGCTCCACCGGGTGAAGCTATGGTGGCACTGGATGCAGCTTTGAAAGCGGCAGATGTGCAGGTTGGTGCCTTCTACGGCCCACCGAGTGAAACCAACTTTGCCGGCGGACTTCTGGTCGGATCACAGTCAGCCTGCCGAGCTGCCTGTGATGCATTTGCGAATGCAGTTATCGCAGTAGCAAATGATCCTAAAAGTTATTGATTAGGAGTTGATTAAATGGCAGATAGAGCACTAGGTTTAATTGAAGTAAAAGGTTATCTAGGTGCTGTAGTTGCGGCAGATGCGGCTTTGAAGGCTGCCAATGTATCATTGCTTAATATTGAAACGGTCAAAGCTGGTTTGAACACGGTTCAATTGATAGGCGATGTCAGTGCAGTCCGCTCAGCGGTTGATGCGGCAGTTGAGTTGGTACAGGATAAACCTTACTATCTGGCCAGCCATGTAATTTCTAGGCTGGATAATCAGACAGACCTTCTCTTTGTACCAAAGAGAAACAGTAAAACAGCTAAAAAAGAGATTGCTTCTACGGCGGAAACAATCCCTTCAGAAAAAATCGAAGAAAAGCCTCAGCCTGTAAAGGAAACTAAGGCTGAACCAGCAGAGAAGCTTGAAGGAGAGACAAGGACCTACACCAGAGAAGGACTGGAAAAACTAAAAGTCGTCGAACTACGCAGCCTTGCCTATCATCAAGAAGGTATCCGTCTCAGCAAGAAAGAAATCAAATTTGCCAACAAGAAACTTCTGGTTGAGACTTTGATGGAAACAATAGGAGAGGAGTAATTGCGGATGTTTTTAGAAGATAAAGATTTGGTATCGATTCAGGAAGTAAGGAATTTGATTCGGGATGCAAAGAAAGCCCAAGCAGAACTTGCTAAAATGAGCCAAGAGCAAATTGATACCATTGTAAAAGTAGTAGCGAAAGCTTGTTATGATGAGCGTGAACGCCTAGCAAAAATGGCGGCTCAGGAAACTGGCTTTGGCCGCTGGGAAGACAAGGTATTGAAAAATGCTCTTGCTTCCAAAGGTATTCTTGAAGAAATCAAGGATATGAAAACGGTTGGGGTTCTCAGCGAAGACAAGGAAAAGAAAGTCTTGGAAGTTGGGGTTCCAGTCGGTGTCATTGCTGGCTTGATTCCATCAACCAACCCGACCTCAACGGTTATGTATAAGGCTTTGATCGCTTTGAAGGCAGGAAACAGTATCGTCTTCTCTCCTCACCCAAATGCTCTTAAGAGTATTGAGGAAACGGTTGAAATCATCAAGAAAGCTGCTAAATCAGCTGGCTGTCCAGATGGAGCAATCAGTGCGATTCATCGGGTATCCATCGCAGCTACAAATGAGTTAATGCGACACAGGGATACAAATCTCATTTTGGCGACTGGCGGAAATGCCATGGTCAAAGCGGCTTACTCATCTGGTACACCAGCAATCGGTGTAGGTCCTGGTAATGGTCCAGCCTTCATCGAAAGAACAGCAGATGTGCCAAAAGCAGTTCGTCAGATTTTGGATTCTAAAACCTTTGACAATGGTGTGATTTGTGCATCTGAGCAATCTATCATCGTTGAAGAAGACATGAAGGACAAGGTTGTAGCAGAGTTCAAGAAACAAGGTGCTTACTTTGTCCCAGCAGAAGATGCTAAGAAACTGGGTGCCTTCATTATCCAGCCGAGTGGTGCGATGAATCCGAAGATGGTTGGTAAAACACCGCAAGTGATTGCGGAGTTAGCTGGTATTTCAGTTCCAGCAGATGCTCGGGTCTTGATTGCAGAAGAAACAGGTGTCGGCAAGCAGTATCCATATTCTATGGAAAAACTGGCTCCAGTCTTAGGCTTCTACACTGTCAAGGACTGGTTGGAAGCTTGTGAGCTGAGCATTAAGATCTTGCATCACGAAGGTGCAGGCCACACTCTTGCTATTCACAGTCAAAACGAAGAAATTATTCGTGAATTTGCACTGAAAAAACCAGTATCTCGCCTGCTGATCAATACGCCAGCAGCTCTGGGTGGTGTCGGCGCAACGACTGGTCTCTTCCCAGCCTTTACTTTGGGTTGTGGAGCTGTGGGTGGCAGCGCGACATCTGATAATGTCAGCCCGCTCAATCTCTTCAATATCCGTCGTGTTGCTTACGGAACAGCTGAACTGTCAGACCTGCGACAAGCAGAAAATATGGCAGTGGAAGCACCGAAAGCAGTAGCAGTTGACGGATCAAACGAAGAAGAACTGGTAACCTTGTTGGTTCAACGCGTATTGGAAAAACTAAAATAGTCAATATTAAACATTAAAATTGGAGGATACAATCATGGCAATCACAAATGCATTAGGAATGGTAGAAACAAGAGGGCTTGTCGGCGCAATCGAAGCAGCTGATGCAATGGTCAAAGCCGCTAACGTCACTTTAGTTGGTAAAGAACAAGTCGGCGCTGGATTGGTAACAGTCTTGGTTCGTGGTGATGTCGGCGCAGTCAAAGCAGCAACAGATGCTGGAGCAGCTGCAGCTGAAAACGTTGGTGAATTGATTTCAGTTCATGTAATCCCACGTCCACACGCAGAAGTAGAAGTAATCTTGCCTCATCAAGAATAAGATTACAGACTTTCGGATAAAATTAAAAACAAGAAAATAATTGGAGGAAATAAACATGGCAAACGCAAATGCATTAGGAATGGTAGAAACAAAAGGACTTGTCGGCGCAATCGAAGCAGCTGATGCAATGGTCAAAGCAGCTAACGTAACTTTGATTGGTAAAGAACAAGTCGGTGCTGGATTGGTAACTGTAATGGTTCGTGGTGATGTCGGCGCAGTCAAAGCAGCAACAGATGCTGGAGCAGCTGCAGCTGAAAACGTTGGTGAATTGATTTCAGTTCACGTAATTCCACGTCCACATGCTGAAGTGGAAGTCATTCTGCCCAAATAATCTGGGACAGATAAATATTTGCTGAAAGGGCCTGTATTGTAGCGTTTAGGCCTGATACAGGCCCCTGAGGCAAATAGAATACTCAGTGAAAATGAAGCTTATGGGCAGTAGCTCTATACGTAAACGAAAATGTTGATTTTCGAAGAGTATCAGATTGATTTTCACAGAGTATCAACGGAGTAGAAGGATGTGAATACATGTCAGTTTTTACAGAAGCTAAGATCAGAAAGCTTTATAGAGAATCCGTTCTCGCTGATAACGGTGTCTTTGAATTAAACAAAGATGAAAAACTGACGCCAGCAGCCAGAGGTTTTCTCAATGATCACCATATTCGAATCATTTCTTCAGGTCAGACCAAAGGGAAAACAGACTCAGCTGCTGATGCTATCAGGGTGCCGATTACAAACCTTGAGGACTCTGCTGTGTATCCACGACTATTTAGACTGACTAAACTTTATACTTGCTTTTTGAAGAACCAGAGAGAATTGCATCAGGCTTTTCAGGATGAAAAGTGTGAGCAAGTTGGCCAACTATTGAACATAGTAGAACAAATCGTTGGCCAGCATATTCTGGATGATATTTCTGATTACCAGACAGACCTGCCTAGCAATGCAGAATTGCAGGCCATTCGGGTCAGTCGACAGCTCGACCAAGAAACGGTTATGATGAGTTATCAAGAGCCGGCTTGGCAGCTGAATTGCTATGAAACATATATCGAAACGACCCTCCTGCGCAAAGAATTGGAGCAGGCTGCTGATGGTGACAGAGATCAATTTGCTTGTAAGGTTTCTCAATTATTAAAATCAATTGAAGTCTTGCTCTGGTTGATAGCAAGCTAATAACAAGAGAAAGAAGAACAGCAATGACTTTAGAAAATTTGGTAAATAAAGTAATTGATAAAGTTCAGGAAGAATTGCAGGGGTCATTTGAGGTAGAAGCGAGCGGACGTCACGTCCATTTGAGTCAGGAAGATTTGGAAGCCTTGTTTGGTCCTAACTATCAATTAACAAAAGCAAAAGACCTATCACAGCCAGGCCAGTTCGCTAGTCAAGAAAGGCTGACAGTTGTCGGTCCAAAAGGCGCTTTTCACAATGTGGTTATTCTGGGACCTGTTCGCAAACATTCTCAGGTAGAAGTTTCCCTGACAGACTGTTTGCAGCTGGGCACCAAGGCTCCCATTCGCGAAAGTGGCGATATCGAAGGAACACCAGGTGTCATCTTGGCTCATGGAGACAAGGCAGTTTGTCTGGATAAGGGCCTGATCGTAGCTAAGCGTCATGTTCATATGACACCGGAAGATGCTGAACGTCTGAATGTAAAAAATCACGAGATTGTACAAGTCAGAGTAGAAGGTGCTCGTCCGCTGATATTTGATGATGTGGTCATCCGTGTTAGTCCTAAATTTGCAACCTATATGCATATTGACTACGATGAAGCCAATGCTTGTGGTTTCAAAAAAGGAACACGCGGACGGATTATTAAAAAATAAGTCCTATGAGCAAATAAAAGGTAGGTAAAGAATGGAAAATCTAGATCGTTTAGTAGATTTGATTACAGACCGCCTGATGGAAAAGTTGAAGCAAAAGCCTCAGAAACCTTCAGTATACGTCATTGGGGGCGATAAGATTCCTGACTTATTAGAAGGGGAAGGCTTTCAAGTCGTAAAAGATTCTTGCACAGCAGAGATTGTTGTTGTTGAGACACTTGGCTTTGATGCTTTTCTGAGACTCTCATCCCTTTGCCCTTTAGCGGTAGAGGAAGCAGTCATTTTAAAGAGTCTTTTGAAAGGCAAAAAAGTCCTAGTGTCAGACAGCGCCTTTGCTATTCAGCAGTACAAGCAATCTTCTAAAGTGCACTTGTATCAGGAACTGCAGGGACAGCGCGAAAAGCTGATCCGCTACGGTCTGCAATTTTATAAAGAAGGCCAACTCTTAGCACTCCTAGAGAGCAATTATGCTGAAGAGCCTCGTCCGGCTGAAAAGCGGGCGGTGACAGAAGAAGTCAGCCAGAAGGTTAAGGCTCCGAGCAAGACGGTTTTGCTGACAGAGAAAAAGCTGAGAGAAATGGGCATACCTGAAAATGGAAGCTTTAAAATAGAAAAAGGAATGATTGTGACAGCCTTGGCGAGAGATTATCTAAAACGTCAAAAAATAGAAATCATAGAATAAAGGAGTGGGTAGAGATGTTTGTTGGTAAAGTAAAAGGAAGCCTTTGGGCGACTAGAAAAGACGAAAATTTAAATGGTTTGAAATTTTTAGTGGTCGAACGGCAGCTAAATGAACATCAAAGTGACCCAGCTCTGCTTATTGTGGCCGACTGCATCGGTGCAGGCGAAGGAGACCAAGTAATGGTAACTACTGGCAGTTCTGCCCGTATGAGCCTGAATAAGGTAAATATACCTGTGGATATGGTCGTTGTGGCTATCATTGACAAGGTTGACTATCACAGTGATGAAGAATATTAGAAACTAAGGTAATGTTATGAGTATCAATGAAATTATCATTTATATCATGGTTCTATTCATGCTGATCGGTGCAGTGGATAAATGTATCGGTGGCAAACTAGGACTAAGTGAAAAATTTGAAGAAGGAATCATGGCTATGGGAGCTTTGGCTCTGTCTATGGCTGGGATTATGGTAATCGCTCCCCTCTTGGCAGATGTCTTGAAACCGATTGTCGTGCCTTTGTATGGCTTGGTGGGCGCAGACCCGTCTATCTTTGCGACAACCTTCATTGCCAATGATATGGGAGGAGCTCCTCTGGCTCTCAGTCTGGCTCAGGATCCGGCGGTAGGAAATTTTGCTGCCTTTGTACTGGGCTCTATGATGGGGCCAACCATCGTCTTTACGATTCCAGTTGCCTTGGGTATTATCGAAAAAGATGACCGTCCGTTTTTGGCTCGCGGAATCTTATACGGTTTGGTAACTGTTCCGATTGGCTGTCTCCTCGGAGGACTTTTCGTACCAGGTCTGCCTTTTGGAACCTTGATTGTCAATCTTATTCCGATTATCATTGTATCTGCTCTGATTTTCGTAGGATTGCTTTTGGCACCTAATGCCATGATCAAAGGTTTTGAAGTGTTTGGTCAGATTATTGTTATCTTGGCAACGCTTGGTTTGGCCTTTGGAGCAGCTCAGCTCCTGACTGGCAATGAGTGGCTCATCAGCATCTATCCGAAAGGTGCTGAGACACTGAAGGAAGCCTTTGAAGTTGTCGGAACGATTGCCGTAACCTTGGCTGGAGCCTTTGGTCTGGTAGCTGTCTTTACCAAGGTAGCCAACAAACCGCTTTCTGCTATCGGAAAATCCCTAGGAATGAACGAAGTTGGTGCAGCTGGTTTGGTAGCTTCTCTGGCTAATAACATTGCCATGTTCCAAATGATGAAGGATATGGACAAACGCGGTAAGATTATCAACGTAGCCTTTGCCGTATCTGCTTCCTTTGTTATCGGAGATCACCTAGGCTTCACAGCCGGTCAAAAACCGGAAATGATTGTGCCGATGATGATTGGTAAATTTGTCGGCGGTATCACAGCGGTATTACTGGCTTTCTTCTTAACGAAGAAGGAAGCTTAGACTTGGAGGTATGAAGTATGGCAGATATTAATCGTTCTGACCTAGAAACATTGGTTCGTAAGATTTTATTGGAAGAATTAGCCACTAAAGATGGTGGCAAAAAAGTCAGCAAGGCAGGTGTAGCTTCTATTGCTCTGCCTGGTCTGGATGTTCGTCCAGAAGATCGCTTGGATACAGGTGATGCGAGTCATCAAGTTTATACACGAGACTTGCTGACCTTAGACGAAAGCCCAAGATTGGGCTTGGGTCTGATGACCATGGAAAAGACAACTTTCCCTTGGCATCTGGACTATGATGAAGTGGACTATGTTATTGAAGGGCGTCTTGATATTATCGTTGGTGACGAAGTCATGACAGCTGGCCCTGGCGAAGTACTCTTTATCCCTAAAGGCAGCGACATTCAGTTCTCTGTCAGAGATAAGGCCCGCTTTATCTATGTGACCTATCCGGCTGACTGGCAAGGCTAGTTTGTCGGAGAATTAACTATTGGACTCAATAGTTTGATTCCCTACTAAGGGGAAGTGAAATACGGATGGTATCCCCATATAAAAACCAGTGCCTCTGTACTGCACTACAAAAGTTAGACACAAAAATCTAACTTTTTAGGGTCAGTACACTTTAGGTGCTGGTTTTCGTTTATATAACTATCGGCCCGTCTAGTTCCATAAGACTCTAGCCAATTAATCATGCTATGCAAGTGCGAATTGAAGATTACCCTAAAAAATCCAAATACGATACAATTAAGATGTTGAAGTTTGCTCAAAACTGAGAGGGGAAAAATATAGATTGAAAAGAACATGGTTTATCATGCACAAATTATCCTCGAATATCCTGACCTCTCCCAGTTCTGTAAGCACAGTCTGCTGGAGCTTTTTTGCTTTTTTCATTCTTGAAAGATATAGGAAAACATGCTATAATGAAAAGAACATTCTAAAAATCAGAAAGATTATTATATAGTAAGGAAAAAAATGGCGAATATTTTAAAGACTATCATTGAAAATGATAAAGGTGAATTAAGAAAATTAGAAAAAATGGCTGATAAGGTCTTGGCTTATGAAGACGAAATGGCAGCTTTGTCTGATGAAGAACTTCAGGCAAAAACAGAAGAATTCAAGAAACGCTATGCTGATGGTGAAACTTTAGATCAGCTCTTATTTGAAGCTTTTGCGGTTGTCCGTGAAGGAGCTAAGCGAGTGTTGGGCCTTTTCCCTTATAAGGTTCAGGTTATGGGTGGAATTGTTCTGCATCATGGTGACGTTCCAGAGATGCGTACCGGTGAAGGAAAAACCTTGACAGCGACGATGCCAGTTTACTTAAATGCCCTTGCAGGCAAAGGTGTGCACGTTGTCACAGTCAATGAGTATCTGACTGAGCGTGACGCGACCGAAATGGGTGAACTCTATTCTTGGCTTGGCCTTTCTGTCGGTATCAATCTGGCAGCTAAGTCTCCATCTGAGAAGAAAGAAGCATATGCTTGCGACATTACCTATTCAACCAATGCTGAGATCGGCTTTGACTACCTGCGTGATAACATGGTAGTCCGTGCTGAAAACATGGTACAGCGCCCACTCAACTATGCCTTGGTCGATGAGGTGGACTCAATCCTGATTGACGAAGCTCGGACACCGTTGATCGTGTCAGGACCGGTTTCTTCAGATACCAACCAGCTTTATCATATGGCTGACCACTATGTCAAATCTCTGGATAAGGATGACTACATCATCGATGTTCAGTCTAAGACGATTGGTCTGTCTGACTCAGGTATTGACAAGGCGGAAAGCTACTTCAAGCTGGACAATCTCTACGATATTGAAAATGTTGCTCTGACTCACTTTATCGACAATGCTCTGCGAGCTAACTACATCATGCTCCTTGACATTGACTATGTGGTCAGTGAAGATCAGGAAATTCTGATTGTCGATCAGTTTACTGGTCGGACAATGGAAGGCCGCCGTTACTCTGACGGTCTCCACCAAGCGATTGAAGCCAAAGAAGGTGTGCCGATTCAGGAAGAAACAAAAACTTCTGCTTCCATTACTTATCAGAATCTTTTCCGTATGTATAAGAAACTGTCTGGTATGACAGGTACAGCCAAGACAGAGGAAGAAGAGTTCCGCGAAACTTATAACATCCGTGTTATCCCGATTCCAACTAACCGTCCGGTAGCACGTATTGACCATTCTGACCTGCTCTACCCAAGTATTGATTCTAAGTTCAAGGCAGTTGTTCAGGATGTTAAAGAGCGTTATGAAAAAGGCCAGCCAGTTCTGGTTGGTACTGTTGCGGTTGAAACCAGTGATTATATTTCTAAGAAATTGGTAGAAGCTGGGGTTCCTCACGAAGTTCTTAATGCGAAAAACCACTATAAAGAAGCACAAATTATCATGAACGCCGGTCAACGTGGGGCGGTTACCATTGCGACCAATATGGCTGGACGGGGAACCGACATCAAGTTGGGTGAAGGTGTTCGCGAACTGGGTGGCCTCTGCGTTATCGGTACAGAACGCCATGAAAGCCGCCGGATTGACAATCAGCTGCGTGGACGTTCAGGCCGTCAGGGTGATCCAGGTGAATCACAATTCTACCTGTCACTGGAAGATGAGCTTATGCGCCGCTTTGGCTCAGAGCGTATTAAAGCCCTCTTGGATCGAATGAACCTTAGCGACGAAGATTCTGTTATCAAGTCTGGCATGCTGACCCGTCAGGTAGAGGCAGCTCAGAAGCGTGTCGAAGGAAATAACTACGATACGCGGAAACAAGTCTTGCAGTATGATGACGTGATGCGTGAGCAGCGGGAAATTATCTATGCTGAGCGCCACGATGTCATTACTGCTGACCGTGACCTCAGTCCTGAAATCCATGCTATGATTAAACGGACTATCAACCGTATCGTTGATGGTAGCAGCCACTCTGACCAGGATGATAAAATTGAAGCAATTTTAAACTTTGCTAAGTATAACTTGGTTTCAGAAGATTCTATTTCAGACAGCGATTTGGAAGGCAAATCTGACCAAGAAATCAAAGATTATCTGTTTGAACGTGCATTGGAAGTCTACGACAGTCAGATTGCTAAGCTGCGAGATGAAGAAGCTGTGCGTGAATTCCAAAAGGTCTTGATCCTGCGAGTGGTGGACAGCAAGTGGACTGACCATATCGACGCCCTTGACCAGCTGCGCAATGCTGTTGGACTGCGCGGTTATGCACAAAATAACCCAGTTGTCGAATATCAAGCAGAAAGCTTCCGTATGTTCAACGACATGATTGGCTCCATCGAGTTTGACGTGACTCGTTTGATGATGAAAGCGCAGATTCATGAGCAAGAGCGCCCTCGGACCGAGCGTGCTATCAGTACGACAGCTACCCGCAATATCTCTGCTAAGGCGCCAAATATGCCTGAGAATACAGACCTGTCTAACGTAAAGAGAAACGACCCTTGTCCATGTGGCTCTGGCAAGAAGTTCAAGAACTGTCACGGCCGTAAAAAGTAAGCATAAAAGAAGGAGAATAGATGACCTTTAAAGCAACCAGTCAACCCATTGATGTGGCAGAAGTTCGCCAACTTGCTAAGCTAGAAGGCGACATGCTCGCTCGCAAGGAAAAACGTGACCGAGAGTTAGAAGCAATTCTGCGTGGTCAAGATGACCGCATTCTCTTGGTTATCGGTCCCTGCTCTTCAGATAATGAAGAAGCGGTGCTGGAGTATGCCAAGCGTTTATCTGCTCTCCAAGAAGAAGTAAAAGATCGCATCTTTATGGTCATGCGGGTTTATACTGCCAAGCCTCGGACGAACGGAGATGGCTACAAAGGGCTTATTCATCAGCCTAATGCGACTGCCGCTCCTAGTCTGATTAACGGCATCAAGGCAGTCCGCAATCTGCACTATCGGGTTATTTCCGAGACAGGCATGACCACGGCTGATGAGATGCTCTATCCAGAAAATCTGCCTCTGGTAGATGATTTAATTTCTTACATGGCAGTCGGAGCTCGCTCGGTCGAAGACCAGCAGCACCGCTTTGTAGCTAGTGGAGCAGATCTGCCGACTGGCTTGAAAAATCCGACTTCTGGTAATCTCAATGTCATGTTTAACGGTATCTATGCAGCTCAGAACAAGCAGAGTTTCCTATTTTCCGGTAAGGAAGTAGAAACATCTGGCAATCCTTTGGCGCATGCTATCTTGCGCGGTGCCCTGAACGAATACGGCAAGAATATTCCTAACTACTATTATGATAACCTGCTGGACACCATTGCCCAGTATGAAAAAATGGGCTTAGAAAATCCCTTTATCATCATTGATACCAATCATGATAATTCTGGTAAGCAGTATCTGGAGCAGGTTCGTATCGTTCGCCAGACTCTGATTAACCGGGACTGGAATGAAAAGATTAAGGCTACCGTACGGGGCTTTATGATTGAGTCTTATCTGGAAGACGGTCGTCAGGACGAACCAGAAGTCTTTGGTAAGTCCATTACTGATCCTTGTCTGGGCTGGGCCAATACAGAACAGCTGGTTCGTGAAATTTATGATACATTAGGAAAATAGTATGGCATTTATAGAAAAAGGTCAGAAGATTGACATTGAGCAGATTAAGTCCAGAACCAGACTGACAGGTCAGGCCTTGGCTCATAAAAACAAGCGAGACCAAGAACTAGCTGAGATTCTCAGTGGGGAAGACGAGCGTATTCTCTTGGTGATTGGCCCTTGTTCATCAGACAATGAAGAGGCTGTGCTGGAGTATGCCCGCCGCTTGTCAGAGCTGCAGAACAAGGTCGCGGATAAGATTTTTATCGTCATGCGCGTCTATACTGCTAAGCCGCGGACCAATGGGGATGGCTATAAGGGCTTAGTTCACCAGCCTGATACTTCTAAAGCACCTAGCCTTATCAATGGTTTGCAGGCAGTTCGTCAGCTCCACTACCGCGTCATTACAGAGACTGGTCTGACGACGGCGGATGAGATGCTCTATCCGTCCAATCTTGTGCTGGTAGATGACTTGGTTAGCTATCATGCTGTGGGTGCCCGCTCAGTCGAAGACCAGGAGCATCGTTTTGTGGCGTCAGGTATTGACGCTCCGGTCGGCATGAAAAATCCAACTTCTGGCAATCTGGGTGTTATGTTTAACGCTGTCTACGCGGCACAAAATAAGCAGACTTTCCTTTTTCATGGTCAGGAAGTAGAAACCTCTGGGAATCCTTTGGCTCACGTTATTCTGCGTGGGGCTACCAATGAATATGGTAAAAATATTCCAAATTTCTACTATGAGAATATGCTGGATGCCATTTCCTACTATGAAAAGATGGGCTTGGAGAATCCTTTCATCGTCATTGATACTAATCACGATAACTCTGGCAAGCAATATCTGGATCAGATTAGGATTGTGCGTCAGACCTTGCTTAATCGGGATTGGAACGAAAAGATTAAGAGAGCGGTTCGTGGTTTTATGATTGAGTCTTATCTTGAAGATGGCCGGCAAAATGAGCCGGAAGTCTTTGGTAAATCCATCACCGACCCTTGCTTGGGCTGGGACAATACTGTTCAGCTCATTGAAGAAATTTACAAGACTTTAGATAAATAAGGAAAATTGAAAGGGACAGTCTTGACCTGTAAAGAGGACTAACTGTCGGGTGAAGACGAACTCAGCTGGCGGCCCAGCTGAGTTTTGTCGCCTTTCCAGAGAATGATATGATAAAAGGACACGGAATTGACATAGAAGAGTTGGCTGCCATTGAGCGAGCCTATCTGAAAAATACCCGCTTTGCAAAGAAAGTCTTGACAAAGGCGGAGTTTTCTCGTTTTGAGGAGTTATCTGGCAAGCGGAAAATCGAATTTCTAGCTGGACGTTGGGCTGCCAAGGAGGCTTTTTCTAAAGCTTGGGGAACTGGTATCGGTAAGCTCAGGTTTCAGGACTTGGAGATTTTAAACGACCGTCAGGGAGCGCCTTATTTCAGCCGGTCACCTTTTGCTGGCAAGGTTTGGATTTCACTCAGCCATGCTGCTGGCCTAGTTACAGCCAGCGTTATTTTGGAGGAAAATGATGAAAGCTAGTCTGCATAGACCTAGCAAGGCAGTGATTGATTTAGCTGCCATTGCTTTTAATATTAGACAACTGAGTGCCCATCTGCCTCAGACGACAGAGAAGTGGGCTGTTGTTAAAGCCAATGCTTATGGCCACGGATCTATTGAGGTTTCTAAGCACATTGCCCCCCTTGTAGATGGTTTTTGTGTGTCTAATATCGATGAAGCCTTGGAGCTGCGCTCAGCTGGTATTGATAAAAAAATCCTAGTTTTAGGAGTGTCCGATTTGGCTGCGCTTCCGCTAGCTAGAAAGGGAAAGGTGTCTCTGACCGTAGCCAGTCTGGAGTGGTTGGATCTAGCTTTAGCTGCGGAAAAAGACTTAACAGGATTGAATTTTCATATCAAGATTGACTCTGGTATGGGGCGGATTGGTTTTCGAGATAGTCAGGAAGCTCAGGAGGCAATCCATCGCTTGCAGGCTGCTGGGGCTGTCGTGGAGGGAATTTTTACCCATTTTGCAACAGCAGATGAAGCGGAGTACCATAAGTTTGAAGTCCAGCTAGCTCGTTTTTATCAGATCTTATCTGAGCTGGACAATGTGCCTCCTCTCGTTCACGCTAGTAATTCCGCCACCTCTCTCTGGCACAGCGAGACCGTTCTAAATGCAGTTCGGCTGGGTGATATCATCTATGGTCTCAACCCTAGCGGAAGAGTCTTGGAACTTCCTTATGAATTCAAGCCTGCCTTGACTCTGGTCTCAGAATTGGTACATGTCAAGGAAGTAGAGGCTGGAGTAGATGTTGGCTATGGAGCTACCTACACCAGCCAGTCTCAAGAGTGGATTGGCACCATTCCTTTGGGTTATGCAGATGGCTGGACACGCGATATGCAGGGCTTTGATGTCTTGATTGATGGTCAGCGTTGCCCAATTGTTGGCCGCGTTTCCATGGACCAGATTACAGTGCGCCTGCCTCAGGCTTATCTCCTTGGCACTCCGGTTGTATTGATTGGAAATAGCGGAGCGGAGACCATTACGGCGACAGATGTGGCAGAAAAGCGTGGCACCATTAACTATGAGGTGGTTTGTTTGATTAGCGACCGTGTACCGAGGGTCTATAAAGACTAAGGAGATTAATGCAGGGAACCACTTGAAGCATTTGATAATCTTCTAGCTTTTCCCCCTTGTCTGTGGTTTTAGATCCGCAGCAGTATCAGAACTAAAAGAGGAATTATGAATTTACACCAACCTTTGACGGTTCTGCCTGGTGTGGGACCGAAATCAGCAGAAAAATTTGCCAAGCTGGGTCTAGAGACCTTGCAGGATTTGCTGCTTTATTTTCCTTTTCGTTATGAGGATTTTAAAAGTAAGAACGTCCTAGACTTGGAGGATGGAGAAAAGGCGGTTGTTTCTGGTCAGGTCGTGACCCCGGCCAATGTCCAGTATTACGGCTACAAACGCAACCGCCTGCGCTTTACTATCAAGCAGGGAGAAGTCGCTCTGGCAGTTAATTTCTTTAACCAGCCTTATCTAGCGGACAAGATTGAAGTGGGAGCTAATATAGCCGTCTTTGGTAAGTGGGACAAAGCCAAGGCCAGTCTGACTGGCATGAAACTGCTGGCTCAGGTAGAGGACGACTTGCAGCCTGTCTATCGGCTGGCTCAGGGAATTAGTCAGGCTAGTTTGGTAAAGCTGATTAAGACTGCCTTTGACCAAGGCTTGGATTTGCTCTTAGAGGAAAATCTGCCCCAGTCTCTGTTGGAACGCTACCAGCTAGTGAGCAGAGTTGAGGCTGTGCGGGCTATGCATTTTCCAAAGAATTTTGCGGATTACAAGCAGGCTCTTCGGCGGGTTAAATTTGAAGAACTCTTTTATTTCCAGATGCAGCTGCAGGTCTTAAAGAGAGAAAGCAAGGCTGTCAGCAATGGATTGAAGATTGATTGGCGGTCGGATGCTGTGGCCGTGAAAAAGAAGAGCTTACCTTTTGAGCTGACTTCGGCTCAGGAGCGCAGTCTGACAGAGATTTTGCAGGATTTGCGGTCTCCTGGGCACATGAATCGCCTGCTGCAGGGCGATGTGGGAAGCGGAAAGACAGTAGTTGCTGGTCTGGCTATGTATGCTGTTTATTCAGCTGGCTTTCAGTCAGCTCTGATGGTTCCAACAGAAATTTTGGCTGAGCAGCATTTTGACAGCCTAGCTCAGCTTTTTCCAGAATTGAAGCTGGCCCTACTTACTGGAGGAATGAAAACAGCTGAACGCCGGGAAACCTTATCAGCGATTGAAAATGGTCAGGTGGACATGATTGTCGGAACCCATGCCCTTATTCAGGAAGGGGTGCGCTACCATGCATTGGGCTTGGTCATTATTGATGAGCAGCATCGCTTTGGGGTGGAGCAGCGCCGGATTTTACGGGAAAAGGGAGACAATCCTGATGTCCTCATGATGACGGCGACACCTATTCCCAGAACCCTTGCTATTACAGCATTTGGCGATATGGATGTGTCCATCATTGACCAAATGCCGGCAGGACGCAAGCCTATCATCACCCGCTGGGTCAAGCATGAGCAGCTGGAAGTCGTCCTTGACTGGCTAAAAAAAGAGCTCCAGAAGGGCGCTCAGGTCTATTTTATTTCTCCCTTGATTGAGGAGTCAGAAGCTTTGGATCTTAAGAATGCCATTGCCCTAGAAGAAGAACTGACAGACTATTTTGGTCAACAGGCCCAAGTGGCTCTGCTTCATGGCAAGATGAAGAGCGAGGAAAAAGATGTTATTATGCAGGACTTCAAGGAAGGACGGACTGATATTCTGGTCTCTACCACGGTCATTGAGGTCGGAGTCAACGTCCCCAATGCTACGGTGATGATCATCATGGATGCGGACCGCTTCGGGCTCAGCCAGCTTCATCAGCTAAGAGGCCGTGTCGGCCGAGGCAACAAGCAGTCTTATGCCGTCCTTGTTGCCAATCCTAAGACGGAGTCGGGCAAGCGCCGCATGAAAATCATGACTGAGACGACCGATGGTTTCCTGCTGGCTGAGGAGGATCTGAAAATGCGGGGCTCTGGAGAAATCTTTGGCACTCGGCAGTCTGGTATACCAGAGTTTCAAGTGGCAGACATCGTAGAAGATTATCCGATTTTAGAAGAAGCCAGAAAGGTTGCCAACCAGATTACAGCTGATCCGAACTGGCGAACAGATCCTAGTTGGCACTTGATTGCTCTTCATTTGGACAAGCGAGATTACCTAGATTAAGACTTCTTTTGATTAAGTTTCCTGCAAGTTATTTATAAGTAGGCTTTAAGTTTGAGGGGTTATACTATTGTCAAATCAAAGAAAGAGGTAGGACCAATGACAATGTAAACATCCCTTAACATCCTGTAACCAAAGCTTGAAGACTAGAAGACTTGCGAGGTATGAGCCACTCAAAGAAGCAAAATAATTTAGAATTTTTTCATCAACAATCTCCTAACAAATCACAAGAGAGTGGGACAGAAATCGGGAATTCGTTAGAATTCGATTTCGTCGTCCCACCTCCGCACAGTTGAGTAGGGCTAT
>CAUUZZ010000009.1:0-107186 GCA_963549775.1 Streptococcus sanguinis | reverse complement strand
TCTTATAGTTATTTCTTTGTTAGTTATTTTTTATAGTATTACAAAGGGATTTTATTTATTTCAAGATAGATAAATTGGAATAGTTACTGATTCAAAAAGAACACGCTTATTGACATTGAAACCAAAGCAATACTAAAACTAAAGAGTCTAGGACAATAGTCCCTTATTTCCAAAAAAAGCAACGGATTTGCCGTTGCTTTTTTGCATGGTTGCGATAGGAAGTCTTATTTCTGGAATCTTTACATTTTGCCAACATTTAAAGCCATCCCAAGTTCTCTCGATGAACAGAGCTTAGGATGGCTTTTTTTGTTTTGATTACATTTTGTTAATATGTTGATATTTGTATAAGATTCCCTAAAAGATTGTATACACAATCTTTTTATAATGGGGTTCCCCCATTCCCCTATTTCTTTATGAAACTTTTTTATTTTTTCTTCCTCATCCTCATCTCTACCTTAACTATAGCCATTTTACTTCCATTTGTCAAGTTAAATTTCTGTTACAAATCCACCCTATCTTCCCTCCCCCACAAGTTCTGTGGGGGATTTTTTTATTTTTTCGAAACTTTTTTCACTTTTTTGTCCGACGACACCCCAAAAAATCTCCTTATAAATAAGAACAACTGTCCAGCTCATGACATAAAACCGAGCAAGAACTCACTTACCATTTTTGTCCAAAAGGAAGGTAAAGAATCATGGCCAAAAAAAATTCAAAACAACCCAAACCTGACAAGGTCGCTATCCGCAGAGAAAAAGAAATTAAGGAAGCGATTGAGTGTGGCAACTGGAAAAGAGTTGTCCATCTTCTATCATTGCCACTCGAAAACGCAGAAAGAAGAGACAGGTATCATGGAAAACTCAGCATCAATTTCACCTATAAGAGGAAAGAAATGCTTGACTTTCTACCTGACAATTCCAGACACTCCAATCCTCTTGAATCACTCATTTATGAAGAAGATATGAAGATTGTCTATCAGACAATTGACGAGTTTGACGACATCGAACAAACCATTATCTTTGGTTACTTCTTTGAAGATAAGAAGTTCACTCAATTAGCTAAAGAAGTTCACCTCAGTGACAAAACAGTCAAAAGAAGGCTAGAAAAATCACTCAAACTTCTGAGGGAAAAACTTGAAGAATAAATAAAAAACTGTCCAGCTCATGACATGAAACCGAGCTTGTCCCTTTTCAATTTTTAAGTTTCATATAGAAAGGTATAAACATATGAAAATGAAACCACAATATCGCAAAAACGGATACTCTAACCACATCGCTCAACAATACGTTGACCTTACCGAACCTATCTACTTATTGAGTGACGAACTCGAACCCCAACAAAAATATGAAGATAATAAACCGACAGGTGAAATTGTTGCTTATAAGGGTTGGTTTGGGCAAAAAGGATTACCTCCTTTTCAGGTGAAATTCGTTGAACAACCTGACCTTCCTGAATATCTTTCTCTTGTCACCTTTGACAACTTACAGGCCTGCGAAGTTAACTATAATGTGTATTTCAAAGCTGACGGATTGAAAGAGGTGAACTAATGGCTTCAACTCTCACACAAAGAGAGTTGGAACAATACCTGTTACAGAGCCTAAATATGGGCCTGGGCTCTGTATTACAGGGTGAAACATCCTACACCAACTCTTTTAATATACTTGTTAAAGAAGACGGCTTTATATTTGTCCCTCGTCTTCCTTGTGGCTTTATCATTGATGACGACTTGTATCAGAAGATTTTTCTAATCGCAAACGCCTCCCTCTATCCTCAGTATACGCTATTGAAACAAAATTCCGCTTACTTTATCGCCTTAAAGTCAGAGGATATTCATGTTCAGCGTGGCTTATTCTTTCCATGGAAAAGAGGAATTTCGGAACGCTTGGTTATTCCAGACCTTGAGACATTTGCCTCATCTCTAAAGGGTAATAATATTCCTATCATGAAAAATCTAGCCATTAACTATGATAAAGTAACTTCTTTGTCCATTGCTGGTAATTCCGGTAGTGGAAAAAGTTATGCACTTACCTATCTGTTAAGCGTACTAAAAAACATTTCTGACCTGATTATTGTTGACCCAAAATTTGACACACCATCACGCTGGGCAAGAGAATACCAAATTCCCGTTATTCATCCCCATGAAAACCGCTCTAAGTCTGATTTTGTGTCAGAAATCAATGAAAGCTTAAGCAAGTGTCTGACCATCATCCATAAAAGGCAAGCCATCTTGTTTGAAAACCCTAGGCACGACTTTAAACATCTGACAATAGTTATTGATGAAGTCCTTGCCTTGTCTGAAGGGGTCAATAAAACCATCAAAGATTCCTTCTTCTCTTTATTGTCTCAAATCGCGTTACTGGGACGAGCCACACGAGTTCATTTACTTCTAGTCAGTCAACGCTTTGATCATACGACTATCCCAGTATCCGTACGAGAACAATTGAATGTACTCATTCAGATTGGAAATATCAATCAGAAAACCACGCAGTTTTTGTTTCCCGACCTTGACCCAGAAGGCATTGTTATTCCGATTGGCAAAGGAACTGGCTTAATTCAAATCATTGATAACGAACATCCTTATCAAGTTCTCCCCCTCCTCTGTCCCACCTATTACACTAAGAAAGGAATTTTATAAACCATGAGAAAAACAAATTTTCAAAAAACCATACATACAGCAACTACCCTTTTTATAGTAGGAATCCTATCTATGCTTATTTCAATCTTATTGAGGCTTGGAATGAATCCCTTGGAAAACAGTATTTATTTCACATCTCTGTTTGATTTCCTGCACTTGCTTCACTTTATCAGCTCATCTATCTCTTTCTTGTCCCTTCTCTTATTCTTTGGATTATTTGGCTATGAAATTAAGATACGACAGAGAGAAGATAGAGTATCTAACCTCTTTAAATCCATTATACAGACCTTTTCTCTTCGTCTTTTTCTGATTCAAAGAGAACATTCAGAAACTGTAAGCACAAGCGAGCAAGGAAATGTAAAGAGATACAATCCTGTCAACAAACAGTTCAATAAAGCAATTCAGAAAGTGGTTGTAGATATAAGAGAAGGAAGTGCAAGCTTGATTATTCCTGTCCCAAAATCCCAACAAGCCATTAAAATCTTAAAAGATTTAGAAACAATCATCAGTGAAGAAATTTCTAGTCGCAATCCTGACTATTATTTTTCACGACCTGAAAGAAAGGGCATGGACTTCTACTTTATCGGAACAAGACGTAAATAATAGGAAGGGCGCTATGGCGCACGAAGTAAGCGCCACCTAGCGCCCGTCTGCTTGGTATATGGACTAACGGGTTACTACGACCCCGTTAGTCCAATAATCAATAATCACAAAAATATCAAATAAAGCGTGTCCCACCTTCCGAAGACACCCTTCTAAATCTCCTTATAGATAGAAATACAACTGAAAGCGAGACATACTGCACATGGCAAAAGAACAACGTTCTAATAAATGGGCTTTTCTTTTCTACAGAGAGAGCGCCCCAGAAAACTATTTGGAAATCCTTGAAGGTTTTCATATCCCCTTTATCTTATCACCTTGGCATGATAGAGATATCAATCGAAAAACAGGGGAACTTAAGAAAGCTCATAAACATGGAGCCTTTTTCTTTGATTCGCTTAAAAGCTATAATCAAGTATCTGAGCTAATCAAGGATAAATTAAAGGGTCCTGCTCATGTAGAGCCCATTATGTCTCCCAAGGGGATGTATGACTACTTTGTTCATGCGGAGAATCCTGAAAAGACTCAATACAAAATTGATGATATAGAAATAGGATGCGGATTTGAATTAGACAAATTCCTCATAAACAATAACAACGATGATTTTCTATCAACTATTATTGACGTGATAGATAAGAAGAATTTCACAGAGTTTAATCATTTGGTTAGATATGCGAGAGAAGAAAATCCTACCTTATTAAGGCTTATCGTAGACAAAACTTACTTTTTCGCCAAATATTTGGATTCACGAAGGTATAGCAACCAAAGCACCTGTCAGTCAAAATTAGAAAAGAAAGGATAAAACTGATGAACATGACGAAATTAGACCAAATTGAAAACCTACTACATACACTCATTACTATTCTTCAACAAAAATTACAAAGCAATGATTCTTATGGGATAGTCACACAGAAAGAACTATTGAAAATCTTACAGATTTCTCCTAATACGTTGAAATCATGGGAAAGCAAAGGGTTAAAGCGTCTTGAGCCACCAATTGAAGGAACACGTACTGTTTTTTACAAGATGAAAGACGTCATTGACTTTTTGACTATTTAACTTTAAGTATGCTAGAATAGAACTATCAAATAAAGAATGTGAGGGTTCTATTCTAGCCTTTTAATTGTCCGAAGAAAGAGGCTAATATGAGTAAAGAAATCATTCAACACAACAACAAAAAAATAACTAAAATTACCAAGCAAAATGGTGATGTTAGTTACTCCGTAAAGGGTGTTTATATTGGAACTGATACAAAGACTGGAAAACGCATAACAAAAACTATCACCTCTAAAACATTAAAAGCCTTAGATAGAAAAATTATTGAAGCAAGAATTCAGTTTGAAAGTGCTGGTTTTACTATAAAACAAAGTATCCAAATAGATAATTTTGAAAATTTGGCTGAGGTTTGGTTTGATAATTTCAAAGTATGGGTTTCCTCTCAAAATACTATAAATCGAGTTAGAGGCTATCTTGATACATACATTCTTCCTCAATTTGGGGATTATAAACCTGATCAAATCAAACCTGCTGATATTCAACTTTGGATAAATAAGCTATCTAGAAAAGCAAAGAAAGCTGTTGATTCCGGTGTAAAACGTGCCCCAAAAGGCAGTGCAAGAGATTTTGGTGCAATAGCTCACAAAGTTCGTGATATTTTTGATTTTGGCATTACAAATTGTGGATTGAATACTAACCCAGCCAAATCAATTAAAATTCCTCCAAAACCCAAAGCGAGCAAAGAACGTATTATGGTACTTCATGATGACGATTTGAAACACTGGTTGTCCTATCTTGAAACCTTACCAAATACAAGAGCAAATAGACGCTTTAAAGTTATTTGTAACACGCTATTAGCATCTGCATTGCGAATAAATGAGTTATTGGCATTGGAAATAACAGACCTAGATTTTGAAACAAATGAAATTCTTGTCAGCAAAACCTTAATGTGGAAAAGTGCAGATAAGAAACTAGATATCAAAGGTGAGATGATTTGTAAACCAACCGCAAAAACCGATTCTGGAAACCGTAGGGTTCCCGTTCCACTTTCAGTTATGGAAAAACTCAAGGAATTTTATGAGGAGATGGGTGCTTATTTTGAAAAGTATGAGTTGCCAAAATCTTCACTTATTTTTCCAACTATCTATGGCAACTACATGTGTGACAGAAATGAACGTGCAACGCTTAAAAAGCGGTTGACTGAGTTGGGACTACCAAACTATGGCTTTCATCTGTTTCGCCATACACACGCATCTATGATGTTAAATGCTGGTATGAACTGGAAAGAACTGCAACACAGAATGGGGCACAAGTCTATCACAACAACTATGGATACTTACGCTGAGTTAGCACCAAAAAAGAAGTTTGAAGCAGTAGATATTTTCTTAAACAAGATAGAAGAACTAGCAAGCTGATTTTATCACTACCTTCATCACTACCTTTAAACTTTAAAGCTCTACAATCCTTGATAATATAGGGGATATAGGTCAATTATTTAACTCTTACAGAGGTTAAATAATCGAGATAAAGAAAATCCTTTGAAATCAACGTTTCAAAGGATTTTTCTTTTGGCTTCAATTCCTAATTAATCAACGAACTTAATACTAGGTCTCGAAAAGAATTAAGCCTCCTCTTTCTGTCTGAGTTCAAAGAGATCTTCTACTTTCAGATTGAAGACTTGAGCAATTTTGAGAGCCATTTCCAGCGAAGGATTGTAACGGTTATTTTCCAAGTGCAGAATTGTCTCTCGCCGCATGCCGATGCGGTCGGCTAGCTCCTGCTGAGTCATGCCCATGGACTCACGAACAGATTTGAGATTAGTGATAATCTTGCTTTCTTTGGCCATGCTTATCCTCTCCGTTCTAAGATAAGATAGACAACCGCAAAGATGCAAATCAAGGTAGCTATGCTAATAAAGATCTGGCCCATGTAAAGAGTAAGAGAACCCATGTACCCAATGATAACTGCTAGGATCATCAGTGCGCCTAGTATAAAGACAAACATCAAGCTAGCTGCCTTAGCTAAATTAGCATAAAAGCGTTCGTCTGGAGTTTCCTTGACATTTTTCAAAGAGAAAAAACCAAATACAATCGCTTCAATAACGAGGCCAACTCCCAAAATCCATTCCTTAATACTGGATCCTTCGCTTGGGGTTGCAACCCAAATTCCTACTGTATAAAAAATGGTTGCTGCAAACAAAAGCATCGTGTATAGCTTAGCAGACAAGTCAAAAATAGTCTTTCCCTTACCTTTCTGACTCTTATGAGGCCATGGTTTCATGTGCAGCCAGCCCCAAATAGCTACAATCTGACCTAACACTGAAATACCGAGAATAATCAACTTGGGTCCCCAACTAAGATTGGAACCAAATAAAACAGTAAAATCAATAAAGAGAGCTGCGGAAATCATTGTAATGAGGCCACCCGTTTTTTGACTTTTTTTCATGATAGACTCCTTTCCTTATGTTAGAAATATTTAACACTCTTTATGTTATAAATATATCACACTTCAATTTGGAAAGCAAGAATTTATGTGCCAAGATGGCAATTATTTGAAAAAATTCTATAATAAAAGCCCTCGCCAGATAAATAACTAGCAGGAGCTTTTGTTTCTATTGACTACTCATAGAGTAGTAAAGTCTCTTATTCCATCTCTCTGAGATAGTTCAAAGCTTCGTTGAAGGTTTTGACAGGGACGATTTTCATTTTACTCTTGATTTTGATAGAAGCACGAAGTGCCTCATGGTAGTTAGAGCGCAACTTGGGATTGTACTGGGCAATATCAGCGTCAATGGTATCATCAGGAACAAAGAAAATCTCAGCGCCTGCCTTATCTGCAGCCATGACCTTCATCTCTATCCCGCCAATCCGGCCAACATTTCCCTTGTGGTCAATCGTTCCAGTACCAGCAATAGCTTTTCCTTTGGTAATGTCTTCAGACACGAGCTGATTGTACAGCTCCAAACTGAACATGAGTCCACCAGAGGGACCTGCTACACCGTTGCTCTTAAACTTCGTCAGAGGATTCATGGCAACACTGGCTTTAGAACCCAATGCAATCCCTAAACCAGGCTTACCAGTTGTCTCATCCACAATCACAGGACCGCTAGCCAAACCGATTACACCATTTCGACTGTACTCAATTGATACCACATCGCCGACTGACCGCTGTTCCATCTGATCGACAATATCGTATGGACTAGTGTAAGTCTGATTGTCAATCTTTAAAATCACATCGCCTTTCTGCAGCTCCTGAGCTAACGGCGTCTCTTGGCTGACAGCATCCACAAAAATCTCTTTATGTCTAATCTCAACAGTATGACCGGATGCTTGATAAGCTACCTGCAAGGCATTGAGATGGGAAGATCCCATAGTGCTGTTCTCTCGCTCTTCCCGTCCCTTCTCCTTATCAAAATAGTTTTCAGGTACAGAGACATACTCTGTTTCCAGCCTGTAATTAGGCAGCAAAGTCAAAAAGAGACTGAACACCCGAGCATCGGAAACGCCGACAGCCATGACATAGATTTGACCTTTTCCTTGATTAGTTCCTCCTTGAACTTGGACAAAGTCTTTGGCATTCAAAGCCGGTCTCAAGGTCTCCACTTGATAAGGTAGGGGGATAAAGCCTATCCCAGTTAGCACCAAAGCTGTTATTAAGATTCTTGTTACTGATTTCATACCCTTCCTCTTGTTTCTATCAAGTTACTGTCTGGTCTTGCAACTTCCTAAATTAATCACCAAAATCCACCACTTCTGTATCATTTTCCATCAAAGTATCGGCAAAGACTGTCCGAACAACCAGAACAAATACACAGTAAAAGCTACTGAAAACCAGAACAGGAATCATCTGGATCAGGCCAAGTAAATCAGCCAGTTCACCCAGCAAGGGACCAATATACTGCCTTATCAGATCCATCAGGAGATGAGTGCCCAAGCCAATCAGCCCGCCAAAAGAAGCTAGAAAAAAGCTGAGCAGAACATAACGACCCCTGCGCTCCTTCATCAGCAGGACTGACTTTCTCAAACAGCCATAAAAAGAAAGCGGCTTGGCCAGATTGTCTCTGGAGATAGTATCCTGAATGATATAAGACAGCAAAAAGAAGTGCGAATCAACCAGATAAGTGAAGAGCAGGTAAAAGACCATGAACAAGAAAGGAAAGAGAAACTGGAAAATCACAATGGCCTCTGGACTTACTGCCCTCCGATAAAAGGCAAAGAGACTAGCCACCCCAAGATTGATGCCGATTGCCGACCAACCCATGTACAAAATCAGAACCTGGACTGCACTGACAATGAAGGAATAAAAGAGGCGAGTAAGCAAGCCATCTGAGATACTGTACCAAACTGCATAGCCAAAATAGAGCTTAACCATCTGCGGATTTCGTATCACTGTCAAGGCAAATTTATTGACGTAAGCAAAACCGAAGGCAATTATAAAAGCCAAACAGGTCAAGACTAAAATGGACCGGTAAGACCAACTCGAAACCAGCGGAAAAAGAAACCAGCCCAGCACTGCAAGCGGGATTCCGACCAGCAAAAGGCCTTTCAGCCAGACAAAATAATATTCTGTAACAAAAATCCAAGCTTCTCTGAAAACCCTTGTTACTTTTACATCATTCATCGTTCATTATCCTAAATCCTAAAACCCTTTCTAATTTTTTCATAAATATTAATCTCCAAAATTAACTATTTCCCGATCATAAGACATCAGGATGTCGGCCATAACCGAGCGAGCTGCCAAGGCATAAATCAGCAAAAAGCCATTTATCATACTAACAATCATTCCCACAACATTAGACACGCCATCGCCAAAAAGTAAACTCAAAACTTCTATTAGACCCAATACTACAGGAATAAGCTTTAAGACAAGCTCTACCAGTAAGTAACGCCCCCTCTGACCATTCATACGAGAAAAGGACTTGCCCAAGCTGCCAAAGGCTGACAGAGGACGCAAGAGGTTATCAGAGGAGTTGGTATCCTGAATAATATAGGGCAATAAGAAGAAGTGAGAGACGATAAAATAGCTGTAAAACAAATGGAATACCAAGTTAAACATTGGTGCTATCAAAAAAAGCAGGAAGAGCATGCTAGCTATCTTCTCTTGATTTTTTGCAACCCAAATCATCCAAGTTCCCATATTCTCTCGAAAATTTGCATCTGACATAAAGACATTATAGAAGTATACAAAAAGAAGTAACATAGCCAAGAAAAACATGAAGACGTAAATAGACATAGAAAGCAAACGCCCAAAAAAGCCATCAGAAATACTGTAGCCAACAGCCCTCCAGAAGTTTCTTCGCACCATCTGCGGATTACGAACCATGGTCAAGGAAAACTTATGGATATAAGCAATCACAAAAGAACATAGAAATCCCAGCAGAATTATACTTGGAAGAAATGTAGAAGTCAATGGAGAAAAAAATAGAATTAACAGCCCCAGAATAAAAAACGGCAGTTGAATGATAGCAAGCCCTGCTGTCCATACAAAAAAGTAATCAACAGTCAGTCCCCAGGCTTCCTTTAACACATCGCTTACGTCAAATTTTCTTTTCATAAATCCCCTAATTAAGTCATTTTTCGCCATAAAAGACGATGTAGATGTAGCAGAAGCAAGTTTTTGTTTCTAGTCCCGAGAGGATGATTAGGAATTTTTAGAGCCCCAGAGAGCAAGAAAAACTCCGTCAGTCGCCTCACCAAAAGAAATTCTTTCTATAATAAAGCAAGCTGAGACACGATTGTCCCAGCCGCCTTAACCTTTTTTCAAAAAATTTCGAATACGAATCATAATCTTGCTTGACCAAGTTTTGTCAGATGCGTATCTTACATTGATAGCAGCCATGCTCTTACCATTGTAGAACTGACCGCCAGGCTTGAGATAGTGCTCGCTGAGATAGCGGGCAACGGTATCTATACCATCGTCAAATGTTGCGAAATTTCCTGCACTGGAAAAAGGACTGGAGTCATAAGCCATGAAACCAAACAGGTTGTGCTTGGCCTGAGCAATCTGACTGCGGCCGTAATCCGATTCGTGAATAGCCAGCCCTACGAGAAAAATTGCATTAACTCCATGATCTTTCTCTGCTTTTTTGAAAGCTTTTCCCAATCCAGCCATCGGCGTGCCAGCCAGACGACTATCAATGAAATCGGCTGACACTGTGCTTGGCACTGTTACATCTTCTGAAAAGACGACTGCTCCTGTTTTCTTGGCCTGAAACTGATCTGACACCTGCACTAAAGATGGATCCAAACTGGCCTTTTCATTTGCCGCTAGGTGGCTGACAGGCAGTACACTGCCTGAAAGAACAGTAGCTGTCGCTAATGCTATGATAACTTTTTTCTTCCTAAACATTTTTTCTATCCATTTCTATGTCGCTTTTGGTTTCCTAGATTCCTCCCCAGAAATATAGGATGACCGCCATGATACTCATAGCAGGACCAAAAGGGACTTCTTCTTTCAACTTAAATTTGAATTTCTTAAAGATGGTTGCGATTAAGAGAATCGCTCCAGCTACAAAGAAAGAACCATATCCCAAAATCAGCGTATTCAAGGGGCTAAACCAACTGCTCAGAGCAGCTAAGTAGAGAATATCTCCCATCCCGAAAGCTTCTTTCTTGTAATAAGCCTTGGCTCCAAAATAAATGAGAGAGTAGAGACCAGCGCCGACTAGCAGCGAAAAAAGCAGTTCCCAATTGAACTCATTGGTAAAAAACGTAACAGCCATACGTCCCAGCCAGAAAACCAGCAGAACCGAGTCCGAGATGTACTGAGTATCAAAATCGATATAACCGATAATGAGACAAAGCGAAACCAAAAGACAGGCTGAAACAACCATCCATGGCCCCTGATCTTGAAAGATCAGATAAGAGGCCAACCAGAGCAGACCCGTCAGGAGCTCCACAATGAGATAGCGCGGTGAAATCGGCTCCTTACAGTGCTTGCATTTAAAGCCCTGCATGATAATCGACACAACCGGAATCAGCTCCACCGAAGTCAAGACATGGCCGCAGGACGGGCACATAGACCGACCTTTGGCAATGCTCTTTTCCAGTGGCACACGGTAGATGACGACATTGAAAAAACTCCCAAATACGACACCTAATATAAATACTAAACTTGCAATCATAATTTTTCCCTTTTTATGCTCTTTGAAAGTCTCAGGTGACAATGTCAAACTTCGACTTCCCTTGAGTATCACTTAGATGCCAGAATGATGGATACTTGCCCCTCCTCCAAACTTAATGAAAATACCATATCTGTTTCTGTATTGTTTTGAATGGTCAATTCGGTCAAACCTTCAGCAGGCGTTCCGATGTTGAAATACTGTCCTCGATAGGAAATAACATTGGTCCGTGAAAAGGCGAGCTGCTGAATGGCATCTACAATCTGCTCAGCACCCTGACCGTAAACTTCTTTATTATCCTTGCCCTTGACTGGCAGATAGCCGGACTCTGCATTCAAAGCGCCCAGCAACTCTGAGATTGACTTGGTCTCGCCAGGAGCCAAGTAAACATTCTGCAGCTTGTAAAAGGCTGTCTTCATGTTTTGAGCTTGAGCAGCATTGGTCGGCAGTGGTACTTCTTTATGCTCAATAAAGTGCGTATATTGACTCAGAAGCTCACTCTGATCTTCTGCTTCGACAGGCGTACTCTCAACCTTGACATCATCAAATTTACCAGTCTTGGCAATTTCCTCAGATGCTTGGATAAAGGCAGCAGGGTCAATCTTATAGCCATTAGACTTGTCTCCCACCTTTACATTAGACTCGCCGTCCATGACCAGATGATTGGTCGTTGGAAGCTGACTGAGAACATCAGGATGGGCAGCCAAGACATCATTTAAAGGTCTAAGCCAAAAAAGACGGTTAGGATAGATGGAAATCTGTAGATTTTCCTTGGTATCGAAAAACGGTGTAAACTTATCCCAAACTGTCTTGGCTGAGATATTATCCAGCCGCTGAAGCTCTTCTTCTGTGAAATAGCTCAGTCCTAAAAAGCGCATATCGACAGAGAAGCGTTGCCCCGTAGACAGCTGAAAAGTCCCCTTATAGGGCAGTTCTCTGTAAACTTCAATCTCAGCTTCACTCCGAGAGCGAACCTTCATAGAGGGGCGGCCATTGATACTCAGGTCAATCGTTGGATTAAAGACAAAAATGACATAAAATAAACTACCCAGCAGAAAGGCAGCAAGTGTCGCTGCTGGAAGTAGTTTTTGATATTTTGATGAAACCTTTCTTTTTCTTCTTGACATGAATCTCATCCCAACCTTATACTACGCATTCAGCTAAGCGGATAAGGAATTTACGGTCGATACGGCGAAGAAAATCAATGATGTCATCTGAAACAGTATCTCCGGCATTCAGGATAACTCCTCCATCTGCATTAACAAGATCTTTTTGCAGTGTTTTGCCTACCAGAAGACGTTTTTGCTGATCGATAAAGTCATTAACAGCTTTCTTTGCTGCAGAGTCTTCCTCAGCAACTGGCGCTGTGCTGATAGTTGTTTCTACTTCCTCAGCAGGGGCTGCCAATACTTCTTCCAAAGCAGCATCCAGACTCAGCGCTGCATCTGTTTCATCAACTTCTTCTTCAGCTGGAGCTGTCTTTTCTTGTACCAAGTCTTGGACTTCTGGCTCTTCTGCTGTCTCTACGACTGCTTCAGAAAACTCCAAATCAGAAGCAGCAGCTCCCAGACCTACAGCAGCCAAGGCCTCTGTCAAATCTGTCGCAGCTTCTTCTTTTACATCTACTTTTTCATCTACAACTGGCTCGAATACAGGTGCTTCAGCAACTACTTCCTCAATTTTTTCAGCAGGTTTTGCAGCTTCAGTCTCATGGAGCAGATCTGCTGCAGCCAGACGGCCCATCTCTACATCTGCTTCAAGATGAGGAGCTGTCTTTTTTTCATCATTGAGGATGATATACTCTTTACCAATCATCAAGATGCGTGATTTAGGAATCTGAATTTCCTCGCTGGCATCTTCAGAATCAACCACCAAGTAGCCAATTTCATTTTTTTCGTCAATATGATAGTCAACAACAGTTCCCACCTTGTTTCCATCAATTGTGATGACGATTTCGTCAAAGACGCTACCCTGTTTGTCGTTCAAGACCTTCAGATCAGATTCTTCCAGCTCTTGAAAAACTGAGCTGTTCTCTACCATGACCGCAAAGTCACCGATGCCTTGGATGTTCTTGCTAGACAGCAAGGCAAAAGGCTGTTCAGACTGCTTTGACTTAATGACAAAAGTCAGATTGACCCCCTCGTCAACAAAGACTTCATGGACTTCACCCAGTCCCATCCCTTTTTCAATCTCAATGACAACGGTCCCTGTGATTGTTTTACAACTTTTCATAATTTCCCCTAAAACCCTTCTAATTGATTACAATCAATTGTATGTTTATATAGTATTAATTTTTCACGATTTTGTCCAGCATGTTGAACGCTTCTTGACGAAGATTTTGATCTGAGCTGCCTTGGACAATTTCTTTCAGATAGCTCTCAGCTTCTTGAACTGCATTAGAAGCCAATAATTCCTGACTTTCCAGTAGGAGGAATTGGAAATAGACTTCTTTATCTCCCGCAGTTGCTGCAGCTGGTCTTGCTTCTGCCGCTTCCTCAGCCTTGAGGATATCAGTGATTTTCTGAAGCAAATC
Source organism: Streptococcus sanguinis (assembly GCA_963549775.1). Lineage (GTDB taxonomy): Bacteria > Bacillota > Bacilli > Lactobacillales > Streptococcaceae > Streptococcus > Streptococcus sanguinis_Y. The sequence continues at coordinate 93,305 of CAUUZZ010000009.1, read as the reverse complement.
TTCTTCTGTCTCATCTGTAGCCGGAACGACCGGAGCAGCTTTGACTTGTGCTTCCTCAGCTTTGAGGATGTCAGCAATTCCCTTGAGCAAGTCTTCTTCTGTTTCATCTGCAACTGCTTCTTGGATAGGCTCAGCCTGTGTCCAAAGTGCGTCTTCAGAAACTGATTGAACAACTGCTGGTTCAGCGGCTGCTTCAAACTCAAACGTTTCTGATGCAGGTTCGAAGCTACTTTCTTCCTCCCAAGTCTCTGCGACTTCAGCAGTTAAATCTTCCTCTTCAGATCCCAGCAAATCATGCTGAATCTGGCTGAGAATATCTTGATAACCCTGAATATCAGCGCGATCACGGCTAACCATAGACTCTTCAGAAGCAGAAAATTCTGGCTCTGCAGCAGCTTGGCTGAAGGCTGAATCCATCTTAGCTTGTGGCTCAGTGTCTGAATCAGCAAAGAAGAGAGATTCTAAGCTGTTTGTTGCTCTTGACTCTTCCGCTCTAACTGGCTTGATATCTCCCGTAGCAGCAAAAACATCTTCCAGGCTGTTGCCTACTTCTTCTGCCACTGGCTGCTGAGCTTGTTCTTGCTCAGTGAAGAATTCTTCCTCATCTTGAGAAACAACACCTGTCACCTCAACCGCCTGCGGTCTGAAGTTGCCATAGCTAGACTCCGTATAGGACATCGGTCTAATCTTAGACAGAACAGCAGTCTCAAAGGCTGGATCATCTATATCTGTATAGCCTTGATTGCCGGCTGCATTTGCTTCCGTAGGCTGAATCAGAGAGTTGGCCACCTTAATCTTAGTAGAACCCTTTCGGTGATGAAGCAGGGACTGCAAAAATTCATCATTGGCCTTTTGTGCGCTGTGGTCCATACCCACCATACCGACCTCAGCTGCCGCTAGCTGACTGTTTGGCTCGTATTCTCCAAAGGCAGGAGCTGTAGCCAGATTATCAACAGGGTAGAGAGGTTTTACTTTCTCAAATCTTGTCATATCCTTTTTGATAGAACGGTCTGCCAGGGTGCGACCAGAAGCAGATACTCTCTGCCTTGCCGGACTTTCCTCAGCCTGAACCCTTTCTTTACTTTCCTTTCTCATCCTACCGGTTGAAGCATTGGATAAGTTCAAATCCCTAGCAGATGACAAGCCTGCGCTCGTCACTTCCGCTTTCTTGCGTGTGCTCTTGGTATGCTTCTGGCTTCTGCTTCGCGCTGAAGCAGTTGCTCTCTTCTTGACTGGAGCTAGCTCCTGTGAAAAGAGCAGCACCATATAGACTGCCAAGGCCAAAGCACAGAGTCCAACAAAGGCTATGCCGGGAACTTGTTGAAAGAGGAATGGAGCACCAATCGCAAATAGCATGACCCATACTACGAGAAAAAGGCGCTTTATTAATGAAATCCTAGAAACAAATAAAATGCTAATCGTATGCAGCGCTATTAGCCCTGCTCCAAAAGGTAAAAAATATGCCATTTGAATATTTTCGACACCCCCCACTTTCTAAATGATATTAAACTTTTTCAATGCAAAACCAGTCTTGATTTTGTTTTTCCATAAACTCCATTAAAACCCAAAATAGACTCGGGCGTCTATTCTGAGTTTGCTTGTATTATACTTCAAATATCTCTATGTTTTAGTTTACTATAAATGCACCGTGAATACTAGTCTAATAACTTGGTTTTTAGCATTTTTTTAAGAAAAATTTACTCATGCTCTTGAAATTTTAAACCATAGACTTATTTGGTATTTTTTCAAAGTATTTTAGCTGACTACCAAGTTGTTCACAGATAGGTTATCCAGCTTCATAGTCGTCTCAGGGCTTCCTTCGCTAGGAGTTTCAAAGTAGTAACCCACAATAGTCATTGGATAGCTGAATCCTGGAATGTTTTCAGGATCGAAACTAACTTCGCGCCAACCAGTCCAGCTGTTAGGACGAATGACGTGAAGATAAATCTTCTGACCGCTCGCATTCTTGACAATCAAGCCAATTTTGCCCTGCCATTGATTAGACAGAGACAGGGAGAAGCTGATAGCATCCGGCTTATTGTTCAAGGATACATACGGTGCTGCAAATTCCATTTCATACATAGTAGATGATTTTGTTGCTGGAATCTTAACCACGTTGGAACCTGAACCCTCAAGGAAGTCCGTGTTATCAACCGTCACATCATACTGATTGCTACTACCTGACTGAGTCAACTTAAGAGGTGACTCGAAGCGATAGATTGTTGATGAATTGTAATAAGCTGACAGACCATCGTTCCGACTAGACTGAGTGCTAAGCTGCTCCAGATAAGACGGAGCCAGATTGGTACTGCTGTTAGTATTCGCGCTGCTAGTTGTATTGGTTGTTGCGGCCCCCAAACTGCCCTTATTGCCAGTTGCATCAGTGCCGCCACCAGCTGTCGTTACAGATATAGAGCCTGCCTGCCAAGTCGGAATCGCAAATGGAGACTGCCAGTTTGCAAACTGAATCGGCGTCTTATCGACATTGCTCTCTAAGGTCACATAGCGCTCAACGTCTTTAACCTGATAGAAACGCAGCTTGATTTTACCGCTGGTTAGATCAGGGTTTTTGTTTTCCTCCGTGCTAGACAGGCTTTTCTTTCCACCCAATTCCAGCTCGCTGGAAACGATTTTTTGTTGATTCCCATCAATCAATTCCAACAATTTTAGAACCTGTGTATAAGTTCCTTCGAACTCAATGTCCGCTGTCATCTGCGTGATGTTAGTATTATTGGTCGTTCCGTTCCCTGGTGTCGCTGTATTAGCTGCAGTTGTTGTTGCAGTATTGGCGTCTGATGAAGAGCTGCTGCTAGATGAAGATGAGGACGATGTACCAGACGAGCTAGAGGTCGTACTAGATGAAGAAGACGTCTCACTCGAACTTGAACTGCTAGTCGTTCCAGAAGAGTTGGAGTTTTGACCATTGGACGAAGTCGCAGCCAATCCCTCCTGCTTGAGTTCCAACTCTGTGCTCTCAGTGTAGTTGACAGACTTGAATTTAATACCGCTTTCGTTGACCAACTTGTCAATCAGGAAGATGAACTCCCCTTGATTGGTCGTACCATAGTATTTCTTAGCCTGATCCAGAGTCTTAGCATTCAAAGTTTGGAGCTGCTTGGTAAGAGACTTCCTCTGACTAATCTTAGCATTCTTGCCTTCCAACTCTGTCGAGATAGTTGCATGCTCTTCAGCTAACTGCGCCATCCGTGTATAAGAATTTGTTACCAGATACCCTCCACCAGCAAGGACCGCTACTCCTCCGACACAGGCCAACAACTTCTTGTCACGCTCATTTAAATTACTCAGGATTTTTTTCTTTTCTTTCTCATTTTTGCTCTTCATTGAAATCTACATCCTTCGTCAAAATTTTAATGTTAAACTTGTACACTGTATTGTTATCCTTTTCCTCGCGAGTAATGTTATCCACAAAAATATGGTTAAACTTCTCAGACTTACGAAGCTCTTCCTCAAACTTAGCGATGGAAAGATGCTCTTGAGACGAACCATTGATTTCTACATTGTCGTTATTAATCTTGATATCGTCAAAGACCAGGTTCCGTGTCACGTTTTTATTAAGGAAGTCCATAAAGGCTTTGTTTACTCGGTGCAAGCGGCGGAAGTCGCCTTCCAGGCTGGTAAAGAGAAGTTCGTCATTCTTGACCGTAACAATCTTATCTTCAGTCTCAGAAACTGCCTTCAGCTCTTGAGCCATTTCTGGACTCTTGAGCGTCTGCTCCGCTCGGTCAATCTCACCTTGGAGGTGCATAGCGCTAAACTGGAAGAAGCCAATCAGCACAATCATAATCGCTGCAATCCCAGCAAAAGCGGAAATAGCAGCAAGTTTCAGTGGACTGGTCTTAGCCGGTGCCACATGATATTTTGAAAAGTAGTTTAAATCTCTCCGCATTAGTTTGCTCTCCTAATCAACATGGCTGTAGCTGGAATGAACTCCGCATTAAACTCGGCAGAACCTTCCCACAGTACATTCTCATAATCTACATTATCAATTGAGATGAATTCCCGATTCATGTTCTGCTTCAGAATAGATGCCAACTGCCAGCAGATATCCTGATCCCCAAAGACATAGAAACTGTCAATGTTGAGACCGGTTGATCCGCTAAAGAAGTTTTCAGTATTGAGAATGTGGTTCTTAGCATCAGCCACCCACTCATCCAAGGCCCGCTTCAAGAGACCTGTATCCAGATCATCTGAAGCCACTGCTGGAAGCTTCTGCAGCAGACTAGCATCGTCTGCATAGCTCAGAATGTCCTTGTAGCCACGGTTGAGATAGTTGCTGGTCACAAACTTGCCTTCTGAGTAGAGATAAACACCAATGAAGCTCTTGCTCAGATGTACCATGCCGACATTTTCTTTGGTCAGCTTCTTGGCGCGATTGTTAACCGCCTGAACGCGTTCCAGCCATTTTTCAAAGGTATTAGACTGAAGGTCAAAGACATAGGGTGTCAGCTTCAAATTCTCAGCCAAGCCCAGATATTGCTCTACCACTCCTTTTGGCACAGCATAGACCATGAGTGAGCGAGTATCTTCATCAAGCGGAAAAGCTGAATTAGACTCCTGCTCTTGGAACTGGATAACATAAGAAGTCGGATCAATATCCAGATATTGCTGAAGCTCGTAAGATACCAAGCCCTCAATATCCTCATCATTCTGCACACTAGCTGCTACATCAACTGAACGGGCGATAATATTGGTATTGCCCAGAGCAAAGAAAGCGTACTTAGCCGTGATCGCATGCTGCTCCATCAAGTCACTGATAATATTTTTGAGAGTAATCGGGTCGATAATCTCACTGTTCAGCACAACACCTTCTGGCAGATTGGCAGATGCCATCTTGATAATCTCCAGTTCATTGCGCTTCTGTCTAGCAACAACCAGATAGACTGATTCGTCAGTGAAGTCAATGGCCATCAGATTGCCCTTGATTGGCTTGCCAAACATAGTGTAAGGTGCATGCATTCTAGTGACCGGTTGGCTCGCTGCACCACTGCCTTTCTTAGCAAAGAGTGAACGATTTCCAGACTTAGCAGGCATGTCATCACTGCCACTATTCTTAGAAAAGAGCGGCTTGTTGAGCTTGGTTAAGAAGCTCCCTTTTGCTGTTGACTTTTCCTCATCGTCAAAGTCTTCTTGACGATCTGACTTGATCTGAACTCCTTGAATAGATAAGTGTTCTTTATGTTTCCCTTTTGATGAGAAGAGCGGTTTATTTAATTTTCCTAAAAATGAGCCTTTTTTCTCATTATCTTCTTCGTCCAGAGCTCTTCTGCGCCCCTTGGACGAAAACATATTTTTTGCCATAATCTCCTAATCTCCCTTATTTTTCCTAAAAACTATTTCCCTATTGGCTCGCCTTATACTTATCACGGAAGTATTCAGCAAGTTTTTGTATATTGCTGTTATTCAGACTTTCAGTATAAACTGCAAACTCATTAATGTAAGTATTGCCACCAAAGATAATCTGACCACTACTAATATTATGTGTTACCCCGCCTCTGTTTAGTGCAACTGTTTTATTATAGACTGATTGTCCATTGATAAAAATTTCAACACCTAAAGCGCCATTCTTCGCAGCACTGCGCACTTGTATAGAATTATCATTACTGTAGTCTAATTTAACATTTTGTATATATTCCTGACCACCGTTATTAGCTGTAGTTGTATCTACTGTTTTAATAGCAATTCTACCATCGTTTTCCAGATTAATCCCCCAAGTCAGAGTATTATCCAACTTATAAGTTAGAAGCGGTCCAGTCTGCTGACGATTCCCAATCAAAACAGAAGTCGTATAGCCATTATTAAAGTTATGATTACTAAACTGCATCGTACGACCATCAAGTGCTATTAACTGCCGAGCTTGGTTAATTGCAGGCTCTTTGTAATTCAGAACAGGGATGGTTGCACCATAAACAACATCATTAAAATAATCTCTTACTTCTGTATTAGTATGTGACTGATTATCAGTTGGTATAAGCGAGGTAGTATTCCCATTCTTTAACAGAGCCAAGTCAGCATCGGTATGAAGACGCAAATTTTGTGTAACTGGCAGACCCATAATCCAGATACGGTCAGCTTCCTGATAATTTCCTACCCGTCCATAAGAGTTAATGGCTCGAGCAGCAAAAGTCAGGTACTTCCCTCTCATATCATCTGTAATATGTATCCCGGTTTCTAACTTTGATAATTGTTTAAAATCTGTTGGCATTTCTGGAAAAAGTGTCTGAGATATAGTGCCGTCACCTTTTTGGCCTATCGTTCCCACTGGGACAATGCCAGACACCCCTTGTCCTATAGCACGATCACTTAGAAACCATCCAGATTCTGTGTAAATCCTAGTTTTACTCTTTTTCTTACTATCAGGTATATCTACTTTGCCGCCGGGAGTCGTTATCCCCATACCAGCATAATAATACCTTTTCCCACCAGGGATAGTAACCTTCATATCGGGAAGTCCCAGCGGGGTTTCGATTGCATTAGCAGCAAAAAGATGGATTTTTTTGATTCTGTCATTATAAGACAGATTTGTACCTTTTACATCAATACTCTGCTTGGTTCCATTACCGATTTGGTAAGTAAAGGTTTCAATATCTGTTCCTGTACCTTCGTGTTTCTTGCTTTCAGCCAGTTGTTTCTCGAAAGACTCCTGAATATCAAAGTTGATAGCATTCTGACTTCGCTGACGGAGAATATTATTAAAACTCCCAGAAAAGAAGGTCAAGAACCCTGCCGCAATAACTCCAATCAGAATCAGAGAAACCAAGACTTCGACCAGTGTAATCCCTCTGTGTCTCTTTAATCTTTTCATCTCTGCTCCCTTCTACGGCCCTGATACAAACCACAAATCTTGCTGAATCTGCTTTTTAATGTCAGAAAAGGTCTTTTGCAAAGCTTCTTCATTCGTAGCTGACACATATTTAGTCTCCATACCACCCTCGCCAATCCTATCTGTCAAACTTTGACCATAAGCGATTTCATGGTTCACACCAGAAAAACCAATCACATTGACCCGCTTAACACCAAGGCCAAATTTTTTAGACACTTCTCCAGCATAAGCAATAGAGTTTTCACGCGTTATGGAGTCTCTAGAATACAAATCATAACCCAGACGACTGTACTCATACCCTAAAGTTGGGGACAGATCATAAATAGGATTGTTAAAAGTTACACGACCAGCTCCCTGGCTAAGATCTACTCTATTGCCAGCGTACAAGGCCCTTGAATCTACTAAATAAGCATTAGGTATGCCATCTGTCAATAGAACTATATATTTAAGCTGAGCTGGTTGAGACTGCAGACTAATCATCCCATAGCGAAGTCCGTCCCCTGGATTTGTAACACCATCCGGGTTTAAATTTTCACGTTTAGTTATGGTGTTTATAATAGTATTTGTACCGTTATCTAAATTAGAAAAATTTTGTTGAATATATTTTGCTGAAGTAGAGAAGCCCACTAAGTTCACACTAATATTCCCAATTTCCGCAAGGTCCTTGATCATGATTACGGATTTCTTTCGTAGGATATCCATACGACTCTCATTACCAGTTTTTTTAACATTTCTTCCCTGCAAATCCCAATCCATGGAACCAGATGTATCAAAAACAAAAGAAACAGCAATATTCATCTGCCCTTGAATAGGGTCAGTTCGATAAGCAAGAGCAATCCCTTTCTTACCTTTAGCAACCTTAGAGAAGACCTGCTTAGTATTAAGAGCTGATATAGCTGTATCAATAGACAACTTATTGTTAGTATCTGGATATTTACCAGACAGGTTATAACTAATCAAGCGATTGTCCTGATAGGCACCTTCTGTCTTAAACTCCAAGTCCAACTTCATATTGTAAAGGGATTTGGTCCCTATCTCACTAACATCCCAGTCCTGTTTTTGCTTGTTCCAGACATAGTTCATAACCTTCTTGCCATCCGCAGATAGGCCGATATAGCTCCATTCTCTGCTTAGTCCTTGCTTGGAACCTTTGAACTTGCTGTCATCCAAGACAAAGATTGAAGTTGCCTTACCAACGGTTCGATCCACATACTGCATGGAGGTTCGCATTTCCGCTTGAATACTGGCTTCACGCTCGATCAATTCTCGGCTGGAAAACATGGTGTTAAATATAACACCAATGATGAGTGCTATCATGCTCATCAACATAATAGCCATAACCATCTCGACTAGGGTAAAACCTTTTTGTATTTGTTTCATCATTCCTACCTAAATTATTTTTACTTCTGTGCCGATCTCAAATGTCCTTCTTCTGAGCGAATTCCTTTTGTGTCAAAGTTAAAGGTTACAATATGCTCGTAATAGTCATTGGAGCCAGCTAATTTTGACTTTGATTTAATCGTGATATTATAATTTTCTGGACCAGTCAGGCCATCTACAAGCTGTCCATTCATCTCGATTTCTGCTACACTGCCATCCTTAAAAGTGTGGGTTGACTTAATCGGCTCTGTTGAAGGATCCACGTTATGGGCCCTCTCGTCAAACTCTGCATAAACCGATGAAGGATTGCCATCAACAGGGTCTAGATAGGCACCCCATGCCAACTGCGTTCCAGAAGTCGCTGTGTACTTAGCTTTGAGATAGTTATACATGCGTTGAGTCTGGCTTTGCCCTGTATCTACGATAGAAGCCAAAATCCCAATCATAGCTACCAACAGCACAATGGTTACAATAACCATGGGCAAAGTAGACCCTTGTCTTTTTTTCCCTTTCATTGATAATATCTCCTAGTTTTCTCTTTTGATATTGCCAAAATAGTTGTCACAGTCTGACAACTACTTTGGTAATATCCGACTACAAAGGTAGTCGGATAAGAGTTAATTTTCTAACGAATTGCTCAAATTAATTCAAGTTATTAGTTTGAATTTGCACCAGCTTCAGTCCAGTTGTACGTTAAAACTGTCGCCTTAGCCTTGCTATCGCTTGGAGTAAAGGTTGAAGTTAGTGTGTGTTTAGCTGGATCAATGACGTGAGCTGGACCATTTTTATCTTTAGCCAGTGCTTTCTCAATACCATCTTCATTTTTGGCATTTTTAGACAAGTATGGTGCCAGTTTTGCCAAAGTGATTTCACCTGGGTTAGTTGGATCGTCCTGAGCTCCAATATAAGACTGGATAGCTGATACCAACTCACGGTGTTCAGACTGGATACGGCTCTTACGAGCGTTATCTTGGAAGGAAGTGATAGCTGGGATCGCTACAGCTGCGATGATGGCGATAATGATGATTACTACAATCAACTCAACCAAGGTAAAACCTTTACCTTTTTTCTTTAAATCCTGACGGAATTTTTGCAATTTGTTTAACATATGTATTTTCTCCTAATGTTTTTATAATATAGCAGCTTAACTGCAGCATAGTTTCTAACTTTTTTATTTTTCTCAAATGCAGGGTTTTACTACATCTTATTTAGATGATTTGACAATTAGTTTGAGTTTACACCATTAGCCGACCAGTCGTAGGTCAAAACAGTAGCTTGGCCTCCATTGCTTGGAGTAAAGGTAGAAATCAACTTATGCTCACTAGTGTTGATTTGGTGAGCAGAACCTGGTGCACTTGTGCTAGAATCTCCACTTTTATCTTTAGCCAGTGAGTTTACAATACCGTCTTGATTTTTTGCATTTTTAGACATGTATGGAGCTAATTTTGCCAAAGTGATTTCGCCTGGGTTAGTTGGATCGTCCTGAGCTCCGATATAAGACTGGATAGCTGATACCAACTCACGGTGTTCTGATTGGATACGGCTCTTACGAGCGTTATCTTGGAAGGAAGTAATAGCTGGGATAGCTACAGCTGCGATGATAGCGATAATGATAATTACCACGATCAACTCAACCAAGGTAAAACCTTTACCTTTTTTCTTCAAGTCCTGACGGAATTTTTGCAATTTGTTTAACATTTTGAATAGATCTCCTGTTTTTTCATAATTTTTACTATTTTCGCCCACAGGGGCATTTGTTTTGTTCCTAGCTGGGAGACCCTACAAACTCCCAGTATCAGAACGATTTCCTAACTTTTTGTGCAGAGCAGTTACCCTGCTATCTCCTAAACTTTTCTGAAGCGCCTTCTTACTGGTCGGCTCCAGCACCTGCATCCACAGCGTGAGCAAGCTCAAACATTGGCAACATTACTGAGGCAACGATACCTCCGATGATAACCCCCATGACGATGATCATGGCTGGCTCCAAGAGTGAGAGCAACTGCTTGATCGCTGTTTCAAGCTCTTCTTCATAATAATCTGATGTCTTGACCAGCATGGACTCCAGAGACCCAGACTCCTCACCGATTTTGACCATCGAGAGCATCATAGGCGGGAAGAGACCGGTTGAGGTAATCATCCCTGTCAGACGTTCCCCTTTTTGCAGACCTTCATTGGCGATCTTCATCTTTTCAATGACGACAGCGTTGTTGGTCGTTGCAGCAGCAGACTCAATAGCCTCGACCAGAGGGATACCCGCACTGGTCAGGATAGCCAAGGTGCTGGCAAAGCGAGCAGTGACAATCTTCTGCATTGGACCCTTGATGACCGGCAGATTAAGCTTGAGGCGGTCCAGTTGGTAGCGTCCTGCTTCTGTGCTGCGATAGCGCAGGAAGAGGAAGACCAAAATCCCTGTCACACCGAAGAGGATGTACCATGAAGAGCGGACAAAGTTACTAGCTGCTAATACGATACGTGTTGGCAATGGCATCGCCATCCCACTCTGCTCAAAGATTCCTGAGAAGCTTGGGATAACGACATAGAGCAGGGCCAAGACTGCAGCCACAGCCAGAAAGGCTAGGACTGCGGGGTAGATCATAGCCCCTTGAATCTGGCGACTGGTCTTGAGCTCTTTAGTATAGTGCTCAGACATCTTTTCCAGCACCTCGTCCAGCTTACCAGTCTTTTCACCGGCCTGCACCATACGGATCAAGAGATCGGGAAACATCCCTTCCTGATCTAACATGGCCTTGGACAGCTGACTACCTTCTTTTAGGCTCTTGCTGACGATTTTAAGACTAGACTTGAGATTCTTTGAAGTAGCCTGTTGCTCTAGGATATCCACTGCATTATTGAGGGGAATCCCTGATTCCAGCATAACTGACATCTGCTTACAGAAGAGCGATATGTCCTTGAGCTTGATCTTCTTGCTTTGGAAAAGGACAATCTCCTTAGAGCCCATGACCTTTTCTTCGACACTGATTGGCTTACCTTTGAGACGGATTCGATTGACTGCGTCAGTCCGGTTAGGAGCGTCCACCTCTAGTGTGACGACTCCTTGCCTAGTGTCTAAGTATTTACAAACATATACTGTCATGCTCTAGTACCCCACTATTCCTAGGGATTTTTCAACTTGAGCGCGGTCTACTGAGTAGGACAGCAGTGTTCTTTGATCAATGACGTTGCGGCGGTAGAGTCCCATGAGCGAAGTGTCCATGGTAATCATGCCTAGCTGAGCCCCTGTTTGGATTGGGGTTAGCAGCTGGTGGGTCTTCCCTTCGCGAATGAGGTTGCGAATAGCGGGAGTTCCCAGCATGATTTCAAAGGCAGCCACACGACCCTTTCCGGTCGCAGTACGCATAAGCTGCTGCGATACAACTCCTTCCATAACGGCGGAAAGCTGCACACGGATCTGCTCCTGCTGCTCGGCTGGAAATACGTCGATAATCCGGTCCATGGTGTTTACGGCACCGACCGTGTGGAGAGTTGACAGGACTAAGTGACCTGTTTCCGCCGCACGCAGGGCGATTTCAATCGTTTCCTTATCCCGCATCTCACCGACTAGGATGACATCCGGGTCCTGACGAAGGGCACCGCGGAGGGCATTTCCGAAGCTCTGCGTATCTGCTCCCAGCTCACGCTGGTTGACCAAGCACTTATTATGCGTGTGCATGTACTCAATCGGATCTTCAATCGTGATGATGTGCTCGTCCCGCAAGCTGTTCATGTAGTTGATCATGGTTGCCAGGGTCGTTGACTTTCCGCTTCCTGTTGGCCCGGTAACCAATATCAGACCCCGGCGTTTCTCAGCTAGCTTTTTGATAACTGGTGGCAATCCCAGAGATTCCATAGATGGAATATCCTTGGGAATGACCCGCAAGGCAATCCCGCAGTTGTTTTTCTGCTTAAAGATATTGACCCGCAAGCGATAGCCATTATCGACCTCGTAGGCACAGTCCACTTCACCGACTTCTAAAAGATGAGCAATCTGCTTCTCATTTAAAATATGCTTGGTGAAGCGAACCGTGTCTTCGTTGGTCAAAATTGTATTGTTGAGTTGTGTTAACCTCCCGTGCAGACGCATGGTTGGCTCAGCGCCAACCGTGAAGTGGATATCTGATGCACCCGCTTCAATCGCCTGCTTAATTAACTCATCCAAATTCATCCTAAACTTCCCCTTCTAGACTGAAGGCAATCTTCATTGCTTCTTCAATCGTTGTAGTCCCCTGTTTTGCGATATCAATGGCCTCCTCCGCCAAGTCTCGCATACCATTTTTCTTAGCTTCTACTCGAAGCTGTGCTGTTGTTCCACCATCATTAATTAGTGATTTAATCTCCCTTGTCACTGCCATGATTTCGTGGATAGCTATACGTCCATAGTATCCCGTACCGCTGCAGTAGTTGCAGCCGCGTCCGCGATACAAGGTGTCTCCCTTGTGAATACCGATACCTGCATGTTCATTTGTTTCTACAGTATATTCAGTCTTACACTTAGGACAGATGCGCTTAATCAAGCGCTGTGCGATAATACCGACAGTCGCCGTTGAGACCAGATAAGGCTTGATGCCCATATCGACCAAACGGTTGACTGTACTAGCTGTATCATTGGTGTGGATAGTCGAGAGAACGACGTGACCAGTGATAGCGGCACGAACCGCGATACTAGCTGTCTCTTCGTCCCGAATTTCCCCCAAGAGAACGATGTCCGGGTCCTGACGCAGGATACTTCTCAAACCACTCGCAAAGGTCAGTCCAGCTTTATTATTTACCTGAACTTGGTTGACCCCTTCCAATCGGTACTCAACCGGATCTTCAACAGTGATGATATTTTTTCCTACATCATTGAGCTCACGGAGCGCTGTGTAGAGAGTGGTTGTCTTTCCGCTTCCTGTCGGACCAGTCAGCAAGATAATGCCTTCTGGCGCCTTAAGAATATCTTCAAAGAGCTTCTGATTGGTTGGCGAGAATCCCAGCTCCTCTTTACTGAGGAGAGTTGCATTCCGGCTCAAAATCCGAATAACGATTTTTTCACCGAATACAGTAGGCAAGACTGAAACCCGCATATCGACTTCTTTGCCGTCGATGGTTGTCTCAATCCGTCCATCCTGAGGAATCCGTCGCTCGGCGATGTCCAGACCACTCATAATCTTAATCCGTGTCGCAATGGCTGAGTGAGCATTGGCTTTCAACTGCATGTTTTCCACCAAAGTCCCATCAACCCGGAAACGTACACGAACAACTTTTTCAAAGGGCTCAATATGGATATCGCTGGTCCGCGTCTTGATTGCCTGACTGATAATCGAGTCAATCAAACGCACAACCGGAGCGTTTTTGATTTCGAGATCTTCTTCAACGATCTCTTCATCCACATTAAAACCTTCGATTTCGGTCGCTGCCTGTTGGGCTTCTTCTCCTTTAGAATAGTATTGATCGATATACTTCTCAATATCATCCCGAAAAGTTACATAAGGTTCTACCGCCATCTTAGAGACGATTTTAACGTCATCTAGGGCGATATAGTTGCTTGGGTCTGCCATTGCAACTATTAATTTCGGTTCTTCATCCGCTTCTCCATCGGTGAAGGCAATCGGAATCAATCCATGACGTTTAGCAACTTTTTCTGAAACCTTCTCGACAGCTTCCTTTTCTATCACAAACTGTGATAGATTGACATGAGGTACACGATAATAGTAACTCATGACTTTCAGCATATCTTCTTCTGTCACATAGCCCTTGCTGATTAGATATCTCTCTAACTGCATGTTTGATTGTGGCATATCTTGAAGAATTTCTTCTTTTTGAGCTGCCGTTATCAGATTGAATTGAACCAATATAGCGATTAGTGCCATTTGTTTCTCCTGTCTGTGATTTTTTTGTAAAAATCCTTCAATTCTTTCTATGCGTTAATAGATAACAGCTTTCTTAAAAAAATCTCCCTCGCTTAAAGCTTCCTTTAAGGTTTCTTTAAGCTTTTTAAGTTAGGCTAATACATGGAAAATTTACCAATAGAACCAAACTTAATGTTTTAAGTTAGATGCTTTGAGCAGTATCTCTATTTGATAAACCTAGCAAACAGTCCTTAAAACAATCCTAGGATTGATAAGGGGCGTTTTAGATTTGTCAAAAGGGGCGCAAAAAAGCAGATGCCAAAAACATTTGTTCTTGCGTTCTTAAATACTATACAAAGCAAGTTCTCTTGCAAAATTTCTCATGCTTTTAGATGCAGGTTAAACCGTGTGTGTGTGAAGTTGGTTTAACCCGAATCATCAAGCAGCCATTGCCATAAGATAAGAATTCTTATCTTATGGTTTTTCTTTTTACCGATATGCATATTTTGGTAGGAAATGCTAGGAACAAAAGCTTTATTTGCTTTAAAAAACATTTACCTATCACAGTATATGACATAATTGACATCTTGTCAACAGGTTTGCCTCGAAAAAAATGATTACATTTAAAAAAATGTTTAATTTTGATAAAAGCTTGTTATATCAACGTTTCTAACGTTTTTTAAATAGCTTTTTTTCTTTCAAAGTTTAAAAAACAGCAAAATTTTTGAGGGAATTTCTCCCCTTTACTGCTTCTTTTTCAACCTTCAGATGGACAGTGTGACAGCATCTGTCTTCTTCTAATCGGTAGTCGATATGCTTAGGAAAGGCGCTTCAGGACAAGGCTTAGCAAGCTTTGCCTGTTTCTTCCTACTCAATAGTATATGCTAAAGAAAATGCATTGTCAATACATTTGCATTTTCTAAGAGGTAAAACCACCCTAAAAATGCACAGAGTGTTTAGCTTGTCTATTTTCCTTGAAAAACCTAGAAAATTTAAAAAGCTAGAATTATCAGACAGGGAAATAGAGTAATTGAATAAGAAGAAAATCGTAAAAATAAAACCAGTTAAGTGATGAAAATTAGACTGCAAAACGAAAAAACAGCCCGAATATCGGACTGTAGAGATTTAGTTTACGGTAGTACTATTTAAGTATGAGGTTTTAAATCGCCCTCTCCACCTAAACACCACTCTTCATGTTCTTCTAAGCTGCTATCTGTCTGGATAGTGATCTTGGTGATACCATAGGACTGCAGTTCTTGACGAAGAGTAGTCTGGGTCTCAATTAGAAGGTCTGGATTTTCAAGACAGATATGAATCATGGCAAATTTTTCCAAACCGTCTGTGGTCCAGACATTGAGCTGGGTAATAGTCTGAACGTTTTCAACCGCTAGAATTTCCTGATAAAGCTGGCTCAAATCAATATCGCTAGGGATATGATCCAGAAAAATCTTGATGTTTTCCCAGAACTTAGGCAGGGCCTTGCTGACGATGAAGCCTGCAATGAGCAGGGAAAGCAGCGGATCAAGAAAATACCAGTCGGTAAAGCGCAAAACTATGGAGACTAGAATAACAGCCACCCAGCCCAGAATGTCCTCTAAGAAATGGAGACTGAGAATAGACTCATTATGACTGTGTCCATGACCATGGCCGACCACCTTGCTGGCTGCTAGATTGACTATAATGGCAAAGATACCCAGCACCAGCATGCCGTCATAGTTGACCTTTTCAGGCGCAAAGACTTTGGGTACATTTTCGATAATCACCAAGATCGAGCCAACCAACAAGATGACCGAGGTCAGCAGGGCTCCCAAAAGACTGTAGCGCTTGTAGCCCAGAGTGTATTTCTTGTCTTCTTTTTTATTAGAAATTTTTTCAAAAAGGGTAGAAAGTCCGATGGCCATCGCGTCTCCTGTATCGTGTACAGCATCGGCTAGTACAGCGCTGGAATTGAACATGAAGCCAAAGATAAACTCAAGAATGGCAAAGGAAAAGTTTAGCAGAAAGGCAATGGTCATATTTTTACTAGATTTCACGGCAGCCTCCTTTCAGTTTGGCTAAATTTATAGTATAATGTAATCAAAACGGAACACCTTGTTCAGTTTTCTTCATCTTTATTATCCCTTATTCTCAGAAAGGAAACAAGAAGCAATTGAGGGGCATTGTCCGTTACTGAACAATCCTGCTCTTTTGTTCCGAAATGCTATGGACAGACGAGTCAAGAAATCACGCGCAGCTATTTACCAAGCTTTTATCAGCCTGCTGCATCAAAAAAGTTATGAAAGCATTACAGTGCAAGAAATCATCGACCTGGCAGACGTTGGCCGGTCGACTTTTTATGCCCATTTCGATACTAAGGAAGCCTTGCTAGAGGAGGTTTGCCAAGACCTCTTTCAGCATACCTTTCTTGAGCGCGACGACGGCAAGGATCTCTTTGAAGCAACCACGCATATTTTCCAGCATTTTCAAAAGAATCAGGACAAGATTGCGACCTTGCTGCTTTCGAAAAATATCTATTTCACCAATCGCTTAAAGATTGAGCTGGAAAACTATCTCTTTCCGATGATTCAGGAGCAGCTCCTGCAGAAAAAATCTCAGCTGCCGGAGCCTTTTCTGAGAAATTACGTGACCTCTACCTTTGTGGAGACGGTCAGCTGGTGGCTCCAGCAAAAGAAAACATTGCCAGAAACAGTTATCAGCCAGTATTTTCTGGATTTGATGGACTGATTTTATTTTGATATTTATATAGGAGGAAACTTAACTTTATGAAAAAGACACATTCGAAATTTTTACTTCCAGGCATTCTGATGGTGGGAGTTGTCCTGCGGGCACCTTTTGCAGTGCTGCCTGTTGTGCTGGGCGATATTGCTAAGGGACTGCAAGTTCCCGTCAACTCTCTGGGACTGCTGACTAGCCTGCCCTTGATCATGTTTGCCCTCTGCTCAGCCTTTTCCCCACGCCTAGCTCAAAAGGTCGGACTGGAAAAGCTCTTTACAATAGCCATGATTGTACTGACTCTGGGCTCTTTTATTCGTATCTTTAACCTGCCTCTACTCTATGCAGGTACAATCATGCTAGGGGCTGCCATCGCCGTCTTAAATGTGCTCCTGCCCAATGTCATTCAGGCTAATCAGCCAGAGAAAATTGGATTTTTAACCACGCTTTATATCACTTCTATGGGACTGGCCATCTCAATCATGTCTCCCTTGGCTGCGCCTATTGTCCGCTTAGCTGGCTGGAAAGGATTGATTCTCGTCCTGACCCTCATCTGCTTACTGGCCTGCTTAATCTGGCTGCCCAACAGCCGTCACAATCACAAACTGACTAGTAAAAATCGTGAGCAGCAAATGGGGGCTCTGCTAACAAATCCTAGAGTATGGGCTCTGATTGTTTTCGGTGGCCTGCAGTCCTTACTCTTTTATACGGCTATCACTTGGCTGCCGACTCTTGGCCAGTTGGCAGGACTTTCCGATGATGCTACTGGTTTCTTGGCCTCTATCTTTTCAATTATCAGCCTTCCTTTGGCTATGACGATACCTAGTCTGACAACGCGTCTATCCGCTAAAAAACGCTTGGGGATGATTGCTCTCTTTTCTGTAACTGGTATGGTTGGTCTGGGCATGCTGCTGGTCAAGACAGATGCCTTTATCTACTGGCTCATTCTCAATCTTCTGATTGGTATGTCCGTCAGCGCCCTCTTCCCTTACCTTATGGTTACTTTCTCGCTGAAAACCAGTACTCCTGAGCAAACCGCTCAGCTGTCTGGCTTAGCCCAGACTGGTGGTTATATTCTGGCCGCTTTTGGTCCTAGCCTCTTTGGATACAGCTTTGATTTATTCCATTCCTGGACTCCAGCCATCCTCATTCTCATTGGCTTGGCTGCCATCGTGACACTAACTCTCTTTTACATTGAGAAGTTTGACAAGATCTAATATAGACGAAAAAACGCTTAGAAATCCTAAGCGTTTTTGCAATAGTTGAGACACTCTTCCAGGTCCACATCCCGCTCTAAGTGCTCTGGTGTCCAAGGAATCAGGATATCCGGTTCAACTCCCTTATCATTCATGCCCTTTCCTTGATCAATCCTAGTGTCACGTGAAGTGGGAAACAGGAGCTCATAGTCACCAAAATCCTTCACGCAGCAATTGGAATAATCTAAAATTCCCATAGTCGGACGCCCTAGGACCGTAACCTTGGGCATCTTCTTCATGGTATCAACAAAATTATCACCTGAAGACCCACAGGTAACATCTGCTAGTACAAAGACTTTTTCAGGGCGAGCTAGGCCTAGAACGTCTGGCAAAAAGTTCTGATTGCTGTCCTCATCGCCATAAAGAACATACCCTTTCCCCCGATTTTCTTCTAGCTCTTTTAGAAATTCTTTGAGAATCTGGTGAGTTTCTGCTGACAAGTTTGGATCTTTTAGGATATTTTGCATCAGTTGCTGACGCAAATCAACATTTCTATCAGTATAGAGAATCTCCATCCCATCGTCGCTTGGCAAATTTAAGTCACTGAAGGTCTTCCCCTGAGGGAGAGTATATTTGAAAAGTGGATAATAAAGCGAATCCGTCCCGCCATAATTGACTCGAACGTCAATGATTAAATACTTAGCCTGCTCAATAGCTGCTTGGCTGTCTGCATATAGCTGACTGATAGCAGCCTCATCCGTAAAATCTTCTAACTTGAGATAAACGATGTCCTCAGAAAGATTGCGCCATTCAAACTGCGATAGCTTCTTTGGGTGGACAGTTGGCTGAACATGCAGTTGCTCCTCCTTGCCATTGCGTACCACCGTAACTTCTCCGGCATGCTCCACAAAGTAAGCCCACTCCTTGTGCTGTCGCTCTGGTGTGGCACTGACAAAATAATCCTTGTGCTCTTGATAAACCTGGGGCAAAGGTTTCCCATCCAAGGCTAGAATCTGGTCTCCACGTTTCAGCTCTGTATCGCTATTTGCCTGCAGGACGTAGAGGCAGTCTTGATAGTATCTCACTTTAAAGCCGGGCGGTTGCGTTTCCTTAAGTCCAAACCAAACATGAGACAAAATTCCAAAACTGGCTATATAACAATGCATCTGGTAAAGAAAGTCCTCTTGGCTCATCTGGTCTGTGATACGCGCTCGATATTCTTTGGGATTTGCACCCTTGATGTCTTTCTTTGTAGAGGAATCCTCTCGCATAATTTCTACGACTTGGTCAAAAATCTCTGTTTTCTTCATCTTTTACTCCTTCTTCCAGGTGGCCTCATCATCCAGTAGGTCTCGCTTGGACATTTTTGAGACATGACGATTGCCGACCACATAAAAGCCCAAAGGCTCCTCCCGCCAGGTATCTGTGCAGGTCACGCCAATCCGCGGACGACTGGCAATCTGATTCGGAGTCAAGTCATGGGCTAATTGCAGACTGGAGGTCGCTAAAATCTGTCCATCAAAGCGCTTATCAATCCCAGCATACTTGGTCAGCTTGCCAGGGCCGTTAGCTAAAAGACGGCCATCCGGTAACTCCAAGGCTCGAATCAGTACGGCTTCAGCCACATTTTCAGCCTCAGTAACCAGATTCAGCATCTGATAGCCATGAATCTGATAGATATACCAGTGACCAGCTGGCAGATACATGGATTCATTCTTAGGGGAGCGGCGTCCTCCAGCCGAATGACAGGCACTATCCTGACTTCCCAGGTAAGCTTCTGTTTCGACAATCCGGCCTAACTTCTGGCCATTTAGAATCAGCTGCATACCTAGCAAAGCTCGCGCTGCCGCAACTGTGTCTGTCTCGATTAGTTTCTGAAAATTTCTTGATAACATAGGTTGATTATAGCATGATTTCTCCATTTACAGAGGAAAAGAAATGTTGCAAAAATGTTATTTTTCTCCTTCTCATAGAGTTGTTGTTTGTTACAAAACGATTACAACATAAATAACCCAGAAAGCGCGAAAAACCTTTTAAAATCTGTACATTTTCTATTTATCGTACATATATTTTGTAACATTTTTATTAACACGGTATGTTATTTGTGTATCAATCCAGTTTTTCATTGCTTCAAATGAAATATTCGTTTAATATTATACTAGAAGGAGGGGTAAGATGAAAAAATTATCTAAAATTTCTTTATTTTTATTACCACTAATTGCACTTTTCTTTTTGGCAGCTTGCGGAAATTCTGCAGATAAGAAGACTGAAGAAAGCTCAAGTTCCAGCTCAAGCGTATCTTCTTCATCTAAAGCTAAAACAAGTTCTAGCAGCTCATCTGAAGAAAGCGGCAGTGCCAAAGTCAACGTAAACGGCGGAGATGCTAGCGTTAATGTAAATGGCGGAGACGAAAGCGGCGATGCTTCTGTTGAAACTAACGGAGACGGTAGTGCTAATGTACAAACTGACAACGCTGGTGTTAGCGTAAACGAAGATGGCGTTCATGTTCAAGGCGGCGGTGTTGATGTTAAGGTCGGCAGCGATGGATCTGTCAATATCCAAACACCTTAATTGAAAAACATATTTCGATTATTATAAATCATGAAAACCGAGTTTTGCTCGGTTTTTTGTCTTTCTCCTGTGCATTCCAAAAGACTTTCAAAGCATTATAAAAACTTGTAAAAGCTTATTTCTTGTGTTATACTCTATTCAAAAAAGCAAGGAGGGCCAAGCATGTACCAAGAACAACGCTTAGCTGAAATCTTAGAGCTCTTGGCTGAGAAAAAACAGCTGTCAGCAAAGGATATGATTGAGCATTTTCAGGTTTCTAAAGATACTATTCGGCGAGATTTTTCGATTTTGAGCGAGCGTAGGCTTGTGCAGCGCACCCACGGAGGCATTATCCCGCTGGATACTAGCCGGCAAATCCCCTCCTTTAACGACCGCATCAACCAACTAAGTCAAGAAAAAAAGGCTATCGCTCAGAAGGCCAATGACTTTCTCAAGGCAGGGCAGATTGCTTTCTTTGATGTCTCAACCATCGTTCTCCATCTGGCTCAGCGCATCAAGGAGCCTATGACAATCTACTCCCATTCTCTGGATAATGCAATCATGCTGAGCAGTCAGGACAAAGTAGACTTTCACCTCTTAGGTGGGAAATTTTATCCCAAAAACCGATTCTACTATGCTCTCAATGAAGCAGAGCTGCTGGAGCAAATTTCCTTTGACATTGTCTTTATCGGGGCAGCCAGTGTCTCTGATGGTCTAGTCAGCTTTGAAGACGAGGCTGATGCCCACCTTAAAAAACTGGCTTTGAAACACGCCAAGGTTAAGATTCTGCTGGCCGAGCAAGACAAATGGCAGAAAGAGTCCAAGTACATCCTGGGTGCTGCCAGCGACTTTGACTACTGGATTACGGACCAAAAGCCCAGCCCTGAAGTCCAAAAACTGCTTGGAGACAAGGTTAAAATAATTTATTAAATTGGATCATTAGATACAAAGGAGGACGAGCTATGATAAAACAAGCGATTCGCCTGATTATCAGCGATATTGACGGCACCATTTTGGACGACCAGCACCAAGTAGATTCTGAGCTCAAGGACATGATTCCCCTGCTAAGCCGAGAAAAAATCCCTTTCGTTCTCGCTTCTGCCCGCTCTCCTCTAGGCATGGAGCCCATTGCGCGTGAGCTGAAACTGGGAGATAATCCGTTAGCCTGCTACAATGGCGCTCTGGTCATCAAGGGCGACCCGCAAGCTTATGAGACCATTATCGAGCACCCTCTGGATAAGGAAGAAATCCGCACTTTTCTGGAACTGGTCAAGGCTGAATTTCCTAGCGTGTCCATCAATCTCTACTCTGGTAAGGATTGGATCGCTGACCGTCTGGATAAGTGGGTGCAGATAGAGGCTAATATTACAGGTGAGCAGCCGATGATTCAGAATGTACTAATGCCAGTGCTGGACGTGCTAATGCCCGCTCACAAGTTACTCCTCATTGATCAAGCGCCTGTCATCCAGAAACTTCACGACTACCTGCAAACCTTGGACTTTCCCAAGACAGCCTTCTACCTTTCTAAGGACAACTACATGGAAGTCACGGCCAAGCATGTCTCCAAGGAGCAAGCTTTGTACGAAATTGCCCAGCACTACCAAGTGCCTCTAGAGCAGGTCATGACAATCGGAGACAACTTCAATGACCTTCCTATGCTGCAACTGGCTGGACTCGGAGTCGCTATGGACAATGCCCCTGAAGCAGTCAAAACCAAGGCAAAAGTCGTCACTAAAAGCAACAATGAGCATGGGGTCGCAGAAGCTGTCGAAAAGTATGTTTTACTATAACGTAAAAAATCTGCTCAAGGGCAGATTTTTTTATTGATGATAATCATAAGCCAGGCGAGGACTGCCGTCTGCCACATAAATAATGCCGCACTCCCTAAACCCGTAGTTCAGCACTGCTGCCTGCATAGGCTGATTAGCCTCATGGGTATCGATTCGCAAATAGGGAATCTGCTGGCAGCAAAAATCAAAGACCTGACGGGACAGGCCACTGACTTGGCCACTTGAGGCGATGCGGTGAATGGTGCCGTAAGGCTCCACAAAATGCCAAGCTCCCTTTTCGATGACCTGATAGGTCGGGTCTTCTCCAATGATAAAAGCAAAGGTGCCGACCAGCTGCCCTCCTTCCTCGACAACAAAGGAGTTGCCAGCCGCTATGTCTTCCTCAATCAAACCCGCGCTAGGATAGCCTCCATCCCACTGAGTCGGATTGCCCTGATCTTTCATGAACTGACGGGCCACATCATAAATCGCCATAATGGCTGGGATATCTTCTGTTTGGGACAAACGAATCTTCATCTTTCCTCCTTTATAAAAATAAGGCTGGAAAGCCCCAACCCTATTTGAATTTTTCTGGTTTGCCAGTATACTGAGACCATTCCTTAGTGAAGAAACGGTCATTGATCTGGTAGTTTGGCGCCGGCTGTGGATTGGCTACAAAAGGATCAACCGCCTTGTCAAAGGCCAGCCAGCCATTCCAGCCCATGTGAATAGTGTCCTGCATGAAGTAAGGCTTGTCGCCGTCCTTAGAAAAGTCAGCAATGTTGGTAAAACCCTGACTTTCCAGCTGGTAGCGAATCTTAGCCACCGTCCGCTGGTACATTTCAGGACTGAGACCTGTATACTCCATCCACTTGGAATTGACCGGTGGAATGATGAAGATGACATTGGTCTTTGACTTGGCAAACTGGTCCAGAACCAGCTGCAAGTCGTTGTACTCAGGGGATTTTTCATAAGATTGCTTGGTCTGAAAACCTCTGAGCTTGGCAACCTTGCCGGCCAGACGGGTCTTGTAAAATTGATTGTCTATGCCGAATTGATTGTTATTGGTCTTCTTCTTGGCTTCTGCTGTGGCAATCTCTTCCAAAGCCTGATAAGAGAAGGTATCTGGCAGATCCGCCATATAAGGTAAAATTCGCTGGTCATAATTTTCATTATTGAGGGCAGCAAAGTTGCTAAAAAAAGCATCTTGGCGCTCATTAAGATGAGCCATCATCTCAATATGGCGCTCTTCAAAGCTGCTCAGCTTTTTACCTTCAGACAGCTTCTGGACGCTCTCTGCCATAGCAACATCTGGATAGAGCTGAAGGAGGCGCTGAGCTGCATATTGCGCAGCCGCATCTCCTTGTTGCTGAGACAGATAAGCCGTCAGCTGATCGCTGTTGAAGTACTGCTGAAAGGCCGAAGCATCATAGCCGGTCTTGGTAAACCACTGGGGCGACACCACATAAACCGCCGTTTGTCCCTCCAACTCAGAGGACATCTGCTGCATACCAAAGTACTGATTAAATGATGCCGCCCCGCGCTGGCCTAGAAAATAGGGACGATAGGAGCGGTCGTATTTCTCAGCCAGCACTGCTGGGTGCATGCTATCAAAGCGCAGCCACTCACTGGACCCAAAGAAGGGCACAAAGCGCATCTTCTTATCGGTCAAGGCTGTCACCTTCTTACTGCGGCTTTTGAAGTTTTCTGCTGTCAGGGTCACTGCTGAGCGCTTCTCTGCTTCTATATCATGCTTTTTATCAAGCGGATAGAAGAAAAAGAGCAGGGCAACCATGGCCATGGCGCAGAAAACTGGGCCCAGAATCAGCCAGAGTCGTTTAAGCATTGCGAAGCTCCGTTACGCCTTCAACGATCTTGTTGGCTGTGTTCCAGTCATCGCGGCCAAACTCTGACACTGGCACGCGGATGTCAAAACGGTTTTCCAGCTCAACAATCAGCTCGACCGTTCCCATACTGTCTAGGACACCAGCGTCAAACAAATCCTCGTCCATCATGTCTGACACATCTTCCATAAATAGTTCTTCGATAATTTCAATTACTTCTGCTTTTATATCCATTTTTTCTTCCTCATTCATTTTTATTTTTTAAACCAAAGCTCATTTAAAAATCCAGAAAAGATCAAAAATGAGAACATGACTGCGTGAAAGGTCACCACAATCCCCAAAGCTTGGGTCCATTTATTGTCTGGCAAAGGCGGAAGCCCCTTAGCCTTGCGCTCTTTGTTTAGTGTTTTCTTCTTGCGCAGCCAGGCATCATTGACGACCAGCCCAGCTCCATGAAAGAGACCGTAGGCTATGTAGTACCAGGTCACACCATGCCAGAAGCCCATAATCAGCATGTTGATCAGATAGGCCACACTAGAGGTCGTGTTGCGGTTTTTAAAGACCTTATTGCGCATCAGAACCATGACCAGCCGCATAAAGACAAAATCACGGAACCAAAAGGACAGACTCATGTGCCAGCGATTCCAAAATTCTTTCAAATCGCGTGAGAGAAAAGGCTTATCAAAGTTGATAGGGCTCTTGATTCCCATGAGATTCGAAATAGCTAGCGCAAACATCGAATAACCGGCAAAGTCAAAGAAGAGATCCAGACCAAAGACATACATGACGCCCAGAGTTCCCAGATTAAAGAAACCGCCGGTATAGAGAGCGTAGGTCTTGACATGCCCCAGCAAGAGATGTCCAAAGATATGGGCTAGGATAAACTTATAAAGGAAGCCTAGCATGATATACTTGACAGACTGCTCCAGCATATCCAGCAGCTCATCGCGCTCAGGAATGTTCAAATAGTCTTCATTGAAACGCTTGAAACGATCAATGGGGCCACTCGAAAAGGTCGGCATGAAGAGCAGGAAACGCAGGAACTCCCAGAGTGTGAACTCTGTCAGAACTCCATCGCGCATCTCAATCATCATCCCTACCGAACGAAAGGTCAGATAGGAAATCCCCAAAAAGCCAAAGAGAGACTGATGACCGCTGATTGCGGGTTCTACCTTGACAAGCACAAGCGGCAGAACTGCCAGCAAGGTATGCAGATAAAAGATCCACTTGCTGTCCCGCGACCGGCGATAAAGCTTATATGAATAAACCCAGACTATCTGCCAGATGACATAGCCCAGTAAAGCACAAAGCTGCGACAGACTGGGACCTGTCAGCATCAGGACGATAAAGACCAAGCTGACCAAGGCTTCATAAAGGGGGAAACGTTTCTTAAAGAAAAGTCCAACAAAGATTGGCAGAACTGCCAGAACGATATAGACAAAGTAAACTGGATTGCCATAGGGTTCCAAGTGAGGCAGCTGTTTCAAGAAATCCATCATCGCTTATTGACCTCGCTAATCAGCCCCTTAATGTCAATCTTGCCATTCGGGGTCAGAGGCAGGGTCTCTCGATAGAGAAACTTGGACGGCATCATATAGGACATCATGATATCCTGCAGATCTTCCTTGATTGCCTTGGTAATATCGATTTCTCGCTCAAACTGCTCAGCCACACCGTCTTTGAGAATGACATAGGCTAGCAGATTTTGGACCTTGTGGTCCTTATTGTAGCGGGGCACAGCCACCGCAGACTCAACGTATTTCGATTTGTTGAGGTTTTGAGACACATCCTCCAGCTCAATACGGAAACCATTAAACTTGATCTGGAAGTCCATCCGGCCGCCGTAGAGCAGCAGGCCTTCATCTGTCATTGAGCCGACATCTCCTGTATGATAGGCTGGCAGACCTTCAAATTCAAAGAAGGCCTCCGCTGTCTTCTCAGGATTATTCAGATAGCCCTTGGATACAGCTGGACCGCAGACGATGATTTCTCCCTGCTGGCCATTCGGCACCTTCTGCCCCTCTTCATCAATGACAAAGGTAGGAGAGTCCGCCTTAGTATAGCCAATCGGCAGGCGCTTGCAATTTTGCAGCATCTCATCTGTCACCGCTACCGCAGACAGGGCCACTGTTGCCTCAGTCGGACCATAGGCATTGATAATGCGAGCCTGAGGGAAGCGATCGCGCAGCTTCTGAGCTGTCTTGACTGTCAACTCCTCGCCGTCAAAGTAGAAATGCGTCAGCTGAGGCAGCTTCTGGCTGTTAAAGTCATCCGACAGCAAGGCCATGTCCGCAAAGGAAGGTGTCGAAGTCCAGATAGCAATAGGCAGACTGAGAATCGTCTCAAAGAGCTGCTTGAAATCCTGAGTTACAGCCGAAGGTAGGGCAAAAAGAGTTCCTCCCAAGGCCAAAGTCGGTGCCCAGTACATGACTGACAAGTCAAAAGAATAAGGCGGCTGAGCCAACATTTGAGGACGAGCCGGAGTCGCAAACTCTTTATCCGTAATCATCCAATTTGTAAAGCTGAGCAGATTATTGTGGGAAATCTGCACTCCCTTAGGTTTACCAGTTGTCCCTGATGTAAAAATAATATAGTAGTTGTCATCTCCTTGCACCGGATGGCTCAGCTCATAGGACGCTCCCTCTCTGAAGGCTGTCTGAACTTGCTCCGCACTAAAGATAGGAGCAGCTACATCTGCCAGCGGAAAATCATTGATGGCAATAATCAAACTTGGCTCAGCAACTTCCACAATCGCTGCCACGCGCTCCAAGGCTGAATGACTGTCGATAGGAATGTAGGCATGACCAGACTTGGTCAAGGCCACAAAAGTAGCCAGCATTTCGTATTCCTGACCGCCAAAGACCACAACCGGAGACTTGTCAGGAAGTCCCAGACTGTCAATCTGAGCCGCTAACGAATCGGAATCCTTCTTTAAATCGCCATAAGTATGAACTTGACCTAAAATATCATAGACCGGAAAATCCGGCTGCACCTGAGCAAAATGCTCAATCGCTTCAATCATATCATGTATCACTTTATTTGACATTGTTTCCTACTCTCTCACATTAAAATTCATTATAGATAAAGCCACCCTGACCCTGACCCAGATAGCTAAAGAAATAAAGCAAGGCCAGAAAGATAACAAAATATAGTAGGGTTTGGCCTAAAAATTTATATAGGGTTTGATGTTTTTTCATTGATCTCTCTTATATTTTTAGTTAGACTTACACCATTTTACCATTTTATGGAAGATGTTTTCAACACAAAAGCTAAGGAAGATGTAAAGTTCTTGTAAGGAAGAAAGGTACTTTGATGCACCTTATAAATAACCATAAAAAGGCATTTTCAAAAAATATATAAAAATTTTATATATTTTGCTTGACTTTTTTCCTAAGAGGTTGTAGACTATATATAGAAAGATTATATATAAATATTTTACACAAGGAGGTGGTCCTATGTCTTTCCCCACATCATCGGCTTTGATTGAGTTTCTCATCTTAGCCATCCTTGAAAAAGACGATTCCTACGGTTATGAAATCAGCCAGACGATCAAGCTGATTGCCAATATCAAAGAATCAACACTTTACCCCATTCTGAAGAAGCTGGAGCAAAATGACTGCCTCACGACTTATTCGCAGGAGTACCAAGGACGAAAACGAAAATACTATTCACTCACTGCCTACGGGCATGAACATCTACTCACTCTCAAAGAAGAGTGGCAAACTTATACCATGACCATCAGCGGTATCATAGAAGGGAGCATCCGTCATGACAAGAACCGAGTATCTAGCTGAGCTAGAAAAATATCTAAAAAAACTGCCACGCAAGGACTACCAGGAAGCTATGGATTACTTCACTGAGTACTTCGACGAGGTAGGCCCAGAGGGCGAGGCGGCTGCTATTGCTGATTTAGGCAGCCCAAAGGAAGCGGCTCACGAGATTATGTTGAATCTTTTGGACAAAAAAGTCGAGGAAGATAATCAAGACAGCAGTTCATCAAAAAACACTAAGAACATCGTCCAGATTGCTATCCTATCCATTTTGGCAGCACCCTTGGCTATTCCGCTCTTTATAGTAGCAGCACTTTTGACTTTCGTTTTCTTCCTCTTAGTCTTTATCTTTGCTCTCGTCATGGCTATAGGTGCCTTTGCCTTCTTTATTTTTGGAATCAGCCTGATCTGGGACACTTTGACAGTGGGACTGACGACATCGATCCCGGCCTTCCTGTTCACTCTGGGGCTCAGTGTTCTAGCTCTGGGACTGTCTGGCATCTTCTACGCAGGCATTTCTCCTGTTACTCAGTTTGGCAAGGCTGGCTTTGTCAAACTAGCTCAACTTTTCGCAAAGAAAGGAGCACGTCATGGCTAACATCAAATTGAAAAAACCTCTTTTATCTGCAGCTATTTTAGCCTGCCTCTTTGGTGGAGCCTTGACAACTATCGGCTCCATGACAGGCGGTGTCAATGACTTGGTCAATTCTGCCAAAAGCAAGGTAAAACTAACGAAAAAAGAAGAAAGTTTCTCTGATCTTTCTTCCCTAAATATCAACTTAGCAGCTAGAAACCTCGTCATCAGCGAATCTCCTGATGACAAGGCTCACTTGACCTATTACCAAAGAGACGGCAACTATCAGATTGGCGGCAGCATGCTTGGAAAAATAACAACAAGTTCTGAAAATGGAAACTTAAACATCAAGGAAGATGGTGCAGACTCCTTCCACATAAGCACTGACATCCGCTCCTTCCACATAAGCACTGGCATCCGCTCCTTACTCAGCTTATTTGACCAAGAATCTCAGGAGAAGCGTACTGTGGAGCTTTCCCTGCCCAAGGGGACCAAGCTTGAGACATTCAGCGGCAGTTCGTCATTAGGAGATGTTACGCTGTCCAATCTATCAGCCAAAAATGCTGACTTCTCTCTATCTCAGGGCTCGTTGACTGTGAATGATGGCCAATTCGCATCTGGTAAATTTAAGAACTCTCTGGGAGAGATTACCATCAATAACAGTCAGATTAGCTCTGGAAAAATCATTGATTCTTCGGGTACCATCACTCTGAGCAACAGCCAGTTCGCATCTGGCGAAATATCAAACTCTCTGGGAGAGGTCAATCTAAACTCGAGCAAAATCTCCGACAGCACTCTGAAAATCTCAAGCGGCTCACTGAACTCTGAACAGTTGGAATTAGCTGGTACAATCTCTATCACTAACCAACTGGGCGATATTAATCTGCATCTGGTTTCTGGCAGTTTGTCGCAGCTATCCTTTGATCTGAAAACGGATCTAGGTGAAATTGACATCCCTAGTAGTATAAGTGTAGAGCACTCCAAAGGCCATGAACTTGGCGGCTCTGCCATCCGTAAAGTCGAAAATCCGACAACTACACTTACTGCCAGCGTCGAAAGCGGTAGCATTAAGCTCAGCGAATAAATCATAGAAAAGAATATATACAATCAGGGAGTCTTCAGCGGCTCCCTTTTTTTGATAAAAATTCCCGCACTGACCTAAGTTTGCTTTACAGGTCTTGGCCTTTGTGCTATGATATTCTATAAAAATTTATCCCAAGGAGGTTCCTATGAAAAAACTCACACCTGGCATGCACATTCGGGTCGTCAGCCCCTCGTCGTCAATCGAACGCATCGGTGGCTTTGAGGCCAATCTAGCCGCCAAGGAGCGCTTGGAAAAGCTGGGTTTTACCGTGTCTTTTTCGGAACATTATCTGGAAAATGATATGTTAGGCTCTGCCTCCATCGAAAGCCGGGTGGCAGACATCCATGCTGCCTTCGCAGATGACTCCGTTGATGCTATTCTGGCCACCATCGGCGGTTTCAACTGCAATGAGCTCCTGCCCTATCTGGACTTTGAATTGATTGCTAGAAATCCTAAGATTTTCTGCGGCTACTCAGACACAACAGCCTTGCTCAACGCTATCTATAGTAAGACCGGCATGAAAACCTACATGGGACCGTCCTACTCCAGCTTTAAGATGGATGCCCTGCAGGACTATCAGACCGAGAGCTGGCTCAAGGCTGTCAGCCAGACTTCTTACGAGCTGACTCCTAGTGAAAAATGGGGCGACAATGCTTGGTATCTTCCCGATGCGCCACTGACCTTCCATGAGACAGAGTGGAAAGTCTACCATCACGGGCAAGCCCAAGCCACTGCTATCGGCGGCAATCTCTCCACCTTCTCACTCCTGCGTGGAACACCCTATGCCCCAACAGATGAAAACTATGTCCTCTTTGTTGAAGAAGCCGAGGAAGATGATTATGTGGAGTTTGACCGCAATCTAGCTGCCCTCCTTCAGGCTTATCCTAACCCGCAGGCTCTTCTCATCGGCCGCTTTCCAAAAGAATGCCAGATGACAGAGGAGCTGCTCCTTTATATCGTGGATAAACATCCAATTCTAAAGACGATTCCCGTCCTCTATGACTTGGACTTTGCTCATACTCAGCCACTCTTTACCATCACCATCGGTGCTCAAGTGACGGTGGATACGGAGAAGATGTTGATTAGAATTGATGAATAGCAAGAAATCCTCATTCCAGCTGGAATGAGGATTCTTCTTTTTCATTAAGCACTATTTCATTGTTATCTTGCTGGCTTTTTTATCGTCCACCAAAACCGCCTTGGCCGCCTGGGGCACCGCCGCCACCAGGTCCACCAGCGCCAGGTCCGTCGGCTGTGATTTCTGTTCGGCTTTCACCATTGACCGTGATGGTACCGCCAGTGTAGGTAGCTGTTCCGTCAAAGTCAAAGGCAGATACCGTAGAAGTAATGTCTAAGTTTCCTCCTGACATAATGACATCGCCATTGGAATCGATAGCATCGGTATCGCCTTCACCGACCTCGACCTTAATATCGCCACCTGTAATCTTGATAAAGATATCAGCTCCAGTTACGTCACTAGCTGCATTGATACCATCATCTGTCGCATAAAGGTCTAGCTTGCCGCCATTAATGGTGACATTGGTTCCTTCCAGAGCTTCTACACTCTTGGAAACCGTAATCGTCCCACCATCAATCAAAGCGATATTGCTAGCGTGCAGACCATCATCACCAGCATTAATCGTGATGGTGCCGGACTGGATATAGAGATTCCCCAGAGAAGTATCTTCATCATTGTCCGCGTGGATAGCATCTTCTGTCGCTGTGATATCGATAGTAGCATCCTTAATATTAATGGCTGAAGCTGCTGACAGACCATGCTTAGCTGCTTTGAGCGTATAAGTGCCACCTGTCACCCGCAAGGTCTGCTCAGACTTAATCGCTGTTTCATACTTGCCGTCAACTGTCAGACTTCCAGAGCCGTTGAGAGTCAGATCAGAGTTACTATAGATTGCAGCATCTGCATCCGTATTGCTGTGATTTGATGAGTCTGAGATGGTGTTTTGGCTGCCGTCAGCCAGAGTCAGGCCTGTTTTACCCGCATTTTCTACTAGGATAGCTGCGTCTGTCCCGCTCATGGTTACGCCATTCAGAACGATTTGAACCTTGTCGCTATCACCTGCTTTGACGACAATCTGCACATTTTCACTCGTTCCGGAAACGACATAGGTCCCAGCCTCAGAGATTGTCACGGTAGAGCCGGAGACACTAGCGCCGTCACCAGAGGTCTTAACACTAGAGCCACTCAGGCTGATGGTCGTCGCCTTAGACTCATCATAAGAAGCATCTGAGTCCTCTGAAGCAAAGTAATCAGAAGTATTGGTCTTAGTCTGACTAGTGCTTGTAGCATTAGCAGTCTGGGTAGTGCTTGAAGCTGTAGAACTGCTAGCGTTTGAGCTGCATGCTCCCAGCACTGTTGTCATCAAGACCAGTGGAATCATCAATTTAATTTTTTTAAGGGTTGATGTTGATTGTTTCATTTTTCTTTTCCTATCTATTTTATTTGCCGCTGATATAATTTGCTTTTTTATAAGCAAAGCCATATTTGGAGAAAGAGCTAGGAGACAGCTGGTAGCGATCCATGATCTCGCTCAGCCATAGCGGACAAGCTTCTGGAATCTTAACTTCCATAATCACGTGGTTGGCTGGCAGGAGATGATTTCCATGGCGACCAGCCAAGAGACTCAGATCATAGGGACGGTAGGTCAGGTCGTGATCAAAGGTAATCCGAATCCGCTCATCCTCAATCCCCTTCATCGAATAACGATTATAGCCGATATACATCATAGGCTGAATATGGCCAAAATGCTGGGTCAACCAGGCCATTTCCTTATCTATCTGAACGTCAGTCAGCTGACTGTAATCACCGTCCAGATAGGCTTCCGCCGTCAGCAAATCTGCTGCAATCCGGCGTTTGCTGACTAGATCTTCGGTCTTTTTCTTGATTTCTAAAAAGACTTGACTATCCTCGGTCGGATGCTCTTGATAAGTCCGCAAGCGCACCTTCTCGTCAAAGCAAGGATTTTCCAAGGACTCACGAATGAGCTGATAAGACGGCGTATCGTAGTAGAGATTGTTAATGGTCAAATAAGCTCGCTCATCCTCCACCAGATAGCCTTCAAACTCTAGCAATAGATCCAGCAAGGTTTCCTTGGAAATGATGTATTTGGTTTCAAAGCGCTGAAAATGATTTTGAAAATTTTTTTCTGCCATGGGCTTCCCCCCTCTCTATCTTTCTTGAATGTAATGCAATTTTAAAGATGAAAACTTAAAAGAAAGATAAAGAAAACTTAAAGAAAACAAAACATCTCCCTTTTCAGGAGATGTTGATTAGAGAAAAAGTAAAAGAATTACAGATAGGCTTTTCATCTACATTTTTACAGATTCATAAAAGCACAAGCCCTAAGCTAGCTGTTTTTTATCTGTTCGATAGACCAGAGTACCAAGCGCCATGAAAAGAACTAAAACAAAAGCAAGGAAGACCACCTGACTACCTATTTGGCCATTCATGGAAATCGTTTGGCGTAAGCCCGATACAGAATAGCTCATTGGCAGCCAAGGGTTGATAACTTGGAAAATCTTACTAGTCAACTCCAGCGGATAGGTTCCTGCACTAGAAGCCAGCTGTAAAAGCAAGAGAATCAGAGAAGCAAAGGCACCGAGCTTGCTATCCCAAGTAACCAAAGCGGTCACAAGCGCCATAAAGGTCATGCTGGCTAGGACAATCAAACCAAGGGTTGCCCACTCATGGTTAGCAGATAGGCCTATCAAGTGCACAGCACCATAGACCAAAACACCTGCCACGACGGAAATTACTCCATTTACCTCTATACGGGCCTTCAGCCAATCTCGTTTCGTCCTAGGTTCTTGACCCGATGGAAGTGTACTAAAGATGATATTAGTTGAAATAGCTGCCACAAATAAAGCTACTGAAATCATATAAGGCGCCATCCCAATGCCGTTTTTCTCTACCTTGTTCTCATCTGTCTTGCTCAGTGTCAGAGGATCTGCCAGAGTTTTTGCATTGTCTTCCTTGGTTGAAACAGCCGACAATTTATCGCCTGCATCCGTGAGGCCATTGGACAAATCACTCGTTCCCACAGTGAGTTTAGAGAGATTATCCGTTAAAGCACTGCTGCCATCAGCTAGCTTCCCTGTTCCGCTCGCTAATTGATTGGTCCCATCTGCTAATTTCCCAAAATTAGAGGTCAATTCTGACGATTTATCTGTTAATCGGGCTGCCCCGTTTGCTAATTTTGTTGTATTTGCTAGCAAATCAGGGTTCTTACTTGCCAAAGCTGATGTCCCCTCAGATAGCTGACCGACTGCATTGGTATAGCTTGTCACCCCTTGTTCCAATTGTGTTGCGCCAGTCGTTAGTTTCTCATTTAGGGTATCTACACCTGCAACTAGTTGATTGGCTCCTCCGCTTGCTGAACCGAGGCCTGCGCTCACCGTTGATAAACCATTATAAAGACCATTGATCATGTTAGCTGCCTGTGGCAGAACTTGATTTGATGCACCTTCTAACTGACTAAGTTTTGTTTGACTAGCCCCTTTTATCGTTTCAAGAGAAGCCCTCATCGTATCAACTTCTGATAAAATTATCTGAGCAGATTGGTCACTTCCCGCTTGACTAGCACCGACTGCTGCATCAAGCTCTGCCTGAGCCTCACTAGAAAGTCCTTGATAAGCACTGGTCCCTTGGACACTTCTCAAAGCTGCGGCCTTGGCATCCTGATTGTTATTGATAATGGCTTGAGCGGATGTTGCTATGCTCGTCAGTGAAACTTCAATGCTGTCTGTTGGCACTGCTGAGTCACTTGCTGCAGCTTGAATACTAGCATTCAACTGAGTCAAACCAGTTGCCAAATCATTCACGTTTTGCTGATTGTTAGCTAAGGTTGTATCTACCGATGACTTTAATGTAGCCAAGCCAGTGTTCAGATTCGTTACACCTGTCGATAAGGCCTGAACTCCATCTCCTGACTGAGTAAGCTGTTGGACTCCACCCAATAAGTCTGCTGATCGACCCGACAGCTGATTTGCACCTGCGGCCACAGTACTTACACCATTTGCATAAGTGTGTATCCCGTTTGACAAACTACCCAGTCCAGACGATACTTGTGCAACACTCCCAGTATAAGTCTGTAGTCCTGTATTAAATTGAGCTGCACCGGACGATAATTTGCTCGTAGCTT
This sequence comes from Streptococcus sanguinis, assembly GCA_963549775.1. Taxonomy (GTDB): domain Bacteria; phylum Bacillota; class Bacilli; order Lactobacillales; family Streptococcaceae; genus Streptococcus; species Streptococcus sanguinis_Y. The sequence continues at coordinate 58,601 of CAUUZZ010000009.1, read as the reverse complement.
GATTCAGAGTTCTTAAGTTATCTGCAATTGTCCGACTGCCTGAACCTAGTTGTTGACTGCCAGATGCTAATTGCTGAGCACCATCAGATGCCTTAACCAATCCCGTTTTTAGATCTCCCATATTCTTAAATATGGCGCTTGTATAAGTATCCGTCACATTTTGCGCCACCGTCTGCTTCAAAGAAGCCATGGCTGAATCACTCATCTTACCAGCAATAAAACTGTGGCCGCTAGACGTTTGATAGTCAATCTTCATTTGCTTAGGATTATCGGTCAAAATACTAGCTGCACGTTCAGATAAATCACTTGGAAGCGTCACAACCATATAGTAATCACCCTTTTCCAAACCATTTTGAGCATCTTCTTTACTGACAAAGTGAAAATCTAGATTTTTATTTTCCTTGAGGCTGGAAACAACATCCTCACCTATAGACAAGGTCTTGCCACTAGCAGTTACAGCTTTATCCTGATTGACGACCGCCACTGGCAAGTCCGATACCTTTCCATACGGATCCCACATGGAGCTCAAGAAAATAACATTATACAAGGCAGGAATCAAAGAGACTCCTAACATCACAATGATAAAAGTCGGCTTTTTTAAAATAGCTTTCCATTCTCTTAACATGTCTATCTCCCAAAATTATACACAGTGTCCAAATTTCAATAAAATTGATTATACACCAATCGAAAATTATTACAAGTTTATTCTTTGAAAATTAGACACCGTGTCCAATTTTGTTCAAAAAGATTGTAGGGAAGCGGAATAAGTTAGCCCTAGTGTCTTTAATCCCTGAATAATCTGTAAACAAAAGGTATTTTTCCACAGGTAGCTACACAGAAAATCAGTATTATGTTAGAATGATAAGCGAGGTAAATGGAGTCAAGCATCGAGCACTTAACTTGATGATAGGGTTCCATGTGAAACACCGCTGCCAGCAGATGCCTCACACTACAGAAGCTCAATTGTGTTGAGCAGCATTAAAGAAAGGTTTTAAAAAATGAAAAAAAGAACACCATTTAGCTTATTTGCTCTAGTTGCAGCACTATTTCTGCTATCAGCCTGCCGTTTCCTTGTACCATCTAACTCAGATTCAACCACTCGCTCTTCCAATTCAGATAAATCAGGAAAAAAAGTTAGTTTAAAGGATTCCTCAAGCTCATCAAAGCAATCTTCCAAAAGCAAAAGCAGCTCCTCTAGCAGCAGTAGTTCTTCCAGAAGTTCTAGTAAAGAAAATAGTAGTTCTAGTAAGGATATAGAAAAAACCACAGATGGTCTTCCAGAAGATGCCGATCATGCTAAGAAAGATAAGATTTATGCGACTAGCGATGCCAAGGTTTATTACCAATCCTATGAATCTGGCGGTTTTGAAGCTCAAATTCCTGAATTTAAAGGATATACCCAAGAAAAAGTTAAAAGTATTCTCGGCGAGCCAGAAAAAGTAAGCACCGACCTCGCTTCTGAATACGAAGCCTTCCAAAACAAAGAATTAGAAAATCTGAAGAGGCTGGTTCAAGAGCAAAAAATCAACACTGAACAAGCGCGTGCTTTCTTAGCAGGTGTAGTTGATATTTCTCAAGCATCAAGGTTACAAAACACCTATACAATTTACTCTTATAAAAATGAGCAAATTTCTATTATCTTTTCGCAAGAGGGTGAGTTGCTTTACGTCACTCCCGACCCCGACTACCTCTACTTTAAATAATGCTCAAAACGAAGGCCAAGACTTTACTTTAAGTCTTGGCTTTATTATTTTACCAGTCTAAGAAACCTAATAAAATAAAATTTTGCCTATCTATGCCTATTTTCGGAATTTAACTCTTTTCCACTTGAAAAACATTTGATATAATAGTACATGGAGAAAAAGAAAAAGTAGTTTGCTATGATAGCTATTAGTTTGAAGAGCAGACTGAGGCTTAGCCTCAAAGGGAGATTTTATGTTAGAAAGCAATAAACGCCGAAAAACCAAGGCTATTATTGAGAGAGCCATGGTTACACTACTGCATCAGCAGTCCTTCGACCATATCACTACTGTTCAGTTAGCTCAAGCTGCTGGCATCAGCCGTAGTAGTTTCTATACTCACTACAAGGATAAGTACGATATGATTGAACGTTATCAGCAAAACCTCTTTCATCAACTGGGGTATATTTTTGATAACAATCAGGAGGATATTCAAACCGCGATTACGGAGGTCTTTCAGTTCCTCCAGCTAGAGCCGCTTTTAGCTGCTCTTCTGACGGAAAACGGAACGAAAGAAATTCAAAATTTCCTGCGCCATAAGCTGCAGATGATGCTAGCTGATAGCCTTCAGGATCGCTTTAGCAATCGCATTTACAATCATTTTGAAAAAGAATACAGCCGGGTCTTTCTCGCTAATGCCTTCTTCGGCGTCTGCCAGATGTGGGTTTCCAGAGGGAAAAAAGAAAGTCCTGAACAAATAGCAGAATTTCTTTTAAAAATGATATAAGAAGTTGCTTAAGCCCATCGGGCACACTTCTACTCAAATTTTTGAAAAATTAAACAGGGTGTACAAAACCTCTTTTGGTTCTGTACACCCTATTTTTATTGTATTATAATTTCATAGCCAGCATATTGACTGTCATACCAGCTGCTGTTCCCATCAGAGCGATGGTGTCTCCTTCCTTGACTAGATTGCGCTCCAGAGCATAGCAGAGAGAAAAGGGCACTGCTACTGACACCATATTACCATAGTCTTGCACAATATTAAGGTATTTATCATCAGGAATACCCAAGCTGCGCATGACCATTGGCAGAGCACGACTCGCCTGATGCGGAATGATATAATCCAAATCAGACAGGCTGAGACCACTCTTTTCTTTAAATTCTTTAAACATTTCCGGAATTTTTCTGGCAGAGAGCAAGAGTATCTTCTTACCATTCATGTCAAACATGTAGTGAGTCTTGGTAGCGTCCGAGTACTCCTTAGGCTGAAAAGATGTCAAACCACCACGAATCTCTGTATCATGAGCTCCCTCAGACCAAGTCCGCTGCAGGCTGGAGATGACACCTCTCTCTTCCTCTGTTGCTTCAAAAATCAAAGCAGCCGCACCGTCACTGAACAACTCAAAACTTTCTTTCTGATTGGGATTAAGCCCTAAACTTCCAACCTCACTAGATACGATGAGGATCCTATGATACTCACCAGCCTCCAACAAATGAGACATGAGACTCAAAGCCGAGATAAAGCTGGTGCAAGTCGTATTGATATCCATGGCTGGAATGGACAAGCCCTTGGCTACCAACTCATGAATCAGGGCAGCAGTACAAGGAATAGGCTGGACGCCCACCGCACTGGCTGACACGATACAATCGATGTCTTTGATTGTCAAGCCCGCTTGCTCTAGGGCTTTTTCAATTGCCTTAACCGCCATGGAAAGCTGGGTTTCTTCATTTTCCACCACCCGATAACGGGTCTGATCATTAAAAGTCACAGTATTTCTAGGTAGATGCGTACCGTAACCAACAATCTTTATATGATTCTTTACTGCTGTCATATTAAACTCCTTCTTGTCAGACTTGGGGCTTCTCGGCAGCTGGGTAAACTGCCAAAGCGCTTCAGCCTCTGATTCATATATTTTTCCACTGGGGGTATTCTTAAGCCCGATAGATACGTTTCAACTTACGGCTTCTGTCCCGCTGATAATTTTCAAAAGAAATAGCAGGCATAAGAAAGTCTTTATCAGTCGCTAAGTTTTGAAATTGCTGGACAATCTCGTCTTCTCGCTGCTGACTATGATGTTCGATAGCAATGGTCAGCGAATGGTCCTGCTTCTGAGCTACTTGGTATTCTCCAATCCCATCAACTAAGAGCAGACAACGGCGAATAAAGTCTGGAAAGACCTCCACCGACTGACCTGCAGCATTTTCAAAAATGAAAATATCATCTGAGCGCCCCTCAATCCTGTCAATCCGTGTAAAGACCGAACCGCAAGGGCAAGGTTCAGGATTTTCCACCAAGATATCATTCAGCTCATATTGAAAAATTGGCTGAGAAGTCCGCTTAAAATCCGTAATAATTGGATAAAAGCGCCTATCATCCAGGTAGCGCTTATCTACATGGACAATGTCTTCATTTAGATGAAGATTCCCGTGGATACAAGTGCAGGCTAGGAAGCCCTCGGTCGCTTGGTAGACCTGGTCCACCTTTTTCAGACCAAATCCTGCTTGAATCCTCTGCCGATCTGGCTCTTCCAAAATCTCTGCCACCGATACGACTTTGCTAGGCGCAATCTGCAAATTCCCTGCTTGGACTTGTTTTGCCAGCTCTAAGAGCATTGATGCTGGCGCTACCAAAATCGTTGGCTGGTAAACATTCAAACGCTCTACATGCTCTTGGGCTCCCTGAAAAGTATCAAAATACTCCAGAGAAATCAAGCCTGAATTGACAGTCTGATAGAGCTGGTTATCTGCCCGAAGAAAGAAGGCTATTTTGTGCCCAAAGAGTTTGCCTGTAGGCAGCATCTTGGCCAAGATGGCTGCCGCCCACATACTGCGCTCCTTTTCAGTGGTGACAAACAAGCCTCGGTGACCAGATGTCCCTGAAGACAATCCAACAGCGATTTCTCCTATCATGGGGCTGAAATCACGTGTCCGCTCGCTCTCCAGAGCCAAGGCTAACAACTCATCCCGATCCAGCCCATGAGTATTGAGCTCATTGAAATGCTCCATCATAAATGCCTTATTCATCTTGAAATCTGCTGGAATACCTGATTTAAAATAAGGTGATTCCTGCTGCAGAAATTCCCGATAGATTGCTAAAGCCTTGACTTGATAGCTTTCCAGGGCCTGTCGATTTTTAAATCGATTTCCCCAGCGCATGACGCTAAAGGTTTTTAGAAATGTTCCTAGTTTCATACAAAATCTGCTCCGCTCTCTCGGCCGGATCATGACTGACTAGCACCTGATAGCCGACAGCAAGCAACTGCCGCAGCAAGGCCACACCAGCCATGTATTCTTCCTTGCTATCTTGGATCAGTGACGGCAAGAAACGCATCTGCTCCGTATAAGGCAATAGATCCACGCCCCAGCACAAATCAGCTCCGATAAACAGATGATAATCTGGCAAAAAGAGACAGGCTTGACCAGCGGCATGGCCATCAACTGAGGCCAGATATATACTACCATCCCCAAACAAATCAACTGTCTTGCGATAGAGGAATGCTTCTTGCACCTGCTGAGGTTCCACCACTTCCAACCGACTCTCAAAATCCTGCGGAAGAAATTCCTTGAAAATCAAATCCTTAAGCTTGGCATGTTGATAAGTTTTGAAGACGGTCTTTGTCAGAATGAAGCGAGCCTTGGGAAAGAAAGCAGCTCCGCCGATGTGATCTGGATGTAAGTGCGACAAAATGACATAAGAAATATCTTCTGGCGCAATTCCTTTTTGCTCAAGTAGCCGGTCTACACGTTCCTCTTCTGACATATCAACAGGCGTTCCCAGACCATAAAGCCAGTATTTGAAGTTCGGCTTCAGAATAGCTGGAGAATAGCCAGTGTCATAGAGAATATAGCCTTTCTCACGATGCTTCAAGAGGAAAACACCAGCTGGAAAAATTATTTTTTTCTTGGCAACTCCCTTAAACATCTGCTGCAAGTGACTGCTGCAGCGTCCAGGCTGAAGATACTCAATTTTCTCGATAATGTTGGACATATTTTGCAATCCCTTCACTGATTGTCAATTTGGGTTGATAGCCCAAATCCCTTACTGCTGCTGATATATCCAGCGTTTGACTGTAACGCATTAAGTAATAGGTGTAAAGAGTCAGAGGTGGCTCTTTTTCAATATGAAAGAAGCGATAAAAGCTTTCAAATCCATGTGCTAGAAATCCTAGAAAAGCAGCAGGCAACTTAACATAACGTTTACGAACCTGTAAACCATCTAAAGCTTCATCCAGCATATCCTTGAAACTACGGGATTCTCCGTTGGTAATATTGTAAACTTGTCCTTGCGCTTCTGGCATTTCCAAAGCCAGACGAACAGCCAAGGCCACATTTTCCACACAGGTCATATCCATCATTTGCTGGCCATTTCTGATGAGTGGAATCGCCAGTTTTTGGCTTAAGCGCAGAATCCTAGGAAAGATACTGGTATCCCCAATACCAAAAAGCCCTCTTGGACGCAAGATAACCGATGGAACTTGAGGATAACTTCGGACAATCCGCTCAGCCATGAGCTTGCTTTTGATATAAAAATTCAGCTCATTCTCCTGAGGAGCAGCCTCTTCTTTGATAGCAAGTTGGTCACGCGCGGCAGCATAAACACTTGGGGAGGAAATATAGACCAGTCTTTTCACTCCAAAATGTCGGCAAGCTTCCATAACCAACTTGGTTCCTACCACATTGGTCTGATAAAACTGCTCCCATGGACCCCAAATCGTTGAGAGGGCACCAGCATGCACCACTGCATCCACTCCTTCGCAGGCTGTAAAAATCTCTTCTTCTCTGGTAAAATCACCAGCAAAAAACTCTACTAAAGGACCTTCTAACTGCCGGCCAGCCTTCAGATTGCGGCCAAAAGCCCGCACCTGATATCCTTGTTCAGCCAACTCTTCTACAACATACTTTCCTAGAAAGCCAGTCGCTCCTGTCACTAGAACCTTCATCGCTACTCCTTTCATACTAATTTTCTGTTTGTGTCTTGTCCCCATTATACACCATTTCAGCAAATCTTCCGTAAAAAAGCTGGAAAAAATCTTTACAGAGTGTCTCACCTGATTGAGTAGGAGCAGAAAGAAATCAACCAATTTCTGAAAAACAGCTGCCTCTTTTCGACCTATTCTTAGTTAGAATCAGGTTTATTAGTCCATTGAGAATATTAAAAAAGAAGCCGGGAAACCGACTTCTGAACAAATACAAATTAAAGCATTTTGTTGTAGAATTCAACGATAAGTGCTTCGTTGATTTCTGGGTTGATTTCATCGCGTTCTGGCAAACGAGTCAATGAACCTTCCAATTTTTCAGCATCGAATGATACGAATGCTGGACGTCCAAGAGTTGCTTCAACAGCTTCAAGGATTGCAGGCACTTTCAATGATTTCTCACGAACTGAGATCACTTGACCTGGAGTTACGCGGTATGATGGGATATCAACGCGTTTTCCGTCAACAAGGATGTGACCGTGGTTTACGAATTGACGAGCTTGACGACGAGTAGTCGCAAGACCAAGACGGTAAACAACGTTATCCAAGCGACGCTCCAAGAGAAGCATGAAGTTGAAACCAAGGATTCCTTCTTTGATTTTTGAAGCTTGAACAAACAAGTTACGGAATTGTTTTTCACCTACACCGTAAGTGAAACGAAGTTTTTGCTTTTCAGCCAATTGCAAACCATATTCTGACAATTTGCTACGGTTGTTTGGTCCATGTTGACCAGGTACATAGTTACGGCGAGCCAATTCTTTACCTGTACCAGTAAGAGAAAGACCCAAACGACGAGCTTGTTTCCAAGATGGTCCTGTATAACGTGACATAAAAATGTCCTCCTGTAAAATATTTTTGAGGAAATAGTCACTTAGAAAGCCCTGATTCGTGCAGAACATTTTCGCCCAAACAGCTAAGGCTACTTTTATAGCTGATGTTCTGTTGACGAGCTCCATGCTTTCCTGCTGCTATTTCACACAAGGGCTATTGTACCATGAATAAAGTCAAAAGTAAAGAGGATCATACAAAAAATCAAGCCAAAAGGCTTGATTGAAGTTGTTTCTTGAAAGCAAAGGAATTCAGGCAGTTACTTCACACTCCCAAAATCCTCAAAATCTCCTGCTTGTATCGTAGCTTCTGCAATTCCTTATCCTCGTTGTCTAACCAGACCAGCTGGAGATCTGCAACAATTTGCCCAGGCCGATTTTTCAGAATATAGATACGGTCACTGAGAGCCAGAGCTTCCTCGATGCTATGAGTGATAAGGAGAGTTGTCAGACCCAGCCTACGATGAATATCCAGATACCAAGCGTGTAGCTCCATCTTGGTCAGCTCATCCAAAGCACTAAAGGCCTCATCCAGAAGAAATAGCTTGTGACCGAACATATAGGTTCGCAGCAGAGCCACGCGCTGCCGCATCCCCCCACTCAGCTCATGCGGATACTTGTCTGCCACATCAAAAAGCCCAAAATCCTTCAAAATCTGACTTGCCTGCTCCGTCGCTTCCTTTTTGGATACCTTTCGGATTAAGAGAGGCAAGATGACATTCCCCAGCACCGTCTTGTGCTCCAGCAGCAAGTCCTTCTGCAGCATATAACTCACCCGGCCCTTGGGATTTTCCTGCCCGTCTAGGATAATCCTGCCCGACTGGACCCCCAAAATCCCCGCAATCAGATTAAAAAGGGTCGTTTTCCCGACTCCACTAGGACCCAAGATTGCCACTACTTGTCCAGCTTTTACCTCTAGGTTGATATCTTTCAAAATCTGCTGCTCATCATAAGCATAACTTACATTTTCAAGTTTAATTTCTGTCATTATTTTATATAATCGTTGCTAAATCCCTTGTCACTCAAGTCATTATCCACGATACCCTTATCCTTGGCCCATTTGTAAAAGGCATTCCAGCGGCTAGCCTCAAACTGACCCCACTTGCTCTTATCCGATGCATATTGCTCGGACAAATATTTTTGAGAAGCCAAGACAAAGTCACGCTTGTTCTTCAGCTCTGGCGCATGCTTGATTAAAATATCCGCCGCTTCTTCAGGGTGCTCCATGGCATATTGATAGCCTTTCTTGATAGCCTGCAAGACCTTTTTCGCCTCGTCCGGATTCTTCTTGAGATAGTCATTATTAGCAATAATCACTGGAGAATAATAGTCAAACTCCTTGACATAGTCTTTCATATAAAAGAAATTTGTATCCATGCCCTGAGTTTGAGCCATGATGCCGTCCCATCCATGATAAATCCACGCTGCATCAAACAAGCCATTTTCAATCGGCGTAATAGAGTTAGAATCGTTGTTGGGAACCTTTTCTACCTCATTAAACTGACCGCCTTGGCTTTCAACCAAGGTTTTAAGCATGCCCAGTTCCACTGGATCATTCCAGGTGCCATATTTCTTCCCAGCTAGGTCCTTAGGTCCAGTAATCCCTGTAGACTTCTTGGAAATGATACCCGAAGTATTGTGCTCTACAATAGCGGCAACAGCTGTGATTTCTGCGCCCTTATCCAGTTTTTTAGCCATAGAGTCCTGGAAATAAATGCCAAAAGGTGCCTTGCCGTTGATAATCAAATCCGAACTGCTATCTTCAGGCGGCAACTTGATATCCACATCCACGCCTGCTTCCTTGAAGTAGCCTTTTTCCTGAGCCACATAAAGGCCGGTATGGTTGGTGTTAGGTGACCAGTCTAGGATAAAATCAATCTTTTTATCCTTCTTAGCTGACTCCGAGCCTGACTGACTGCAAGCCGCTAGACCAAAGATAGACACGGCAGCTAAACCTGCCAGCAGCATTTTGTAACTTTTTTTCATCATTATCCTCTTTTCTTTCTTTGGAAAATAGGAGAGCTGAGCTCCTATTTCCACTTAATGACATATTTTTCACTGACAGCCACCAGCTTCATCCCCAGAAGACTGATAACCGAAACCAATATGATAATAGCAAACATGGTGTCGTACTGGAAAAGTTTCTTAGACTGAATCATATAAACACCCAAGCCTTCAAAACCGCCCAACCATTCAGAAACCACAGTCGTAATGAAGGCGTAGGAAACACTCACCCTCAGACCCGCATAGAAATAAGGCAAACTAGCTGGAATCTTAAAATGCCAGAGAATCTGCCAGCGATTGGCCTGCATAAGCTCAAAGAGAGTCAGAGTATCCCGATCACAATGCCGAAAACCATCCAGAATACTGACGATAATCGGAAAAGTCGTCGTCAGAATAATGAGCACAATCTTGGGCAAAATCCCATAACCCAGCCAGAGAACCAAGATTGGTGCCAAAGCAATGGTCGGAATCGTCTGCACCACGACCATCATGGGGTAGATTAGATCATTGAGCCAGCTCATGCTGTCCATGAGTATAGCTAGTATACAAGCCAAGATGACGCCCAAGACTAAACCCAGCAAAGCTACTTTTAAGGTCGCCCAGCTATGACTTGCTAGAAATCCAGCATCTCTGATAAAGGCCTGACCGATTTCCAGAGGTGTCGGCAGGATAAACTTGGGCAAGAGCTTGAGCCAGCCCATGACCTGCCAGATGACAAGTACACCCAGCATACCTAAGAGACCGATTTGCTGCCGCATCAGCCTTTGTAGTGCTTTCATTAGAACGATTTTCCTCCCTTCCTGCATTTTTAGCGCTGCAATTCTTCAAGATATCACCATCGATAAAGATGATAAAAGAAAAAGCCTTTTCCATATATGGAAAAGGCGCACAATACCACTATTTTCGGTATGATTCCTACGCTGGCATTACCCAGATCAGGTGCGGTCGAAGCTTACACTTCCTCTCAGACTGTACACAGACTCCCATATATAGGACTATGATAGCGCAATCATCAGCAAATGTCAAGGTTGGAGCTTGGACTCACTCCTTTTCAACGATAAGTGAAGCAAACGATCATCCATCAGTCAAACTTTCCTTTCGCAGCCAGCAAAGTCTCCATAGCCCTGATATTCTCTGTCTCGCTTGTGGATAAGATGGTTTCAAAGCCCAATTCAGCTGCCGTATCTAAGTTAGCCTGAATATCATCAATAAAGACGGATTCCACTGGATCCAGACCATATTTCTTCAACAGCTTTTGGTAAATCTCTACTTCTGGCTTGACGACACCGACCTCTGAGGAAAGGATATAGCCCGACAGCAGTGGGTAAATGGGTAGCAAACCAGCTTTTTCAATATGGTAAAAAATCTCACAAGTGGTTGACAAGATATAGATTCGATACTCTTGATTAGCCCATAGCCGAATCCTTTCCTGTAAACCACTGTAAACATGCACAACCTCATACCAGTGATAGAAGATATTCTTAACGGCAGAATGATAGGAGACGTCTAACTGAGCCAGGACTTCCTCACAGGCATCTTTCAAACTCAGCTCTCCCTTGTCCGTCTGATGCCAGACACCCGACTCAAAAATGGCCTGCCTAAGGACCTGCCGCCGCTCTTTCTCAGGTTCAAAATATGTCAAGATTTTCTCAGAATTCCATTCAATCAGAACATTGCCCAAATCAAAAACTAAATTTTTAATCATGATGACCACCTGTTTTCTTTGCTTATCATCCTCTATATAAGTCGATTTGACTGAGGAATTGCTTCAAATATAAGTAAAAAGGCCCACTGGACCTTTCTATTCATCAAAATAACGGATGAGGTTCTTTTCTGTCAGAATATCAGAATAAGTGTAAGACTCCACATAGGTATTGGAGATTTCCCCTGGCTGACCGCCTTCATTGGAATATTCCACGATAAACAAAGACGGATAGACTTCAATCAGACGGCCTTGCTTGCTTTTTTGGCGCTTACGACCGTTTTCCAGCGTCATCTCGACGATTTGTCCTTCATGCGCCTTGATATCTTCTTTGATTTTTTTCATTTTTGCCACATCTGTAAATGCATCACTCATCTTTATTCGTCCTCTCTTTTGGAAATACTTGAGAATTTATTATACTCTTTCTGGAAAATTAACTCTACTGTACCACGCGCCCCACTCCGGTTTTTCTCGATAATGACTTCAACCTTGTTGTTGGGAATGCCTTCTTCCTCCTCGCCAGCTCGATCATAATAATCATCCCGGTAAAGGAAAGCAACGATATCCGCATCCTGCTCAATGGAACCTGATTCCCGAATATCAGACAGCACCGGTCGTTTATCCTGCCGCTGCTCCACACCACGCGAGAGCTGACTCAACGCAATGACCGGCACCTTGAGCTCCTTCGCCAAGATTTTCAACTGTCGGGAAATTTCCGAAACTTCTTGTTGACGGTTTTCGCGGCCAGTTCCCGTAATCAGCTGCAGATAGTCAATCAAGACCAGCCCTAAATTGCCCGTTTCCTGAGCCAGTTTTCGAGCCCGCGAGCGAATCTCTGTAATCCGAATCCCTGGTGTATCATCGATATAGATACTAGCATTGGCCAGATTAGCTGTCGCAATGGTATATTTTTGCCACTCTTCATCTGTCAGTTGCCCCGTACGAATGGAATGAGAATTAATCACCCCTTCTGAAGCCAGCATCCGGTCCACCAAGCTCTCCGCCCCCATTTCCAGAGAGAAAATGGCTACAGTCTTATCTAGCTTGGTTCCGATATTCTGAGCGATATTAAGGGCGAAGGCTGTCTTTCCGACCGCTGGCCGGGCCGCCAAAATGATTAATTCTTCCTCATGCAGACCAGTCGTCATCTTGTCCAGCTCACGATAGCCAGTCGCAATCCCAGTGATATCTGATGTCTGCAGAGACCGAGCCTCCAGATTGCCAAAATTAAGGTTCAGCACATCACGGATATTTTTAAAGCCACTGCGGTTGGCAGTTTCACTGACATCAATCAGAGCTTTTTCAGCTCCGGCAATAATTTCCTCTGACAGACGGTCACCATCGTAGGCTTGATTGATAGACTCTGTCAGACGCGAAATCAGCCGCCTTAGAATGGCCTTTTCCGCAACGATTTTAGCATAGTATTCAGCATTGGCAGAGGTTGGCACAGAATTGACCACTTCCACCAAGTAGCTGAGACCGCCGATATTCTGCAAATCACCCTGACTGTCCAAAATATTGCGAACCGTCGTTGCATCAATGGCATCCCCGCGGTCAGCCAAGTCAATCATAGCCTTGAAAATCAAGCGATTGGCATACTTAAAGAAGTCAGCAGGCTCGATATACTCACGAACAAAGACCAGCTTGCTCTCATCAATGAAAATGGCTCCTAAGACGGACTGCTCCGCTAAAATATCCTGAGGTTGAGCTCGGAGTTCATCAATCTCTGCCATCGGTAAATCCTTCCTTCAAATCACTATTATCCTTCTTTAACCCGCAAACGAATCACCCCTGTTATATCCTGATAAATTTTCACTGGAACATCTATCAGACCAATGGAACGAATCGGTGAGTCCACCTTAATATGGCGCTTGTCAATTTTAATGCCAAACTGCTTCTGTAGCTCTTCTGCTATTTTCTTGCTGGTAATAGAGCCAAAGGTGCGGCCGTCCGGACCAACTTTTTCAGTAAATTCAACAAGAGTAGCTTCTTCTGCTAACTTAGCTTTAATAGCTTGTGCTTCTGCCACTAGTTCCGCGTGAGCTTTTTCTTCAGACTTTTGCTTGCCGCGCAGTTCACCGATAGCCTGGGCTGTTGCTTCCTTGGCTAAATTTTTCTTAATCAGAAAATTTTGAGCATAGCCAGTTGGCATTTCCTTGATTTCGCCTTTTTTGCCCTTGCCTTTTACATCTGCTAAAAAAATTACTTTCATCCTTTTTTCTCCTCGTCTATTATTACTTCCTCTTTAATGACTTGGTCCATAATTTCTTGATTCAGCGACTGAAGGACCTCAGAAACTGTTTTACCTTCAATTTGAGCTGCAGCCAGATTGAAATGGCCGCCACCGCCCAGCTTTTCCATGATTCGCTGAACGTTGATCTTGCTTCGACTGCGAGCCGAAATAGACACATAGCCTTTGGTATTCTTGCTCACGACAAAAGTAGCTTCAATTCCTGACATGGAGAGCATGGTATCAGCTGCCTTACTGATGACAACCGTATCATAAGTGTTCTCCTCTGGACCAGCTGCTACAATGACATTAGGCAATATCTTCTTGCCATTTAAAATCAGCTCATTAATCGCACGATATTCCTCAAAATTCGTAGCTGAAATGTCCTGGATCACAACACTGTCACTGCCCCGAGTTCGTAGATAGCTGGCCACATCAAAGGTCCGACTGGTGACTCGAGATGAAAATCCTTTGGTGTCAAGCATAATCCCCGCCATGAGAATGCTGGCTTGCATCTTACTGAGACGGTTCTTTTTAGAATTCTGGAACTGAATCAGCTCCGTTACCAACTCACTGGCACTGCTAGCCCCACTTTCGATATAGGCAATCACAGCATTTTCCGGAAAGTCTTCATCACGACGATGGTGGTCCACTACGATAATCTGACTGAATTGATCAAAGAAATCCTTAGACAGCGTCAGAGATATCTTGGAGTGGTCAACCATAATCAAGAGCGAACGATTGGTCACCATATTTACTGCTTCAGAAAGCGGAACCAGATAGTCAGCCCCTTCCTGCTTGAGCTTTGTAATGGACCGCTCAATGTCAGAAGCCATCTGAGACGGATCATAGACCACATAAGCTTTCTCAATGATATTACTAGCAAAGAGCTGCATACCAAGAGAAGAACCCAAGGCATCCATATCCAGATTTTTATGTCCGACTACAAAGACCTGATCCACACTTTTAATCTTATCGGAGATCGCAGTCATCATAGCCCGAGTTCGGGTGCGCGTGCGCTTAACAGCTGACGCCGTTCCTCCACCAAAGAAGATTGGGTTCATATTGTCATTATTTTCTTTGACAACAGCCTGGTCCCCGCCCCGAACTTCAGCTAAGTTGAGGTTAAGCAGGGCAACCCTACCGATTTCATCATGATTGCCATCACCATAAGAAAAGCCCATACTGAGTGTCAGTGACAGCTCTCGATTTTTAGCTTCCGTCCGGAATTGATCAATGATAGAAAATTTATTTTCCATCAGCTGTTCCAACACCGTGTAATCCGTAAAAAGATAGAACCGATCCATGCTAACCCGACGGTAAAACATGTGAAACTGCTCAGAAAATTCTGCTACGAAGTTGGCCACAAAGCTATTGATATGACTGATATCCGTGTCAGAAACGACATCTTCCAAATCATCATAATTATCCACCGAGATAATCCCGATTACCGGGCGCGTTGTTACCAGACCAACAGTGGCTTCGTATTCATTGGATGCATCAAAAAAATAAAACACACTGGATGCACGGTCCAAGTAAACCGAATATTTCTTGTCTCCAACCGTAGCATAATGACCAGAGTCTGAATAAGCAGCCTTCATGATATTCTTGAGCATATCAGCATCAAAATCACCATCTTCGGTTGTAAAAATCAGTTCCGCATAGGGATTAAACCACTCTACATCACCATTATCTTCACTGATTTTAATGACACCAACTGGCATCTTATCCAGCAAGGAAGCGAGGCTTCCTTCTGCTTGATGATTGACATAATGAATCTGCTCAATCTCATCTAGCTCGGATACTCTCTGTTGCTGGATAAAAAGCACAATCAAAAGAGCCAGCACAAGCATGAGAGCAGCTAGCATGGCCAAACTATCACCAAAAAGCCTCAGACAGATGGCTAAGATTATAAAGGAAATTAGACCCGCCATCGCCAAGTGAATTGGGGCAAAACGAAATTTTTTCATCATAGACCTCTTATTCCGCCATTTTACCATAAATCCTAGAAAAAAGCGAATTTCTCCCAATAATCAAAGCATTTAACAATGGTAAAGGAAGCGAAAAATAGTCTTTCAAAGTTTACAACATTGTAAACCTATTGTAAACTTACACAAAAAGGCTGCTTCCCAAAGGAAACTAAGCCTTTTACAAGAGTTACTTCGCTTGATTTTTAGAAATGCTTCTAGACTTGCCTTCTAAGTAAACCATCAAAATAGAAATATCTGCTGGATTGACACCAGAAATACGGCTTGCCTGACCAATTGTTTCTGGATTGATTTTCTTGAACTTCTGTCGTGCTTCTGTCGCAATCGAGTCAATATCATCCCAGTCAATATTAGCTGGAATCCGCTTCTCTTCCATACGCTTCATCTTTTCAACCTGATCGAGTGCTTTAGAAATATAGCCTTCGTACTTAATCTCTGTCTCAATCAGCTCGATAATCTTCTCATCAAGCTCCTCTGCAGCCGGACCAATGAACTGAACCACATCTTGGTAAGACACTTCCGGACGCCGCATAAATTCTTTGGCAGTCACTGCATCCGTCAGAGGCTTAAAGCCAAGCTCTTCTACCTTGGCATTGGTTTCCTTGACAGGTTTTAGTTTGATAGATTCCAAACGCTTCATTTCATTGTCAAATTGATTCTTTTTAATCTCGAAACGAGCCCAGCGCTCATCATCTACCAGACCAATTTCTCGTCCCATCTCTGTCAAACGCATATCAGCATTGTCATGGCGGAGAATCAAACGGTATTCAGCTCGGCTAGTCAAGAGGCGATAAGGTTCAACGGTTCCCTTGGTCACCAAATCATCAATCATGACTCCAATGTAACCATCACTGCGCTTCAAGATCAACTCCGGCTTACCTTGGATTTTCAAGGCCGCATTAATCCCAGCAATAATCCCTTGACCTGCAGCTTCTTCATAGCCAGAAGTCCCATTGGTCTGACCTGCTGTAAAGAGCCCTGAAATTTTCTTAGTTTCCAAGGTTGCCCGCAACTGGTGAGGCATAATCATATCGTACTCAATGGCATAGCCCGTCCGCATTATCTCAGCATTTTCTAGACCCTTGATAGAGTGAACCAGGTCTTTCTGGACATCTTCTGGCAGACTGGTTGATAGCCCCTGCACATAAACTTCTTCCGTATCACGTCCCTCAGGCTCTAAGAAAAGTTGGTGGCGTTCCTTATCTGCAAAACGGACGATCTTATCCTCAATAGACGGGCAATAACGTGGCCCCACACCCTTGACTACTCCTGAAAACATAGGCGCCCGATGCAGGTTATTTTGGATAATCTCATGACTTTCTGCGTTGGTATAAGTCAACCAGCAAGGAAGTTGATCTTTCACATAGTCCTCATCGCGAGACGCATAAGAGAAATGATTGGCCTTTTCATCACCTGGCTGAATCTCGGTCACATCATAATTGATAGATGACGCCTTGACACGCGGTGGCGTTCCTGTTTTAAAACGACCAATTTCAAAACCTAGAGCCCGCAGGTTATCTGCTAAAGGAATGGCTGCCAGACTATGGTTAGGACCAGATGAATACTTGAGATCACCAATGATAATTTCTCCCCGCAAGGCTGTTCCAGTCGTAACAATAACAGCTTTAGCCGCATACTCCTGATGGGTCGCTGTCTTGACCCCAATTACCTTACCATCTTCTACCAAGATTTCATTAATCATGGTTTGCCGCAAGGTCAGATTTTCTTGATTTTCAACAGTCTTCCGCATTTCCTTGGAGTAGACCTCTTTATCTGCTTGAGCACGGAGAGCCCGCACTGCAGGACCCTTACCCGTGTTGAGCATCTTCATCTGGATATAGCTCTTGTCAATATTCTTGGCCATCTCGCCGCCCAAAGCGTCTACCTCACGGACAACAATCCCTTTAGCAGATCCTCCGATGGATGGATTGCAGGGCATAAAAGCCAGCATCTCAATATTAAGGGTTGCTAGCAGAACTTTACAGCCCATTCGACTGGCAGCCAGAGACGCCTCAACTCCAGCGTGGCCTGCCCCAATCACGACAATATCATAACTTTCAGTAAAATTGTGTGTCATTTCTTTTTCCTCATTTTTTCACCAAAAAAGGCCAAGTCTCTAGAAGTGCAGGACAAAAAAGCCTGCAACATCCATGAGCTTTGACCATCATAGGTATTGCTTATCTTATTGTAGCAGATTGAGCTAAATTGTCAATCTAAATGTACTGTAGGACTTGACCATTCTTATAAGCTCTGTCAATCAAACCACCACCTAAGCACTCATCTCCATCATAGAAGACGACTGCTTGGCCTGGAGTAACAGCCCTTTGTGGTTGATCGAAGTTGACAACTGCCTTGTCACCCTTTACAGTAACTGTCACCTTGGAATCTGGCTGACGATAACGGAACTTAGCTGTACACTCCATAGTAAATTCTTCTGGCATTTCTTTTGTGAAATGAACCTGACTAGCGTCAAGACTGGTTGACATTAAGTTGTCATGGTAAAAGCCCTGACCAACATAAAGAATATTTTGGCTGAGGTCTTTTCCAACCACAAACCAAGGCTCATTATCTCCGCCGTGCTGACCTCCAATTCCAAGACCACCTCGCTGGCCAATGGTATAATACATCAACCCAGCATGCTGGCCCATATCTCGGCCTTCCAGGGTCATCATGCGACCAGGCTGGGCTGGTAAATATTGACTCAGAAATTCTTTAAAATTCTTCTCACCAATGAAGCAAATACCTGTCGAGTCTTTTTTCTTAGCTGTAGCTAAACCAGCTCTTTCAGCAATCGCTCGAACTTCTGGCTTTTCTAAATGACCCAGAGGAAACATGGTCTTTTGCAGTTGTTCCTGTGACAGTTGGCTTAGGAAGTAAGTCTGATCCTTATTGTTGTCCTTGCCACGCAGCATATGTACTAGACCATCTTGGTCTCTCTTCACCCGAGCATAGTGACCCGTTGCAACGTAATCTGCACCCAGTGTCAAGGCATAGTCAAGGAAAGCTTTAAACTTGATTTCCTTGTTACACATGACATCTGGATTTGGAGTCCTACCAGCTCGGTATTCCGCCAAGAAGTATTCAAAAACGCGATCCCAGTACTCTTTCTCAAAGTTGACAGAGTAGTAAGGAATGCCAATCTGATCTGCAACAGCAGCTACATCCTTGTAGTCTTCTGTGGCTGTACAGACACCAAATTCGTCTGTGTCGTCCCAGTTTTTCATGAAGATGCCAATCACATCGTAACCTTGTTCTTTTAAGAGTAAAGCGGTTACCGAGGAATCAACACCTCCGCTCATACCAACAACGACACGAATCTTAGAGTTATTACTCATTGTGTTCTCCCATCTTTTCGTTATTTCACGATTGAAGGTCGTGCTGTGCTTTCAACGATTGAAGGTCGCTTGAGCAAGCCCTATTATAGCACGAAAGCACTCGGAAAACAAATCAGAAATTTAACTAAATTTATTAACTGTAAATTATGTTTACAACTTTGTAAATATATTGATTTTCTCACTTACTTTCCTATCTAACGAAATTTTATAATATCCACTTTTAATTCATTTAAAAAATCAGCAGAAAGCCCTTAACTTTGTTATAATGAAAATAATAAATAAGCTGCAAGGAGAAATCATGACTTCACTAAGATTTCAATCTGTTTTTGATATTATCGGACCTGTGATGATAGGCCCATCAAGCAGTCATACAGCAGGCGCCGTCCGTATCGGAAAAATTGTCTCCTCTATTTTTAACGATGAGCCAACGGAAGTAGAATTCCAGCTCTTTAACTCTTTTGCCAAAACTTACCGAGGTCACGGAACTGACTTGGCTCTTGTCGCAGGGATTTTAGGCATGGATACAGATGACCCTGAGATTCCTAACAGCCTTGAAATCGCCCATAAACGCGGTATCAAGATTGTCTGGACAATTCAAAAGGATAGCAATGCTCCCCACCCCAATACAACAAAGATTACAGTCAAAAATGACCGTAAAACAATTAGTGTGACTGGAGTCTCTATCGGTGGCGGCAACATTCAAGTAACAGAGCTGAATGGCTTTTCAGTATCTCTGAGCATGAATACTCCGACCATCATTATTGTCCACCAGGATGTTCCAGGTATGATTGCCCATGTCACCGAAGCTTTGTCGCGCTACAATATCAATATAGCTCAGATGAATGTTACACGTGAGAAGGCTGGAGAAAAAGCGATTATGATTATTGAAGTTGACAGTCGCAGCTGTGAGGAAGCCATCGATGAAATTCGCAATATTCCTCATCTACATAATGTGAATTTCTTTAAATAGGAGAAAATATGTTTTATTCCATCAAAGAATTGGTAGAGCAAGCTGACTTGGATTACCAAGGAAATGTTGCTGAATTGATGATTGCTACCGAGTATGAATTAACTGGTCGTGAAAGAGATGAAGTCCTGCGACTGATGGGTCGCAATCTGGAAGTCATGAAAGCCTCTGTCCTTCTTGGACTGGATGAGAGCAAGTCTCGCAGCGGATTGACTGGCGGAGATGCAGCAAAACTTGACCACTATATTCAGTCAGGAAAGGCTTTATCAGACCACACTGTGCTGACTGCTGCAAAAAATGCTATTGCTGTCAATGAGCATAATGCTAAAATGGGCTTGGTTTGTGCCACACCAACGGCCGGCAGTGCTGGTTGCCTGCCAGCCGTTCTTACTTGCGCTATTGAAAAATTAGGACTTAAAGAAGAAGAACAGCTAAACTTTTTATTAACTGCTGGTGCTTTTGGCTTAGTCATCGCCAATAACGCCTCAATTTCAGGTGCTGAAGGTGGCTGTCAAGCTGAGGTTGGCTCCGCTTCTGCTATGAGTGCAGCTGCTTTAGTTCTAGCTGCTGGAGGCTCACCTTTTCAAGCCAGTCAAGCTATTTGTTTTGTCATTAAAAACATGCTGGGCTTGATTTGTGATCCAGTAGCTGGTCTGGTGGAAGTTCCTTGTGTCAAGCGAAATGCTATGGGAGCCAGTTATGCCTTTATTGCAGCTGATATGGCTCTTGCAGGAATCGAGTCTAAAATTCCTGTTGACGAAGTTGTTGACGCCATGTATCAAGTCGGGTCAAGTCTGCCTACTGCTTTCAGAGAAACAGCTGAAGGTGGTCTAGCTACAACACCTACAGGCCGCAGACTTTCAAAAGAAATCTTTGGAGAATAATCTTGACAAATTTGTCAAGTAGATTTACTAGATAGTAAACAAGGAGACAAGATGAGTCATTTGAAATATATCTTCTTTGATTTGGATGGAACCCTAGTTGAGAGTTCAAAGGGCATCCAAGAATCCTTTGAATACAGCTTCAAACAACTTGGAAAAGAGTGCCCTGAAGAAAGTATTATCAAAAGTTTTATGGGGCCGCCTCTTGAAGTAAGCTTCGCCTCTGTTCTTGAAGAAAGCCAAGTTCCAGAAGCGATTAACTATTATCGCAGCTTCTATAAGGAAAAAGGCATCTGGGGCGTCCGCCTCTATGAGGGGATACCAGAATTGCTGACACAGTTAAAAGAAGCCGGCTATCAGATTTATGTAACAACAAGTAAAAATCAACCCACAGCACAAGATTTATTAGCAAATCTAGCCATCTATGAGCAATTCGATGATATTTTTGGCTCACTGCCAGATTCATTTCACAAAGCAGATGTTCTGCGCCGAGCTCTGCGAACACTAGATGCAAATCCAGAAGAAACTATAATTATAGGTGATACAAAGTTTGATATAATTGGCGGTAAAGAAGTAGGAATCTCAACTTTGGGAGTCCTTTGGGGCTTTGGCAGCCAAAAAGAGTTACTAGAAAATGGAGCAGATTTGCTGGCTCATTCTCCCGAGCACATTTTAAAAATATTGAAAGAAAAATTTTCTTAACTTTACATAGCTGTCAATCTATATAAAATTGTTACCATTAAATCTTTACTTACACTACCATTTTCTGCTTATAATATGTAACCAAAAAACCACAGAAATCTGTGGTTTTTTGGTTTCTATCTTAGTAACCCCAAGCTGAAAGTCCTTGAGCGCTATAGGCGCTATATGCTGATTGGATTTGATCATCAACAGTAGCTGTTGAACCCCAACCTGGCATTGTTTGGAAAAGACCACTAGCACCTGAAGGGTTGTAAGCATCTACTTGACCATTTGATTCACGAGCAATGATAGCTTCCCAAGTTGATGCAGGAACACCTGTCATTTCTGCCATACGTGATGCTGCATAAGAGCCAGTTGCACCAGCGGT
This sequence comes from Streptococcus sanguinis, assembly GCA_963549775.1. Lineage (GTDB taxonomy): Bacteria > Bacillota > Bacilli > Lactobacillales > Streptococcaceae > Streptococcus > Streptococcus sanguinis_Y. The sequence continues at coordinate 36,940 of CAUUZZ010000009.1, read as the reverse complement.
ATTACCATTGCTAAGTACAAGGCCTCCTGAAGTTGCTGCTGAATTAGCTGTTGCTGCAGGTGCTGCATAATTATTTACGGGAGTTGCAGTTGCTGCTACGCTTGTTTCAGACGTTTTGGCACTATTTCCAAGTTCCAAGATTTGACCAACACGGATGTGATTTGGATCTGCAATCTTGTTTAACTCTACTAATTTCTCAAGAGTTGTATTTTTTTCGTTAGCAATAGCTGATAAAGTATCACCGGCTTCAACTGTATAGGTCTCAGCATTTGCAATACCAGAAACCAAGAAAGCCGCTGCAGCGACTGCACCTGTTAAAGTCCATTTTGCTGTTTTTTTGTTCATTAAAATGTAATTCTCCTTTCGGTGATAATACTATCTTACACATAAAATATTACCAAAAAGTTACATTACCAAGTCAAACGTTACAAGAACATTTAGTTTAGACGTTAAAAACAGACTTTTAGAGCTTTTTTGCCAAATATTTTCTTTGACGAAGTAAAAAATAGACAAGTTTAACTTATACTATTCTCTAAAAACACTTTAAACTGCAGGTCAGTTTTTCAATATATAAAGCAGAATACCTAATATAAGTAAGCTAATAATAGCCAAGCTGTCATTTCTTTTCCATGCCAAACGGCGAAAACGTGTCCGCCCTTCACCTCCATTATAGCCACGCGCTTCCATGGCAATTGCTAGAGCATCTGCCCTTTTAAAACTGGAAGCAAACAAAGGGATTAGAATAGGAATAATAGATTTAACCTTTTGAATAAGCTTTCCCTCGCCAAAGTCAACACCACGCGCCCTCTGGGCGTTCATAATCCGAGTAGTATCATCCATTAAAGTTGGAACGAAGCGCAGGCTCATAGAGAGCATCAGGCCAATCTCATGTGCTGGTACCTTGAAAAATTTCAGAGGTTTCAGCAAAGACTCGACCGCATCAGACAAACTTAGGGGCGTCGTTGTCAGAGTCAGAAGAGTAGAAAAGAAAATAATCAGAATAAAGCGACTAAAAATAATACCAGCCTGTGACAGTCCTGCTTCTGTAATTCTGATAAAAGCAAACTGAAAAATTGTAGCGCCCCCCGAGGTCAAAAACAGCTGGAACAAGGTGGTAAAAGCTATGATAAAAACCATAGACTGGATACCCTTTAAAAAGAACTTCAAAGGAACCTTAGACAGCAAGACCAAACTAAAAACGAAAACAAACAGCAGCAGATTGGTCACAAGATTATTGGCCCAGAAAATTAATAGAATAAAAAGAAACATCGCCAGCAACTTGCTCCGCGGATCCAAACGATGAATAATTGAATTTCCGGGAATATAGCGGCCTAAAATCAACTTATCCATGCAAAAGCTCCTTAAATTCTTCAATTGTAATAGGATAGTGCGAGAAGATCATCCCTTTCTCCGCCAATTCGTGAGCAAATTTTGTAATCTTAGGAACACCCAATTGAATACTCTCCATAAAATCAAGATCCTGAAAGACCTGAGCAGGCTGACCGCTCTTGACGACTCTGCCCTTATCTAAAACATAGACTGTATCAGCAAAGTTGGCTACATCATCCATTAGGTGAGTTACCAAAACAATAGTCATACCAGCTCGATGCAGCTCTTCAAAGAGCCTCATCAGTTCTTTTCGACCGGATGGATCAAGTCCTGCTGTCGGCTCATCCAAAACCAAGATATCGGGCTCCATGGCTAGTATACCAGCAATGGCTACCCTACGCATCTGGCCACCAGAAAGTTCGAAAGGACTGCGATTGAACAAATCCTCAGAAATCCCGACCAAGTGTAGCTTTTCACGCGCCAAAGCTTCGGCTTCTTCCTTAGAAACACCAAAATTCTGAGGACCAAAAGCCACATCTTTCAAAACTGTCTCATCAAAAACTTGACTTTCCGGAAATTGAAAGACTAGACCGACCTTCTTGCGCACCTGTTTAATGTCTTTATTGACAGAATCAGCTGTGATGACTGTACTGCCTACTTCAACACTACCCTGATTGGGAACCAGCAAGCCATTTAAAAGCTGAAGAATGGTTGACTTACCGCTGCCAGTATGCCCGATAAGAGCTGTATAACTGCCCGATTTTATCTCCAAATCCACTCCAAAAAGCGCTGGTCCCTCAAAAGGAGTGCCAGCTTGATAAGTATAACTTACATTTTTGAGAGTAATGCCCATAGTTGATCCTGCAATTCTTTTTCTGTTAAGTAAGAGTCTGGCAGAGGAAGCCTAGACTGACACAAAGCCGCCTTTACCTGATTAACAAATGGCTGATCCAATCCTAGCTCTTCCAAATCTTCTCGAGAAAAAAGTTCTCTCGGGGTAGCGGTAGACTCAACCTGACCCTCTTTCATGACCAAAACACGGTCGCTTAAGGCTATTTCATCCAAATCATGGGTGATAGAAATGACGGTCAGCTGATTCTTGTCTTTAATTTTTTTCACGGTCTGGATAAGATCCAAACGCCCCTCTGGATCCAGCATGCTGGTTGCTTCATCCAAAATAATAATATCCGGTCTCAGAGCTACCACACCTGCAACAGCTACCCGCTGTTTCTGGCCTCCGGAAAGACGAGCTGGTTCACGCTCCTTAAAATCCTGCATGCCGACAAGTTCTAATGCCTGCTGGACTCGCTCTACCATCAGATCATAGTCCAGCCCTTGATTTTCCAAACCAAAGGCTACATCATCTTCTACAGTTGCTCCGACAAACTGATTATCTGGATTTTGGAATACCATGCCAATCTGTCTGCGTTTTTCCCAGACATTTTCAGCTGTTAGCTTATCACCTGAGATAATAATATCTCCGCTTTCCGCTTCTAAAAGACCGTCAATCAAACGAACTGTGGTTGATTTTCCGCTGCCATTATGACCGACAATAGATAGCCATTCTCCTTTTTTTACTTGAAAGGAGACATCATTTAAAGTGTAATTCTCAGACTCACTATCGTATTTGTACTTAAGATTTCTTACTTCGATGATATTTTCCATATTATTTAAAGGTATCTTTAAAGAGATAGGCACTTCCCTTGAAGTAGTCATATCCAGAATAAATCGTAAAGATTAAAGCGATATACAGAAGGATTTGTCCTAAGAGAGTCCAATGAATCAGAAGAAAAATTATAGCAAACATCTGCGTGAAGGTTTTGATTTTACCTGGCATAGCAGCCGCTAAGACCGTACCGCCTGTTTCCACTAAAAGCAAGCGCAGACCTGTTACTGCCAATTCCCGGCAAATAATAATAGCCACAACCCAGGCAGGAGCCATTTTCATCTCAATCAACATGATAAAAGCAGACATCACTAAAAGCTTATCAGCCATGGGATCAGCAAATTTACCAAAATTTGTTACTACTTCCCACTTTCGAGCCAAATAACCATCTAGATAATCAGTTATACTGGCAAAAGCAAATATAAAAGCTGATAAAATATGCATGGTGTAAGAATGACCGAATGTTAAAATTACAACAAATACAGGGATTAAAGCAATTCTAACAAGAGTTAAGGCATTTGGAATATTTTCTTTTTTCATGGGATTCCCTTCGTTTTTATCCTTTCGTAATGTTCAAACTAATGGTTCCACTATCGCTAGTCAAAGCCGAAGTATCTAGTTTTTGTCCATCTATCGTCACAGTTGCTCCTTTAACAGGTGCTAACGTAATAAGATACTTATTGCCTGGCTCAAGAGAAACCGTCTGGCTTGATTTTTCTGGAGATAAGGTGACGCCTTCGGCTAGTTCTGAATCGCTTATGCTTACCAAATTGGTCGTTTGCTCCACAGAAACGGTCACTTTAACAGGCTGACTTGCTCCGCTATACTCAGCAATCAAATTCTCTCCGTTTCCACTAACGGTCAATTTGCCAACTGAGGAAGAAACTGACTTAGAATCAGCCGAAGAAAAGGAACTCTTCTGACTGTTAGTGCTTGTAGAGGAAACCAGACTATAATTGCTGTTAGATGCTTTGAAACTTACCGAATTAGTATGAGCATAGCTCCAGATATAATAAGCCACGAAAGCAGCAATAGCTGTAGCCAATAAGAGGAAATAGAACAAGGGCAGAAAAGAGCTTTTATTTTTATTTTTTCTGCTCCTAAATTCCTCATCTGCTGCCAGTGCTACTTCATCAAAGACAATCATCTCACCAGCTTCATAAGCTTCTAAAATAATGGATTCATCCAAATCTACAGCCCAAGCATATTTCCGCAAGAAGCTGCGGGCATAGAAGGGACTAGGAAGCAAATCATAGTCATTTCGTTCCAGCGCTTCCAGCAAATCCTGCTGGATATCTGTCTTTTTTGACAATTCCTCTAAGCTCAGCCCTTGATTAGTCCGGGCAAGCTTCAACACTTCTCCTATCGTTTTTTTTCTCATACTTACTTTTCCCTTTTTTCTATTCTTCACTATTTTAACAAAATTTTAAAAACGATTCTGGAATTATTTTGGAAAAATAGTAAAATCTGTCATATCACACTGATCGATAAAACGATGACCTAGTTTTATCACGTCATTCAGGCTGATGTCCTGTAAAATTTTCGGCAAATCAAACAGATTCTCACCCGTCAAATGCGGTTCATATTGGGTTGCAATATACTCAAGCGAGTTTAAACCATGCAGAAAATCACCAAACATCTCACTTTTGATCGTATCCAAATGCTCTTCTGTCACATCCGGATCCTTGTCAAAATTTTTGATAGCTGAGCGAAATTGATGAGAAAGTCCCACCGGCTCCTGAGTGTCCATCGTCAGCATGACAAAGTGAAAATCTTTTTCTACTTCCACTTCCAGCGTTAAAGAATTATCCATTTTCCCACTTTCATAGAGGGACTGGAAACGCTTGGAAGTCCAGCCAAACATCATGGCAAATAAGAGTTTCAAAGTGATTTTATAGCGATACAACTCCGATTCATCAACAAAGTCCGTACCTCGAATCCCAACTGCCAGTTTTGGACTAGCCACCTCCATTCGGTAGGTGTCTGTTGACACCACTGGGTGAAGGCTAACAGGAATTTTTTCAATAGGTTCCGAACTCCCAGCAAAAACTAGTTTTTCCTGCTGTTCAGCAATCTCAGCAGCCATCTGTTCCAAATCGAAATTTCCAATCACAAACAAAGTCATATTAGAAGGATGATAAAAGTTACTGAAATTTTCCTTCAAATTTTCGACGGTAATCTCAGAGATTGACTCTTTCGTTCCTGCAATGTCTTCTGCCAGAGGTGTTTGAGGATAGAGATTGGCTAAGGCTCCAAAAAAGAGACGATAATCCGGATTATCCTGATACATTTCAATTTCTTGGCCGATAATATCCTGTTCCCGCAAAATGGATTCTTTTGTGAAATTAGCCCGATGCACCAGTTCTTGCAAAAGCTGTAGGTTTTCTGAAATATTATCCGTTGCAGAAAATAGATAGCTAGTCCGAGTAAAGCTTGTAAAGGCATTGCTTTCAGCCCCTAACTTAGTAAATTCCAGCAGCAAATCCTTTCCTTGCGGGCCTTCAAAAAGCTTATGTTCCAAAAAATGAGCTATTCCAGCAGGATATTGAGTGACCTGCTTGGTTTCACGTGAAACAATCCCTGTATCCACTGAACCAAAATTAGTTGAGATAATCCCATAAGTTTCATTAAAATCATTTTTAGGCAGAAGAAAAACACGTAAACCATTTGCTAAGACTGTCTGATAAACAGTTTCTCCCACTGCTGAATAATTGATTTTTTCTAGCACTTCTCCCTGCATTATTTTCCTTCCATAAAGTAAATAGCTTGTAATTTCAACTGACCAGCTGCCTTGACAATATCATCTTTATGAACCTGTTCCAAAGCTTCCAGCCAAGCTTCAAGAGATAAGAATTTTTTCCCTAAAACAGAAGCCATATAAGCTCTCTCTAAGATTGTATTCTGTCGATCCTGAGCTAACAACACTGAATTTCTCAGCATTTTCTTGGTTTGATTCACTTCTTCCAGACTAAAATTCCCACGCTTCAAATCACCAATCTGTCGGTTGATTAAAGCAACTGTTCTGGTCCGATTGCTGCGGTCAATACCAGCGTAAATCCGCATCATTCCTGAAAAAATATCAAAATTGCTAGAAATTGTATAAGCCAGCCCTTCCTTTTCACGAAGATTGACAAATAATTTCGAATGGGCAAAGCCACCTAGCAAAGCATTTAAAACGACCAAGGGCAGGTGCTCACTCTCTCCGTACTGAATAGGGAAGTGATAGCCCAACTCAATAATTGACTGATGCACGTCCTTCTGCTCCAGTCCTTCTCGCAAAACATTGGAATATTCTTGCTGATAAACTAGCTGAAGTTCTTGCTGGCGAGGTGCAAAATTGAAAGATTGAATTTTCTCCCGAACAGCCACTTCATTAAAGTCCCCAATAAAGAAAAAGTCAATCTGATTTTCCTGAAGCATCTGCTGAAAAGCAGCAAAACTATTTGCAGCGGTCTCTTTCTGGATTAATTCAATCGTCCCAACACGAGGCATCTGCATTTCCTCTTCTTCATAAAAGAGTTTATCTAATTCTCGATGAGCATGATAAAAATGATTCTCAATTTCAGCTTCCAAATCATTCAAGATATTTTTCTTCTCAATTTCAAAAGCAGATTCACCAAAAGCGTCCTGACTTACCAATGGAGAAAACAAGCTGGCTCTCAAAAAATCAAGCATGGCATCTGTTAGGACATTTTTACGACTCAAAAATTTATCCCGCACAAAAGAAAGATTGATATCTAAATAATGCACCAATCCTCTCCTTGAAAGACTCGTAGAATAATCAGCTCCATACAAATTGGCCAAACGTTCTCTGAAGGCCTGCGAAGTAGGATAAACAGCATTGACAGTCTCCAGCATACTGGCTGTTAAAACCCGACCAGCTACTGTTTCTTTGGACATAGGCGCTGAAAAACGAACCCTAATTTTGTTTGTTTTAAATTTTTCTGATTGAATAAAATGGAGACGAACTCCTTTAGTGATTTCCATGACGCCCCTCATACTGAATAATATAGACTACTATTATATCATGAAATGCCTCTGATTTGTTTGTTCCACCAAGCTTTTTACTGATTAAAACGTTTTCTGATTTTAGGAGAAAATTTCCACTTTTATCCAAAGCACCTCAGCACTTTTTACTAATAAATATGGTATAATGACAGGGTTGAGGTGAAATATGGAATATAAATTATTTGATGACTACATCACACTACAAGCCCTTTTGAAAGAAACAGGAATTATCCAAAGCGGCGGAGCAATTAAAATATTTCTAAGTGAATATCCAGTCCTTTTTAACGGTGAGCCAGAAAACCGCCGGGGAAAAAAACTCCGTGTCAATGACAGGATTTCCCTTCCCGATCAAGGAATTGAAATTAATCTGACAGCTCCTAGTCAAGAAGAAATTCTGCAACACCAGAAAGAAATCGCAGAAAAAAAACGAGTTGCTGAACTTGTCAAAGCCATGAATAAGGATTTTAAAAAATCTCAGACTTCTAAAAAAGAAAAGCGTAAGAATACAGGGCTACCTAAAAAGCAGAAAACTACTAAAAGCCCTGTTCGCTTCCCTGGTATCTAATCATGTGGCTGCAATCATTAAAAATCAAACATTTCCGAAATTATCTGGAAGCTGATATTGACTTCCATCCTGGCTTAAATGTCTTTCTAGGCCAGAACGCACAAGGTAAAACCAATATTTTAGAAGCTGTTTATTTCCTAGCCTTGACAAGAAGCCACCGCACACGCTCAGATAAGGATTTGATTCATTTTACAGAAAATGAACTCCTTGTCTCTGGTATCTTAGAAAAAAAGACTGGTAAAGTTCCCCTTGACATTAACTTGACACCAAAAGGTCGCATCACAAAAGTCAATCACTTGAAACAAAGTAAATTATCAGACTACATTGGAACTATGAATGTTGTTCTTTTTGCTCCTGAAGATTTACAGTTGATTAAAGGTTCCCCCATTCTACGCCGTAAATTTATAGACATTGAGCTTGGACAAATCAAGCCTGTCTATCTATCAGATTTATCCAATTACAACCATGTCCTCAAACAACGCAATGCCTATCTGAAAGCTAATGACAAAGTTGATGAAACCTTCTTGACTGTCCTTGATGAGCAGCTGGTTGACTATGGCTGTCGCGTCATAAGGCATCGGTTGGATTTTTTGCAAAAATTAGAAAGCTTTGCTCAAGACAAGCACTGGGACATTTCTCAGAATCTAGAAAAATTGACTATCAAGTATCTGTCATCTATTCCTTTACACCAAATTGACAATTTAGAAGAAACTTACTGTTCTTCCTTATTAAGCAGCCGTAAACGTGACCTATTCAAAAAAAATACAGGCGTTGGTCCCCATCGTGATGATATTGCTTTTTTTATCAACCAGATGGATGCCAACTTTGGTAGTCAAGGTCAGCATCGCAGTCTTGTTTTATCACTGAAACTAGCCGAAATCAAGTTAATAGAAAGCATTACGAAGGAAACGCCTATTTTGTTGCTTGACGATGTAATGAGCGAACTTGACAATAACCGTCAACTAAAATTATTAGAAACTATCTCTCAGGATATTCAAACTTTCATCACTACAACAACTTTAGAACATTTAAAAAATCTTCCACAAGATATAAAAATTTTCACCATCCAACAAGGACAAATTATATCTCAATCCTAGCATTACATGGAGTTTACGTTTTTGTAAATTTCATTTACAAAATATTGCTTATAGTGTAAACGAATTATATCGAATTGTTGTTAGAACAGCTTTTATAGACTTTTAAATTGTAAAAGCATGTCAATTTAAATCGTAAATTTAAAAAGAGGTTAGGAAAAATTCCCGACCTCATTTTATTTTTTATTGAACTGAATAGTTAGGGGCTTCATTTGTAATTTGCACATCATGAGGATGGCTTTCCTTCAATCCAGCACCACTCATCTCAATAAACTGAGCATTATCGTGAAGTTCTTGCAGATTTGCAGCACCAACATAGCCCATTCCAGAGCGAATACCACCAAGCATCTGGAAGACAATATCTGCAGCAGCTCCCTTGTATGCCACACGGCCTTCAATTCCTTCTGGAACTAGCTTATTCGCTTCATTGACAGAACCTTGGAAGTAACGGTCACTAGAGCCCTTCTTCATAGCGGCGATAGATCCCATACCACGGTAAGTCTTAAATTTCCGACCTTGGAAAATTTCTGTCTCGCCTGGCGCTTCGTCTGTACCAGCAAACATTGAACCTAGCATAACAGCATTTCCACCTGCAGCCAAGGCCTTGACAATATCTCCAGAATACTTAATCCCACCATCAGCAATGATGGTTTTTCCATATTCACGCGCCACAGCAGCTGCATCATAAATAGCAGTTACTTGAGGAACACCAACACCAGCAATGACACGGGTTGTACAGATAGAACCAGGACCAATTCCGACCTTAACAACATCCACACCTGCTTCATAAAGAGCGCGTGCACCTTCAGCAGTTGCAATATTTCCAGCAATCAAGGTGCGATCAGGGAAATGAGCACGAATCTCTGCAATCTTACGCAAAACTCCAGCTGAGTGGCCATGAGCAGTATCAATAACAATCGCATCTGCACCAGCTTCAAAGAGAGCTTCCGCACGTTCAAAAGTATCTGAAGTAACACCTACAGCACCAGCTACCAAGAGACGGCCAAACTCATCTTTAGCAGCATTTGGAAACTCAATAACCTTTTCAATATCTTTAATGGTAATCAAACCTGAAAGGCAGCCCTTATCATCAACCAAAGGCAATTTTTCAATCCGGTGCTCTTGCAAAATACGCTCTGCAGTTCCCAAATCTGTTCCAACAGGCGCCGTTACAAGATTCTCACTGGTCATATGGCGAGAAATAGGTTGATCATAGTCAGAAATAAAACGCAAATCACGATTAGTTAGAATCCCTACTAACTTACGATTTTCAAGAGTTTCTACAACAGGAACACCACTGATACGGTAACGTCCCATCAACTCATCTGCTTCAGCAATCGTATGCTCTGGCGTTAGGAAAAAAGGATCAATAATAACGCCATTCTCAGAACGTTTAACCTTTCGAACTTCATCAGCCTGTTGCTCAATAGACATATTTTTGTGGATAACTCCAAGACCGCCGGCACGGGCAATAGCGATAGCCATCTGACTCTCTGTAACGGTGTCCATGGCAGCAGTGATGATTGGGATATTTAAAGTCAGATTCTCAGCAAGCTTGGTACTCAAATCAGCATCGTTGGGCAGTACATGGCTTTCAGCTGGAATCAGCAGCACATCATCAAAGGTAAAACCTTTTTTCAAAAATTTAGTGTCCCAGTTAGACATCCACAGTTTCCTCTTTTCCTTTTTATTAAACTAATAGCCAAAGAAAATTGAAGTTCAGTTTTCTTTGAATAAGAGCTGGTTTTTTTGTTGTTAATATCATACCATTCTATAGGAAATTGTCAATCATTATTACACAAAAAATAAAAACCATCATTTTTGAAACTAAAAACGATAGTTTTTGTGATTTATAATCAATAATGTTCGTTATTTAAAATAATTAATCCCCATCGCAGACTTCACTTCTGAAAGTGTCTGAGCGGCGGTTTGACGTGCCTTATCGCATCCTTCTTTCAGCATCTGATAGACCTGCCCCATATCTTTAGCAAACTCCACACGACGTTCACGAATCGGACCTAACTCTCGCTCTAAAATTTCTAACAGATAGCGTTTAGTTTTGACATCTCCCAGACCACCTCTTTGATAGTGCTCTTTCATTGCAGCAATATCAGCAACATCTTCTGGGCGGCCAAAAACATCCAGATAATGAAAGACCATATTTCCCTCAATTTTTCCAGGTTCTTCCACTCTGATATGATTAGGATCTGTATACATGCTCATGACTTTCTTTTGCAGAATATCCATATCATCTGCCAAATAAATGCCATTATTGAGAGACTTAGACATCTTAGCATTGCCATCCAATCCAGGCAAACGTCCAGCTGCTTCGTTTTCAGGATAAATCCCTTCCGGTTCTACCAAAACATCTGTCTGATAGGCGTTGTTAAAGGAACGGACAATCTCCCGAGTCTGTTCAATCATAGGCTTTTGATCATGTCCTACTGGTACAAAATTAGCCTTGAAAGCAGTAATATCAGCTGCCTGAGAAATTGGATAAACTAAAAACCCAGTCGGCAAACTTTCACCAAATCCTTTTTGAGCTATTTCTGTCTTGACAGTAGGATTACGCTCAAGACGAGCCAATGACACCAAATTCATGTAATACATTGACAACTCTGCCAACTCAGGAATCTGACTTTGAATAAAAATAGTCACCTTTTCAGGATCCAATCCAGCTGCCAGATAATCCAAAGCTACATTCCCAATAGACTCAACAATTGTCTGAGGATCCTTTGCATGATCTGTCAAAGCTTGCTGATCAGCCAAAAATACGAACATCTCATATTTACCCTGATCCTGCAAAAGCACGCGATTCCGTAAACTTCCTACATAATGACCAATATGCAATTTTCCTGTCGGACGATCTCCTGTTAAAATAATTGGTTTAGTCATTTATTACTCCTCAATTTATAATGAGTTCATTATATCATTTTCAATGAAAATGAGAAAGAAGTTTCTAGAAAAAAGCAAAAATTCCAGTTTTTACAGCTTAATTGACATACCTTTACAGTATTTGTAAACTTAATTGACGAACTATTCTGGCTGGAAAACCTAAAATTCTTAGTTCATTCTATTCTCCTTTTTTCTTTTGGCTTCGTTTTTTACTTTTTATCTCAGAATTATTTGAAAAAAGTTCTGTTTTCTAGTAAAATGAAGAAGATTATATATATATAGGAGAAAGACATTGCTTACAGTATCAGATGTATCACTGCGTTTCAGTGACCGAAAATTGTTTGATGAGGTCAACATCAAATTTACAGAAGAAAATACTTATGGATTGATTGGAGCTAACGGCGCTGGAAAATCAACCTTTTTAAAAATTTTAGCTGGCGATATTGAGCCAACAACAGGCCACATCTCTCTGGGACCAAATGAACGTCTTTCAGTCCTTCGCCAGAACCACTTTGACTATGAAGAAGAGCGAGCTATCGATGTTGTTATCATGGGTAACGAGCATCTTTACAATATCATGAAGGAAAAAGACGCTATTTATATGAAGCCTGATTTTTCTGATGAAGATGGTGTACGTGCGGCCGAGCTTGAGGGAGAGTTTTCTGAGCTAGGTGGCTGGGAAGCTGAAAGTGAAGCTTCTCAATTACTGCAAAACCTTAATATTCCGGAAGATCTTCACTACCAAAATATGAGCGAGCTTTCTAACGGAGACAAGGTCAAAGTACTCTTAGCCAAAGCCCTTTTTGGTAAACCTGATGTCTTACTTCTGGACGAGCCAACTAACGGTTTGGATATTCAGTCTATTACTTGGCTGGAAGACTTTCTTATCGATTTTGACAATACAGTTATTGTTGTATCCCACGACCGTCACTTTTTGAATAAAGTCTGCACTCATATGGCCGACCTTGACTTTGGAAAAATCAAACTCTATGTCGGAAACTATGATTTCTGGAAAGAATCAAGCGAACTAGCAGCTAAGCTTCTAGCTGACCGAAATGCCAAAGCAGAAGAAAAAATCAAGCAACTTCAAGAGTTTGTTGCTCGCTTTTCTGCCAATGCTTCAAAATCAAAACAAGCAACTTCTCGTAAAAAGATGCTTGACAAGATTGAGTTAGAAGAAATTGTTCCATCTAGCCGTAAATACCCATTTATCAGCTTTAAAGCAGAACGTGAAATCGGTAATGATCTCTTGACAGTTGAAAATCTTTCTGTCAAGATAGACGGAGAAACTATTCTTGATAATATTAACTTCATTTTACGTCCTGGCGATAAAACAGCTTTGATTGGCCAAAACGATATCCAAACAACAGCTTTGATTCGTGCCTTGATGGGTGATATTGAGTATGAAGGAACTGTCAAGTGGGGTGTCACAACCAGTCAATCTTACCTACCAAAAGATAATTCTCGTGACTTTGCTAGTGGTGAATCAATCCTTGACTGGCTGCGCCAATTTGCTAGCAAAGAAGAGGATGACAACACCTTCCTTCGAGGTTTCCTTGGGCGCATGCTTTTCTCTGGAGATGAGGTTAACAAGTCTGTCAATGTCTTGTCAGGAGGAGAAAAAGTTCGGGTTATGTTATCTAAGTTGATGTTGCTTAAATCCAACGTTTTAATCTTAGACGATCCAACCAATCACTTAGATTTGGAATCAATCTCCAGCTTAAATGATGGATTGAAAAACTTCAAAGGATCCATTATTTTTGCCAGTCACGACCATGAATTTATTCAAACCCTGGCCAACCATATCATTGTCCTGTCTAAAAATGGTGTGATTGACCGCATTGACGAAACTTATGATGAATTCTTGGAAAATCAGGAAGTTCAGGCAAAAGTCAAGGAACTTTGGAAAGATTAATTCCCTTGTCAATTTACGTTTACAAAGCTTTACAGAGGCATGAAACAACGTTTCTGCCTCTTTCTATATAAGAAATATGAATCACATTAAAGAATATTTTAAAAAAAATTGGCCTTATTTTTGTGCCTTCTTTCTTCCATTTTTCATCATGTTCTTTGTCTACTTGATGTATGGAATTTACTGGAATAGCGAAACTTCTCCCTTGCTTGGTGATGGCTTTCATCAGTATGTCATTTTTGACACTAACCTAAGAAATATCCTCCATGGCACAGACAGTATTTTCTATACTTTCTCCAGTGGACTGGGCCAGAATTTCTATGCTTTATCCAGTTATTATTTAGGTAGCTTCTTATCTCCTCTGGTTTATTTCTTTGATTTGAAATCAATGCCAGATGCCGTCTATCTATTTACCTTAATCAAGTTTGGATTAATTGGACTCTCTGCCTTTATCAGCATCAAAGGAATATTCAAAAAGATTCCAGCTTTACTCATCATCACTCTTTCAACTTCATTTTCTTTAATGAGTTTTTCAGTCAGTCAATTGGAAATAAAAACCTGGCTGGATGTGTTTATCCTTGCACCTTTGATAGTGCTAGGTTTACATAGGTTGATAACTGGAAAAGGAAGAGTACTATACTTTACAACACTGTCAATCCTCTTTATCCAAAATTATTATTTTGGGTATATGATGGCAATCTTTTTGGTCTTTTGGTACCTTCTTCAATTATCTTGGGATTTCAAAAATAGAATTAAAAGTTTACTTGACTTTACAGTCGTATCTGCTTTAGCAGGTCTGACTAGCTTAATCATGATTCTGCCAACTTACCTAGACATAAGCACTCATGGTGAAACATTAACAAAAGTTTCTTCTTTGTTAACAGAAAAAAGTTGGTTTTTAGATGTGTTTGCTAAAAATTTTATTGGCAGTTTTGATACAACCAAGTATGGTTCTATCCCTATGATTTATGTCGGCACCTTCCCCTTGATTTTGGCTATCTTATTTTTCACCTTAAAATCTGTTAAGTTTCACGTGAAACTTTGCTACTTTTTACTCCTTGCAATTTTCATAGCTAGTTTCTATCTTCAATATTTAGACTTACTTTGGCAGGGAATGCATGCTCCGAACATGTTTCTTCACCGTTATTCTTGGCTATTTTCTCTGGTAGTTATCTATATGGCTGCTGAGACTTTAAATCGTTGGAAAGATGTGAAATTGATGAATCTTGCCATCAGTTTCACTTTGCTCAGCCTTGGATTTATTATTACTTTTATTCAGAGAAAACATTATGACTTTTTGGGTCCTGAGAATTATATTCTAACATTAGAATTTCTGCTGGCCTATCTCTTGATTAGCTTTGTCTTAGCAAAATCTTCTATTCAACCAAAAATCATTCTCCCTGTCTTGCTCTTCTTTGTTACTTTTGAATTGTCGCTTAATTCCTACTATCAAGTTGGAGGAATTGCTAAAGAATGGGTATTTGCCACTCGTTCATCTTATGCCAGTCACCTTGATGAGATTGACAAGCTTGTCAATTATTCCAAAAAGGAAAATATTGACTTTTTTAGAACTGAAAGATTGAATCCACAAACAGGAAATGACAGTATGAAATTCAACTACAATGGAATTTCCCAGTTCTCATCTGTTCGAAATACTCAGGTAAGTTCTACTTTAGATAAACTTGGTTTTAAATCAGCAGGAACAAATCTGAATCTCCGTTATCAAAACAACAGTATTTTAATGGACAGTATTTTTGGTGTTCGCTACAATCTATCTGAAACAGATCCTCAAAAATTTGGTTTTCTTCCAGAGAAAACTGAAAAAGAAATGTCTCTCTACCAAAATGATGCTGCACTTGGTTTAGCTTTTCTGACCAATGATGTTTACCAGGATGTCAAGTTTACAAATTTGACTTTAGATAATCAGACAGAATTTTTGAATCAATTGACTGGCTTTGATTTTAAATATTATGATAAAGTAGATGCTATAACTACTAATGAAAATGTCAAGCAAATTGGTAACAGAGTGACTGTGGATGTTGACAGAGAACATAATACAAGCTTTGCTAGCGTAGTCTATACTGTCAATGTACCTGCTAACAGTCAACTATATGTTAATGTTGCTGGGATTGATTTTAGTAATGATGATCAGACAGATGTTGACATTACTGTCAATAACTTTACAGAACGTTATACAACTAATAATGTTTTTCCTTTCTTTAATGCTGGCTATTTCAGTCAAAGTCAAACAGTATCTATTCGCTTTACATTCCCAGACAATTCAACAGTTTCATTTGATACGCCAGAATTTTTTGCTGTTAATACTGAGCAATATCAAAATGTTATTCAAAAATTAAAAGAGCAGCCCGTTTCCACAACTACTGATTTAAACACAGTAAAAACAAACTATAGAGCAGAAAAGGATACTTCATTATTCTTTACCATTCCTTATGATAAGGGATGGTCAGCCACTCTTAACGGGAAGCCTGTCACACTAAAACGAGCTCAAAACGGCTTTATGAAATTAGATGTGAAAAAAGGAGAAGGAAATGTTGTCCTCACTTTCATTCCTAATGGACTGAAAGAAGGTGGCATTGCCTTCATATCTGGCATAATCTTATTTGTTTGTTATAATTTTCTACGTAGAAAACGACAGAGAATATAAATATATCAAAAATCAGATCTTTACCAATATAAAAAATAAGGCTCTTCATTAAAATGCTAGTGAAGGCCTTTTTTTGAACAATAAAAAAAACACTCACTAGGAGTGTCTCTAGCTCCGGCAGTAGGACTCGAACCTACGACATCATGATTAACAGTCATGCGCTACTACCAACGTGTTACCGCCGTGAAAAGGCGGTGTCTTAACCCCTTGACCAACGGACCATATGGTATGCTCTCTTTCAGAACATATTCCATTATATCAGGTTTTTAAGCTTTGTCAACTCTTTTCCCTTTATTTTCGAAAATATCTTTCAGATACTTCACTCTTAAACGAGTGACCGGACATCGATGATTTTCGTAAAAAATAATTTCTCGATTTTTCTTGTCATAATCAACAATGTTGCCAATATTAACCAGATAAGATTTGTGTGGTGAAAAAAATCGTTTAGATTGCTGATCTTTTTCTTGAATATCTGTTATCGTTCCATAAAACTCCTTGAGAAAATTTTTACCGACAATCCGAAGTTTATGAGAGCTCCCTGTCGTTTCGATATACAAAATATCGTTATAAGGCATTCGAACATCATTGCCACGATAACTATATTCAAAATAATCTACCATATTGGTATTTTCAATTAGTGTACTCTTAGTGTAAAGAATACTGTCTTTGATTCTATTTTTAAAAGCATCATTGTTGATATCTTTATCGATAAAATCAAGTGCTGATACTTTATATTTAAAAGTCATAGTAGCAAATTCAGATTTTGAAGTTACAAAAACTATAATGGCATAAGGATTATGATGACGGATAAATTGAGCTACTTCCAACCCTTTTGTTTCCTCCCCCTTAATGTCAATATCCAAAAAATAAAGCTGGTTAACGTCTCCATTTTCAATATATTTTTTGAATTCTTTGATTTTTCCTGTAACCTGAACCTGGATGTCAATTCCAAGTTCCTCAGCAATTTCTGCTAATGTCGTTTCCATCCTGACTTGATGAGATACGGTATCCTCTAAAACTAACACTTTCATAAATTCTATCTCCTAATTGTTAAAATCTGTGTAAAATTGCTTGACTCAATTTGTGTATCAAGAGTGATAAATTCATACCTATCTAAAATTTCCTTGATGTTATTCAATCCGTAGCCTCTATTTTCTCCTTTAGTTGAAAATTCTGGCTGATAGAGTTCTTCCAAATCCAATTTTCCTTCTTTACGAGAATTTTGAACAACAAAAATGGTTCTATCATCCAGTTGAACCAGAGAAACATGGACAATTTTTTCCAGGCTGTCAATGGCACTCTCAATAGCATTATTTAATAAAATACTAGCAATTCTCACCAGATCTAACAACTTGATTGGAAGGCGTTCCACTTTATCCTTAACTTCAAAAGTCAGCTGAATCTGATGTTCACGCGCTTGAAAGATTGTCTCAGTCATGACACTCCTTAAAGCTGAATCTCCTACATTATTCAAATCAAAAACTGTATATTTATCTGAACGCAGATTCAAGTTTGCATCAGCCAAGACCTCTTGATAAATGTGCTCAATTTCCTTGATATCTCCAGTTTGAATAGCCACTTGCATACTTGTCAGCATGCTAGCATAATCATGACGAAACCCTTTAATTTCATAGTATAATCTCACAATTTCATCAGTATATTCCTGAAGTCGAAGCTGTTCAGATTCTTTTTGACGCAAACGCTCTTCTTTCTCGTATTTCTCACGGCTGTCCTTGAATGTCACCAAAGTAGAAAGAAAGGCCAAGAAACAAATAGTAGCAATCATACTGCTAAAACTGTTGAAATGCTTTATATTACTAATCCAGTGAGAGAGATTTAAAATCAGCCAATTCATTGCATATAAACTACTAATCATCAGAATCTGAGATTTAAAGAAACTTCTTTTAAGATAATCTATTCTGAAATCAAAAATATCAATAACCTTTACCATAAAGAGCAAGGATATTAAGTTGATACATGTCAGAAACAAGCCCATGTACTGAGCTACAAAATCATCTCCTAAAACAGATGAAATAATAACTGAAAAGAAAGTAGTAGAGCTATCAATTGACAAACATAAAAAGAAGGAAAGTAAGAAAGATTGATATTTTTTAATTTTTTCAACTCTACAAAAATACCAAACTATAAATAGAGGGAGAAAAAATGACAGCGTATAAGATGGAAATGAGATTTCAAATGAAAACACATGCCCTAAAAAAGCAATTATAAACGGAATTATAATCTCAAGACCAAAGCAAACAGCTACAAAAAAGTGAGTATGCTTAATTTTAATGATTTTTGATAAAATCACTAAAAATGCAGCTACATTAATAAAAGGATGAACAATTAATCCTATTATTTCAAGTGACATAAATTTCTCCCCTAAACTTTAAAATTCTTATCTTCCAAAAATCCAATCCCATGGATTTGGAACACCTCTTAAATCCCAAAAAGTTTGAACAAGTGAATTGCTATTCGCAGCAATTTGAAAAGAATAGATTTTCATAACTATCTCCTATCTTTTTATCTTGTAAGTCACCTTACATTTATCATTATAGAAAAATAGAAAGAGTTAGTGACAATTTTCCCTGAAATGTCATTTTTTATCCCCAAAATGACATTATACCAAAAAAATAGAAGAAAAAAACACGAAATATTGTAAAATACTCCGTATTTTTTTACCTTTCTGATCTCAGCAGGATTCGAACCTGCGACCGTTCGCTTAGAAGGCGAATGCTCTATCCAGCTGAGCTATGAGACCAATACCATCTCATTCTATCAGAAAATAGAGTTGCCGTCAAGATTACTTATGATAAGGACTCCCCTGCTGAATCATAAAAGCTCGATAAATTTGCTCTATTAAAACAAGGCGCATCAGTTGATGAGGTAGCGTTAATTTGCCAAAACTCATCAGAAGATTTGCCCGTTTTTTTACTGCAGGAGATAAACCTAAACTTCCGCCGATAACAAAAGTGATATCAGAAAAGCCACGCACTGTAGTATCCATCATGAGCTGACTAAACTTTTCTGACGGAAATTGGTTTCCTTCAATTGCCAAAGCAATAACAAATTCACGCTCGTTAATTTTAGACAGAATTTTATTTCCTTCATTTTCAAGAATCTGCTGATTTTCTAAATCACTAGCTTTATCAGGTGTTTTTTCATCCGCTAACTCAACAATTTCCACCTTGCAGAATCGATTGAGACGCTTCATGTATTCAGCAATTCCATCCTTTAAATATTTTTCTTTCAGTTTTCCAACTGTTACAAGTTTTATTTTCATAAGTTTATTCTATCATATTCATCTATACTTCACACTTTATTAACAAGTAAAATTTATCTGGGAATCGGCTAATCTGTGTATTTTCTAATTCCTATCAACAGTTTTTCTAAGTTTTCCACAAGGTGTGGAAAACTTAGAAGATTTAAGTTATAATTAAGTTTGTCTAAATATAATTTCATCAATTGTAATTCAAGGAGGAAAACATGAAAAACTCTTCAAATGCCATTAAAAGGGCTTTATTACTTTTTGCAGTGTTAATTGTAGGTTTTATCGGCGGAAGTTTAGGAAATTATGTTACTACATTATTAACTTCACGTATAAAAATGAATGGAAATTCAACAACTAGTGTAACTACTTCATATAAAAACTCTACAGACATTTCAGAAGCTGTGAAAAAGGTTCAAAATGCCGTTGTTTCAGTAATTACTTATGCTGAAGCTTCCAGCAGCGTTATCAATGATGAAGCTTCCAACGATGAATCACAAATCTCCAGTGAAGGTTCTGGCGTAATTTATAAAAAAGACGGAAAATCAGCCTATCTGGTAACCAACACCCATGTTCTTAACGGATCAACCAATGTAGATATCTTGCTAGCTGATGGAAACAAGGTTCCAGGTGAAGTAGTTGGATCAGATGTCTATTCAGATATCTCTGTCGTTAAAATTAGCTCTGAAAAAGTAACTGATGTCGCTGAATTTGGAGATTCTGGTTCTCTGACAGTTGGTGAAACAGCAATCGCCATCGGAAGTCCTCTTGGAACAGAATACGCTAACTCTGTCACACAAGGAATTATTTCTAGTTTAGGCAGAAACGTTACATTACAATCTGAAAATGGTGAAAATATTTCAACAACTGCACTGCAAACAGATGCTGCAATTAATCCTGGTAACTCTGGTGGCCCGTTGATTAACATCCAAGGACAAGTTATTGGGATTACTTCAAGTAAAATTTCAACAAATGGCCAAACCTCTGTTGAAGGGATGGGATTTGCGATTCCATCTAATGATGTCGTAAATATTATCAATCAACTTGAGAAAAATGGAACAGTCACACGTCCTGCTTTAGGAATTCAAATGATGGATTTATCTAATCTGACAACTTCTGATTTTTCTAAATTAAATCTTCCTGCTTCAGTGAAATCAGGTATTCTTGTTCGCTCTGTTCAGCAAGGAATGCCTGCTGATGGCAAGCTTCAAAAAAATGATGTCATTACAAAAGTAGATAACACAGATGTGGAATCCACTAGTGACTTACAATCTGCTCTCTACAAGCATAATATTGGAGATGAGGTAGAGATTACTTATTATCGAGACGGTAAATCTCAAACAGTCAAAATCAAACTCACTAAATCAACAAAAGAGCTAAGCTCAAATTAATCTATTTACAAGATTGTCAACACACCTTTACACAATCGTAAAGGTGTGTTATTCTATATACAAATGGAAAACTTTCAATATATTGCACTTAAAGATATTCGAACCAACCCTTATCAGCCTCGTAAAGAGTTCTCACAAAAAAAGATTGAGGAATTGGCGTCATCAATCAAAGAAAATGGTCTCATTCAGCCAATCATTCTTCGGAAATCTTCACTTTTTGGTTATGAAATTTTAGCAGGAGAACGGAGATTTAGAGCTGCCTCTTTTCTTGGCCTAGAAACGATCCCAGCTGTCGTCAAAGAATTATCTGATGATGAAATGCTGAAACAGGCTATTATCGAAAATCTTCAAAGAGAAGACTTGAATCCTATAGAAGAGGCTGAGTCTTATCAAAATTTGATTGACAAAGGCTTGACACATGATGAAATTGCTAAAATCATGGGAAAATCTAGACCCTATATCAGCAATATTGTCAGACTTTTACAGCTGTCTAAAGAAGTTCGTCAAGCTATCAAGGAAGAAGAGATTTCTCAAGGACATGCTCGCCTGCTGGTCCCCTTAAAAGAAGAAGAACAGTTATTATGGCTAGAAAAAATCTGTCGAGAAGATTTATCGGTTCGAGCAGTTGAAAATCTTCTCCAGCAAAAAAAGAGTCTCAAAAAGAAACCTAATAAAGAACTATTTGCTAGATCTGAAGAGGAAAAAATTAAAAAAATTCTCGGTCTGGAAGTTTCTATTCAGTTAAAAAGCCAGAGTAAAGGAAAGCTAATTATTCCTTTTGAAAGCGAAGAAGAATATCAAAGAATTATAAACAGTTTTAAATAAAACTGTTATTTTCTTTTTTTAAAATAACAAAATTATCCACTGTAAAATCAATTAGGAAGCCCATTAAAATAATAAATTTTAGCTTTATTCACATTCTGTGGATAACTTCAGTTAACAATGTGAATTCTTTTCCAGTTCTTGTGGAAAACTTTAAGCCTTTATGATAAAATAAGATGCATATGAATCAGAAAATTATAGAAAAGGAGGGAAGTTATGACCAAAGAACAGGACTTTTGGAATCGTATTTTAGAATTGGCTCATGCTCAGCTAAAACAGACAACTTATGATTTCTTTGTTGCTGAAGCCAAGCTTGTCAAAGTTGAAGAAAAACAAGCTATTATTTTCTTGGATAGTCCAGTAAAACAACTATTTTGGGAGCAAAACTTAGTAGGAGTTATTCTTACTGCAGGATTTGAGATTTTTAATGATCAGATTGCTGGAAAATATATTTTTGAAGAAGAAACTAACACTGAAACTCCGAAATCTGTAGTAACCAGTCCTCAAATCAGCACTGTTCAGCCAAGCTTGCCACCTATTGATACTGGCTTAAAGTCAAAATATACCTTTGATAATTTTGTTCAGGGAGACGGAAATATCTGGGCTAAAGCTGCTGCCTTAGCGGTATCTGAGAATCTAGCCACAACCTATAATCCTCTTTTTATCTACGGAGGACCTGGCCTAGGCAAAACTCATTTATTAAATGCTATTGGCAATCAGATTTTAGAAAATATTCCAGATGCGCGTGTCAAGTATATACCGGCTGAAACCTTTATTAACGACTTCCTCGAACATTTAAGATTGGGAGAGATGGATAGCTTTAAAAAAATCTATCGTAGTCTGGATCTTCTGCTAATTGATGATATTCAATCTTTGGGCGGAAAAAAGGTTTCAACTCAGGAAGAATTTTTCAACACTTTCAATGCTCTTCATGGTGAAAATAAACAGATTGTTTTAACCAGCGACCGCAGTCCTGATCATCTGGACAATTTGGAAGAACGCTTAGTGACACGTTTCAAATGGGGATTAACTCAGAATATTACACCGCCAGATTTTGAAACACGAATTGCAATTCTGCGAAACAAAATTGAAGACTTAGATTATATTTTCCCGAATGATACCTTAGAATATCTTGCAGGACAATTCGACTCCAATGTCCGCGACTTGGAAGGCGCTTTGAATGATATCAGTCTCATCGCTAGAGTTCGACATCTAAAAGAAATCACTATTGATATCGCAGCAGAGGCTATTCGAGCACGCAAGCAGGATTCAAGCCAGGTAACAGTTATCCCGATTGATAAGATTCAGTCTGAAGTTGGGAAATTCTATGGTGTTAGTGTCAAAGA
The DNA here is from genome assembly GCA_963549775.1 of Streptococcus sanguinis. Lineage (GTDB taxonomy): Bacteria > Bacillota > Bacilli > Lactobacillales > Streptococcaceae > Streptococcus > Streptococcus sanguinis_Y. The sequence goes on along the minus strand of CAUUZZ010000009.1, from coordinate 13,979 downwards.
GATGAAAGGTAGCCGCCGAGTACAAAATATCGTTTTAGCTAGGCAGGTAGCTATGTATCTGACTCGTGAGCTGACTGACAACAGTCTGCCTAAAATTGGTCGTGAATTTGGCGGGAAAGATCATACGACTGTTATCCATGCACATGGAAAAATCAAAACCATGATTGAATCAGACGACAATTTGCGTTTAGAAATTGAAAGCATCAAGAATAAAATAAAATAGCGTGTGGAAAACTACAGAATTTTTTCAAAACTTATCCACACTTTGTGAACAAGTCTCAAAACTTGTTAGAATAAGGACGAAGCTATTTTTCCACATAATTCACACAAACTACTATTACTATTAATCTTATAATCATAAATAAATAAAAAGGAGATCCCATGATTCATTTTTCTATTAATAAAAATCTCTTCTTACAAGCTTTAAATACCACTAAAAGGGCTATCAGTCATAAAAATGCAATTCCTATTCTTTCTACTGTGAAAATCGATGTTACCAAAGAAGGAATCACCTTAATCGGTTCAAATGGTCAAGTGTCAATTGAAAACTTTATTTCTACTCAAAATGAAAATGCAGGCTTGCTTGTCAACTCAACAGGCTCAATTTTATTAGAAGCGACTTTCTTTATTAATGTTGTTTCTAGCCTGCCAGATATTATTTTGGATTTTAAAGAAATTGAACAAAAACAAATCGTCTTGACTAGCGGCAAATCAGAGATTACCCTGAAAGGAAAAGACGCTGACCAGTATCCACGAATCCAGGAAATTTCTGCCAGCAATCCCTTGGTTCTTGAAACAAAAATTCTCAAAGATGTCATTAACGAAACAGCCTTTGCAGCCAGTGTTCAGGAAAGCCGTCCAATTTTAACTGGTGTTCACTTTGTTTTGACAGATAACCGTTCTTTGAAAACAGTTGCGACAGACTCCCACAGAATGAGTCAAAAGAAAATTACTCTAGAGAAAAACGGAGATAATTTTGACGTAGTCATTCCAAGTCGCTCTTTACGTGAATTTACGGCTGTTTTTACCGATGAAATTGAAACGGTAGAGGTTTTCTTTGCTAACAATCAAATTCTTTTCAGAAGCGAAAATATCAGCTTCTACACCCGCCTCTTAGAAGGAAATTATCCAGATACAGATCGTTTGATTCCAACTGAATTTACGAGTGTCCTTACTTTTAATACTTCTGATTTACGTGCAGCTATGGAACGCGCTCGTCTCTTGTCTAATGCTACACAGAATGGAACAGTTAAACTGGAGATTGCAGGCGGTATTGTCAGTGCCCATGTAAATTCACCAGAGGTTGGCCGTGTTAACGAAGAAATTGATACAGAAAGTGTAACTGGCGAAGATTTGACCATTAGCTTTAATCCAACTTATTTGATTGATGCTTTGAAGGCTATTGACAGTGAAAAAGTAACGATTAGTTTTATCTCATCTGTTCGTCCTTTCACCTTGGTACCGAGTGAAGATACAGAAAACTTTATTCAGCTGATTACACCTGTCAGAACTAATTAAGATGAAAAGCAGTGGGCCAAGTTAAAGATTCTTACTTCTTGGACCTACTCGTTTTTTATTCACAGAGTATGATAGATACTTAATATTTCTTCCTGGACAATGATAGTTCTTTGAAAGGAGAAAGAAAATGTATGAAATTGGTCATTTTGTAGAAATGAAAAAGCCGCATGCCTGCACCATTAAAGCGACTGGGAAAAAGGCGAATCGCTGGGAAATCACAAGGGTTGGTGCAGATATCAAAATTCGTTGCACCAATTGTGAACATCTTGTAATGATGAGTCGTCACGATTTTGAAAGAAAAATGAAGAAAATAATTGATTAGACGAAAACTCATCGTAAATGCTATTGTGGAAAACCAATTTGCATTGCTGAAGATTAGATTTAGATTTGATTTTCTTATTTTTCAATCAAAAATGGATAGGACTTAAAAAGTCCTATCCATTTTGCTTTTATTTAAGAACTTCAAATTTACCGTCTTTAACTTCTTTATAACCTGCTTTTTCGAGTAATTTAGCAGTTTCTTTATAGCTGATATAATCTGCTTTTTGATTACCAGATGTTTGAAGAAGCTGTTTACTTTGTAGTTCTTCAATATCAGCTTTGCTAAAATCGATTGTCAGTTTTTCAGTTAAATAATCATCTTTGTACTCAATTTTATGAGTTAATCCTTTGATACCCTCAATAGATTTAGCATAGGCTTCTGTTTGCTCTTTAGCAGTGTCTTTTGTCAAGCCAACTGGTTTATAGTAGAAGGTATTGTTTGTTTCGTTTGTAAGCATCTCATCACCTTTGTATTCAACAGTGATGCGACTATCTTGTTTAGTATTTTGGTCAATCAGCTGGAAATAAGCTTTTTTAGGACTGCTGCAGGCAGCTAAAACAAACAAAGCGGAAACCGCAAGGAAAGAAAGAAAAAGTGTTTTGAAAGTATTCTTTTTCATTAGGGACTCCTTTAATAAGAATATTAGCTATATTATACCATTTTTTTCTTCAATGTATTTTACATTTCTGTAAAGAAAGCTAGAAAAAATAACTCAAATCCGCTGTTTAGGATAAGGATTTATGGTATAATGGTTTGGATTGAAAAGATGAATGGAGAAGATAAGAATGGCTTTGACAGCAGGAATCGTTGGTTTACCCAATGTTGGTAAGTCAACTTTATTTAATGCAATTACAAAAGCAGGTGCAGAAGCAGCTAATTACCCTTTTGCGACAATTGATCCAAATGTCGGGCGGGTAGAAGTTCCGGATGCACGTTTGGATAAATTAACAGAACTCATCAAACCACAGAAGAAAGTTCCAACAACCTTCGAATTTACTGACATTGCTGGAATTGTGAAAGGTGCTTCAAAAGGAGAAGGGCTAGGGAATAAATTCTTAGCCAATATCCGCGAAGTAGATGCGATTGTCCATGTAGTACGTGCCTTTGATGATGAAAATGTCATGAGGGAACAGGGCCGTGAGTCTGAATTTGTAGATCCAATGGCAGATATTGAGACCATTAATCTAGAATTGATTTTAGCAGACTTAGAAAGTATTAACAAACGTTATGCGCGTGTAGAGAAGATGGCTCGTACCCAAAAAGATAAGGATTCAGTGGCAGAATTTAATGTTTTACAGAAAATTAAGCCTGTTCTGGAAGATGGTCTGTCAGCTCGCACAATTGAATTCACAGAAGAAGAACAAAAAATTGTTAAAGGGCTCTTTCTCTTAACGACTAAGCCAGTTCTCTATGTGGCCAATGTCAGTGAAGATGAGGTAGCAGATCCAGATAATATTGACTATGTGAAGCAGATTCGTGAATTTGCAGCTACAGAAAATGCTGAAGTTGTTGTCATTTCAGCGCGTGCAGAGGAAGAGATTTCTGAATTGGATGATGAAGATAAGTCAGAATTTCTAGAAGCTATCGGATTGACAGAATCAGGTGTGGATAAACTGACCAGAGCAGCTTATCATCTGTTGGGACTTGGAACCTACTTTACAGCTGGTGAAAAGGAAGTGCGTGCTTGGACCTTTAAGCGTGGAATGAAAGCTCCGCAAGCAGCTGGCATTATTCACTCAGACTTTGAAAAAGGCTTTATTCGAGCAGTCACTATGTCTTATGATGACCTAGTGAACTATGGCAGCGAAAAAGCAGTTAAAGAGGCTGGACGTTTGCGCGAAGAAGGAAAAGAATATATCGTTCAAGATGGCGATATTATGGAATTTAGATTTAATGTGTAAAGTATTTGTAAAGTCTAAAAATTCTAGGTTGGAAAATTTTTTCCAGCCCTTTTGGCTTTTATAAAGGAGAAAAATGGTAAAGTTAATAGTCGGTCTGGGAAATCCAGGAGAAAAATATATTGAAACCAAGCATAACGTTGGTTTTATGCTAGTTGACAAAATTTGTAAAGATCTTGATTTAAAGTTTACAGCTGATAAAATCTTTCAAGCAGATATTGCCTCTACTTTTCTGAATGGTGAAAAAGTTTATTTTGTCAAACCAACTACATTTATGAATGAGAGCGGAAAGGCCGTTCAAGCTTTACTGGCATACTATGGTTTAGATATAGAGGATTTATTGGTCATCTATGATGACTTGGATATGGAAGTTGGTAAGATTCGTTTGCGCAGCAAGGGTTCAGCTGGCGGCCATAACGGCATTAAATCTATTATCAAACACATTGGAAGCCAAGAGTTTAAACGGATAAAGATAGGTATTGGCCGTCCAAAAGAAGGCATGACAGTGGTCCACCACGTTCTAGGAAAATTTGATAAAGAGGATTATATAATGATTCTGAATACTCTTGATAAAGTTGACAATGCTGTAAATTATTATTTACAGACAGGCAATTTTGAACAAACAATGCAGAAATACAATGGATAATAAAATGAACCTGATTGACTTATTTTGTCAAAACCAGCAAATTTCAGATTGGAAGAAAAATCTCCATAAAAGCAGCAGACAGTTGATAATGGGATTGTCTGCATCAACAAAAGCGATTACTATTGCGGCTGGATTAGAAGAAACGGATAAAATCCTTGTGCTGACTTCTAGTCAAAATGAAGCAGATCGTTTGGCTAGTGATTTGATTTCTTTGTTGGGAGAAGGCAAGGTCTATACTTTCTTAGCAGATGATACTCCTATAGCAGAATTTGTTTTTGCCTCACAGGAAAAAATATTTGCAAGATTAGATGCTCTGAACTTTTTAATAGACCATCAAAAGTCTGGAATTCTAGTTACTAATGTTGCGGCTAGCAAATTACTCTTGCCTGATCCCATTGATTTTAAAACAACCAACATAAATTTGACAGTTGGACAAGAATATGACCTAAATAATCTTGTAAAGATGTTGTCAAGATCAGGATACAAGAAGGTGTCTCAAGTTTTAAGTCAGGGAGAATATAGTCTAAGAGGAGATATCTTAGACATTTTTGAGCGCTCAGCAGAGTCCCCTTATCGACTGGAGTTTTTTGGAGATGAAATTGACGGTATTCGGATTTTCAATCCAGAAAATCAAACTTCAATTGAGAACATAGAAAGTATTTTGATTAAACCTGCTTCTGATATCCTGCTTTCTGAGAAAGATTATGCTCAAGGACGAGAAAATCTGGAAGTAATTTTAGAAAAAGCTGTTGATCCTGCTTTGAAATCTTACTTAGAAGAGTTACTAATCAGTGCCAAACAGGAGTTTCATCATGCGGATATTCGTAAATTCCTTTCTTATTTTTATCAGAAAGAATGGACTATTTTAGACTATTTGCCTGTTCATAGCCCTGTGTTTTTTGATGATTTTCAAAAAATTGTGGATCGACACGCTCAATTTGAACTGGAAACAGCTAGCTTATTGACAGATGATTTACAAAGTTGTAAGGCTTCATCAAGTCAGAAATATTTTGCAGATAAGTACCAAGATTATCGTCAATATAAACCAGCAACCTTCTTTTCAAGCTTTCAAAAAGGTTTGGGAAATCTGAAATTTGATACTTTGTATCAATTCAATCAGTACCCAATGCAAGAATTTTTCAGTCAGTTTCCCTTGCTCAAGGAAGAAATTAATCGTTATAAAAAATCTGGCTATACAATAATCTTACAAGCAAATTCTTCTGTAGGTTTACAAAGTTTACATAAAAATTTACAGGAATATGATATTCATTTAGACTATATAAAAGAGGCTGAGATTCACAAAAATGCAGTTCAGCTTATAGAAGGAAATCTTGTTCAGGGCTTTAATTTCGTAGATGAGAAAATTGTTCTTATTACTGAGTATGAAATTATTCACAAGAAAATAAAACGAAAAATTCGGCGTCAGAATATCTCCAATGCTGAACGACTGAAAGATTATAATGAGCTAGAAAAAGGGGATTATGTTGTCCATAATATTCATGGGATAGGACGTTATCTGGGAATAGAAACGATTGAAATATCTGGTGTCCACCGTGATTATCTGACGATTCAATATCAAAATTCTGATCGTATTTCGATTCCAGTTGACCAGATTGATCTCCTATCAAAGTATGTTGCCAGCGATGGAAAAACACCTAAGGTAAATAAGCTAAATGACGGTCGTTTCCAGAAGAATAAGCAAAAAGTTCAGCATCAGGTTCAGGATATTGCAGATGATTTGATTAAACTATATGCTGAACGCAGCCAGCTAAAAGGTTTTGCTTTCTCAGCGGATGATTCCAATCAAGAGGAATTTGATAATGATTTTCCTTATGTTGAAACAGAGGACCAGCTAAGAAGTATTCAGGAAGTGAAGAAGGATATGGAAAGCAGCCGTCCGATGGACCGGCTCTTAGTTGGTGATGTTGGTTTTGGGAAGACAGAAGTAGCTATGCGGGCTGCTTTTAAAGCTGTCAACGATCATAAACAAGTAGCTGTATTAGTGCCAACAACGGTTTTAGCCCAGCAGCACTATACTAACTTTAAAGAACGCTTTAATGATTTTGCGGTCAATGTCGAGGTACTCAGTCGTTTCAGGAGTAAGGCAGAACAAAAACAGACTCTGGAAAAGCTGCAGAAGGGACAAGTTGACATTATCATTGGAACCCACAGACTCTTATCCAAAGATGTAGAATTTGCAGATTTAGGTTTGATCATCGTTGATGAGGAGCAGCGTTTTGGAGTTAAGCACAAGGAAACATTAAAGGAATTGAAAAAGAAAGTCGATGTCCTGACCTTGACAGCAACTCCTATTCCTCGAACTCTGCATATGTCTATGCTGGGTATCCGCGATTTGTCAGTTATTGAGACACCGCCTACCAATCGCTATCCTGTTCAGACCTATGTTTTAGAAAGCAATCCTACAGTGATTCGAGAAGCTGTCTTACGTGAAATAGACCGAGGTGGACAGGTTTACTACCTTTACAACAAGGTTGACACAATCGAACAGAAAGTTTCAGAGTTAAGAGAGTTAATCCCAGAAGCTTCTATAGGCTATGTTCATGGCCAAATGAGTGAGATTCGTTTAGAAAATACTTTACTGGATTTCATCAATGGAGAATATGATATTTTGGTGACCACTACCATTATTGAAACTGGAGTTGATATCCCAAATGCCAATACTTTGTTTGTAGAAAATGCTGACCATATGGGACTGTCAACCTTGTATCAACTTCGTGGTCGGGTTGGCCGCAGCAATCGGATTGCCTACGCTTATCTGATGTACAGACCAGATAAGATCCTAACAGAAGTTTCTGAAAAGCGTCTAGAGGCTATTAAAGGATTTACAGAGTTAGGTTCTGGTTTTAAGATTGCCATGCGAGATTTATCTATTCGGGGTGCTGGCAATATTCTAGGAAGTATGCAATCTGGCTTTATTGATTCTGTTGGTTTTGAGATGTATTCACAGCTTCTAGAAGAAGCCATTGCTAAAAAACAGGGGAGAGAAAACAAGCGTCAAAAAAGCAATGCAGAACTTAATCTGCAGATTGATGCCTATCTTCCTAGTGCCTATATTTCTGATGAAAGACAGAAGATTGAAATTTACAAGAGAATTCGTGAGATTGACAGCCGTGTAAACTATGAAAATCTACAGGATGAATTGATTGATCGTTTTGGGGAGTATCCTGATGTTGTAGCCTATTTGTTGGAGATTGGACTTGCTAAGTCTTATTTAGATCAGGCATTTGTAAAGTCAGTGGAACGCCAGCAGAATGCAGTAATTATTCATTTTGAGAAAATTTCGCAGCAGCTTTATCTGACGCAGGACTATTTTGAAGCACTTTCGATGACGAATTTAAAGGCTCGAATTGGCGAAAAAAATGGCTTGATTGAAGTGATTTTTGATGTGAGGAACAAAAAAGATTATGAGATTTTAGAAGGTCTGGTTAATTTTGGAGAAAAGATGCTGGAAATTAAACAGCGCAAGGCAGAATAAAGGTTACAATTCAGTGAAGTTTGGCTTTTTAAGCTCTATTTTTCTCAAAAAATGGTAGAATAATAAATTAAGAGAAAATGAGGTAATAGGATGAGATTAGATAAATATTTGAAAGTGTCACGGATTATCAAGCGACGTCCAGTGGCTAAAGAAGTAGCTGACAAGGGTCGGATAAAGGTGAATGGTATCTTGGCCAAGAGCTCAACAGATTTGAAAGTGGATGACTTGATTGAAGTACGCTTTGGTAATAAACTCTTGACTGTAAAGGTTCTGGAGATGAAAGACAGTACTAAAAAAGAAGATGCAGCTAAAATGTACGAAATTGTTAGTGAAACAAGGATAGAAGAAGATGCCTAAAAATATCGTCCAACTCAATAATCGTTTTATACAAGATGAAAATCAGCGCCGCAGATATGTGGATCAGGAACGGCGGAAACGCAACCGTTTTATGGGCTGGGTTCTGATTTTGGTTATCCTCTTATTTATTCTACCTACCTATAATTTATACCAGAGTTATCAAACCTTGCTGCAGCGTCGTGAACAGTATTCTAAACTCCAGGAGAAATATCAGATGCTCAGCGAAGAAAAGGTCTACCAATCTGATATAGCAGCCAAATTAAAAGATGATAGCTATGCGGCTAAGTATGCACGCGCTAAATACTCTTTTTCAAAAGAGGGTGAGTACATTTATACTATCCCAGATTTATTACCACAGTAGTTATGGAAGATTTACTAAAAACAATTGAGCAGTTCTTGGAATTTTCTGATGAGAAATTAGAAGAACTGGCTGAAAAAAATCAAGCTTTGAAACTTCAAGAAAATCAGGAGGAAAGGGGAAAACATGCGTAAGTTTTTGTTACTGATATTTTTGCTGCCAGCTTTATTTAGCAGCATCACAGTTATTAGTACCGAAAAAGATTTCGTATTAGACGAAGAAGAAAAATATCACTTTACAAGTACTACGTATGGGCGCTATTTTGATAGTATCCCGACCAATCCTAATGTTTATGAAGAAACACCTACATTTACAGATTCAACTCTGAGCAAGACTGCTGGAAAGCTAGTTCCAGACCAGCCTATTCAGATAACAGGATTTTATGTAAATGAAGAAGGAGTTCCGATTTTCAAGCTGAAAAATGGGCAGTTTGTGATAGCGGACAAAAACACAATTTACGAAGATACTGTCCAGTCAATCGAAAATATCCATCAAGAAATGTGGCTGAAACCCGGCTTCATTCTCTATGATAAAGCCAATATCAACGGAGCTAAAAAAGTCAATACAACATTAGCTCCACATACAAAAGTGACGATTGTTCAAATTGTCCAGACTGTCAAAGGAACTTATGCTCAGGTTGATGGACAGGGCTGGGTCTCTATGGAATTTCTGGATGAGACTGATAATAGAATGGACAAAGTTCAAGAGATTTTGACTAGTAAGTACAACAAGGCGGACTACTCTATCTATGTTAAACAGCTGGACACAGGCAAAGAAGCAGGCATTAATCAAGATCAAGAGATGTATTCGGCCAGTGTGACAAAACTGCCTTATCTTTACTATGTACAGGAACAGCTGGATCAGAAAAAACTTTCCTTAGATCAGAAGTTCAAGTATATTGGAGCAGTTAATGATTTTGCAGGTGCTTACGAACCAGAAGGAAGTGGTAGCATTGCTAAGTCAGCTGATGACAAGGAATATTCAGTTCAGGATTTGATAAATCGGGTGGCCAAAGAATCAGATAATGTCGCCCACAATATCTTAGGCTATTATGCGACCAATCAATCTGATAAAAATTTTCAGCAGACGATTAACAAAATAGCTGGAAAGAAATGGGATGTGGAAGAAAGACAGGCTTCTTCACGTATGGCTGGAAATGTTTTGGAGGCTATCTATGAGCAAAATGGCATGATTATCGATGCCTTGTCTCAGACAAATTATGATAATCAGCGGATTTCTAAAAATATTGATGCTAAAGTAGCTCATAAAATTGGCGACGCCTATGATTTCAAGCACGATGCTGCGATTGTCTATGCAGATTCCCCTTTTATCATTGTCATTTTTACTAATAATGCAACCTACGATAACATTTCCCAGATAGCAGACGATGTCTATGGAGTCCTGAAATGATTGAGCAAGAATTTCTTAAAAAAATGCAGGAGAAAAAGTATTTCCAAAACCATCGAAAAGTTTTGGTTGCTGTATCAGGTGGACTGGATTCTATGACACTGCTGCAGCTGTTGATTGATTCTCAAAAAGAACTGGCTATCGAACTTGCGGTTGCTCATGTCAATCACAAACAGCGGCCAGAGTCAGATCAAGAAGAAAAGGCATTAGTAAAGATTGCGGAACAGCTTGGTGTAAAGATTTTTACATCAAGTTTTTCTGGTGATTTTTCAGAAAATGCTGCTCGGCAGTTTCGTTATGATTTTTTCGGGAAAGTGATGCAGGTGGAGCACTATACAGCTTTGGTAACTGCCCACCACGCAGATGATCAAGCTGAGACTGTTTTTATGCGGCTGCTGCGTGGAGCTAGACTTCGTCATCTGTCTGGCATGAAAGCTGTCCAGTCTTTTGCTTGCGGGGAGCTGATTCGTCCTTTGCTTACTTTTCGTAAGTCAGATTTTCCAGATATTCAACATTTTGAAGATAGCAGTAATTTTCAAAATGATTATCTTAGAAATCGAATTCGCAATCTTTATCTGCCGAATCTAGAAAAAGAAAATCCACAATTTAAGGATTCTTTGCGGTATCTGGGAAAGGAAATTGAAGATTGGCAGACCGCTTTGTCTCACTTGACTAGAGATTTAGATATAGAAAATGTCCAAGCCTTTCATCAGCAAATCCCCCAGGTTCAACGTTTTCTATTGCAGAACTATCTCGAAAACTTTCCTGGTCTGAATCTGAGCAAGCAGCAGTTTGAGGAGGTTTTAAACATCCTGCGGACTAAGACCAATTATCAGCACACTTTGAAAAAAGACTATGAGCTTGTTAAAGATTATCAGCGTTTTAAAATTAGAAAAATCAGTCGTAAGCCCGATTTAAAAATGGATTCAATTTTGTTAGAATTTGAGAATCTGATTGAGTTTGGGCATTATCGATTTTCATTCGGGATTCCTTTGAGTGGTGAAAATATCCAGAAAATTTTTGTTTCGCGTGAAACTTCGCTGATACTCCGCTTCCGAAAAGAGGGAGACAGTATTTTGCTGAATGGTCATCACAAAAAGCTTCGTCGTCTTTTTATTGATAAGAAGGTTTCTTTTGAAAAACGGAATTCATCTGTGGTAGTTGAACAAAATCATCAAATTTTAGCGATCTTAAATATTGCTATCAGTGATTTGAGTAAGGCATTAAAAAGTGATATAATGAGTACTGTACTTTATATTCAGAAAATAGATGGGTAAAATTATGCTAGAACAAGATATCAAAAAAATATTGATTTCCCATGAAGAAATCGTGGATGCTGCAAAAAAGCTTGGTCAGCAATTAACCAAAGACTACCAAGGTAAGAATCCAATTTTTGTTGGAATCTTAAAAGGTTCCGTACCTTTTATGGCTGAGCTAATAAAGCATATTGACACACATATTGAGCTTGATTTTATGTTGGTCTCCAGCTACCATGGTGGTACTGCCAGCTCAGGTGTCATTAATGTTATTAAAGACATTGATCAAGACATTACAGGACGTGATATCCTATTTGTTGAGGATATTATTGATACTGGTCAGACTTTGAAAAATCTGTGCAATTTGTTTAAGGAAAGAAATGCTGCATCAGTTAAAATTGCTACACTTTTGGATAAGCCAGAAGGGCGTGTTGTTGAAATTGATGCAGATTATACATGTTTCACAATTCCAAATGAATTTGTTGTTGGATATGGATTAGATTACAATGAAAACTATCGTAATATTCCATATATTGGTATCTTGAAAGAAGAAGTTTATACAAAATAAAAGGTTTACTATTAATAGATGAAAAATAAGCAAAACAATGGTTTTATAAAAAATCCATTTCTCTATATTCTGATTATTGTTGTCCTAGTGACAGGGTTTCAGTATTTCTTCTCAGGAGATACTGGAGGTCGCAGTCAACAAATCAATTACACAGAATTAGTGAAGGAAATTAAGGAAAATAATGTCACAGAGATGAGCTACCAGCCAAATGGCAGCGTCGTTGAGATTTCAGGTACTTACAAAACACCTCAGGAATCGAAAGAAGATACAGGGATTTTATTTTTCACTCCAAACGTTTCTAAAGTAGAGAGATTTACAAGTATTATTTTACCGTCAGATATTACAATTTCTGATTTACAAAAATTAGCTTCTGAGCATAACACTGAAATCAGCATAAAGCGCGAAAGTTCAAGCGGAATGTGGATTACAATCCTCACTTCCATCGTTCCTTTTGTGATTGTCATCTTCTTCTTTATGTCCATGATGAATCAAGGTGGCGGTGGTGGTGCTCGCGGTGCCATGAATTTTGGCCGCAATAAAGCGCGTGCAGCTAACAAAGAAGATATCAAAGTTCGTTTCTCAGATGTAGCTGGTGCCGAGGAAGAGAAACAAGAACTTGTAGAAGTCGTTGAGTTTTTGAAAGATCGGAAACGCTACACCAAGTTAGGTGCTCGTATTCCTGCCGGTGTCCTTCTAGAAGGCCCTCCAGGAACTGGTAAAACCCTGCTTGCTAAGGCAGTTGCTGGGGAAGCTGGAGTTCCTTTCTTCAGTATCTCAGGTTCTGACTTTGTAGAAATGTTTGTTGGGGTTGGAGCAAGCCGTGTCCGTTCTTTGTTTGAAGATGCGAAAAAAGCAGCCCCTGCCATTATCTTCATTGATGAAATCGATGCAGTCGGTCGTCAGCGCGGTGTTGGTCTTGGCGGTGGTAACGATGAGCGGGAGCAAACCCTCAATCAGCTCTTGATTGAAATGGATGGTTTCGAAGGCAATGAAGGAATCATTATCATTGCTGCTACTAACCGTTCGGATGTATTAGATCCAGCCTTGCTGCGTGCTGGCCGTTTTGACAGAAAAGTCTTGGTCGGCCGTCCTGATGTTAAAGGTCGGGAAGCCATTCTTCGTGTTCATGCTAAGAATAAGCCACTGGCTAAAAATGTTGATTTGAAACTAGTTGCTCAACAGACACCAGGTTTTGTTGGTGCTGATTTGGAAAATGTCTTGAATGAGGCTGCTTTGGTTGCTGCCCGTCGTAATAAGAAAGTCATCGATGCAGATGATATTGATGAAGCGGAAGACCGGGTAATTGCAGGACCTTCTAAGAAAGATAAGATGGTTTCTGAACGCGATCGTCAAATGGTTGCTTATCATGAAGCTGGACATACTATTGTTGGTTTGGTATTGTCAAATGCGCGTGTCGTACATAAGGTAACTATCGTACCTCGTGGACGCGCTGGTGGTTATATGATTGCCCTACCTAAGGAAGACCAAATGCTTCTATCTAAAGAAGATATGAAAGAGCAATTAGCTGGTCTTATGGGTGGCCGTGTGGCTGAAGAGATTATCTTTAATGTGCAGACAACGGGTGCTTCTAATGACTTTGAACAGGCAACTCAGATGGCCCGCAGTATGGTAACGGAATATGGAATGAGCGAAAAACTTGGTCCAGTTCAATACGAAGGAAACCATGCTATGTTTGGTGCAGCCAGTCCTCAAAAATCAATTTCAGAACAGACTGCATATGAGATTGATGAAGAAGTAAGAGAACTTCTTAATGAAGCTCGTAACAAAGCTGCAGAGATTATCCAGTCCCATCGCGAAACTCATAAATTGATTGCTGAAGCGCTTCTTAAATATGAAACTTTGGATAGCAATCAGATTAAATCATTGTATGAAACTGGCAAAATGCCAGAAGAGTCTGAACTTGAATTAGACAAAGAAGCTCATGCGCTTTCTTATGATGAAATTAAAACGAAAATGGAAGAAAAAAATTCCGAGTAGAAGAAGTTGGAGAAATTCCAACTTTTTTCTCTTTTTCTGAAATAGTTATTGACAAAGGAATAAAAGCTGATATAATGGAATATGTTCTGCAGAGGGACAAGAAATGGTCCGTTGGTCAAGGGGTTAAGACACCGCCTTTTCACGGCGGTAACACG
>CAUUZZ010000008.1:0-113445 GCA_963549775.1 Streptococcus sanguinis | reverse complement strand
GTACAGTTACTTAAATCTTGAGAGTACAAAAACAATTCTTCTACATAAGATTTGAGCTGGTCAGTTGTACAGTTACTTAAATCTTGAGAGTACAAAAACTCAAATTCTTTTAAATCCATCAGAATCCCAGTTGTACAGTTACTTAAATCTTGAGAGTACAAAAACTTGCGGTAATAATCGTATTCATCAGAAAATGTTGTACAGTTACTTAAATCTTGAGAGTACAAAAACCTCAAATGGAAAAATTGTGATTTTTATACTCATATATTGATTATAATGTCTATTGCGATTCCTGTCAATTATGGGTATTCAAAAACTTAATCAATAGCGGATTAGACATCTTAGAACAAATTTTTTGTTTTTTATCGTATTGGTACAAATGATTTATAATTTTCAAAGTAACTATATCTTGAATAGATAAACTAATATGAGCAGTATCCTTACTAAAAAGATATGACGAAACTTTTTGTAACGATTCTAAAAAAACCTTTTCATCCGGTACCTCATTAGCAGGATATTGACCAATAAATCTTTCATACATAAATGAAAATTCGTAAAAGTGCTCTACTAAATCCGCGACAATATTAACATTCATTATATTTTCTTTATTTATATAAATATATCCCTCGCTTGATAAAAAGTTAATAACGTGAAAATTTTGTAAATCCATAGTCATCTCATTCATCTTTTTACAACAATTTATAAACTCAGTATAGTTTAAATAACTATCCATGTTATGAGTGATAAGAATTATCTTACTACTGCTTTGACATGCAACTTCTGATATCATGTCTAAAAAGAAGAAAAATTTTGTTTCATTCTCTAAAAATTCAAAGGAGATGTTTTTATCACCTAGACCGAAATAAGGTAGAAAATTTTTAATAATTAGTTGCTCAGGGTTAAAATACTGGCTTTCAGTGTGATATCGAACTTCTCCAATGTGAAGATTAAGTCTTTGATTCACACTACTTGAAATGAGATCCAATTTGTCATTAATCACATCAATTAGTCCCATTATTTCAAAATCATTTAGCTTACTTTTTAAATAATCAAAGGAAACTGTACCTTTCTTATAAGCCATTTGTTCGATTAAATCTTGTATATCTGAAATTGAGATAATCTTATAATCTGTTCTTTTCAAAACACTTTCATCAGAAATAATTACTGGCTCATTTTGCTCAAAAAGACTTAGGTCTTCCATACTATATTTTTTTCCATTAAAATACCAGATTAGTATTTGCCAAATATAATATTTCAACTGTTTATTTTCTCCTATTATTTGAGTAAACTTTCCAAAGTTTATTGATAAATCTTCTCGATAAGGATGTGTGAATTTCCATTTCATATAACCACCATTTTTTTATCACTAACTACTTCTTCTTGTTTAGTTTTGCCACCAATGATTAGAACCATTTCAGAAAACTGTTTTTCTGTTACAGCTAGTAGACGAACATTACCGCTAGGTAGGTTACTTTGTTTTAGTTTTTTGTAAAATTTACTAGCAAAACTACGATTAGGACAAGTTCGATAATATACGGAAAACTGTAGCATTTCAAAACCATTTGCAATCAATTCTTTACGGAAATTACGGTAGCTTCGCTTTTCCTGATTAGTTTCCATAGGAAGATCAAAAAAACAAATCAATCTCATCGCTTCATACCTCATTTTATTTACTCCATTCCAAACTCGAGACAATCGGACAATAAAATTTTGTTGTATCTTTGTCCGCAATACATTTGATAAATCCTTTTACATATTTATCCATAGCTCCAGTTACAGTGCAATTTTCCTTACCATAACGAATCTTTGCATTTAATAAATCCGTTAAAGCTAATCGAAATTCATATTTTAAATAGTCTTCTTCCCTTAAATGATAATAAACCCATACATCAATAATCTGTCTGAAAGGTTCCATCAGATCATCTACTAGATTAAATTGATTGTATTCATTTTTGTGAAAGATTCCAATCAAGGGATTTAATCCATAACCAGCCACAATCCTTGCCATTTGAGCTCTCATAATCGCATAACCATAATTTAAACCTGCATTAATAACATCAGCTTCCTGCTGGGTTACGCGAACAAATTTTTTACCAAATAATTCATTAAAATAAACTTTAGCTGCATGTCCTTCTCGATTAGTTTTATCTCCTAGTTCAATATGGTCTTTATAGTCAGCCAATAATTGAATACAAGCTAAATCTTTCTCAAACATGGCTAACACATCCTGCTGATTATTAATCTTGAAATAAGTAATAATTTGCCAGAGCTTGTCTTTTTGTTCCTGCGTCCAAAGCAATTGTTCTTGTAATCTCTTATAAGCTCTAAAATGCCCATTTTGAGAATGATAGATACCAGTTGGCAGATGCTCATTGTCACAAACGACCAAAGCAATGTTGTATTTACTTAGAGCACTCAGTAAACGAAGTGTAACAACTGTATCCCCTCCCTCTGCAACTATAATGGAAATATCACTCAAAGGAATGATATATTCTTCTCCCAACTTTTTAATTAAGAGGTTATCTAGTTTTAATCTCATTTTTTCACTTTGACATACATGTACAATTCTCCAAGTCATAAACTTCTCCTTTACACACGAAAACACCCCGCCAAGAGACAGGGTGTTGATTTCGGCATGAAGCCTTATCTTTGTAGCTTCTGCAAGATTTAAGTAACTGTGTAAGGCGTCCCTTACAATCATTATTATAATATATTGCAGAGCTAATTGCAACTCTTTTTAAAGATTATTTTAAAATTCGAGTTTTGGAGCATCACCCTCTTTTTTGATGAAACGCTTATTCCCTAAAACATCTGTTTGAACTTTATAGATGGAGATATTCACTTTATTCAAACCTTTCAAGCATTGTCCTCCTTTGGCAACGTTCCCAAATAAAGCCATTAGGGGCTGATTTCCCTCAAATTTAGCTTTATCATAGGGCTTCAATTCAACATAGTGTTTTGATGTATCGTTTCTTGAATTATAACGAAATAATTGCTGTTCCTCCTTTTCTAAATCTTTTATTAAAAGCAAATTATTCTTATAGAGTGTAAATTTAAATTCTGACTCCTCGTTTACACCTTCTTTCTTTTTAATAATATTGTACTTATCTAAAGATATTCTATATTTCCCACTTCCTTTTTCAAACGATAAATCTGAATATTTCAATCCCATCAATTCATATATTTTCGTCTTATGATTAAAATAAACATCTGTACGCCATGGTTTCAAAGATTGCAATATAACCTGATTCTCACTATTATCTGGGGTAATATCTATATGATTCCCTAATTTGTTATCATAGTATTTCAGGCTCTTAATTTCTGGACCTTTCCCTTTTTTACTATATTTTCGAATAGGACCATTTTCCTGTCTATATTTCTCAAAAGGATTGCAAGCAACTTCTTTTCCTTTTTCATTCTGTTCCTTATCAGGATACGTTTTTAAAATCTCCTCAATAACCTTTTCAAAAGTTAGTGGATCCTTATGGTACATCAGGAATTTACTTTTATCCTTTTTATAGAGCTTTATGAAAGCCTCATAGCCCGTTTGAGTATATATATCTTTAATCTTACCCAATACATAAGTTTCCTCCGACTTATCTTTACCTAATTTCGCTTTTCTCGTTGCATAAATTGTTGCATCAGAAATCTTACGATTATATTTTGAATCCACTTGATAGGAAAATAAAATATTTTCTTCGAATTTTTCGCTGCTTACCGTATCAACAAAATGATCATAAGGAGCTCTAAATACCAATTCTTTGTACTCATCATCAGTCAATGAAATAATCTCTCCTGTTTCAGAATCCACAAATTTGTTATCTTTATACGAAATCAGAGGATTACTCTGCTTTTTCCAAAGTCTTAATTGACTGGACGCCGCTATAATTAATGCATCGACTGCATGATGGTGATAAGTTTCACGCGATTTGTCAATCCGCCACTTTCTTCTAAGTTGAGAAGTAAATTGTCCGCGCACTACTGAAATCTTGGTATCAAATTCATTCAATTTATAAAAATCCTGAAGAGTATTTAAAACTACTCTGGAAGAATAACGAGTATCAACTAGATTGCGCTCAATAAATTTTTGTTTTACTTCAATTTTGTTAATGTCTTCCTCATTCAGCAAATAATCTTTCTTTTTATTACTGAGTGTCTTAGAGTCTTTGACATAGGATTTAAATTCTCTATATGACCAAGAATCATCCATAGCATCAAGAGCTTGAAATGGTGTACGCTGTCCTTTCTCTTGATTGGCCGTTGCTAAAACTAGCACCTTATTGGCTAAACTATCATCAAAAGAAAGAGAAAGTGGCAAAATATGATCAATCTCATACTTGTATTGATTATGAATTAAATCACTGATTGGAATATTCTTTCCAGTATATAAACATTTTTCTCCCTGCTGATGCCAGAGTCGAATCTTTGTTGCCAATTCCTTATGCCCGTGAAAGACATTATCTGGTAGTTCTTTTTTTCCATTATATTGATGAGCTGCTTTTTCCATTGCAGCGTTTTTTTCATCTTCATTAGCTTTTTGGCATTTTACGTAATCTTTCTTAGCTTCTTCTTCATTGTTTTCACGGGCCATTTCAATAACGATATTATCAAAGATACCATATTTCTTTGTAGCAAGATTTATGATTTTAATTGCTTGTCTGACTGACTTAGCAACTACTGGATTGTAAATTTCTTCGGTCAATTCTTTCTCATCAATATACTTGGTTCGTTTAGATTTTGCCTTTGTCTTTTGTTTACCCAATCGTGTAAGGATTGTCATCTGCTCTTCAGATGTTTCATAAAGCTCTGGAATCAACTCTATCATCAATTTGATTGAAAAATTATGCCAGCCTTTTCCAAACAAGGAACTATTAGACTTTCTAAATGAAACTAATTCAACAATCTGATCTTGTTCAAATTCTCCTTTAATAAATGATGCTTTAATCGCTTCTTCGATTCCTTCATGTTCTGTATTGAGTGTAAGAATATGAGCCAGCTCATCTAAAACCTCTCTAGATAGTTGCTTAACGTCAACCGTTTCCAATGTTTGCATTTTTCGATAAATATCAAAAGTATGCATTTCTGGTTTTTCACTTTTATCAATTCGATATCCCTTTATGTCCTCTACAGATCCGTCGACCAATTTTGCTATATACTTCAACAAAGTAGTAGCACCTAAAGTTTTAGCACCTTTTGCATACTCAATAATCTGTCTCTTCTGCTCCTCACTAAGCTTCTTAGTTTCTGTTGGAACAGTTAGATTGTTCAAATCATTGAGTAAATTAAATTCCTGAGCCGTGTAAGAAGCTTTAGCGGCTCTGTATTCCTCTGGATAAAATGTACATTTCCCAATCAAAATACCAAAAATATTATCCAAAGTTGTTCCATCTGTTCTGAAGCGTCCATAATCCGTGCGAGACTTTTCATTCCCTGGTCCATGGTAATACTTACGTTTTCCAGTTAAAATCGTTAAATAAGCCTGAATAAATTCATCGGTGATATCTTGATTATAGTCTTGCTGCTTTGTCAAAATTCGCTCTGCTTCTTTTTTATAAGCTGAGGTCGAAAACACATTAAGCAGACGGTGTTTTTCTCCATTTTCTTCAATGGTAAAATCACCTCGAACCTGTCCGTATTTCTCAAAACGTTCCAGCTGAATCTGTCCCGGTGTTTTATCTGCGAGCAGCTTTCTATTTTCTTCAACAGCCTTGCCATACTCTGAGGAAGAAGACTCACCATCTTCATTAGCATCGTCAAGATAACTAATCCCTCTCCTTTTGACAATATTTTTCAAAGCAATGAATAATTCTTCATTAGTCAATTTCTCAATTAATCCCTTCACTCGTAATTCATAAGGATTTAAATTGATAGATACTTTTGAAAAATCTGTTACAAGCTCCGCATCCCTAAATAAATCAGCTAGGCGAACTTTTCGATGTTTCTTTCTGCGTCCTAACCTCCGCCCTTGGCGAAATCCTCGTCTCTCTACATTGCTGTCAGCAGTAGCCGCTGGGAAAATTCGTGAACTGGCATGAATAATTTCACCAGATTCTTTGTCTATAATTCCCACACCCACAGAAGCTACACCGATATCTAGCCCTAAAATTTTTCCGTTCATAACTCCACCTCATTACACATTATATTAATATCATTGTAAACTTAAAAACTCAAAAATTCAATAGATAATGGGTATTTTTGTCACTTTCTACTAAAAAACGCTACAGCTTTTGCTGTAACGCTCATTTTTCATTCTTCAATATCTCCATATATGCAGCTATGAAGAATGATATTCCTCTCTTAACTTGGTAATGGCGACAAACCATCTATTTTGAGCTTTCAAAAGTCTACACCCACCATTTAAGAAGCACAAAAAGAAAAAATCATAATCAGATAAGAAAGATTTTTGAAACTTTTGGGGCAGATTAGGGCCGACTATAACAAAAACCCCTGTAAATCAAGGGTTATTGTTAGGATTTTATGTCCCCTGCCGGAATCGAACCAGCAACTACTCCTTAGGAGGGAGTTGTTATATCCATTGAACTAAGGGGACTTAGAGAAAAACTCTGCCCAACGACAGAGTCTTTCTAAGATTAACGGCGAATTTCTTTGATACGTGCTGCCTTACCTTGCAATGCACGAAGGTAGTACAATTTAGCACGACGCACTTTACCGTAACGAACGACTTCAATCTTGTCAACACGTGGAGTGTGGATTGGGAAAGTACGTTCAACACCGATACCGTTAGAGATTTTACGAACGGTGTAAGTTTCTGAGATACCAGCACCTTTACGAGCGATAACCACACCTTCAAAGATCTGGATACGTTCGCGAGTTCCTTCGACAACTTTCGCGTGAACGCGGACAGTGTCACCAGGACGGAATGCAGGGATGTCAGTACGAAGTTGACCTTCAGTCAAACTTTGGATTAATGGATTCATTTTTTCTACTCCTATCTTACTAATCTTAAGGTTCAAGACCGCAGCGGATTAGTCGTTTTTTGTGCTTCCATTAGGCACAAACTATATTATATCAAAATTTCTAAAAATGTAAAGATGTTTAAATGAAAATTCCCAAAAGAATCGCTAAAAATCCGAGGATATAAGTCAAAGCCAAATAGAGAAGAAATTTCTTTCGCTCCGAAAAGAGATCTGCCAGCTCAGCATTCAAGGTGGAAAAGGTCGTCAGTCCACCACAGAAGCCTGTTGCCAAAATCACATAAAGCCGCTTGTCTTCTATATGATTATAAAAATAACCAATGAGAAAAGCACCTAGCAAGTTTGCCAATAAAGTCCCAATCGGCAGAGATGCTCTGCTATTAACCTTGGAGAAAACATAACGAACGAGAGCACCAGCGCCGCAGCAGATTAACATCGTCCACATCATGGTTTCACCTGCTTTCCAACCCATAGAGCGATTGCAAGGCCGCCACCTACACTTAAAACTAGATAAATAAGAAGCTCCATATAGCGTCCTGAATCTGCTAGTTTGATACTGTCTAGCAGAAGACCAGAAAAAGTCGTCAAACCTCCACAAAAACCGGTCGAAAGCGCTAGAATTAGACGCTGGGACTTAACTTTACTGCTAAGATAGCCCTTGATGATATAGACTAGCAAAAAAGTTCCCAAATAATTGACCAGTAAGGTAGCCAGCGGAAATGAATCATCAAAAACTGATATGAGCGCTACTTGGTAACGTAGCCAACCGCCTGCCATTGCAGATAAAGCCACAGCTATCGAGTTCTGTACTTCTTTCATTAGATTTTTTTATTCTGAAATTCACGTGAACGTTTTAAAATGTCAGAAAATGTCGCAACAACAGTTTCCTTATAGTCTTTGTTTTCAACCTTATCCGCCACTCTGGCAAAAATCACATCTTCTCTCTTGCTATCCAAGACTGCTGTGCCTGTTAATTTTTTTAAAGCCACGACTTGGCCAACCAGATTCATGCGTTGCTCCAATAGGGCAACGATTGCATCATCAACTTGATCAATTTCCTGTCTGATTTCTTCTAACGTCATCTACTTCCTCCTTGTATTCTATCTATCATAACAAAAAATAGTAAAATTTTCTAGTTCAATTCTAAATAAAAAGGTCTCAAGGACCTTAGATTAAGGGGGACTTGCAAAGGCGAGTCCCTATCTACAGATTAAAAAGGTTCCCCGAACCTTATTAAAGAGCACTCGCTTAACCGAGTGATTATCCGCAACCTAAAACAGTCCCCCGGACCTTGGATTAAAAAGGTTCCCCAAACCTTATTAAAGAGCACTTGCTTAACCGATTACTTATCCGCAACCTAAAACAGTCCCCCGGACCTTAGATTAAAGGGAACTCGCAAAGGCGAGCCCCTATCTACAGATTAAAAAGGTTCCCCGAACCTTTTTAACCAACTGAGCCTTCCATACTCATGTTGATGAGTTGGTTGAGTTCGACGGCGTATTCCATTGGTAGTTCTTTGGTAATAGGTTCCATAAATCCGTTGATAATCATAGCTGTGGCTTCTTCTTCACTGATACCTCGGCTCATCAGGTAGTAGAGCTGATCCTCAGACACTTTGGAAACCTTGGCTTCATGCTCTAGCGCTACATTTGAATTATGGATTTCATTAAAAGGAATGGTGTCCGAACTGGACTCACCATCCATCAGAATGGTATCGCACTCGATATGAGATTTGGAGCCTGCACTATTCTTACCAAAGCGAACCTGACCACGATAGTCTGTCTTACCGCCATCCTTGGCCACTGATTTAGAAATCAAGGTACTAGATGTCTTGGGCGCATTATGAAAGACCTTACAGCCCGCATCTAAGTGCTGACCATAGTTGGCAAAGGACATAGAGAGGACAGAAGTTCTTGCATTGCGACCGTTAAGTATGCTACAAGGATATTTCATATTGACCTTACTGCCTAAGTTCCCATCAATCCACTCTAAGGTTCCGCCTTCTTCAACAATACCCCGCTCCGTTACGAGGTTATAGACATTGTCCGACCAGTTTTGAATGGTTGTATAGCGGAAAAAGGCATCCTTTTTGACAATGATTTCGACATTTGCCGCATGAAGACTATTGCTTGTGTAAGTCGGTGCTGTACAACCCTCAATATACTGTATAGAGCCACCCTCCTCGATAATCATCAAGGAGCGCTCAAACTGGCCGGCATTTTCCCCATTGATACGAAAATAGGTCTGAACAGGAACTTGGCACTGGACGTTCTTGGGCACATAGATAAAGGTTCCGCCGGACCAAACCGCACTATTAAGCGCAGAAAATTTATGCTCAGCATTTGAAATCACTGTACCAAAATATTGCTTGACCAAGTCTGGATATTCCTGAACAGCCGTATCCGTATCAGTGAAAATAATCCCCAGCTTGGCAAACTCTTCTTTCATATTGTGGTAAACCACTTCAGATTCATACTGTGCAACAGCTCCAGATAGAAACTGCTTCTCAGCTTCTGGAATTCCCAAGCGGTCAAAGGTTTTCTTAATCTCTTCTGGGACTTCATCCCAACTGCGAGCCCGATCTCCGCTTAGCTTTTGATAATAGATAACATCATCAAAGCGAATCCCTGACAAATCAGGGCCAAAGTCAGGCATGGGTAACTTATGAAAGAGTTCCAAGGAGCGCAGACGATAGTCCAGCATCCATTGGGGCTCATTCTTGATTTCTGAGATTTCTCGAACTACTTCTTCTGTCAGGCCTTTACCAGTCGAAAAGAGCGGCTTGACATCATCATGAAAGCCAAAGGCATAGTCGCGTTCTTTCATAGGAACTCCTCCTTTATCTGACGGATAGCGCTTACCTACATTATACTCCTAATCATGAGAATTGTCAGAAAATAACACTTTCGCAAAATAAAAACGGCCGCAGCCGTTTCCTCTATTTATCACTTTAAACTTTATTAACCAAGCCTTCTGCAAAAGCTTCCAAGCGCGCAATATCATCATCTTCTGCAGATAGGTCTACTTTAACGCTTTCTGCACCCTTCACTGCTCCTGTAGCAGCAAAGGCAGCATCAAAGTCATCGACAGCCTTGCAGAATTCATCATAGAAAGTATCTCCTGAACCGACCACTCCGTAGACCTTGCCAGACAAATCCAAACCAGACAAGTCTTCGTAGAAGTCCATCATCTCATCCGGCAGCTCACCATCACCATAGGTATAGGTTGCTACAATCGCAATATCTGCTTCCAAGAAATCTTCTGCATCGACAGTGGTGCACTCGTCCACTTCAACTTCTACATCCAGGTCTCTTAGCTTATCCGCCACAATATCAGCAATTTCCTCGGTGTTTCCAGTCATGCTGGCAAATACAATTTTCGCTAAGGTCATAGTTTCCTCCAAATTCTAATCTGCTCTCATTATATCATATCTTTTTTATTTTAAAAATAAAAACTCTTATGCTACAATGGGTAAAGAAAGTTGACGAGGTTATTTATGACTCTTTATCATGATATTTTAAGTAAGATCAAAGAATACGATACTATTATTATTCATCGCCATATGCGACCAGATCCCGATGCGCTTGGCAGTCAGGTAGGACTGCAAAAGCTGCTTCAGTACCACTTCCCAGAAAAAACAATCAAAGCGACAGGCTACGATGAACCCAATCTCATGTGGCTGGCACAAATGGACCAAGTCGCAGACGAAGAATACCAAGAGGCCCTAGTCATCGTCTGTGACACTGCTAATACGGCCCGCATTGACGACCAACGCTACACGACAGGTGACTCCCTCATCAAAATCGATCATCATCCTGATGATGAGGTTTACGGAGATATTTCTCTGGTAGATACAAGCTCTAGCAGTGCCAGTGAGATGATTGCTCTCTTTGCCTTTGAAAATAACTTAGACTTGAGCAAGGACGCTGCAGAACTCCTCTATGCTGGTATTATCGGCGACACTGGCCGCTTCCTTTATCCTTCTACTAGCGCCCGCACATTCGAAGTAGCTGCCAAGCTACGCCAGTACGATTTCGACTTATCAGCCTTGTCTCGCAAAATGGACTCTATCAGCCGCCAAGTCGCCAAACTGCAGGGCTATGTCTACGAGCAGTTGGAAATAGATGAAAATGGAGCTGCGCGGGTCATTCTGCCTCAGAAAGTTTTACAAGCCTATCAACTAACCGATGCTGATACAGCAGCCATCGTCGGGGCACCTGGACGAATCGAAGAAGTCGGTCTGTGGGCTATCTTTGTTGAGCAACCAGACGGGCACTATCGTGTCCGCATGCGCAGCAAGGTTATTCCTATCAATGGTATTGCTAAAAATCATCACGGCGGTGGACACCCCTTAGCCAGCGGAGCCAATGCATTTTCTAAAGAAGAAATAGAGCAAATCTACACCGAGATGAAAGAATTGGCAAAAAAGTAAGAAATTAGTCTAAAAGTCTTGTCAAATCAATCAGAATTTGATAAACTATCAAAGTAACTAATCTATGGCTCGCAAAGAGACCATGGCAGAAAGGAAATTTTTGTAAAATGAGAAAAGATATTCATCCAGAATACCGCCCAGTTGTCTTCATGGACACTTCTACCGGCTACCAGTTCCTTAGTGGTTCAACTAAGCGTTCAAACGAAACAGTTGAATTCGAAGGGGAAACTTACCCATTGATCCGTGTAGAAATTTCATCAGACTCACACCCATTCTACACTGGACGTCAAAAGTTCACTCAAGCAGATGGACGTGTGGATCGTTTCAACAAAAAATACGGTCTCAAATAATCATAAGCACCAATCGGTGCTTTTTTTGTACCCAAAAATTTTTTTCGACTTTTTTGAACTTTAAAATCTGTTCACAACCGCCACTTTTGCTTCCTAATTAATTCAACAAAAAAACTCCAAAAGTCAGACGGTTAAATCCAACTTTTGGAGTGTAGTTTATATGCAACCAAAGATTAAGAGCATATACGGTTAAGAATCCAATTCCTTATTATTTATAGCTGTAAGCCCAGTAGTAAACACCATTTCCGTCTACAACTGTTGCTACTGCACCTTCAGTTACGTTAGGATCAAGAAGCAATTCTCTCAGACCGCTGTTAGCCCATTTCTTAACGACAACAGAGGCATCTTCATCACGACGTCCAACAAAGCCTGAGCTATCGTATTGACGTGAGATTTCATTTACTTTTGGAAGTGCTTGATTTTGATAAATGTCTTCTGACCATGTCAACTCTTTCAAACCTTGAGCTTTACGCTCTTCATTGATTTTAGCGAAAGCTTCTTTAGCTTTTGAAACATAGTCATAGTTTGTATCGTTTGTTGCTTCAACACGGTAAACAAACTTAACATAACCAAATTCTACATCACTGTATTTCTTATCCTCAACACCACTCTTAAGATTTGCAATCAAGACATAATCCTTAGCATATGGGTTTTCTTTGGTTTTTTCAAAGATTTCTGGATCTTCGATTTCCCATTCAACCTTGGCATCCCATCCTGCGTTATCAAGGAACTTAGGATTCATCTTTTCGATAACGTAGTTCTTGAACTCTTCAACGTTCTTGAATGGCAGCGGTTGACCTGCTTTAGCAGTTGTCACTAGGTTGGTTGAGTACAATTTCACGCTAGAGTCTTTATCACTGTACATGTATTCATCATCAGCAGTGTTTTCGTGAAGTTTTGGATCAAGAGCTGGATCGTTTGGATCAGTCATACCTTGCAGTTTCCATTTATCACCAAACCATTTCCAATACGGAGAGTATCCATTAGCTTCTGAGTCAGATGGTATACGGTAATAATGAGTAGATCCATCAAAGTAATAGTTAGGATCTGACTCAAGAGCCTTGTCACCTGGTTTTCCAGTTGGGTAGATAATTTTTGGAGCTCGTCCATTTGGTGCCCATGTCAAGTGTTCAAGACCTTCTGCTGGTTTTTCAACATACGGAGGAATTTGATCTTCACTTGGTTTATCAGTAGTTACCAAACCAGGAGTCTCTGGCACAGCAGGTCTTGTCGGAGTTTCTGGTTTTGGTTCTGCTGGTTGCTCTGGTTTCGGAGCAAATGGATCAAGCTCACCTTCTGCACCGTTAATTGGAGGATTTTCTGGCAAATCAACACTTGGTACCTCAGGTTTTGGTTCTGCTGGAGTTGTTGGTTGTTCCGGTCTATCATTTGGAGCTGGAGTTGGTTGCTCTGGTTCCGCTGGTGTCGGAGTTGGAACTTCTGGTTTTGGTTCTTCCGGCTGGCTTGGAGTTGTTGGATTAGTTGAGCTATCAGCAGAATCCTTAACAAATATCCACTTACCATTTTTATAGTAGTAATAGTCGCCATTATCTAATACATAGTAATGATAACCATTTTCATAACGATAATGCGGATCGTTTTCCAGGTTGTTATTGGATGTGCTGTTATTGTTAGTATTTGTCAATGGTTTCCACTCACCATCACGATAGATACGGTAAGAACCATCTGTCATACGGTAGTAATGGTTACCATTCCAGTAAATGTAGTTTTCATCGTTTGCAAGATTGTTGTAGTTATTCCAACCGTTATAGCCGTAGTTGTTGCTATAGTTGTAATTCCAGTTGTTATAGCCTGGATAATAGTTATTATAACCATAGTCATAATTATAGCCATTGTAACCATAGTTATATCCGTAGTTATAATTGTTATAGCCATAATTATAGTTATTGTAACCATAGTTGTAATTATTGTAACGGTAGTTGCGGTTGTTACGGTAATTATAGTTGTTATAACCATAGTTATAATTGTTGTAGCCGCCATTCCAGTAATTATAACCTGGTTGATAGTAGTTATAACCATAATCTTGAGCCTGAGCATTATTCGCAACAGCAATTGCTGGAATAATAGCCGCAGCTGCTACAACAGATCTTGATAAGAGTCTGAAACGATTGTTCATATTAATTAAACCTCCAAAGTGACCAACATCACTTCATATTTTTGTGGGGGGGAATTTATATTTTGTGCACAACTTCATAAAAAAGAATTTCTCAAAAAAAATGCCAGCTGGCAGCTGACCACTCCATCTTTAGCAAATGGTAAAAAACTCGAATCACTAGTTAGTGAATCCACCTAAATAAAGGCTGCACCATAAATGTTTTTATATCATTTGTTTAAGAAAGAAAGTAGTCAATATGCTAAAAAATACTTTTTTATGCATATCTCACCCTCGAGATGAATTATAGCACAAGAAATTTTTGAATGCAAGCATTTTGGTTAACAAGGTGTAAATTATTTTTATGGGTAATTTTTTATAGTTCGTATTTTTGTTTATTTTTCTGTTTTTTATCTATAAAATTCCATATATTATTCTTATTAACGAACTAAAGCTATAGAATAATGTTTATAATTTGGTTTACAGAGCGTAAATTATTTTTTGTTGTTTATTTATAGAAACTCCACGTCCTATCATTCTGATTTTTTATTTAAGTTTATTTTAAGCTTGTATTAAGGCTTTTTTAAGCATATCTTAAGTTTGTTTTAAGAATCAAAGAATCTGTTCGCGAATTTTTCGCTTATGGGTTTTTATTTACAGAAATGAATAAGTGTTAAAAAGTAGTAAAAAATACTAGAAGCATTTATTCCAGCTTCTAGTATTTTGAATTTATTAATATTTTAGTTGTTTGATAACCAAGAGGTGACTATCTTCTTCTCCAACCAAGCTGTGTGGCTCATTGGGCTCCATGGTTAAAAAGGAACCTGCCACTAGCCGCACGGTTTGTTCTCCGGCAGAAAAGCTCACATTTCCTGATAAACAAACAACTGTTACTAATGCATCAGCACTGTGCTCTGGTACTTCTTTTCCTTTAGCAAGATGCAGATGATGGATAATTCTGCCTTCTTCTTGCACAGGTGTTTCTGCAAAATCATTATTGGGATTGGTAACAAAAAATTTCATTTTCTTCCTCCTCCTAATGGATGATGTGACTACTGGTCTTCATAGCCTCCGCCAGTAATGCCGAAATATTCTTCTAAAGACTTGCCTGATTGAGCAATTTCCTTTGCTTCTTGACCAATATAGCGTAAATGCCAGCTTTCAGGCATGTAGCCAGTTGAACCTTCCTTACCCTCTAGATAGCGAACGATAAAACCGTATTTATAGGCGTTATCTAGAAGCCACTGACTTGCTCCCGCTTCTTGTACGAGATTGCCATTTTTATCAATCAAGTCAAATGCCAAACCAGTTTGGTGCTCACTGTAGCCTGGGCGAGCCGAATAGCGGTCTGCGGCAGCCTTACCATCCTGATTGACATAATTTTGATAGAGTTCTGTCTGAGTATCGTAGCTGCGAAAACCGCTGTATTGGTCGCTAATGGCATAGCCTTGTCCTTGCATGTCTGCAATCAGTTTGAGCAATTCTGCTTTAGCAGTCGTATTCTCACCTGGGTTATAGGAAGCTGACAAAGGATAGTGTTTGTTGACTACGAGAATCTCATCATATTTCCCTTTGACACTGTAGTAGCTGCCGTTATAAGAAACATTTTGATCAAGAGTTTTGGCCTCGTGATTTTGCTCCTTTTTAGTATCAGTGCTCTCTGAAGATGTTGCCGTATCTTGGCTAGAATTTTTTCCTTTTTCAGCGTCTTGTTTCTTAACCGTACTGGTTGAACTAGCCGCTTGTTTATCAGAGCTGTCTCCAGTAGTGTCTTTACCTGACGAACATGCGCCTAGAACAAGAACAGATGCTGCAAGAAAAATTAGTTTACTGTATTTTATTCTCATAATATCAACCTTCTGAAACTTCAAGATTATAGATTACAAAAGAATCCCCGCTAGGTTTCAAGTAATAAGTCTTATTTTTACGATTTACACTATTTGGAGTGTTATCGGTATAGTGGACCGTATAGTCCTCATATGTTGTCACGATATAGGAACCATTTTCTTCCTTGATTTCGCGGATATCCAAAGCTCCTGGCTCATAATAGTTAATTTTCGCTTTCTTAACACCACCACCAGTGGTCCACTCAACCATTTCTCGATATACTGCACTAGAGGTATCGTAGTATTGAGAATAGTTGTTGCTCCTGTTAGAAACTGAGCTGAAAACAGCACTGCGGTAGTCATTAAGGAAAGTAGAGACTTTTGCCTTTTGAGCCTCAACCTTTTTCGCTTCTTCGTTCTTTTCTCTAATCTTAGAAACCACTTCCTTAGGAAGAGATAATTTCACATTAGTGGTGTCATCTTCCACAACAACTGTCTCTTTATTGGTAGTAAAGGTAGTATCAGAGATAGTAAACTTAGCATAAATTTCAAGTTCTTGATAAGGAACAAGCTGCAACTCAGGGGTCAAACTGCTACCACTCTCTTTACCATTAACAACGATTTTAATATCTGTTGCTTTTGAAGTTTCAGAAGGCATCGTAATTTTTAGCTGTTTCTTTTCAGACTTGAGATCGAGTTTGATTTCATTATCCTTAGCCGTAGCTAAATCAAGCTGAACTTTACTCTCTACATCTCCAACATCCGTCTTACCTTTGAGAGTAAAGTCTTGTTTGATAAAGTGATATTCACCCAATTCAGTGTCAGTGTTTTTCTTAAGAGTAATAGTTTTTTTCTCACCAGGTTTAATGGTAGCATTATCCAAATTGGTATTGACTTTAACTTTGACTGGATAGGAAACCATCTGATATTCCTGAAAAATACCAAATTTCTTACTCTTTTCAGTAACACCTAAAATCTTATTATTGTTGTCATCGATATAAGCAGATTTGCCATTTGACTCAACAATGTTATCTAGCTCAGTTTCGAGATTAATCTCCTGGCTCTCTAGATGCTCAACTAGCGCTCTTGCTTCAGCACGTGTCCACTTATCGGATTGAGTAGAAAGAAGACTTGCAACTTCATCAAAGTCTTTACTAGAGACTGCTTTTGCAAAATGCTCTGTGACCACTTTAACTCCAGTTATAGAGTTTAAATAAAAGAAAGTTCCAATCAAAGCGGCAACTAGAAGGGTTGGCCCCCCAATCATGATT
Organism: Streptococcus sanguinis; assembly: GCA_963549775.1. GTDB lineage: Bacteria > Bacillota > Bacilli > Lactobacillales > Streptococcaceae > Streptococcus > Streptococcus sanguinis_Y. The sequence goes on along the minus strand of CAUUZZ010000008.1, from coordinate 96,518 downwards.
GCTTGCTTTTTGGATATTCTCTTTTTAGCCTTTTTTACTGGCTTCTGTGGTAATTGTGAGTCGAGTAGTTCAGACCGAATAGGCAGGTTAGTGAATCCTTGACTCTTAGCCTCCGCAAATTCTTCTTTGGTAGGTTTTCGACCAATATTATTTTCAAAAGCTTGCAGCCAATTCTTGCGGAGTTCTTCATATTGGCTAGACTCAGAAGAACCTTGCTTCTCATCTTGTGAAGATGGTTTAACCGATTCTTCTGTGACAGAATCTTCAGAAGGTGTCTCCTGAACAATATTTTGATTATCAGATGCTTCATCAGTAGTATTTTCTACTGACGAAGTTTCTGTGGTTGCTTCCTCTGCTTCGCCTGCAATCTCCTTAATTTTTTTTGGTTCAAAGTTAGATTGTTTGCCGGCTAGAAACTCACTTGCAGTTGGTTTTCGACCAATTACTTTTTCAAAGAGATCAACCCATTTTTCTTTTGTTGCCATAAATCTCCTCCAATTATTACATCATTGCGATACTAGTTAGTAGAGAAAAAGCGATGAAAGAGAAGAAAAGTGTAATCACACCATTGACAATAATGGCCAATAGGTATTTATAAAAAGGATCCATAGAGTTGTTTGTCTTGGAATAAATCAAAGCAAAGGTCGCTCCAACTCCGACTAACAAAAGACCAATCCATGTGAAGAACAGAGATAAATGAATAATACCCAACAGAGCAAACAGAGCTGAAACAGCAATAAATGGAAGAACAATGGCATAAAGTCGACCGTACCAATCAAAAGCCTTATTAAAGGTAAAACTTCTATCCTGGTAGACCAAACGCTTCACAACAAAACCACCTAAAATAATAGAAAAAAGGAAGAGAGCTGCAGCTATCAGTGAAACAAAGAAGACTTTGAAATTAAAAGTCGGCCCATTATACATACCAAAACTCATGATACCAATGGTACTGAAAATGTTGTAGTTTGCAACAATAGCAAAAAAGAACACTGTCAAACCTAAAGATAGGTAGCCATTCACCTTACTGCTCTCAACTTCAGATGTCGGTGATTTCCAAGCTGAAACAAGCCAAGTCCAGAAACCTTTCATTGTTTTAGAAAACTCGTTGGGCTGAGAAGGCTGCTGACTGTAATAAGCCTGCGGTCCTTGTTGAGGTACTTGTGAATTGAACTGTCCTTGCTGCGGGTTGTTCTGATAAGCTTGCGGTCCAGAAGACTGAGGCTGTCCAGCAAAAGGGCTCGCTTGCTGAAATCCTTGTTGCTGATATGGTTGTCCCTGATTAGCAAATTGATTTGGATTCGCTTGTTGCTGTGGAACTTCCTGGTACTGTTGAGCAAAAGGTTGTTGGAAGTTTTGTGGCTGTTCAAAGCTTGATGAAGCTGGGCTAGCTTCACTAGGCGCTTGCTCCGCACTTACCTGTTCAGCCTCAACAAATTCCCCAGCTGCCAATGCTTGGGCAATTTCTTCCTCTGTAGCCGAGCGTCCATTAACGGCCTCAAAATATTCAAGCCAATCATGTTTTGACATAAAATATCTCCTATCTATAAATTATTATACTACTATAGTATACAAAAAAAGGGCCGGAAATTCAATCTATTCCGGCATTTGCTCTTCTTAATCGCTTGTCATAACGTCAATTTAGCAGGAAAAGCTTCCACTCCTCCTTCGACATTGATTACTTGGTAACCCTTGGCTTCTAAAAATTCACAGGCACGCGCTGAACGGCCTCCTTTTTGACAGATAATATGGTAGGGGATTTGTTTATCCAATTGCCCATAATTCTCCGGCAGGCTGCTGAGAGGCAGATTCTGAGCCCCAGAGACATGTCCAGCTGTAAATTCGTCTACCTCGCGAACATCAATCAACTGCAGTTCTTCTGCCTGCAATTTGTCATATAAATCTTTCGCACTAATTTTTTGCATCATTTTTCTCCTATTCATTCATAATCACAATTTTTCCAAAACCTGCCGTCCCCTCTATAAAAGCATGAGCCTTGGGCACCTGCTCTAGGGAAAAGACACGCCTTGGTGTAACATTGACCTGATAGCGGTCAATGTAGTCAAATAATTCATTCATCAAATCTTGACTCACATGAGCAGAGTGAAAACTTGTCAGAAAACTGTTGTTTTTGATTTCTTCGATTGGGTTGAAATCATCCAGTTCCCACTGGCCCCCCAAGAGACCGGTGACACAGATAATCCCCCCTTCTGCGATATGGTCAAAAGAATCCTTGATAGTTGCCGGACCGACCAACTCAAGGATTTTATCAAACTTATCCTCTGTTTCCAGTCGGCCATCCTGGTCTATAATGATATCGTCGTAGGCTTGGTGTTTGAGCAGAAACTGTTTGGAACCACTATTGACAGAACCCACGATATGTGTGTCTGGAAATTGTGCCTTGACCAGACGAGCAAAGGCCAAACCGACACCGCTAGTGGCAGCCCGAACCAAAATCTTGTCATTGGGGTCAATGCACAGATTTTTCATAGAGCCTAGAGCAGTATAATAGGTCTCTGGCACTGCTGCCAGCTCAGTCCAGGTCAGGTCGGTCTCAACTGTATAAATTTGGTCGTTCGGCAGGAGGACATACTCAGCATAAGAACCATCAAAAGCTCGCCCCATTTCACCCATGATGGAAACCACTTTCTGGCCAATCTCTAAATCTGCCCGAGTCGTCTCGGCAACTTGGCCAACACACTCAATGCCTAAAATCCGAGGGAAGGTGACACTAGGCGATAAGCCCTCGCGAGTAAAAATCTCTGAGTGGTTAATCCCAAATCCTCTGACCTTGACCAGAGTCCAGCCTTCTTGAAGTTCTGGAATCGGTCTTTCTTCCAGCAGAAGCTTTTCTGGGCCACCCGCTTCGTAAATGACTATAGCTTTCATCGTTTCCATAGAATCACCTCGCTTTCTACAAAGTTTAGCATTCTAAGCTTAGACTTTTCAAAAAATCAGTCAGATACTCCAGCAAGATCTAATAGTTGTTTGACAAAATCATTGGCTGGCTGTTGGAGAATCCCCTGAGGGAAACCAAGTGGCTGGACACGTCCTTCATCCAAGATCAAGATAGAGGTACAGAGGTGCTAGCAAACGAGTGATACCAATCTGCTAGGTTTAATCACTCGAAAGAGAAGCTGGATAGCGTTCCTCTAACTCAGCAAAACGGTTAGTTAAAGCTCAAGAACTTGGTAAGAATAACCTAAATCTTGCAAGAATTTAAATAAATCTCTTGTAGAGACAAAAATAGTTTTTTCATTAGTATTGGGATGGAAAGTCATGATATCCTCTGATACAATGTCCCTATCAAAATAAATTTGAATGTCCTTCTCCTCATTGTTGAGAAGACCAAAGGGAGATACAGTTCCTGCTGGTAGGTTCATTTTCTCTGCCAAGGAGTCCAATGAGGCCATACGAATCCGATCGGCTCCCACTTGAACTTTAAAGTCATCCATATCCAATCGTTTCTTGTCATCCATAATCAGCAGGTAATACTGGGTTTTCTTCTTATTGGTCAAAAACATGGACTTAGTCCGAACACCTTCCATGCCTTCAATATAGCTATCTGCCTGCTCTGTCGTAAATGCAGGAGGGTGCTCCACCACATCAAAGGTGATCCCCAACTCTTGCAACTTGTTAGCTACTTGTTGATATGCATCCATGCTTCTTACCTCATTTCTCCATGATATTTTTTACTAATTTTTGTAAATCTGGTACAACCTGAGCTGCAAACCAAGGATTTTTAGCCATCCAGATTTGGTTGCGGGGCGACGGGTGGACCAGTGGGAAAAAGTCAGGCAGGTAGTCTTGATAATGCTGAACCGTCTCGGTCAGCTTGATATTTCCTTTTTGATGCAGATAATATTTCTGAGCATACTGACCAATCAAAATGGTCAGCTCAATATCTGGCAAAAGCTCCAAAATCGGCTGATGCCATTTGTCCGCAAAGCCCTTACGAGGCGGTAAATCTCCAGACTTCCCATGCCCCGGAAAATAAAAATCCATGGGCAAAACCGCAAAGTATCCAGAATTATAAAAAGTCTCTTCATCGACACCCAGCCATTTTCTCAGCCGCTCACCACTCTTGTCCTTCCAGTAAAGCCCTGCCTCTTGAGTTTTCAGCCCCGGCGCTTGTCCAACAATGTTAATCCGTGCATTCCGAGGCGCCGCAAAAAGCGGCTTGATTCCCTGCTTCGTAAATTCTTGATTTTCTGAATCAGCCATGATGGCCTTAGTAATATCATCTAATGTATGCATAGCAGCTCCTTGCAAAGAAACTCATTTGGCAAGACCAAACGAGTTCTTCTTTTTTATTTGATTAATTCGTAGATAGCTTCTGCGTAAATGGCCGCAGCACGGAAAAGGTCTTCTACATCTGTAAATTCATTGGCTTGGTGCATAGTATTGACATAGTCTGGGAACATGGCGCCAAAAGCCACACCACGCTTCAAAAGACGGCCAAAGGTTCCACCACCAATGACTTGCTCGTATCCTTTGAGACCTGTTTGTTTTTCGTAAACACTCAAAAGAGTTGCTACCAATTCATCATCTACTGGGACATAGTGCGGAGTGTGTCCGTGCTCAGATAGGCTTACTGACACAACACCAGCAACTTTTTCAAGACTGGCCTGAATCGTTTTCGGATCAGTTCCTTGCGGGTAACGGATGTTCAGAGCAATAGTATTGTCAGCTTTAGCACTATCAAAATGGAAGACACCAGCATTCATGCTAAGAGAACCCATTTTAGCATCTGTATAAGCAATTCCTAACTTCTCACCTGTAAAGTCTTCGTGCAGAACTTGAGCCGCAACTTCCAGATAAGCCTTGGCATCACCAGCAAAGTCAAATTGGTTGAGGAAGAGAGCTAAATAAGTTGCTCCGTTGATACCATCCTCTGGTGTAGAACCATGAGCTGATTTCCCAATGACTGTCACTTCAAGAGCGTCGCCATTTTCTTTCAGACTAGCTGAAACCTTGTGAGCAGCAGCAAAGTCTTGTAATTTCTTATCCAATTCCGCTGCATCAACTGCTGATGTAAAAATAGCTGTCGCTGATTCTGGCACCATATTCTCACGAAGTCCGCCAGTGAAGCTCTTTAGTTTAAAGCTGCCATCATTACTGTTACCAAAGTGGAGATATTCTGTGATATTCCCTTTTTCACCATTAATGATTGGAAATTCCGCATCTGGTGAGAAACCAAAGTCTGGCTCAGGCAAACCAACATGCTTGAAATAATAGTCCATGTCTTGCCAACCAGATTCCTCATCTGTTCCTACTACAAAGCGCACGCGCTTAGATACTGGTAAGCCCAAGTCTTTGATGATTTTCAAACCGTAGTAACAAGCCATGGTTGGTCCTTTATCATCAGATGAACCACGCGCATAAAGCTTACCATCAATAATTTCAGGTTTGTAAGGATCTGTATTCCAGCCACTCCCGGCAGGAACCACATCCATGTGGGCAAAAATCCCAAGTTCTTCCTCACCCTCACCAAAAGTAAAGTGACCAGCATAATTGTCAACATTCTTAGTTTCATAGCCATCGCGTTCAGCAATTTCTAAAAACTTATTCAGAGCTTGAACAGGTCCAGGTCCAAAAGGATGCTCCTTGTCTGCCTTGGAATCGTCCCGCTCTGAGTTGATTTCCAAAAGACTGAACAAGTCAGCTAAGAGAGCTTCTCTGCGTTTTTCAACTTCCGCTTTAAAATCAATTGTCATTATTTCACCCCAATTTCCAATTCGATTTAAATCATTTCAACTATGAATTAAATCGTAAACACGTTTATATCAACGTTTCTCAATGATTTCATCAACCGGCAAACGATAACTAGGCTCTAGTTTTTCATCTGTATAACCAACAGTAATCAAGAGTTCCGGACGAAAACGCTCATCAATTTCTAAAACCTCATTAACCTTAGATTTATCGAAGCCTAAGACGATGTTCGAGCCGATACCTTGGTCAGTCAGAGCTAGAACAAGATTCATAGCCACCAGACCAGCATTGAGAGCTAAATAATCACTCTTTTGCTGCTCACTATAGCGAGCAAACTCAGCAGGCAGATTCTGCATGTAAAATTGGAGCTGCTCATCAGAGAAATTCTTAACTCCAGCCACACGCGCAATCTTGCGAGCCCGCTTGGTCAAATCTGTATCCGTAAAAAGGGCAATGGTCACTGGAGCTTCCTTAATCTGGTCCACATTTCCACCAAAAGATGTCTCTGCTAGAGCCTGATTACGCTCCCGCACCACAACGAACTTCCACGGCTGGCTATTGTGAGCACTGGGTGCCAACGTTGCAATTTCAATCGCTGTGCGAACATCCTTTGGATCCACAGGTTTGTCATTGAAATGCTTGGTCGCATGACGCTTTTTATTGAGTTCTAGAAATTTCATAAGTCGCATCCTTTTCTAAATATACTAGCTTCATTTTATCATATTTTGTAAGAGTTTGCAGAGGTTTTTCATTCTCTATAAGATTGGACTATCATCTCTTGACACTTGATAAGATTATTCCGTCGCAGAGCTTTCGTTTTCTCCATTCTGGCTACTTGAATCTCTTAAGCCCTTTATTAAATCGCTATTACTAGAGCTTCTTTCTTGGTCAAAACATTCTTAAAGTTTTCATTTTTCATAGATGTCTCAAGTCTCGGTTTATATTTTCATTTTTCAGATGTTTAACTAATTATTTGATTAAATTATTATATTCAAATTTTTCCCAGAAACTCCATCAATGAAAATTGAATTTAATGCGAGTTTTAATTTTTTTAGTTTTAATTTTTGAATTCTCGTTATTTCGGGTTGAAAAGAGATATTTCCATTCGGAAATCTCTTTCTGAAAATTTTAACATAGACATCTTTTACAAAATCTTCCCATTCCTTAGATGAAGAATTTGCAAAGGCTGCTTCTGCATTTAATAAATACCTGATGCCATCTGCACGATAAAAAGCTAATAAAGCAATTGAAAGAGTATACTTAGAATGATTAATAACTGCTTGGGGCACTTCAAAACCATTATCCCAATTGTAATTATCAAGTAATACAAACAGTTCATCTTCTGTTTGAAGACTATTAATATACGATACAGCTTTAGCATTGCTTTCAGTATACAAAATATCAGATATTTTTTGTATTTGATGATTATCTATTCCCAAAGACAACTCCATTATAATAATTATAATTTTCCCATTTTTTAAAGCTTTCATTTAAGTTTATTTTATAAAACTCTCTTAAAGCTGACAAATTGATTTTCAATCTATGTCTACAATTGGCTCCGCAACCTCTCGCAACTGTGCTTGTTTCTGCTCCTGAGTTTTCGGATTCAACTTCTCCCGCGCCGCTTCTGCCACTGCTCGTGGCACGCCGACTTCGACGATTTGGTCAACACTGGCTTCTTTAATCTTGGTTAGCGATTTGAAGTGTTTCATAAGGTTTTGCTTGCGTTTTGGTCCCAAGCCTTCAATGCCATCCAGCTGCGATGAGAAGGAATTTTTAGACCGGAGCTGGCGGTGGAAGGTAATAGCAAAGCGGTGGACCTCATCTTGGATACGCTGAAGCAGGAAAAATTCCTGCGAATTGCGGGATAGTTCTACGACTTGCAAAGGGTCACCAAAAAGCAATTCATGAGTCTGGTGCTTGTCATTTTTTTGCAGTCCAGCGATGGGAATATCCAATCCCAACTGCTCCTGGATTACTTCCTTAGCGATATTGACCTGGCCCTGTCCACCGTCAATGACAATCAGATCTGGCGGAGTCAGTCCATCCCGAATCACCCGACTATAGCGCCGCTTGATGACCTCACGCATACTTGCGTAGTCATCAGGTCCTACCACAGTCTTAATCTTATACTTGCGATAGTCCTTCTTACTTGGTTTACCATTGACAAAGACCACCATAGCTGATACCGGACTGGTCCCCATGATATTGGAGTTATCAAAAGACTCAATACGGACAGGTGTCGGAATGTTAAGGAGCTGCCCTAGATTCTCAATAGCACCTTGAGTCTTTTCAATAGATCTCTCCAAGAGGTCAAACTTCTGCTGGAGACTGACTCGGGCGTTTTTGATAGCTAGATTGACCAACTGCTTCTTCTCGCCTCGCTGGGGCTTAAGCACCTTGGTATCCACTATGGCTCGGACAGCTTCTTCGTCAATATCTGCCGGAATCAAAATTTCATTGGGCTTGAGGTGGGATTTTTCCTGATAGAACTGGCCGATATAGGTCAGAAAATCTTCGTCCGGATCATTGTAATAGGGAAAAAGATTGACATCTCGCTCAATTAGCTTACCCTGGCGGACAAAGAAAACCTGTACGCACATCCAGCCTTTATCTACATAGTAACCAAAGACATCCCGATTCTGCAAATCCTTGGCCATAACCCGCTGCTTGGTTCGTAGCGTACCAATGGACTGAATCAAGTCGCGGTACTCCGCTGCCTTTTCAAACTCCATAGCTTGCGCTGCGCCAGCCATTTTTCCCCGTAAATCCTCAATAATCTGATTATCCTGACCCTTGAGAAAGGCTGCTACCTCCTGGGCCAGCTCCTTGAAATACTGGCTGTTTACCTGGCAAATAGTGTGGGCCTTGCACTGCCCCAGATGGTAGTAAAAGCAGACCTTTTCAGGTGGATTGGTACACTTACGAAAAGGAAAGAGCCGATCTAAGAGACGCTTGATTTCATTGGCCGCACCGACATCCGGATAAGGGCCAAAATAAAGTCCGCCGTCCTTTTTGACTTGGCGCGTGATGATTAGGCGCGGATAGGTTTCGTTGGTAATCTTAATAAATGGATAGGACTTATCGTCCTTGAGCATGATATTGTACTTGGGCTTGTTTTCCTTGATTAGATTGATTTCAAGAAGCAAAGCCTCAATATTGGACTCGGTGACAATAAACTCAAAATCCTCAATTTCAGAAACCAGAGCCTCCGTCTTGGTATCATGGCTACCGCGGAAATAAGAACGAACCCGATTGCGAAGATTCTTGGCTTTTCCGACATAGATAATGCTACCGTTTTTGTCTTTGTGAATGTAACAGCCAGGACTGGTCGGCAACAGTTCCAGCTTTGATTGGATTAGCTTGTTCATAGGTCTATTATAGCAGAAAAGGGAAGTATTAAACAGGTAGACACTAGATTATTAGAAAATCATAAGTTTGATTCCTTTCATAGGTAATGATTAACTATAGCCTGTTTTTAAATCTTCTTTCAAGTACCAAAAATCTATTTCAAAAGAAAAACGATTCTCTCCATAATAAAGCGTTTTCTAAGTAAAAATCAAGCAAGCGATTGCACAGCTATTTTAATAGGCTTTGATTAAATAAACAGAAATAAAATAGAAAAATTTTAGAAAAATTAATATATTTTTAAAAAAATTTCAAAAAAAGACTTGACAAAAATTGCAAACGGTTGCATAATAGAATTGTAAATAAAAATTCCGGGAGGAAATAGGAATGAAAACATGGAAAAAAGTAGTATTGGGCAGTGTCAGCTTGCTGGCTGCAGGAACGCTCTTAGCAGCTTGTAGCTCAAATAGCAGCAAGGAGAGCTCTTCTTCTAAAGCCGATAGCAAGACCTTGAAACTTTGGGTACCAACTGGTGCTAAAGATTCTTACTCTGATACAGTTAGCAAGTTCGAGAAAGAATCAGGCTACAAGGTTGACGTAGTCGAAATGGAAGATCCAAACGCTCAGGAAAATCTGACAAAAGATGCTAGTACTGCTGCCGATGTTTTCTCTCTGCCACACGACCAACTAGGTAAATTAGTTGAAGCCGGAGCTATTCAAGAAGTTCCTTCTAATATGGCAGAAGAAATCAAGAAAAACGATACAGAACAAGCAGCGATTGGTGCTCAGTATAAAGGTAAAACTTATGCTTTCCCATTTGGTATCGAGTCACAAGTAACCTACTACAACAAGTCAAAACTTTCTGCTGACGATGTTAAATCATACGAAACAATTACATCTAAAGCTAAATTCGGCGGAAACTTGAAAGAAGTTAATGCTTACGCTACTGCTCCACTCTTCCTTTCTGTTGGCGACACTCTCTTTGGTAAAGATGGTGAACAAGTAGACGGAACAAACTGGGGTAACGAAGCTGGTGTGAACGTTCTGAAGTTCATTGCAGCTCAAAAGAATAACAGCGGTTTTGTAAACGTAGATGCTGCTAACCTTCTTGCTAAATTTGAAGATGGTTCAGTTGACGCTTTCCAATCTGGTCCATGGGACTATGCAGCTGCTGAAAAAGCTGTCGGTAAAGACAACCTTGGTATCTCTGTTTATCCAACTGTTAATATCGGTGGACAAGACGTTCAACAAAAAGCATTCCTTGGTGTAAAACTTTACGCAGTTAACCAAACACCTTCAAATGGCGACACTGACCGTATCGCAGCAAGCTACAAACTGGCTCAAGCACTTACTAGCAAAGAAAGCCAAGAAAACCAATTCAAGTTTGAAGGACGTCACATCATCCCAGCTAACAAAGAAGTACAAGAGTCTGAAGATGTGAAGAAAGATGCATTGGCACAAGCTGTTATCACAATGGGATCTTCTGATACCTACACAACAGTTATGCCTAAACTTAGCCAAATGTCTGTCTTCTGGACTGAAAGTGCTGCAATCCTCAGCGATGCTTACAACGGTAAATTTGGTGAAGATCAATACCTCGCAAAATTACAACAGTTTGATAAAGATTTAGCAGCAGCTAAATAATTCTCAAGCAAATTTAAATAAGCATTGAAGTGAGGGGGGCAGCCTTCTCACTTCTTTCTTTGTAAATATAAGGAGAATACTATGACTCAGTCATCTTATGACAATGCATCCATGGTTCAGGTTTTTAAAGAGGGAACCTGGGATGTCAAACTCTCTTTTCTGATAATGGGGCTGAGCAACCTCGTAAACAAACAATTTATCAAGGGGCTGCTCTTCCTCTTCTCAGAAATTGCTTTCCTCATTGCTTTTGCAGTCCAAATCGTTCCGGCTATCGGCGGTATGATTACTCTGGGTACTCAGGAGCAAGGAGAGACTATCAAAAAAGTTAATGGCTTGGAAATCACCGTTCAAGTAGCTGGTGACAACTCTATGCTAATGCTGATTTTTGGACTTGCTTCTCTCATCTTCTGTGCTGTCTTCGCCTATATCTACTGGTGTAATCTGAAAAGTGCTCGTCACTTGATGGCTCTCAAGCAGTCAGGCCAGAAGATTCCTAACTTCGTTGAGGACTTTAAGACACTTGCTGACGGCCGCTTCCACATGGGCCTGATGAGCATTCCACTTATCGGAGTACTGCTCTTTACCATCCTGCCTCTGATCTATATGATTTGTTTGGCCTTTACTAACTTTGACCATAAGCATCCAGCTCCTAAGTCACTCTTTGACTGGGTTGGCTTCTCAAGTTTCGGTGATGTTTTCTCAGGCCGTATGGCTAGCACCTTCTTCCCACTTTTGGGCTGGACTTTGATTTGGGCGGTTGCTGCGACAGCTACTACTTTCTTCTTCGGAATTGTTTTGGCTCTCTTGCTCAATACAAAAGGTCTCAAGTACAAGAAAGTTTGGCGGACACTCTTCGTTATTACTATCGCAGTTCCACAATTCGTATCCCTGCTCTTGATGCGTAATTTCCTGAATGACAATGGACCTTTGAACGGATTATTGCAAAGCCTCCATCTCATTCAGCATCCAATTCCATTCTTGAGTGACCCTGTGTGGGCTAAGTTCTCAATCATCCTTGTCAATATGTGGATTGGTATTCCATTTACCATGCTGGTAGCGACTGGGATTATCATGAACCTACCTAGCGAGCAAATCGAAGCTGCTGAGATTGATGGAGCTAGCAAGCTTCAAATCTTCAAGAGCATTACTTTCCCTCAAATTCTCTTGATTATGGCGCCATCACTCATCCAACAGTTTATCGGGAACATCAACAACTTCAACGTGATCTACTTCCTGACAGGCGGTGGACCTACTAACTCTTCCTACTATCAGGCAGGTTCAACTGACCTTTTGGTTACCTGGCTCTATAAACTGACCGTTTCTGCCAAGGACTACAATCTGGCATCTGTTATCGGTATCCTGATCTTTGCAATCTCTGCAGCCTTCAGTCTCTTAGCCTATACTAGATCCGCATCATTCAAGGAAGGAACTGCTAAATAATGAAAAATAGAAAAAAACTCGGTTTATTAGGGATTTATGTCTTGTTGACTGTTTTAGCACTCATCTGGCTAACGCCGATTATCTGGATTTTTCTGACCAGCTTCCGTGGTGAAGGTTCTAATGCGGTCCCTTACTTCTTCCCTAAAACTTATACTTTTGACAACTATATCAGACTATTTAATAACAACACATATCCTTTTGTTCAGTGGTTTATGAATACCCTGATTGTTGCGACAGCGACTTGTATCCTGTCTACTTTGATTACTGTGGGTATGGCTTACTCACTCAGTCGTATCAAATTCAAGCATAAAAACCGTTTCCTCAAGCTGGCTCTGGTTCTTAACATGTTCCCAGGCTTCATGTCTATGATTGCGGTTTACTACATCTTGAAAGCACTCAATTTGACGCAAACCCTTACATCACTGATTCTGGTTTATTCAGCTGGAGCGGCTCTAGGCTTCTATATTGCTAAAGGTTTCTTTGATACAATCCCATATTCCTTGGACGAATCCGCTATGATTGACGGAGCAACTCGCTTCCAAATCTTCCGGACTATTACATTGCCGCTTTCAAAACCGATTATCGTTTACACAGCGCTTATGGCTTTCATGGGACCTTGGGTCGACTTCATCTTTGCCTCTGTCATCCTAGGCGATGTCAAGGAAAAATACACGGTTGCTTTGGGACTTTTCCAAATGCTTAATAAGGACGCCATCAATAAATGGTTCTTGCCTTTCACATCTGGAGCTATTATCATCGCTATCCCAATCACTCTTCTCTTCATCTTCATGCAGAAATACTACGTAGAAGGTGTAACAGGCGGAGCAGTCAAATAGGAACTAATATGTATATTGAAAACTTCCGACAGTTAATATCGGAAGTTTTTTTCTTTCTTTTTATATTAGATTGTTTAATTGCTGAAGACACAAAAAAATGAGACAGGAATAATTGCCAGCCTCATTTTGTATTTCTTTAATTATAATCTTCGTCTCTGCGACGGCGCTTGTTGGTTCCCAAAAAGGCCGCTGCACCAAGTGCCATACCAAAAATTGCTAGGCGTTCTGCTTCTGAACCAGTATTTGGCAAAATAGCAGGAACTGTTGGAGCCTTATCAGCAGTTGTAGCCACACTAGCTAGCTGAGCTGCAGGATTTACAACAAAATCAGTGAATGCACCACCACCTGCCGCTTGAACAGCGCCTGTAGTTGCTCCTTTTACTTCACGAGTGTTCGCATGAACTTCTGCAGTCTTAACATCTGAATCTTTCTTAGATTCATCCTCTGCACCTGGACCAGCAGCTCCGCCTTTTACAGCTGTTAGAGTCTGTTTATCTTCACCTGAGCGATAGTTACTATTCAGAGCATTTCCATACAGGAGAGATGCTTGATTCAAGATATTTAAGCGAGTTTCATAATTCGCTTGAAGACTGTTGTAGGATTCCTCAAGGACAGCTAAAGTTGCAGTCTCTTGATTTAAGATTGCTTGTTTAGCTTCAAAATCAAGCTGCGCTTCTGCCAACTCTCGCTCAGCTTCTGCTAGTAACTGAGGAGCATTTTTTAGATCAATAACTTTCTTTTTAGCTGCTGCTAATGTTTTTTGAGCAGCCAAGAAATCCTCTTGAGCAGTTGTCAAACTAGCTTTCGCAGCTTCTTGGGCTGACTGAAGTTCTGCCAACTTATCCTTAGCTGCCGCTAGAACTGCCTGAGCATTGCTCAAGTTAGTCTGATAAGGTGCTAGGTTTGCTGCAATCTTAGCTGTCGCTCTGTCGAGAGCTTCCTGCTTAAGGGCAACATTTTGCTTGGTCAATGCCAGATTATTTTCAGCAGTTGCTACCTTCTGACGAGCTGCTTCAACTGCTGCAATTTGAGCTGCCGCTGCCTTTTGAGCATCAGCTAATTGAGCATTGAGGATATTAATAGCTGATTCCTGACCGACTTTTTGAGCCTTGAGTTCAGCCAATTGATTCTTAAGTGCTGTAACATTAGCGTTAGAACCTGCAGAACGACCACCACCAGCACGTAACAACTGCTCCATAGCCGCAACAGTCAGCAAAGTACCATTATTAACACGTTGGTCAAAGTTGCTAATATGATGGAAACCAACTTCGGATGTACCATGAGGTGTGCCCCATTGGTTTGGATGTTTATCATAAGCTGCTGAGATAGCATTGGCTTTATTGTCCATCATCTGCACATAGTGGCCAATCTGAGCAAATACACCAGCTCCAACTCGCATATAGATAGCATTAGCATCAATCTGAGTTTCATCAGTAGGCAGTCCATATTGCGCTGCAATCTCTTGATACTTTTCTTTTTCTTTGTGCCAGAAATTGACAGCTCCTTGAGGGTCAAAACTAATCGCCACATTTTCGTTACCAATCAGCTTACCCATGTGCCAGTTATTGCGCTCAAAGTAGATAGTCTGAATCTGGCTGGCCACATTCGCATACGGATCAACCAACAACTCTTGTAAGCCGGCATTACGACGGTAAGCATTAATGGCCTTAACCAACTCCAAAGCTTGAAGGTTATTTTCTAGACTAGCTGGACTTGTTGGGTCAGAATTAACTGAGATACCAAACTCATTTTGTCCGCGTTGGTAAACTGCAAGAGCATTGTTAGCAGCATCACGAATCTCCTGATTAGCCGCATTGTTACGAACATTTTCTAAAAATTGAGAATAAGTCGTATTGCGAAGGTCAACAGGAGCTGTTGCTGCTGCTTTCTCGGCAGCCGGAATCTGTCTTTCAAGAGAGTTAATAGCTTGATTGGTTTGCCCCAAAGATTCCTTTGCCTGATTGATTTTATTCTGGATTTCAGCCTGCACTTGGGGAGCAGAAGACGCTGCTTGTTCTGCCTTTGTCAGTTCAGACTTTGCATTGTCTAAGGCAGTCTGTGCTTGACTTTGCTGACTCTTAGCAGTTGCTACAGCTTGCTCTTCTGAGTTAAGTGGTGTTTTAGCTTGTTTCAATTCAGTCTCTGCAACATCTACCAGAGATTGACTCGCCTTAATAGTATTTGCTTGATCTTTAACAGCCTGTTCTGCCTTAGCAGCTTTAGCTGTAGCTTCTCGAACGGCAGTGTCTTTCGTGCTAACCTCTTGCTCTGCTGTTTTTGCTTCTGTCTCCGCTTTAGCAACATTTTCTTCTGTTGCTTCTGCCTGTATTTCTTTAGCAGTCTCAACAGCGGCTTCAGCCACTTTCACGCTAGTTTTTGCATCTTCAGCTTCTGTTTTAGCAGTATCTACTATCGATCTTTGCTCATCGAGTTTAGCTTTGGCAGCTTCAGCATTTTCTTGGGCAACAGCTACATCTGCTGCTGTCACTGGTTTCCCAGTTACTTCAGTCGCTTGTGGAGCTGTTACAGTTGATTCAACCAACTCATCCGCGTGCACTTGATGGGTCAGTCCACCAGAAATAATAGTTGTAGCCGCGATACCAGTCGCTACAACAGACTTGCCTATTTTCTTTTCCATAATCAATCTCCTTTTTATAATCTCACATACTATAATTAACCTGGGTATAGCAGCCCGCATAGTAATATACTATCACAAAACGCTAGTATTAACTAGTAGCAAACGTATAGTTTTAATAGTTTTTTTATTACATTTTAGTTACAAAAATGTTTTATTAGAAAAATAAGCTGGTTTTTCCAACAAAAATGAGCATTTCTGTATCAAATAAAGCAAAAACTCCTAGATCCTTTCTAAGAGTTAACCTTGCTTGTCAGTCCGATTGAGCTTGTCGAATTTCTTCTAACATTGCTTCTTCTTCGGCCGTCATCTGATAGAGTTCTAGTAAGTCAGGCCGTCTTAGATAGGTCTTTTTCAGACTTTCATAGAGACGCCACTTGCGGATCTTTTCATGATGGCCGCTCATAAGGACTTCAGGAACGACCATGCCGCAATAATCATAGGGGCGAGTGTACTGAGGATATTCCAAGAGTCCAGACGAAAAACTGTCATCTGTATGACTGGCTTCCTTGCCGATAACCTCTGGAATCAAGCGAACTGTAGCATCAATCATAGTCATAGCTGCCAATTCTCCCCCAGTAAGGACATAGTCCCCAAGCGAGATCTCATCTGTCACTAAAGTCTTGATCCGCTCATCATAGCCTTCGTAATGGCCACAAATGAAAATGAGTTCCTCTTCCTTAGACAGTTCCTCAGCATAGTCTTGGTCAAAAGTCCGACCAGCAGGATCCAGCAAAATCACACGCGGTTGCTTCTTTTCAATGGCATCATAGGCATCAAAAATAGGTTGGGCCCGCAACAGCATACCCTGACCTCCGCCGTATGGCTCGTCGTCTACATGCCGCGATTTTTCAGCTTTCTCTCGAAAATTATGGTAGTTGATTTCCAAGAGACCTTTTTCCCTTGCTTTACCTACAATCGAGTGCTCCAAAGGAGCAAACATCTCCGGAAAGAGGGTCAAAATATCAATTTTCATCGTCCAATCCTTCCGGTATCTCTACGTCAACTCGACCTTGCTCAATGTCAATCCCCAGCACCACTGGCGGAATGTAAGGCAGAAGCAAGTCGCGCTTGCCTTTGCGTTTGACCACCCAGACATCATTGGCTCCTGGCTGCAGAATTTCCTTAATCGTACCAAGAAGAATTTCATTTTCATAGACTTCAAGGCCGATGATTTCATGGTAGTAAAATTCCCCATCTTCCAAGTCCGTCAAATCTTCCTCTCGAACCTTCAGAGTGAAATCACGGAATTTCTCGATGTCATTGATGTGGTACATCCCCTTAAACTTGATAATATCAAAGTTCTTGACCTTGCGATGGCTAGCAATCTCCACATCCATGACAAACTGATCTTTCTTGTCAAACAGGGCAAGAGTATTGCCTTTTTTAAAACGCTCTTCTGCAAAATCCGTCACTGACAAAACTCGCATCTCACCTTGCAGACCTTGCGTATTGACAATTTTTCCAACATTAAAATAATTCATCTCGACTCCAACATATTATACTCTGCCTAGTATTTTATCATGATATAGGGGAATGTACAAGGGAGATAAGGGGGAATTCTCTTGCCTATATTTATTTGATTAAAGTTGCTGTTTAACGTATAATTATACATATAGAATCTCAACACTATAAATACCCAAGTGTATTTACGCAAAACCAGAAAGAAGTTGGTGATACCTATGGGAAAAAAATTAAGCAAACTCCTGCTCTCTACTGCTCTTCTAGCCACAACAGCTGCCAGTCTGACTGCTTTGACACAGGTCAAAAAAGGACAAGCAATGGAAAACGAAACGAGGGAAACTAGAAATGTCTCAGCCCTTGACGAAAAAATTGCTCAAATTGATAACCTAACCATCAAGGCTTTCCTAGAATACTATGCTAGTCAGAACATGACCTCCGCATCGTCTCTTCCAATGATAGATGATTTAGAGGCCAATACGCGCATCATCGTTATTGATATAGACTATGCAGACACAAGCATCCCCCCTGCCATTGGAACATCAGTCGATGGATCCGAAGGGCCTGTCGGGGGAACTGTTGATGATGATGGCCAATATATCGAGTTTGATACCAGTGACCATAGCAAATCCGCAACCGTTCAGGAAATTCGAGATGCTATTGCTGAGATTCTGGGATAAAACCCTCATAAATATGTACTAAAATAGCTGAGATTAAAATCTCAGCTATTTTGCATGTATATTTACTCCCGCTTTCGATATACCATTTAAAGTTTGTATACCTCTTGTCCATCACACTTCAAAAGAAGCTCAACTATCTTTTCTGACTGACTCCAATGTAAATAATGATGGTTGCCTCCTAAAATAATCTGGGTATTTTGTGAAGCAAATTCGGAATCTTTATATTCTTGTTCTCGATAGGTCTGACTCAGGATAAAAATCGGAAATTGAAAAGAGATATCTAAGTTTTGAAAATCGCTTTTTGCGATACTGCAATAATGTTGAAATCCTTCTTGTACAGATTTTAATCTATCTGAACTCTTTTCTGCCTTCGCCCATAAGATTTTAAAATCAGCTACTGAAAAACTCTCTTGTCCTATTTTTTTCAGATATTCATATCCTCCACCGAGCGTCTGAACTTTCTCCTGTAAGGATAAAAATTCGGGATAAGGATTTTGAGCTAATTCGCCATATAGAACAGAATAAGTGGTCGGCTCAATTAAGATTAGTCCCTGACAAAATGGCTCTGACTCAGCAACTTTAACTGCTACAAGACCACTAATACTGTGCGCACAAACAGCATACTGGATGACTTCAAAATGCGATAAAACCTCTATAATAGATTGAACCAAATCGTCCAAAACAAAATTTTCTTGATTTTCGAGTGGACTTTGGCCAGCATTAGGGTAATCTATTGTTAAATAGCCCCAATTTTTAGGTAACTTCCGAATAACTGGCAAAAAATTTTCATAGGTCGGCAGACTCCCTGCACCGCTTAAAAATACAGCAATCTTTTCCGCAGGTTGATAGGACACAAATAGCTGTCCTACTTTCGTTTTGATTATTTTTTCTTTCATAATGTTTCCAATCAATTCTTACAAATATTATCCAGGCGCACACTAGTATCTGAGAGCTAGCTATTTTGCTAGCAGAATAAGGGCACCCCAATACCAAAAATTATATACCAAAAATTTTTCATATTCAACCAAGATCCGTGTTAGAAGAGGCAGTTGCTTACACTGTGAATGAAGGCTAATCTCAAGGCTTATTTTTCCTAAAAATCTATGCTAAGGTAAAGGCAGAATACGAAAAGGAGGGGCTACTATGATAAGAAGCGGCCATCTGATTTACAAGGTAAAAGGCTTACGGCAAGCGGTCAAGGAATGGGAAGAAAAGGGTTTTGTCGTCGAATACGGCAGAAGGAAAAAACCCAACAATGCCTTAATATACTTTAGTCAAGGCCCTTATATTGAGCTACTGGAAAATACGGGCATTCCTGTAATAGCCAAAATCATAGCTAAACTATTTGGCAGACCTAAAAATCTGGAGCGCTTTTTCTACTGGGATGAGTGCGAGGAAGGCTGGCAAGGACTTTGTATCGAAAAAGATTCTTCGTCAAAAGAATCCCCTCGATAAAGAATTTCAAAGCTAAGATCCTCATATTCCAGAAATGCATTCGACGAGCAGAAACCCTTGCTTTTATAAAATTCCCAGCGATCCTGACGCTGTTCAAGATTATCACACGGCTCATCTAGGCGCTCTATTTCTAAAAGCATGGTTCGCTGATAGAAATTGACCAGCTTTTCGATGATTTCACCGCCATAGCCATGGATGCGCAAGTGGGGCATAATAGCAAAGAAACTAACATAAAAGGCTTGCGCGTTGGAGATGGCAAAGGCAAAACCAACAAATTCCTTTTCATGATAAAAGGCGAAAAAATTAGCATCCTCCTGTTCCTCATATCGTAAAAATTCACTGAGCGGTATCCTTTCCTCTTCTGGGAAACCTTCATTATTCAAGGCTTCTACCTTATCCAAATCTGGAAAATCTGCTGTAATGATCTGGCTGGTTAAGCTCATAAAATCACTCCTTTTCTAGTGATAGTATAATAAATTTTGCAACTGGTTTCAAAAAAGAGCCCTGAAAGAGCTCCTATGTATCCATTTTTTCTTCATATAATAGAAAGGTGCCGAATGCCTAGATAGAATCGGTTGGCCCCCACCGAAGAGGAATTATCCTAGCTGCTACTCACTATTTCACGTAAATTATCCAAATGCTGGTTATCAGTCACAGCCATAATGCTGACGCCTTCTGGCCAAACAAAGTCTGGAGTAAACTTGCTTTCCAAAGGCTGATTTTTTGTCAGACGGTAGCCGATAATATTAAGATGATAAAGCCTGCGAGCATCTACTTCACGGACCGTTTTCCCGACCCAGCTAGCAGGCAGTTCAAACTCAGCCACTACTACATCGTCATCCAGCTGGAAGACCTCAATCGAATGGTTCAAGAGAATAGTCTTGGCCAATGAAATACCAGCCTCCACTTCAGGCAGAATAACCAGATCAGCTCCCACCTTTTCCAGCACCTGCTGAGTTACTTCATCTTTGACCTTGGCAATGACATTTTTAACGCCCAATGCCTTGCAGTGCATGACCGCTAGGACGCTGGATTCCAGACTTTCTCCCGTCGCTACGATGACCGTATCACAGGACCCAACGTCTGCCGCCTCTAAAAGCTCCATATCAGTAATGTCCCCGATCACACCAACGGCAATCATGTCTTCATACTGATTGATTGTCTCTTCGTGATTATCAATCGCAATGATTTCTACATCTTGAGAAATCAAGGCCTCAATGATACTCTGTCCAAAAATCCCCAAGCCGAGGATTCCAACTGTTTGATTTGCCATTTCTTTTCTCCTATCCAATCATAATGTCCGCCTTGCTGTAATGCAAGGTTGCAGCCTTCTTCGGTTGATAATGGTTGAGACTGACCATAAGAGTCAGCGGCCCCACCCGTCCAATAAACATTAGCAACATAATCACAATCATACCAGCTGTATTGAGGCTGGTAGTGATATTGGCCGTGACACCAACTGTAGCCAATGCCGACACAGTCTCAAATATCAGGTAAATAAAACGATGACTGCTATCGGTCACTAGCCCAAGAGCCAAAAGACCAAGCAGAAATGTCAGCTGAAAAATCACTGTCACACCAAAAGCCTTCTGCACTAGCTGAGGAGACAGCGTTCTCCGTCCCATATTGGTATGAGGCAAGCCCAGGATTTCCTTTCGAGCAAAAAGAAAAAGAACTAGGAAGGTCGTAATTTTCAGACCGCCCGCTGTACCACCCGGAGCCCCTCCCAGAAACATCTGGAGCAGATAGATAAACAGGGTTACTGGACGAGCAGCTGTATAATCAATGGAAGCAAAGCCAGCTGTCCTCATACTGACTGTCTGAAAAAAGCTGACCAGTAGCTTATCGCCAAAGGAAAGATTGCCAATCGTTCCAGGATTATTGTACTCCGTCCAGAGACTCGTGACCGTCCCAAAAACGAGGAGACCAGCAGTCAGCAGCAAGACTACCTTAGTATGAAAGTGCAGCCCCTTCTGTTTTCCTCCCAATTTAGTCGCCAAGTCAAACCAGACCATAAAGCCCAGTCCTCCGGTAATGATGAGGAGAGCCAAGGTGATATTGACCAAAACATCTGTCTGCAAGCCTAGTAGGCTATCATTGCCAAAATTATCAAAGCCCGCATTACAAAATGCAGAAACGGCTAAAAAGATAGAATTAAAAATCCCTTTTCTCAGACCAAACTTGGGAATGAAGCGAATCATGAGAAGGAGCGCACCCAGTCCTTCGATACTAAAAGTCGTGATAAAAATCGAACGGACAAATTGACCTAAGGTACGATTGTGACCATAACTAAAACTATCCCGCAGAATACGGCGATCCTTGAGGCTGAGCTTTTTCCGACTTTCCATGGTGAAAAAACCGATAAAGGTCAGGATGCCCAAGCCACCAATCTGAATCAGTAACATGCAAAGGAGCTGCCCCCAGACATTGTATGTATCCACAACCGATCGAGTAAAAAGCCCTGTCACACAGACCATCGAGACAGCTGTAAAAAGATGATCCAGATAGCCCGCTTGGGAACTAGCCGTCTGCACCCAAGGCAGACTGAGTAGCAAGGAGCCACAGAATATCACCAGAAGAAAAGACAAGATAATCTTTTGCGCTGGTGACAAGCGTGAAAATAAATGCTTCATAAAGTTTCCTTTCCTGATCTAATAAAAGCAGATGCCAGCTCTATCTGTCTTTCTCTTTCCTTGACAGCCCGCTGCATATCATCTGGACTCTGCAAATTTCTGACTTTGATGGCATAATCCGCTGCGACAATAGCATGGCCCCGCATGTGGCCTGTTGCAACTGCTTGGGCAAAGACACGCGCAGCATATTTACCGATTTGTGATTGGGCTTGCTGCGACAGTTTGTTAGCCAAGAAACCAGCCTGCCTTAGTTCATAGGCAGATGCCCTACCATCAAGTCGAGCCTGAAAAATTGCTCTTACCTGAGTCAAAATCTTCTGCTTTTCAGACTCATCTTCCGCATCTATCAGAGCTATAAAGCTTGACGCCATTTTCATAGCCCATCGAGCCAGTTGCCCCTGAGGAAGCTGTTCCAAAACAAGCTCCAATTCCAATCTCTCCTCACCATCATCCAGGATTTTCAGCTTGTATGGACTCGGTAAAATCACTTGGCTATTCTCATAACACTTGCGCTCATGAGCGTTCCAAGCATAATCTTCTGGCTTCATATGTCCTCCGGCTTCGAGTTTCCCTTAACTCGCCCCTGCATTTCGTTCTTCTCTTAAACGAAGTGTCTAGTTCTCACGAAGGTCGAACTGCATCAATGGTCCTAAATGCAACTACACCTAACGCTTGTTTCATTAAGGGCCTTGTACCCACGCTTTGCTGGGCATCAATTTCCCTAAGCTCACTTGAGAGCTGCGCACTCAGTTCGCTAAGAGAAATAGAAAAAAACGGGACACATAGCCCCGCTGCTTCTTATTTCTCATCAATGACGATGCGAACTTTTTTGTACTCGGTTGGGACAGAGTAAACAATCGTCCTTATAGCGGAGATAGTACGACCTTTACGACCGATTACACGTCCAACATCACTCTGATCAAGATCCAGGTGATATTCTAAAAATTCAGGTGTATCCTCAATCTTGATAGTTAAGGCATCAGGCTGTGAAATCAAAGGTTTCACTATCGCAATAATTAGATTTTCAATCGTGTCCATATGTCAACCTATGCTTCTATTATTTAGAGTATTTTGAATCGTGGAATTTCTTCAATACGCCTTCTTTTGAAAGGATATTGCGTACAGTATCAGAAGGTTGTGCACCATTACCCAACCACTCAAGGATACGGTCTTCCTTCAAAGTCACTTGGTTTTCAGCTACAAGTGGGTTGTAAGTACCAACGGTTTCGATGAAACGTCCGTCACGAGGTGAACGTGAGTCTGCAACATTGATACGGTAGAACGGTTTTTTCTTAGAACCCATACGAGTCAAACGGATTTTTACTGCCATTATTAAGGTCTCTTTTCTTTATTTTTTTCTTTTGGTGAAATAGCAAAGCTATTAAGCACATGTTCTATTATAGCAGATTAAAAACAGCTGTCAAGTTTTTTTCTTGACAGAGTTAAAAATTTTTTAGATTAGTCTTTCTTGTTAAAACGGACAATAGTTTTTCATTTGCAGCCTCCTTACGGAATCAACAGTCTGATAATGTCGTCATAAGAATAGGCGGTATAGGTCGGTTGAAAAAGACTTTCATTTTCTAGCTGCTTGGGATTGTACCAGATAGAGTCCAATCCAGCATTATTAGCGCCAGCAATATCTGCTGTCAAGGAGTCTCCAATCATCAAAGTCTGAGACAGGTCAAAATCTGGTATCTGCTCTGCTATTTTTTCATAAAACAAAGCTTCAGGCTTCTGAGTCCCCATCTTTTCCGAGATAAAAATATGATTAAAATAAGGAGAAATATCGGAATGGGCCATGCGGCCGGTCTGAATAGCCGTGATGCCATTGGTTGCTCCGTAAATCTCATAATCAGCTGCTGTCAGACTGTCCAAAAGCTCGCTTGCACCAGCGTAAGTTTGCCCTTGCTGAGCAATATGTTGCTGATAAAGGAAGGCTAACTCGGCGCCATCCTTCTCAACGCCAAAATGTGCAAAAAGACGAGAAAAGCGAGTGTTGACCAGCTCCGGCTTGGTAATTTTCCCCTGCTCCAGTTCCCGCCAAAGCCCCTTGTTCATGGGAATATAATAGTCTTTGTAGGTCTGAATCTCCGTTACGCCCTGCTCCTCCAAAAAATGAGTCAAGGCAATGTCTTCTGCCGTATCAAAATCCAGCAGCGTATGGTCAAGGTCGAAAAGTAGAAATTTGTATGGCAAAATCGAAATCCTTTCTGAAACTGTAATAGCTTCATTATACCACAATGCATAAAAAACCAGCCGCTCAAAAATAAACAGCTGATTTCTAATCTATTTATCCACTGGTATCCAGAGATACGTCTGATAGTCTGCTATCCCTTCTTTCAATCCTGCTGCATTACATTCTTTTATTTCCCAAACAGCATCTTCGTTTTTCTCACTTCTTCTACTCTTCTTTATAGTGAATACACAAATCTCTAAATTTATTATCTAGTGCTGCAATATCATACAAGACTTCTGACAGTTTCTGATAATCTTCCTTGATACAAAATAGATGAGCTTGGCCGAACAACTTTGCTAAATTTTCTTTTAGTTCAGATCTGACCGTATCGTGGTCTTTTAAGAAGTTGCTCATGTATAGATTTCTGATAGAAGCTAATTTGAAGCTAAAGTATTGATGAAGATGCTTTTGTTCTTCATTCAAGCCATTGTCCGCTACCGACTTAGCATATCTTGCTATCACATTCTCCTCGCCGTGCTCATATCGTTGCTTCATCAGCATAGATGTTTTCTGATAAATCTCTTTGGAAGTTGGAGATTTGATTTTTTTAAAGTTTCCCCACATGGAGAAAGAACCTCTTTTATAGTCGATATTTTTAGCTTCCCAGGCTTTCGAAAATTCTGAGAAACTCATTTTCATACAAGCAAAACCTGCTGGATCATGGAAATAGATAAACTCATCATCTAGATCATAAACCGAAACAAAATGGTCCACCCCATACAAATGAATATGATTGGGATTATAAGTCAGATACCCCATGTCCAAAGGGCCAAGAACAACTGGTCCGCTGAGCAAGAACTTACTTAAGATCTCTCTGATAGAGAGAAGATCTGCCTCATTTGAATTCTTTATATAGTATTCATCGTATGTAAAACCCAGAATGTTTAAAGAATGGCTGATAGAACTGTCTGGCATCCCATTATCAAAGAAGACTAAGGGGTGTTTTTCATCTTCCTTTATAGTACTAGCGCCATTTCCCATCACCATAATGGCTTCCAAAAACTCAGGGCGAACATCATAACCATACGAATGCATGGCCATCGCAAGTGAATATGTATAACAAAGAGAAACGTCCCCAAAATACATCTGCATAGCATCATCCTCCTCTGTAATCAACACCTAAAAAATGACTTGCAATCACCATTTTATTTCACCACTGGTATCCAGAGTTCCATTTGATAGTCTGGCGAGGACATGTCACCCTCGGAGTAAACTTCAAAATCTGGTGCTCCTGAGTGGCGATAGCCAGTTTCTGGGAAAAAGACTTCCAAGACATATTTCCAAGCATGGTGGATGCTGGCTGGAATAGCGCCTTTGACTGGTACGATGGCATATTCTGCTTCTGAGATTTCTTTGATTGACAGACCTAGTTCTTCTGCTTTCGCTTTATTCTTCACATCATAGGTAGCCATATAGTTGATGATTTCGCCTTCTTTGACATCCGAGCAGACACCAAAGGATTGGCCACTGCCCAGACTTTCTAGGCTTTCAAAGCTGTGATTTGCATAGAGCTGCTCCCATGCAGACGGGCACTGGCTATTGTCAATAGCTTCCAATAGGACACCTGCCACGGTAAAAGCAGGTTTCTTTTGAATCTTGATATCCATGTTCTTTCCTCCTGTAATCTTTAAGGATAATTGAAGTCTAGGAAAGACCCTATAAGGTTTTCCATTTCGAACTTCTGAGGGGGTCGCACCATGGAATTTCTTGAAGGCTGCGCTGAAGGCATCCGAAGACTCATAGCCGTATTTCAGTGCTATATCAATGACTTTCTCAGAGCTTTCCCGCAAGTCCGTCACAGCTTCTGACAGCCTACGATTGCGCAAGTATTCTGCTAAAGTCATATCCGCCAGGATGGAAAAGAGCCTGCTAAAGAGAGCATATGAATAGCCTGACAGCTGCTGGAATTTCTGCAAATCCATTTCTTCGTCCAACTTACTTTCCAGATATTCCATGGTTCGATTGAATTGATGCATCATATTCTTTTTCACCTCATAAAAGATACTAAGACCGTTAAAAGCAAAGTGAAAATAGGAAAATTGACGGAGGTGCTCCTGCTCCGAGAAAATTTTATCTTTTTCACACAGCTTTTAGGCCGTGTTCAATTCTAACTATAGTCTAACAGATATAAGATACTTCCGCCCTAGAATTTTTGTACAAGATTTAGAGGGGGATTCTACAACCTATCCCGCAACTTCTCCACAAAGAGATAAGCCGCAGGACAGGTCAGGGTATTTTTGATTGTCAGATGATTAATCTGATGAATCTTCTTGCGGTCTGTGTGAGGGAACTCACGGCAGGCCTTGGGACGGACATCGTAGATTGAGCAGAGATTGTCTCCACCTAAAAAAGGACAAGGCATGGCCTTGAAAACCTTGTCACCGTCTTCGTCAACCTGCAGAAACTCCTCTTCAAAAGCTGGCAGCTTCATCTTGAAATACTTGGCAATACGGACAATATCGGCTTCCTTAAAGTCTGGCCCCAACGTCTTACAGCAATTGGCACAGGCTGTACAGTCAATCTCCTCAAAGACCTCATTATGGATTTGCTGGGCAATCTTATCGAGGTTTTTTGGTGGCTTTTTCTTGAGATTTGCTAAAAATTTTCGATGCTCTTTCTGCTTTTGCAGGGCTAGTTGGTGGTACTTTTCAAGGTCGATTTCTTGGGTCATATATTTTTCTTTCTGTATTCAAATTGTTTTAATTATATCATAAAATGAGCGCTCTTAAATGTTGTCAAACCGCAAAAATATGATATATTCCATCTAACAAAAAAATCTGAGAACGAGTCTCAGATTTGCTTTTTATAAACTTAGAGAGTTATCATCAAATGCTTGTCCCGCCGTCTTTGCTAGTGCTCCAAGTTTCTTCGATATAGGGGATAAACTCATACAGAGTATCTTCATCGCCTTCAAAGGACATCATATAGACCTTATCGCCTTGTTTGAAGACCCAAACCGTTAGGTTTTGAGTGGATTTTAAAACAACATTAATCTGAAAGGCTTCATTTCCAGCTACGGTACTCTTTGCACCCCAAAAATCATCGACTTCCTTATTATCCTTCCAGTGGTAGGCAATCCGTTGGGCAATAGTTTCAGCGTTGAATTCTTCACCTTCTCCGATGTTAGCTTTTTCTTTTGTATAAGCGTTCATCGTGACAATATTATAGCCACTTCCATCCGTATACTGGACACTGTCGCCACCATCTACGTCTGTAAACTTAATCCAATTATCAGGAATACTGATATAGCCATAATCATCAGAGCCAACCCGCTGCGTACCAGTAGTCTTTGACGAATCTTTGTCTCTACGACTGCTACTACTTGTATCGCTGTCATCTCTCAGGGAAACCCGACTGGAAGAATCCGATGGTTTCCGACTGCTATAGCTCTTAATAAGGCTACAGGAAGATAGAGAAAGACCAGCTAAGATAGTCAGGGAGAGCAGAAAGTACTTCTTTTTCATGGTCATTCCTTTCTAAATCTAATAAATTTTACTAATACTAGTTTACCATATTTTTAGTACGAAAGGAAAGAGATACATTGTCACGTCCGATTAATGTTCCGTTTATAGGACTATGCTTTTTTAGCAGCCTTATTCCACTGGTACCATCCGACCAAACTGTTGATTAAATAGATCAAATATTTCCCTTGAATTTGAAGACTTTCACCCCACCAGAGGTAGATAGAAAAAATATTGGTCGCTGCCCAGAAAATCCACTGTTCACGATAAACAGCCGTCATCAAGATTTGCCCTACTCCATTTGTCGCATCCGTGATTGAATCACGATAAGGACGATTGGCACCAACAGACTGATAAATCAGGCCAAAGACCAACCACCAAAGCACACTGAGCGATAGATACTTTGTCCATCCTTTAGCATCTAGCTTACGAGCAACAAACTCTTGCTTTTCTTTTTTGAACTGACCTTGGTAAATCCACACCAAGAGTCCAATTGGCTGCATGATTGTAAAGTAAAGAGTCGTCAGGACCTCGCCATAGAAGCCTTTCTGCAAAGCCAAAATCAAGTAAATCACAGAATTAATCAAACCAAAGAGGTAATTGCTAGCCCGTCCTTCAGAAACGAAAATCACACAGATAATCCCGGTTAGACTGCAAATCATCCCTGTCCAATCCACGATGCGATGTTCATATATCAGCTCTAGCCAGAGCGGAAAACTCCCTAGAATCAAGAGATAAAACCATTGACCTAGACTGCGATGAGCAAACAAATCGTCCCAGATAAGCTTCAAGGTGCCAGAAAAGCCGAGCTTCTTCATACTAGTCACCATGCGTTTATAGCCACCAGACATTTCAGAAAGCGTCAGCTTCATGTTTGCGATTTTCTTTTGGATATAAGTATTCATTCTTTCTCCTTTTGTTTTTTAAGAGCCGTGTCAAATTGACTTACGGATGCAACGCTCTATTATTTTTGAACATGCACAAGATTTCTCTTATGTAATATTCACATTTTATCATATCCCTATTTCAGAAAATGTCAAGTAAAATCCAAAAAAGATTTCCTAACGTTCGGATTTTAAGAAAAGACCTACAATTTTTTGTAGGTCTTTTCACTTTAATTTAGTAGTAGTCGAATATTTTTTCTGAATATTCTTCTCCCGTCGATAGAATCGGTATATAACTAAATTTGTAAGGCCAATAAAGAAACTTATGGCTACTATCAAGATAATCGTTTTATCCAAGATTTGCCTCACTCTCCTATTTCCAAGCTCGGGTGAATAACATCAACTGAAATTTTCTTCGCTTTTATAATTCAGGGCTCAGGCAAATAAAGTTCATCGGACTTTATTCCTCATCCATACTCAGGACACTGAGAAAGGCTTCTTGTGGAACTTCGACAGAGCCGATAGCTTTCATCCGTTTTTTACCGGCTTTTTGTTTTTCTAGGAGTTTGCGCTTCCGAGAAACGTCACCACCATAACACTTGGCCAAGACATTCTTACGCAGAGCCTTGATGTCTGTCCGAGCTACAATTTTATGACCGATAGCAGCCTGAATGGGTACTTCAAACTGCTGACGAGGAATGATTTTCTTGAGCTTGTCTACAATCAGCTTACCACGCTCATAGGCAAATTCCTTGTGAACAATAAAGCTAAGAGCATCAACCTTGTCGCCATTGAGGAGAATGTCCATCTTAACCAGCTTAGACGAGCGATACTCAGAGATTTCGTAGTCAAAACTAGCATAGCCACGAGTAGAGGACTTGAGCTTGTCAAAGAAGTCAAAGACGATTTCAGCAAGCGGGATCTGATAGATGACATTGACTCGATTATCATCGATATAGTCCATGGTCACAAAGTCACCGCGCTTGCGTTGAGCCAACTCCATCACCGCTCCGACAAATTCCTGGGGAACCATAATCTGCGCCTTGACATAGGGCTCCTCGATGGAATCAATCTTGGTCGGGTCCGGAAACTCGCTCGGATTGGACACATCAAGAGAAGTCCCATCCGTCATATTGACCTTATAGATAACAGACGGAGCCGTCATAATCAGATCAATATTAAACTCGCGCTCCAAACGCTCCTGAATGACGTCCATGTGCAGTAAGCCCAGGAATCCACAACGGAACCCAAATCCTAATGCCTGTGATGTTTCTGGCTCAAACTGCAGACTGGCATCGTTTAGCTGGAGCTTTTCAAGGGCCTCACGCAGGTCGTTGTATTTATTGGACTCGATAGGATAGAGACCAGCGAAGACCATAGGATTCATCTGCTTGTAGCCAGCTAATGGCTCAGCAGCTGGATTGTCCGCCAAGGTCACTGTATCTCCGACCCGAGTGTCCTGTACCGTCTTGATAGAGGCTGCGATATAGCCAACATCCCCAGTAGCCAAGAAATCACGACCAATGGCTTTGGGAGTAAAGATGCCGACCTCAGTCACGTCAAAGGTCTTACCATTGCTCATGAGCTGAATGGTATCTCCTGGCTTGACCACACCGTCCATCACCCGCACTTGCAGGATTACCCCACGATAGGCGTCATAGACCGAGTCAAAGATTAAGGCCTTGAGCGGTGCTTCAACATTTCCAGTCGGAGCTGGAACTTTCTCCACAATCTGCTCTAAAATTTCCTCAATTCCGATACCAGCCTTGGCAGAAGCCAATACGGCTTCGCTAGCATCCAGTCCAATCACGTCTTCAATTTCTGCCCGCACCCGCTCTGGATCCGCAGCTGGCAGGTCAATTTTATTGATGACTGGCAGGATTTCCAAGTCATTATCCAGCGCTAGATAAACATTAGCCAAGGTCTGAGCCTCAATCCCCTGAGCCGCATCCACAACCAAAATAGCCCCTTCGCAGGCCGCTAACGACCGCGATACCTCATAGGTAAAGTCCACGTGTCCCGGCGTGTCAATCAAGTGGAAGATATAGGTTTCACCGTCCTTGGCGGTATAATTGAGCTCGATAGCATTGAGCTTAATGGTGATGCCGCGCTCCCGCTCCAAGTCCATGCTGTCCAAGAGTTGGGCCTGCATTTCCCGGCTGGAAACCGTCTCAGTCGCCTCCAAAATCCGGTCAGCTAAGGTTGATTTCCCGTGGTCGATGTGGGCAATGATGGAGAAATTGCGGATCTTCTCCTGACGTTTTTTCAAATCTTCTAAATTCATTTTTCTCATCCTTTTAGGGTATTCTATTTATTATAACACAAGACCAGTGATTTTTCCTATAGACTCGGACTTTCTCTATAAATTATGCTATACTAGTCAGAGAATAATTTTGGAGACACTTTATGATTAAAATTCTTGCACTTGATATGGACGGCACCTTGCTCAACAGCAAAAAAGAAATTCCTCAGGCTCACATTGAGGCTCTGCACCGAGCTATTGAAAAAGGAGTCAAATTGGTTCTCTGCACAGGCCGTCCCTTGGTTGGTGTCAAGCCCTATTATGACAAGCTGGGCCTTGCACAAGAAAACGAATATGTCATCGTGGACAATGGCTGCGCTACACACCAGACCAGCGACTGGAGTCTGGTAGACTGGCAAGAGCTGAGCGGTCAGGATATTCGCTATCTCTACTCCCTGTCTGAAAATAGCCCTGTCCAGCTGACTCTCTTTGATGAGGAGCATTATTTCGTCGTTGGAGAAAAAGCCAGTTCCTATGTCGTGAATGATGCTAGCTTGGTCTTCACGACTCCAACCGAGATTAGCCTAGAAGAAGCTTGCAGCGGTCAACACAGAATGTTCCAAGCTATGTTTTTAGGCAGCCAAGAGCAAGTAGATTCTTTTGAAGCTGACTTTGGCCAAGAAATCTGCCAGCGTTTCAGTGGTGTTCGCTCTCAGCCGGTCATTTACGAGGCTATGCCGTCCGGTGTAACCAAAGCCTTTGCCCTAGAGCGACTGGCTAAACAATTGGACGTCAATCCTCAAGAAATCATGGCAATCGGTGATGCCAACAACGACATCGAAATGCTGGAATATGCAGGTCTCGGTGTTGCCATGGGAAATGCTTCAGACTATGTCAAAGGCCTAGCCGATGCCATCACAGACAGCTGCGAGGAAAATGGGGTCGCAACTGCTATTGAGAAGTTTATTTTGAATTCGTAAAAGTATAAATCCCCAGAAGTGAAACTTCTGAGGATTTTGTTTTCAGTCTAAGAATTAGCCTGCTTTGAGGCTAATTTTTTTCTTTATTTAATAACAGCAAAACCAGCTGTCCAGTTGATTTTCTCATGTGCAGCAAGTGTTATTTGCAAGAAACCCATTGCCTCTAATTCACGAGCACGTTTGAGCTCGCCCGCATCAATCGTATCTAAACCACCTTCTTGGATATATCCAGCAAGAATCTTCTTAGCTTCTTGGTCATCCGAAGCCAATTGAACAGTTGTTCTTTCTTTATCAGAGACTTGTTTCGAAGCAATTGTCGCCGCAAAATTTGTGTTAAAAGCTTTTACCACACGAGCTTCAGGAATTAACTTAGCAATTTCTTCTGCTGCTGAACTCCCAGCCGGTGTAAGCAATTCATCCATATTCTCAAAGTTTACAGGGTTAGAAATATCTACTAAGATTTTTCCAGCGAGCGCTGCTTTATTAGCTTCAAGAATGCTTGCAATTGCGGCGTATGGAACAGCCAATACAACAATATCACCCGCACGTTTTGTAAGACCTTCTTTCCCTACAAAATCAACTTCATGTCCACCTGAAGTGAATACACTTGCGATTGCTTGTCCCATATTTCCTTGTCCAAAAATTGTAATGCTTGCCATAATATGTTCCTCCTTTTAAGTTACAAATTTTTATTGTAATTTTCTTTATTACATCTAAAATTATAACACACGGAATTGTAATGTCAATAATTACAACTCAGAAAATTTAAAAAATTTCGAGCTCCTAAAAGTCACTGGTATTTTATCACAAAAAACATATAAAAAAGGAAGAGCACTATATCTTCCTTTTTGTTGTTCTATAACCTTAACACTATGCCGTCTTGATACTTGGGAATCAGAAAATTTCTATTCCCTTCTCTTTCAGATTTTCCAAGCATTCTTTCAGATAGGCTGCGTCATGCTCCGGATAAATGGGATGTTCTAGCTCCTCAGCTGGCAACTGCTGGTAAGGTGGACAAGTCTTGCCACGATAGTCTTTATCCAGCCAAAGGCTGTCTGGCTGATAGCCCCGCTTCTGCATCTCCTCCATAATCAGCAGGTGATAAGCATAGAGGCAATAAGGGCTGTGCTCAAAAACATAGTTGACCGTTGCATGCGGCTTGCCCCACCCTCGTCCTCGTAAGGCTGAGCATTCTCGATGCTGGCCTAAAAGCTGCTGGCGCGGAAGTTTTTCAATCAAATCTTGGTGCCAAAGTCTCACGATTTTCTCCTTCTAGAATGATCTTATAAAGTCATCAACGAATATGAACAATCAACTCTTGGGTAGCTTTCCTGCTTTCTCCAGCATTTTCTTGACAAAATATGGCATCTTAACATTCTCGCGCCCTTTTTTCTCAATCAGCTTCTTGACGAAATCTGGCATTTTCAGCTCTTCAGCCTCTGCAAGAATCTGGCTGCTCTCCTCCGACGGCTGTAATTCATCGAAGGTTTCTTCTTCTGGAAAACATTCTTTGAAGGGTTCATGTTCATGGCGGCGGATAGTTTGAATCAGAGCCTCAATTAAACGGTCGTCTGCATTGGGCATAGGCGGTCTATGATAAGCAACACCCAGTTCATCGCAAAGTTCCTTGCACTCCACATCATTGTCAAAAAGAACCTCTATATGCTCACTGATAAAGCTAATCGGCACAAAAATATAATGCTGCGGATGTGTTTCTTGCTGGCGCATATAGTCCAGCACGTCAGGTTTGATCCAAGGGAGTCCGATGTCACTCTCACTTTGCCAAACATTGAGATAATCCTCCTCTGTCAAACCCAACCTTGCAGCAATCAAACGGGCATTGTCATAGATCTGATCAATGTAAGGATCTCCGAAATCCAAGGCCAGAATAGGCACACTGTGGGCTGAAAAGAAAATCTTGAAGGTCTCTTCTCTAACCTCTTCTGTAAGAATCTTTCTCAGCTCCTCTGCCCAATAATCAAGGATAGCTTCTTCCTGATACCATTCCTTAATGATATTAAAGCGGATGGAATCACTCTGGATGAACTTCTCATAACCCATGACAGAATAGTAAGAAAAATGCGGCTCTAGAATCAAACAGATACATTCCTCAATACCATCCTCTTCCATCTGCTTAATCACATCAGGGATAAAAGGACGTGAGAATTTATTGGCAAAATAAACCGCATACTCGCCAGCCAAACGCTGACGAACCTTTTCCACCTCTTCTAGACTGATACGCTGCAGAGGCGTTCCACCGATGAGGACATAGTTATCATAGAGGGTCTGAATTTCATGGTCTTGCGGCCTGACACCGCGGCGAATATTGGTAAAAAATTCAGCCACTCCCTCAAAGCTAATCTCCTCTGGCGAGCCAAAAGTCATCATTAGAATTGCTTTCTTCATCATCTTTCCTCTTCAGTCACTCCGAGAAAGCCAAGCTGGCTTTCCAACGACTTTCTTGTAATCACTTTCATTTTAACATCTTAAAAAAGACTTGAATAGACCAAAAAACCTATTCCTTGAAAAGAATAGGGAAATTTAATAATTCAGATATTTTAATATTGGAGGTATGCTTTAATGGTTTGTTGAGTTTTCCAGTTATAAATCAACCTTAAGCAGCCGCCCTAGCTCTTGATAGAGAATCTCTGTAGGCTGATATTCTTTGCTTTGCTGGGCAAGAGTTTTCAACTGAGACCAGTCCGTGCGATTCGTCAATTCCTTAAAAAGGCGCAGCACTTCTGCATCATTCTTTCTGCGAGCAACCAACCCCACCTGGGCTAGCTCAGCACGAACGGCATTGTCAAACTGGTCATAATCCTGCGGCAAAATGAGACTGGGAATCTCATGCTCAATACAGGCCATCATAATACCCGTTCCTGCGTGGTGAATAGCAAAATCTATCTTATCCAAAATATCTGTATAGGGCAGGTAGTCAAAGAGCAGCAGGTTTTCCGCAAGTCTCTTCGGAGCATTGCCCAAGCCACTAGATTCTCCCAAGGTGACGTAAAAGAGGTAATCTGGATAGAGCTGGCTTAGCTTTTTCGCCCGCTCCACCATGCGCTCCTTCTCCCATTTCAAATGAGTGCCGCAAGTCACTAAAACCCGCTTCTTTTCGGTCTCAAAATAAGACTCATGAGCTGCAGGCAGACGATCAAAGGACAGGCATTTGTAACCAACCCAGCGAAGCTGCTTAGGAAAATCGTCTCGAAACTCTAGCTCTTTCATGCCCAAAGCTAAGATAGAGTACGGCGAATAAATGGCTTCTGTACCGTCTTCCCGATAGAGTTTAAAATCTTGATAATCTCCCAAACTCTTCCGGACTAAAGCAAAGGCCATTTTCTTTCCACAACGAATAGCTTGCCTGCCTAAGACATCTCTGAATTTGTACAAGACACCCTGATGAGGTTTCCAACCTCCCAAATAGGTCGGAGTTGTCGTCCGGCACTCAATCGCAACGGGACTCGGAATCGTAGTTATCCAGGGAATGCCAAAGCGATCAGAAATCAAGCCTGCTGGCGAAGCAACAAAGTCCGCTATGACCAAATCCGGTTTATCTCCCTCTTGCCAAATTCGATTTAACTCGTCTATAACTTCTGGAATGAGTCTAGAATTGGCCCGAAACTGCTGATAGGCAATCAAAAGATTGCTTTGCTGCGGGGTATTGGCGATGTCCTCCATCACGGTCGGTCTTTCTGGAAAGAGGGCTAGACAGTCAAAACCAATTTCCTCTACTA
Organism: Streptococcus sanguinis; assembly: GCA_963549775.1. Classification (GTDB taxonomy): domain Bacteria; phylum Bacillota; class Bacilli; order Lactobacillales; family Streptococcaceae; genus Streptococcus; species Streptococcus sanguinis_Y. Next base: position 61,137 of record CAUUZZ010000008.1, on the reverse strand, counting down.
ACTCTTTCTTTTGGCAGCCAGTAATAACCCGAATCTGAAAACGCGGATCCGTCAGCAGAGGCTTGACTAAGGTCAAAGTAGGCAGCAGGTGGCCACTAAATGGCACACTAATCACATCAATCTTTATCACTTTTTCTAATCCATTCATAAACTAATCCTTTCACATCTTCCCTGTATTCATAATCAAAATGGTTGCTATCCACCATCACATCAGCTGGATGGCCATCTAGAAATCTGCTGTAAATATCCTTCCTGCCCTTGATGATCAACAAGTCAATATCCTTGCGATTTAGGAGCCTCCGTGAAACAGGCCCCAGCGCAATCACCCTCAGTCTGAACGGCAGATTTTCCTCACCCAAATCCTCCAGCCACTGGGTTAGCATATTGAGTCCAGAGCTCTTGCAGATAATGACAGCCTCCTCAACATCCAGTAAAGGAAATAAATGCTGCTGTAAAGCCTCCTGAAAGCGTGAATTGTAGAGAGTACGCCAATAGTAACGGATATTGGAAATGGAAGCTGTCAACAAGGAAACTTGAGTTTGTATCCCGTGCTCAAATCCCTGATTAAATGGAAAATTGCTAGCCACCACTGAGAAATCTGGTGGACAAATCTGGTCAAGAAACTCAAGCTGTCCTGCAGTCAGACTAGCGCAGTCCATATGACTACTGCCACTGAGAAAAAGCAAGACTTTGCTGGATTTTAACATGGATTGGTCTGGCGACAGAGCATCCAACTTATCCAAGTACTGCTTCATCTTACTCATAGCGGATTTTCCCATCCGTCACTCGAATCTTCCTTCCTCGCCAGTTAATCACCCGCGGACTAAGCAAGACATAGATGAAAAGCCAAGGCAAGATAAGGTCATTCAGTACCTCGTAAAACACCTCATCCAGATACGGCCGGCCGGTTAGGATAAGGCGACGATAAGCCAGCATCCAAACCGCCTTGACCAAGAGCAAAAGCAAAGCCAGCAGCACAAAAGGCCAGCCAAGAAAGAAACTAATGAGCAAGGCAGGAAGGGGCAGGAAACTAGGCAGAGCAATTAAAATAATAACCTTCCAGTCCAAGTGCTCTTTCAGATATATAGAGCTAAAAAGCAGCCAACGCTTCATCTGCAGCAAATACTGCTTGGCATCATTGATAGTTGTCCGAACATTACAAGTCACCCGCGTCTGGATAATCTCCACTCCCTTGCTGCGCAGAAAATCAGCTACAGCCAAATCATCACATAGGCAGTCCTTTATAGCACTGAAAAGTTTTTGCTCTCTAGCCAATTCAAGTGGCAAAATGTAGAACATGCCATTAATCGAGTGATTAGCTTTGACTTCTGCCATGGTAAAATAGGTAATAAAAGAATTTCCATTGACAAAAGCTGCCACTAGCTTGGACCAGAAATTGCTTCGCTCCTGATTATAGGGAATGCCGGTCAAAATAACATTCTCACCTAGATAATCTGTCAACTCCCCCATTTTTGAAAAATCAATGACGCTGTCGTCGTCGAGAACAATCAGATAAGGCCGGGCCAGCTCATCTATAATCTGCTCAATCTTATAACTCTTAGGATTAATCCCCTGAGGGACATCCTCCATGAGAAAAACGCGAATGCGCTGGGCATAAGAGGGATTTCGACAAATCTTATCAGCCACTCGCTGCGCCTCTGGATCAGACTGATCAATCAGCCAATAAAACTCAACCGCTTCTGTCTGCTGGAGATTGGCTAGTAAGTCATTTTCCAAACGAGGGTCACCAGATAGGATGGGCTGGACCACCGTATAAAGCTCCTCTTGAAAGTCTGATGAAGAGCTCTGCCCTTTTTTCAAATAAGCCAAAGACAAGAGCCAACGCAAGACAAAGAGAAGCAGATAAGCAGCAGTCAGCAGGAAAAAAATAAGTTTCATGATCAAAGCCCCTTTCTTAGATATGCGCCAATCAAACAGATAATCCATCTTTGCGGAAGTAGCTTCATGAGCCAAGCTAGTAGTCGATATCTCTTGCCAACTATTGCATAAGAACGGCCTTGCTGGAGCAGTCTGAGGATGCGCCGTGATGCTATCTCCGGGCTCATTTGCAACTGACTTCCACCCAAAGCATCCTGCTGCTCTGGAGGAAAGATAGCAGTCCGAACCGGTCCCAGTATGTAAAGGCAAACTGTCACTTCAGAGACTTTTAGCCGCAGCTCTTCTTGCAAGGCTAAGCAGTAGGTCTGCAAAGCGGCTTTGCTAGCGCTGTAAGCCGCCAGATAAGGATGGGAACAAAGCGCTGCCAGAGAGGAAAGCTGGACAAGTCTTATCTTGCGATTGCGCTCTGCGACTTGCTTCATCAATCGAACCGGTGCTTGGTAATTAACCTGCCAGAGGACATTTTCATCTGTTTCTGAAAGAGATAGAGCTGGACCAAAATTAGCCAAACCGCAGCAATTAATCACTAGATCTGCCTCTAGCTGCTGAGCAAAATCGTCCACAGCAGCTTCATCCAGCAAATCCAAAACTCTGTAGGAAAGCTTAGCTCTAACTCCAGACAAGTCCTCTTGCAACTGAGTGAGCTTAGCTTCATCTCTGCCAACCAAGACCAGCTGGTCTGTCCTTTGAGCCAGTTCTCTAGCCAACTGACGACCTATACCTCCCGAAGCCCCCAAAATCACAGCTTTGCTGATTGTTTTTTCCATTTGCATAGATATAGTTTACCAGATTTTGACAAGATATAAAACTAATTGCTAGATTTTACCTTTGCCCTCAAGAAACGAAAAACATTTCTCACTCTCCCCTGAATATGCTAAAATAGACTTAAATGAAATGAAAAAGGAGCATTTATGAAATACCCTAATCTTTTAGAGCGTTTTCTGACATATGTCAAGGTCAATACGCGCTCAGACGAGACATCTACTACTACACCAAGCACCCAGAGTCAGGTGGAATTTGCCAAAAATATCCTCATTCCTGAAATGAAGCGGGTTGGCTTGGAAAATGTCTACTACCTGCCCAACGGCTTTGCTATTGGGACTCTGCCAGCCAACGACCCTAGCTTTACTCGCAAGATTGGCTTTATTTCCCACATGGATACGGCGGACTTCAACGCAGAAAACATCCAGCCGCAGGTCATTGAGAATTATGACGGCGGTGTGATTCCGCTGGGGCAATCCGGCTTTAGCTTAGATCCTGCGGATTTTGCCAGTCTCCATAAATACAAGGGTCAAACCTTAATTACAACTGACGGCACAACCCTTTTGGGAGCAGACGACAAGTCAGGTATTGCTGAAATCATGACTGCTATCGAATATCTGTCTGCCCATCCAGAAATCAAGCATGGAGAAATCCGAGTTGGCTTTGGACCAGACGAGGAAATCGGTATCGGGGCTGATAAGTTTGACGCTGAAGACTTCGATGTGGACTTTGCCTACACAGTAGACGGCGGCCCTCTAGGAGAACTCCAGTACGAAACCTTTAGCGCTGCTGGAGCAGAACTGACCTTCCAAGGCCGAAATGTCCATCCGGGAACTGCCAAAGACCAGATGGTCAATGCTCTCCAGCTGGCTATTGACTTCCACAACCAGCTGCCAGAAGCCGACCGACCAGAGAAAACTGAGGGCTACCAAGGCTTCTACCACCTGATGAACCTGACTGGTACAGTCGAAGAAGCCCATGCTAGCTATATTGTCCGCGACTTTGAGACAGAGGCTTTTGAAAATCGCAAAGCTGCTATGCGGACCATTGCTGAAAAGATGAATCAAGAACTGGGCAGCGAACGCGTTATATTGACCCTCAAAGACCAGTATTACAACATGAAGCAGGTCATTGAAAAGGACATGACACCTATCCATATCGCCAAGGCAGTCATGGAAAGTCTGGATATCCAGCCTGTCATCGAGCCTATCCGTGGCGGAACTGACGGCTCTAAAATTTCCTTTATGGGCATCCCGACACCTAACCTCTTTGCCGGCGGCGAAAACATGCACGGCCGCTTCGAATATGTCAGCCTAGAAACCATGGAGCGCGCTGTCGATACCATCATCGGCATTGTTTCCTATCAAGAGTAAAAAAAGAAACCACAGAAATTACGAGGAATTTCTGTGGTTTTTTCTCACTCCGGTAATTCTACCTTCAAACTCATATCCGTCGGTTGTAATACCTTCTGAACAGCAACGAGAAAGGCTAGTCCATTATCAGATGGAGAATACTGGAAAGTGATATGGATGACCTTTTTGTCAAAGCTATCGCCATATCGCTCCACATACTGCTTGCTTTCGAGAAAGTGAATATAATTGTTCATTTTTTCTTGCAGAATTTCCAGATGGACTGCTTCTATTTCTTCCTGCCAATCGACTGGATCAACAAGGAGTAACTCTAAATGATTATCAACTACACCAATTGCGTCAAGCTCAGTTGGTTCCAGTTCTGAATCAATGGCTTGGGTAACGATTTGGGTAAATTCTTCTGCTGTAAAAAGACGACAACTATTTCCTGGGTTTTTTAAAATAAAAGAAGGATGGTTTTCGATGAAGAGCTTACCAGACTCATCTTGTGTAAATTGCTTTTTAGATTTCCAAAAGCCATAATCTGCATAATTCATCAACTCTTTGCCAGTATGTTCTCCCGACATATAGCTATCTGCAACTTCTTTGGGGATTTCTCTTATCACTTCTGGGTAGGTAATATTAAAAGTTGGATAACGCAAGAAATACTTATCACCATCTTGACAGATTTCTAACATGTCTTTTTGACTTACATAAATTGATTCCATTCTTATCTCCTTTGTCTTTTACCAAATATCTACTAATTGTTTATTCCCTATTTATTGGCTGTTCTTATGATGTAATCCACCTTACTATAAAGGCCAGTGCCCTGTTTCAGCATAAATCATAACTTCATATGCTCCCCTAGAAGATTCAAATGCTTTATCCATCAGTTCTTTAGTAATAGGATAGCAAACTTCTGGACCCATGGCTCCCCCAATTTCTTTAAAGAAGCTAATTTCGTAATAACCATCTGTCTCATATACAACAAATCCATCGCCTCTATGTACAATCGTATCTGAATAATTATAATCATCTAACTCATCTGCCTTTGGCCAATGATGATGTTCACAATAAAACATGACTTCTAAAGAATCTTTTTCTGATTTTGAAACACGTTCTGCTAATTGCTGACTAATGGGAAAGTTAAGCACTTCTTTCCCCCTACTCCACAGAATCTGATAATCATTGTTGTTTTTTAATATCGTACAATTTTTGTATTGCTGAATTTCTGTTGTCATACAAACACCCATTTAAATTCGTTTATTTTTAGTTAAAATAAAATACCCTAGACTTCTGCGCCTTCAGCAACCAAATCATACAGGAAATACTGAACACCTTCCAATTCCCTATAATCCAACCCCTTGAGCTTGCAGAGGGCACCTGACTCAAAGGACCAATAACCATAATAATTATCAATATTCCGCTTATGCAAATCATACCAACCTGTATCCCTATGTCCTGGATACCATTTCTTAATTACATATTCTTTGAGCAGTTTGAGAGCCTGTTCAGCATTCTCTTCTTCAATAATTTTTCGAGTAAAGCCATAAGGTCTTGGAAAATTATAGTTTATATGAATCTTCCAATCTGGATGACGTGATTGAATCAAGTAATCAATCAAATAATCCTCTGGATCATCTTTTTTAACCAAGTCTACTAGCTGATTAAAAATCTCTTCATCAATTTCTAACAGAAGACCAATAGAAAGCGCCCAAACCATTTGAAGATAGCCAGAATTGCTATGCCAAACTGGAAGCAGACTGTTGACAAAGTTAATATATTCCTCCTTAAAATCTTCAAGAGGATAACCAGCTGTATATGTAGCTAGCATATTCTTTTCTTGATAAATAGATATATCTTCTTGAGTTAGTTTAATAACTTCGTCAGTTGGACGTTTATAAGGATTAATTCCTAGTTTAAATTGATTTAACTCTTGTAGCCATTCCTTAATCATCATTGGTAGTGTAAAATAAGTTGTGTAAACACAAAAACTAATAAATCCGTTATAGTAGAGTTGCGAAACATTACTAGAAAGAGAATTATTCCTATGACACAGTTTACCACAGAATTGCTTAACTTCCTAGCCCCAAATGAAAACAATGCTTCTTGGTCCACCCTATTAGACAATCTTCAAAACCAAGGGGTTCAACAGGTTTCTCTTGTAGTGACCGATGGCTTCAAGGGGCTTGAGCAGATGATCAGTCAGGCTTACCCATTAGCTAAACAACAACGTTGCTTCATTCATATTAGTCGAAATCTGGCTAGTAAAGTGAAACGAGCAGATAGAGCGGTTATTTTGGAGCAATTTAAAACGATTTATCGCGTTGAAAATTTAGAAATGGTAGTACAAGCTTTGAAGGACTTTATCGCTGAATGGAAGCCAAAGTATAGGAAAATAATGGAAAGTTTGGAGAATACGGGTAATCTTTTAACTTTTTATCAGTTTCCCTACCAGATTTGGCACAGCATTTATTCGACAAACCTCATTGAGTCTCTCAACAAAGAAATCAAACGTCAAACGAAAAAGAAGGTTCTTTTTCCTAACGAGGAGGCTCTGGAACGTTACTTAGTTACTTTGTTTGAAGATTATAATTTCAAGCAAAGTCAACGAATCCATAAAGGGTTTGGCCAATGTTCTGACACACTTGAAAGCTTATTTGATTAACACTCCATAACTCTACTAGAGTGTTTACACATAATTATTGACAGTATCAACAGGAACCTAACCAGCTCTTATAAAATGTCATTGTATTCATACTTAAATATAATAAAAAATCTTTATTAAGAGATTAAAGGGGCTGTCTTAAAACGATAAGAATATAAAAAAAGCAGGGCAAAGCGAATTCCTGAGGAAGCCCGTTTGCGGCTGCTTTTTCTTTTTAACGATTATTCACTTTCATGATGAGGACGAGGTTGGCAGTATCTTCCTTGCCTTCATTTTCATATATGGCACAGTGCGCTGCTGTCTTATCCCAGTCTTGAAAACTGGGCCGGCTTTCTAGCCCAATTTGGCTTTCTGTTGGTCATTCCGCTGTTGGAAGCTTACAATGGCCGGCGCGGCTACTCCCCACTCTGGGTTAAATGGGGCTTCTACGCTTTTCATCCCATACACATCAGCCTGCTCTGGCTTATCCGTTTTATTCTTTTAGGACATTAAAAACGAGACTTTGACAATACATCAAAGTCTCGTTTTTTGATTCTTTAATTTAAAGCTAATACCTGATTGATAAAGTTCATGCATAATTTTTTCCAAATTGCTAACTCTTCATAATCTGAAAATTCTGCCTGTGTATTTCGATTAATGACAGATAAGCCGTGTTCCCCCATCGCAAACATGTGCAATTCGTATAAAACAGCCTTATCTTTTAGTTTTTTAGCATAGTCCAAGAGAGCATTGTTATAGATGCAGTCGTCATTCTGCATGCCCCAAATGAAAGTGGGAACGGTGTCTGCAGAAATATGTTCTATCGGACTGTGTTCTTGTAGATTTTCTCTGGTTAACTCTTTACCCACAACTGTTTTCAAGGCCCCAGTTAGAAAGTCTAGTTTGGGCATGGGAGATAACTTGGTTGGCCGCTGATTATCTGGATCTGCCACAACACTATCATACTGATGGTTAAAGTCTAATAAGGGATAAGATAAAACTACTAAAGTTGGTCTTATTTTTTCCTTTGGATAGTTAAAATAGTCTTGCAAAATAGACTCATTCCAGCGATTAGCTAGGGAGGCACAGTGGGTAGCACCTGCTGAAAAGCCAATAAAAATGATTTTATCTGGATCAATATTCCACTGCTGCGCTTTCTCTCTTGTTATCAGCAACATTTTCGCTAAATCATAGAGGGGAGCTGGGTAGCTACTATCTTTGCCGACTGTATAATCAAGCGTAATAGCTTGAAAGCCTTTATTAAGAAAATAAAGGGCTGCCGGCTCTTTTTCACGATCTGTTACTTTAAAGAAACCGCCCCCACCGCAGATAATCACAGCCGGACGCGGATTATGATTCTTAATATCTGGCGTTTCCTCCACTAGATAGGTTGTATAAGTGACAGAGCTTTTATCAGCTCCTGACCAAAGTTCGTGTGTATTAATTTTCATGAGAATCCTCCTTAATATAAGATACAAAGCCCGTAAAAAGCGACTAGGATTTTAGGCAAGTGACGCCGGCTGCTTGCAGACAAGAAGCTTGGTCTAAATCTCTAAATCCCAATCTTTTAGGGTGTGTTCCGTTATTTACGGTACTAAGACAATTTTTCGCCTTTCTTTTTTATTATCCAGTAATCGGTGAGCCTCTGCTGCTTCATCAAAGGTCTTAATAACAGTATCATCTTCTAAAAGTCGGCCTTCTTTAAAGGCATTATTCACAAGTCTTCCTGCCATTTGCAATTGTTTTAAGTTGGCTTGGCTGATAACAAAGCCTCTGATTTGCTGACAGTTCATATAGAATTGTCGGGCATCAAAGGTACTCTCCCGAGGAGTTGTTATGAGGGTTATGGCACCCTTTAAAGCCAGCAAATCAATATTAGTCTGTAAAGCTATTTCCCCAGAAGTGTCAATAATATGATCAAAGCCAGCTGGAAATTGCTCCGTCAGCTTTTGAAAAAGCTTATCATCACGGTAATCAAAACAAGCAGAACTCCCAATTTGGCCTAATTTTGAAAAATCCTGATAGTTAGAGGTCGTAACAACCTTTGCACCTGCTTCATGGGCAAGGCAAAGCAGTTTGCTGCCTACATGGCCTGCTGCCCCTTCAATTAATAAGGTTTGACCTCTTGCCAGCTGCATAATATCCTGCAAAACGATGGCCGCAGTCGCAGCAGAGTGAACAGCTCCAATTAGTCTTACTGGATCGGCTCCTTCAGGAACTGAGAAAAGCCTTTCTGCCGGGATCAAAGCATATTCGCTAGTGACCCCCTGCCTGCTATCATAACCCATACTATTGGTCCAGACTAAATCACCAGCGGCAAATTGGCTAACGTCATCACCAACGCTGACCACCTCGCCAACAGCATCCCGACCGAGAATATAAGGTTGAGGCAATTGAGTCTGATAAAGTCCCGAGCGAATAAAGGTATCAACATAATTGACCGAGACTGCCAAAACTTTGATGAGAACTGTTTTAGGTATCACCTCTGGGACAGGCAAATCACCAATTTGGATGACTGAAGGGTCTCCCTGCTCATAAATGTAAACTGCTTTCATTTCTACTCCTTTCTCTCAATGTGTTTTGAAATATTAGTAAAATAAATTAGTCTCATTAAAAAGCCTGCAAACCAGCCAAAAGGGGCTGCCAGCCAGATACCGTTAAAACCTAGTTTTGTATGAGATAAGCAGACAGCTAACGGAACCTGCAGCAGACAAAAGGTGGTGACAGAAGCAATCAATGGCAATAAGGATTTTCCATATCCCAATAATAGACCATTTAGCACCTGCATAGCACCAAAAACAAAGTAAAAAATAGATACAATTCGTAGATAGCCTTCTCCAATCTGAACAATTGCCTTCTGACGATTAAAAATAGCAATAAAATGAGGAGCAAAACTGTAAATAAGTCCAGAAATAGCAATCGAAATCCCCAAAGTTATTATTAAGGCGCTCCTGCCTCCTTTTGCTATCCGTTTTTGTTCACCTGCCCCTTTATTTTGAGCGGTAAAATTCATAAGAGCCTGACCTAAATTAATAGCAGGCATTTCTGCAAAAGCATCTACTTTGGAAGCGGCAGTATAAGCAGCAATCGCATTTGCTCCAAAGCCATTGACTAAAAATTGGATAACCAAAAAACCTAAACTGATAAAAATTTGCTGTAACATAGCAGGAAGCCCGATAGCTAAAGAAGTCTTTAAAACGCTGACTTTCCACTTTAAATGAAGAAGATTGGGAGCCAGTTTAGGATAATATCTGTACATGTAGCGCAAACAGACTATAAAGGAAAAGACCTGTGCAAGTACGGTTGCCAGAGCGGCACCAACAACACCATAAGTGAAAAATTTTATGAAAATGACGTCTAACAAAATAGTTTGTAAATACGCATCTGCATCAGATAGCAGGCTGGCTGGAACATTCAAGTGTTCTAAAAGAACAGGAGAGTAAAGTAGACCTAAGACCATTAAAAAGAAAGAAAACAGACTAATAAAAATAATATTTGTGTCAACGACTTCTTTCATATTTTGATTTCTTTTAGCGCCATAAAGTTGGGAAATAATAACACTTGCACCAATAGACATCCCTGTAGATACTGATATTGTCAACGCTAATATTTGAGTACTAGAACCAACAGCAGCAAGGGCTTCAGCTCCCAAAAGATTACCAACGATAACAGTATCTGTAATATTATAAAGCTGCTCAAATAAGTTTCCTAAGAAAATAGGGAGGGCAAAAACAAAAAGCGCTTTTAATTCACCTCCCTTTGTTAGGTCAGTCATTTTAAACTCCTTTAAAAATGATATAATAAAGCATACAATCCATACAATTATTATAAAGGAAAACTCTTTAACGGGGACCGATAAGATTGTATGACAGACAATTTAAGGAGAGCCTATGTCTATTAATTCATTTGAAAATTACCCTATGACTTGGAAACCTGACAGAAATTTACTAAAAACGCCCCTATATTTTCATTTAGCCCAACTCTTAGAGCAAGACATTAGGGCAGGACGCTTGTCTTTTGGAACTCAGCTTCCACCGCAGCGAGAATTGGCAGATTTTTTAGATATTAATTTAAGCACTGTTACAAGAGCATTTAAAATTTGCATGCAAAAAGGGCTCATTCATGCTGTAATCGGCAAGGGGACTTTTGTCTCATCTCAGCCTCCTCTTCCTTTATCATCCTTTAAAAAGGATGAGACTTGTATCCGCCTCAGTGTCTTATGCTCCTATTATCAACTGAATCATATCGTATCTGATGTATCTAGAAAATTGATGCAGAGCCAATCAGTTGATCAATTATTTGAATTTGATGCCAGTCAAACGGAACAGGAGCAAAAGCAAAAATTGACTGCTCAAAACTGGCTACAAAAATTTCAAGTCCAAACTTCTGTCAACAATATCTTGCTGACCGATGGCACCCAGAACGCTTTAGTCATCGCATTTTTGACTCTCTTTAAAGCTGGCGATAAAATTGGAGTAGACACTTTTACCTATACAAATTTTATAGCTCTTGCTAATCAATTTCAGATTGAACTGGTACCTTTAAAAAGCGATAAAGAAGGAATACTCATTCAAGATTTAGTAAAAACACTCAAACAGCAGAAACTCAAGGCCCTTTATTTGGTTCCTACTTCTAATAATCCAACCACTGTTAGCCTGTCTTTGAAGCGCCGAAGACAGTTAGCAGAGCTTATTGTTAAAAATCATCTTTTGCTGATAGAAGATGATACTTATGCTTTTATAAATGCTAAAAACACACCACCTTTTGTTCAGCTCATTCCCCAGCATACAATCTATATCCACGGACTGTCCAAGTCTTTATTTGCTGGTCTGCGTGTGGCGTATATGGTTGTTCCTAGCCATTTGCAGCCTCAATTTACAAAAACTGCTGACACTCTTAATACTCATATCCCCTTGCTTGATGCTAATATCGTCAGCGAGCTAATTGTCAGCGGTAAAGCCGATGAGGTTATTGAAAGAAAAAAAGCCTTAGCTAAAGAACGCAATGCTTTGTACCGTCAGTATTTTCCAAACTCTGCTGCTGCCAATCCTTATGTTTTATTTCAATGGTTGCCTTTGCCTGAACACATAAATGGGTATGACTTTGAAGAATTGGCCAATAAAAACGGTGTGGAAATTTTATGCGCAGAACGCTTTCTGGTAGGAGGAGCAGAACAATCAGCTCTTCGTGTAGCCACCTGTTCACCAGATACGACAGAAGAGTTAGAACAAGGACTTAAGTTACTAAAAAAGCTGCTGCCTCTTGTCTAGTATCAGAACCCAAAAAATGCTTCCTAAGTTTTCTTTGATGATTTTATTCACTAAAATAAAAATGTGGTGTTAAGCGTGCTATCTTCACTTCATATTCCTCCCCCATCTACAATAATTTCTTTTCAATCTACTTGATAATACTCAACAAAATTTTCTTCTTACTTTTAGAGTTTTGAAGATTTTCAAAGATATTCTCATCTTGGGAAATTATTGTAAATAATTTACTTAATTTTTCATAATTTATATTTTCTGCATTGTTCATAATTTCTATTGTAGAATCAAGGAGCTCTCTCAACAAAGTATAGTCAATTTTCGAGATAAAACTAAAAACTTTGTTATTATCAACTTTGGAAAAATCAAATGTCAGATTAATTAATAAAATTAAGTCAGATAGCAATTGATTTTTTAATGATTCTGCCATACTATTTTCAAATTCAACCTTGGCTACCAATCTATAGTTGGTCAATGAGTACTTAATTTCAGAAAAATATGGAAGTTCCAGATACTTAGCTAACAAGGTTAGTAATTCTTCATAAGATCGTTGACTTGCAATTTTTATAACATGAAAATAGTACTCTTTTAACTCTTCTATTAATAGAGGATTTTCTAATAGAAATTGTTGAAATGTATTTATCAACAGTTTTTTTGCTCGAGGAATATTTATTTGTGGTAAATGAGTAGATACATGCTGTAAATTTTTAAATTTTCCAAATTTCATCATTTAATATTTCCTTTCTGGACTCTTCCTTTGGCTTGGAGGAAGAAAAGAATTGTTTTTTTAGATAAACAAAGCTACAAAAGCTACTAGTAAGACAGCTATCACTAAAATAAATAGTTTTCTTTTATTCATTTATTGACCTCTTCCTCTTGTCCGACCGACGAAGCCTCAGATTGAGTATCTCCTTGACTGTCGCTGGTGCTCGCTGAACTATCCGATTTTGGAAAATCCAAACTATACTCAGTTTCTGTACTAATCGCCGGAAGATCAACATCTATTATCTCCTGATTTTGAACAGGATGATAAGAAGCGAAAAAGGCCCAAGCCATATAAACAAAAATGGCTGGATATACAATCAGATGTTTTCCCCAAAAATTCCCAGAAGCTTCAGTACCTCTTGTAGACATTCCTTTCAATTCTGGATACTGATTCTCGTATTGTTTCTTTTTTGTCCAATACGGCCTTGATATAACAACACCTGCAAACACAACTAAGCCAATTGAAACATTTTCAAAGATTAGATTCCTAGATCCTGAATGAATCAAAATAAAGGATAGAATAGCTCCTGTAACGGCCGTTAGCAAGAATATAAGGCGGCTATAAATAGCTTCTTTTTTTACTCTAAGATATTCTTTGATGGGTAGTTCTTTTTCTGTCATGACGACAATCCTTTCATCTATCAGTCTCTGTTTATTTTAACACAATATCAATCAAATAAGTATAGGCTTGTGTAAATCAAAAACGAATGACGGTCTTAGACTTGGCTTGGTCTTCATCATTCGTTTTATTCTTGTTTTGCATCAAAATGTAAGCTTAGTTAATCTGAACAGTTTTCAGCTGTCCGTCAGTTCCTGTAAAGCTGACGCTTCTGGTTGCTGGATTATAGTTGAAAGTCTCTGGGCTGACACCGTAGAGCTGAGAAAGTTCCTGCAATTTCTGGTTGAATGCTTCCTCTGTCATGCCAAAACTCGCTGCTAAGCTTGATTGACCAGTTGGATTTGCAGCTGTCGAAGCTTCTGCTGGTTTGTCAGATTGGTTTTGAGCTGCTTCTCCAGTGGCAGATTCGGAAGGTAGATTGCCATTTTGCGCCGTTTCTGGAACACTGCTGCTGGCTGGCTGACCAGAAACAGCTTGTTCAGCCGGTGCTTTCAGGAACCCTTTTTGTACCGCATAGGCATCTGCTGCTTGGCGCTCAGTTTCTGACAAGTCCTTCTTGTAAATATAGTGCTCATGATCCAGATGAGCTACCCGATAGCCTTGCTCATCCGCTCCGACCATATCCTGCAGATTAAAGTGATAGTCATCATCTTCCTTATGCTGAGAATGAGACTCGTTTGTTTCCTTAGGATGGACGAGTGACTGCTGAAAGGCCAAAATTTCCTTCAGCAGCTCTTTCTTGTCTGTAGCTCTCTGTCCAAGCTTATCAAAAAGCTGGTCCAGCTGCTGGTATTGCTGCTCACTTCCTTGATTCTTTTCCAAATACTGATGGATAGACATGAGCAGATTATAAAGCTGTTGATAAACTTCCTGATTTTCCGTATTAGCCGGCTCTTCCTTTTGCCCAGCAATGGTCCGGCTCATCTGGTCCAAAAGCTTCTGACTTGCTGCCAACAGAGTTTGCTTGTCTGAGCTGCTGCTCTTTAATTCCTTGCCTAGTTCCAAGATTTTAGCTGCATAGGCTGCCCGGCTGTTTTGGTCCTTTACTTCTCCAAGCAGTTCCTGCGCTTTTCCAAGGAAGACAAGGGCTTGAGCGCTCTTTTCGCTATCATCTGTCGTTCCAAAATCGTCATAAATTCCCTTCAAAAAATCATAAATCATGGCTTTGTAGGTTGGCTGATCTGGCTCTCCCTGATCCAGCTCTGTCTTTTCAGAGGACGGAGAAGGCTGACCGCTAGCAAGGGCTGCTGCAATTTCTTTCTTAGTCTGATAGAGGGCAGGAAAAAGCTGCTGGAGATTAGTCGCTTCTATAAAGGCTTGAGACTTATAGAGAGTCAAGGTCAGCTCGGCTGCTTTTCTGCGCAGCTCAGGGCTCAAACGTCCATCATCCAAAGCTTGGTAGAAATAACGAATATAATCAACCGCTGTGACGCCTGTCCGATCATGATAATCTTCTAAAGCAGATAGTAATTGTCCTAGCTCTGCCATTTCAGCTTGATTCTGGCCAGCATAAGCATTTTGCAGACGCTGTAGCAAGTCAGCTTTCTTCATTCCATAACTATCCGTGTCAAGTCGGTTCATTCTCTCCAAAAGTCCTTGATAGGTCTTGTCCAGCTCGGTCTCTTGGATTGGCTTGACCGTTTGATCCACATGGATAAACTGCTTATCAAAGTTATCCAAACTGCTCAGGTAGCCAGCTGTTGAGTTGCTAGGCAGCTTCTTCATGGTTTCCACAAACTGCCCCAAAGCCAGCTCAATCCGCCGCTGCATAAGAGGATCATCGGCATAAAGACGCTGACTATCTGCTTTCAGGCTTTCTACTTTTTGCAAAATAGCAGCCTCATCATAATCCCCCTGCTCATATTTAGATTGAATCTGAGGCAGACGATTTTTCAAGGCTGCTGCTGCGCCCTTGGACTGGATCTTGATATAGTGGTTGTGGTCGCCATGAGGAATGACAAATTGACCATTTTCTACCTGCAGACTGTAAGGCGAAAGACCTGAGCGCAAGGCTGTTGTGTAGAGCTCATTCATGAAGTCCAGCTCTGCATTACCCGTTACCAGAGGAATGCGAACATGCTCCTTGCGAACAGCATAGGGGTGGATATGAGTCGGATCGTAGGCTTGATCAGGGTTATTAAAGACAAAGAAGCCATTTGAGATGCGAACCGCCTCCTTGGGAACGCCATAAGTTTGGGAGATATAAGCAATCTTCTCCTCATCGCTGGCATCGCGTGAATAGCGTTCAGCGTCATTGACTGCTGCAGACGGTTTTACTGGTTGCTGCTTGGCCAAGACTTGCTCCGCTGCTTGAATCTGTTCAGCAGTCAAGTCTTTCTTGTAAAAGTAATGAGCATGATCTCCATGCGATACCATGTAGCCTTGGTCGTCCTTGCCAATGACAGCCTCCGCATGGAAACCATGGTCGTGATCAGGCTGTGACGGTAGCTGAGGCTTCAAAGCTTGCAGTGGATCTCCCAGAGGCTGGTAAGTATAACCAATAGGAATCAAGCGGGCAATCTTAGCTTCCAAGTCTGACAGCTTGTCATAAGGAATGAAATGATGGTGATTTCCGTGGGGAATAACGACTCCATTTTCTGTCCGACGGCTGATTTTCAGCGGATCAAACACCACGCCGTCCCCTTCATGATAGCGCTGAGATTGAGGCAGGGCATAGAGTTGCTGCAGCAAACTTGGCAAGGATGGCTGAGATGGTTGAGACGGCTGAAGCGGATTGGGGGAACTCGGCTGAGTAACCGCTAAGCCAGGACTTGGCTGTTCAATCTTTGAATGATTTGGCAGCTGTGGAGACGGATTTGAAACTGGTCCACCCTGATTGATAGGACTATTCTGATTCCAAGTATTGGAAGAAGCAATGGTCCTGTCGTAGTCAGGCGGATTCACCCTTCCGCCGGCCTGCCTGCTGTTCCAGTAGCTCTGAGCCGCAGCCAATTCTGCCGGCGACAAGTCGCTCTTAGGAATATAGTGAAAATGCCCGCCATGCGGCACGATAAATGCATCACCAGTATCCTCGATGATATCAGACGGACTAAACGTATAACCATCATCCGTCCTATATCCCCCTTGGCCTTGGTAAGAAACTCCTGCAAGGTCTGCTGCCGTCTTTCCCGCAGCTAGGGACTTGCTGGGCTGGCTGAAATCGCGAGTCCTGCTTGATTTTGTAGTGGAAGATTTGCCACTATCACCTTCTTCCTTGGTCTTATGCAGCTTCTTCTGCCGCGCAATTTCATCCACCGAGCGGACATTGCTGGTATGCTTGGCATCCTTGAGGTAGAGATAATACTTCCCTTCCACCTTAATGATATAACCATCCTTGACCTCATTGACAATATCTGCTTGCTGCAGCGTGTAGTTGGGATCTCGGATAATCATCTCTTCGCTGATAATGGCATCAAAAGGAACCTTCCCGTCAAAGTAATGATAATGGTCTCCATGGGAAGTGACATAGCCCTGATCTGTGATTTTCACGACAATTTGCTCTGCTTCAATACCTTCCTCATCATTGATTTGGTCAGATGTCAAATTTTTGTTTTTATCCGTCTTGGCACCCGAAGTCTTATCCTCAATATAGGCTACTTTGTTATCTTTGGTCTGAGTTCGGGGCTGAGCTTGCCATTGGATAAGCCCGTAAGTTCCGAGACCAAGAGCTAATACAGCTGCTGAAGCTAGGAAATATTTCTTTTTCATGGTTTTCCTTTATCCTTTCAAATCTTTAGCTAAAACAGCTAGATTTTCTTCTAAATTTTCTAAATAAGATAGTTGGTTAGCTGGGTCTGCTTCCAGAGGATTCAGCTCCTTGATTTGTACACCGGTCGCCTTGACCAAGGTTTGAGCCACTTTGGAAGAAGCATTTCTTTCCACAAAAATGGTCTTGACCTGGTGCTCCTTAACAAAGTCTTCTATCTCTGTCAGTTGGCGTGGACTAGGCTCCTGCTCCGGTGAAATACCAGCAATACCCAACTGGGTCAGCCCGAATCGCTTGGCTAGATAAGAAAAAGCTGTATGCTGGGTGACAAAGGTCTTGTTGGGCACTTTATCAAAAATCTTCTGATAGCGTTCTGTCAGCTCCTTGGCCTCTTCTTGAAATTTTCGGGCATTGGCCTGATAAGTATCCCGATGGTCGCTATCCAGCTCCGACAGCCTGTCGGCGATAATCTGAGCTTCCTCCGCAGCCTTCTGAGGATCCAACCAGGTATGGGGATCATAGAGCGTCTTCTCATCCACTCCCTCTCCCGCTTGGACATCTTCTAAGCCAGAGACTCGATCCAGCTCCATTCCCTGAGAAGCCTCAAGGACTTGAACCTTGGAATTCTTGAGACTAGGATTCAGCTCTCCAGCCCAGGACTCCAAAGTCCGTGAGTGATAGACAAAGACATCTGCATCATAGATGGCTGCAACGTCATTGGCTGAAGGCTCAAAATCGTGAATACCGCTGCTAGACTGAATCATGCGCACGTCATTTAGATCGCCCGATATAGCCTTAACCATGGAGTAAATAGGATAAAAGCTGGTTACGATTTTCAAGCCTTGTGATGGACTGGATGGACTGGATTCCTTTTGAGACTGACAAGCCCAGAGACACAAGGCCAGGATCAGCAGGCTAAGACATGCTGAGAATTTTAAAGCTCGTTTCATAATATCTCCTTAACTCATTATTAACCAGTTTATTAACTGGTTAATATCATACACTTTGTCAACTTCTTTGTCAAGTTTTTTAAGAACATAAAGCAAAAAGGAAGTAGGATTCTTTCCCACTTCCTCTTTGATTTTAATTCCAATATATCTAAACGGTTATTTATTATGACTATTCAAGGACAGAATAAGATTGGACAGATGCATTTTTCAAGCTTAACTGTATGAGATTACTTTTCCGACTTCCAGACTGTCAAATGACAATCTGGAACTGAAAACTCCAGCTCTATATCGCTTCTGTAGTGAAGCTGCGGCTTTCCAGTACCTTCAGCATGGCATCAGCTGTGTCCAAGGCTGTGAAGAGTGGCACTCCGTGCTCAATCGCTGAGCTACGGATAATTTGACCATGCTTATCTGCTGTCCGCTTGGTTCCGACCGTGTTGATAATAGCCTGAACCTTGCCCTTGCGGATATAGGCTGGGATGTCCTTGTTATCATCACTGCCGATTTTTTCCACCAGACGAACATGGAGACCATGATTTTCAAAATAGGAGGCTGTTCCTTTGGTTGCCCAGATACCATAGCCAATATTGGCAAAACGCCGGGCCAGCTGCAAGGCTTCTTCCTTGCTGTCGTCTGCAATAGTAAAGACGACATTTCCAAAGTTTGGCAGATGGAGATAGGAAGCCTCAAAGGCCTTGTAGAGTGCTTTTTCGAGCGTTCGGTCACTACCCATGACTTCGCCGGTAGATTTCATCTCAGGTCCCAAAAGACTGTCAACCTTCGCCAACTTAGTAAAGGAGAAGACTGGCGCCTTGATATGAACCATGGAACTTTCTGGATGAAGGCCGTCTTCATAACCCAGCTCTGCCAGACTTTCTCCAAGGATCAAACGAGTCGCTACTTGCGCCATTGGAATATCAGTCACCTTAGACAAGAAAGGAACAGTCCGGCTGGCCCGTGGATTGACCTCAATGACATAGACCTGCTCATCTTTGATGACGAACTGAATATTCATCATGCCGATACAGTTCAGTCCCAAAGCCAAACGCTTGGTATAGTCTGCAATGGTATCCTTGACTTTCTGAGATAAGGTTTGCGGCGGATAAGCTGCCATGGAATCCCCTGAGTGAACCCCTGCCCGCTCGATATGCTCCATAATCCCTGGAATCAAGACCTGACGGCCATCTGAAATGGCATCCACCTCGCACTCATCCCCAACAATGTAAGAATCGACCAAAACCGGATGATCTGGACTGGCCTTAACCGCTGTTCTCATATAAGAACGTAGATCCGCTTCGTTTTCTACGATTTCCATGGCACGGCCACCCAAGACATAGGAAGGTCGCACCAGAACAGGGAAGCCAATCTTACGAGCAGCCTCTACTGCCTCCTCTTCATTAGTGGCTGTCTGACCCCGCGGCTGCGGAATATCCAGCTCCTTCAGAGCTTGCTCAAAGAGATCCCGGTCCTCAGCTCGATCCAAGTCCGCTACTTGGGTGCCTAAAATCTTAACACCAGCCTTGGACAGTGGTTCTGCCAGATTAATGGCTGTCTGACCGCCAAACTGTACGATAACCCCTTTAGGCTGCTCCAGCTCAATGACATTCATGACATCTTCAAAGGTCAGCGGCTCAAAGTAGAGCTTGTCAGAGACAGAAAAGTCAGTCGAAACAGTCTCCGGATTACTGTTCATGATAATCGCTTCATAACCAGCTGCCTGAATAGCCTTTACAGAATGAACAGTCGCATAGTCAAACTCGACCCCTTGCCCGATTCGGATAGGACCTGAGCCCAGCACCAGAACTGATTCCTTGCTGGATTTGACAGATTCATTTTCAAAACCATAGGTAGAGTAGAAATAAGGCGTCGCAGACTCGAACTCAGCAGCACAGGTATCCACCATCTTGTAAACCGGCACAATCTTCTGCTCCTGTCGGATGCGACGCACCTGCTCGGCTGTCATACCCCACAAGGCAGCAATCTTAGTATCCGCAAAGCCATTTTGCTTGGCTTTCTTGAGCACATAGCTATCTCCGATATGACTGGCCAACTCCTGCTCGATTTCGTAAATATGGAGCAGCTTATCTAGGAAAAAGACATCAATCTTGGTCAGCTCGGCAATTTCATCTGGACTGTAACCACGGCGAATAGCCTCTGATATGTAGAAAAGTCGGTCATCTTGCGCCTTGACAATCTTCCTCATCAGCTCATCATCACCCACTTGGCTGAGATCAGGCAGCTCATTGTGATCCACACCAACTTCCAGAGAGCGGCAGGCCTTGAGCAGACTCTCCTCGATATTGCGACCGATAGCCATGACTTCGCCCGTCGCCTTCATCTGGGTTCCCAGACGACGCTCACCCTGCTCAAATTTATCAAATGGAAAGCGTGGAATTTTAGCGACCACATAATCCAGAGCCGGTTCAAACATGGCATAGGTAGAGCCTGTTACCGGATTGATGATTTCATCCAATGTAAGCCCGACCGCGATTTTCGCCGCAAGCTTGGCAATCGGATAGCCAGTCGCCTTTGAGGCAAGGGCTGATGAGCGGGAAACCCGCGGATTGACCTCAATGACATAGTATTTGAAACTATGCGGATCCAGAGCCAGCTGCACATTACAGCCGCCCTCAATCTTCAGCGCACGAATAATCTTGAGACTGGCGTCCCGCAGCATCTGGTATTCATAGTCTGAGATAGTCTGACTAGGTGCAAAGACGATAGAATCCCCTGTGTGGATACCGACTGGGTCAAAGTTTTCCATATTACATACGACCAGCGCATTGTCTGCGCCATCCCGCATGACTTCGTATTCGATTTCCTTAAAGCCTGCTATAGAGCGCTCGATCAGACACTGAGTCACTGGAGAGAGTTTGAGGCCATTTTCTGCGATTTCCTGCAGCTCTTCTTCATTGCTACAGATACCGCCGCCAGTTCCCCCCAGTGTAAATGCCGGACGGACAATGACTGGATAGCCGATACCAGCCGCAAATTCCAGCGCTTCATCAACTGTATTGACAATCTCTGACTCAGGGATGGGCTGGCCTAGCTCTTCCATCAGCTGCTTGAAAAGGTCTCGGTCTTCTGCTTGGTCAATGGCCGATAACTTGGTCCCTAAGAGTTCTACTCCCAGCTCTTCTAAAAGCCCTGACTTGGATAATTCCATGGCCATATTGAGTCCGGTCTGGCCGCCCAGAGTAGGCAGAAGAGCATCTGGCCGCTCCTTACGCAAAATGCGTGCAACAAACTCCAAAGTGATAGGCTCGATATAAACCCGATCCGCAATTTCCTTGTCCGTCATGATGGTCGCTGGGTTAGAATTAACCAAGACAACACTGTAGCCCTCCTCTTTCAAGGACAGGCAAGCCTGAGTCCCTGCATAGTCAAATTCCGCTGCCTGGCCGATGACGATAGGACCAGAACCAATGACCATAATTTTCTGAATATCTTTACGTTTTGGCATAGTGCACCTCTCAATCTTGCTTCCTAGTAAGCCTGATGGGCATCCATCATTTCCATAAACTCATCAAAGAGATAGTCTGCATCATGCGGTCCCGGCGCAGCATCTGGGTGGAACTGCACAGAAAAGGCAGGATAATCCCGATGGCGCACACCTTCGACAGACTTATCATTAATTTCTTCATGAGTCACAATCAGGTATTCTGGCAAATCCTCACGACTGACTGCATAGCCGTGATTTTGACTGGTAAAGTCAACTCGGCCTGTCGCAATCTCACGCACCGCATGGTTGAAACCACGGTGGCCGAACTTCATCTTATGCGTCTTAGCACCGTTAGCCATGGAGAAGAGCTGGTGTCCCATACAGATTCCGAAAATTGGAATCTTGCCCTGAACACCACGAATCATGTCCAGAGCCTCTGGCACATCTTCCGGATTTCCCGGTCCGTTGGACAGCATGACGCCGTCAGGATTGAGCTGGAGAATTTCCTCAGCGCTGGTATCATAAGGTACTACTGTCACGCTACAGTTGCGCTTGGATAACTCCCGCAGGATAGAGTGTTTGAGGCCGAAGTCCACCAATACCACGCTGCGACCAGTGCCTGGAGCTGGATAAGACTGCTTGGTAGACACCTGCTTGATGTTATCAGTCGGCAGAACTGTAGCCTGCAGCTGGTCTTGCAAATGCTCAATGCTATCCTCTGCATTGGCAATGGTTGCCCGCATGGTTCCATGCTGGCGAATAATCTTGGTTAGTGCCCTTGTATCAATTCCCGAAACGCCTGGTATCTTTTTGATTTTGAGGAACTCATCCAAAGACAATTGCTGGCGCCAATTGCTGGCACGACGTGCATACTCATAGACCACCACTCCCTTGCAGGTCGGCAGAATGGATTCATAGTCGTCCCGATTGACACCATAATTTCCAACTAAGGGATAGGTAAAGGTCAAAATCTGGCCGTTATAAGACTGGTCCGTAATTGATTCCTGATAGCCTGTCATGCCTGTGTTAAAGACGATTTCGCCTGTCACGAAAAGATCCGCCCCAAAAGCTTCCCCTTCGAAAATCATGCCGTTTTCTAATATTAAAAGTCTCTTTGCCATTGTTCCCTCCTGTCCAAGATGCAGACTGCCTGTCGACCTTCCACATCAAAATATAATAATAGGGAGTGGGATTGCTTCACATAGCTTCACCCACTCCCGGCCTACTGTCCGAGATTATTGACGACCTTTCAGAACTGCTTCGATAATAGCCATTCTAACAAAGACGCCGTTAGTCATTTGTTCAACGATACGCGATTTTGGTGCTTCGACCAGATGATCCGCAATTTCTACATCGCGGTTAACTGGAGCCGGATGCATCAGAATCGCCGTATCTTTCATGCGGTCATACCGCTCTTGAGTCAGACCATGAAGTCTGTGGTAATTTTCTTTAGAAAAGATGGACTCGTAGTCATGGCGCTCATGCTGCACGCGCAGGAACATCATGACATCCACTTCTTCAATCACCTCATCAATGGTGACAAACTTACCATAGTCCGCAAACTCTTGGCTCCGCCATTCTTCCGGACCAGCAAAGTAGAGCTCTGCCCCCAAGCGCTTGAGAATTTGCATATTTGACTTAGCCACGCGCGAATGGTCCAAGTCACCAGCAATCGCAACCTTGAGTCCTTCAAAGCGACCAAACTCTTGATAAATAGTCATCAAATCCAGTAAGCTTTGGCTAGGATGCTGACCAGAACCGTCTCCACCGTTAACGATAGAAGTCGTAATGGTCGGGCTTTCGACAAGCTCTTTGTAATAGTCCACCTCAGGGTGGCGAATGACACAAACATCGACGCCTAAGGCAGACATGGTCAGGATAGTGTCATACAAGATTTCTCCTTTATTGACCGAGCTGGTCTTGACATCAAAGTCCAGAAGATCGCAGCCTAACTTCAACTCCGCTACCTCAAAGGCCTTGTGGGTCCGCGTCGAAGGCTCAAAGAAGAGGTTAGACACGATATGCTGCTCATCATAATGGACTTTAGCGCCATTTTTAAATTCGATTCCGCGTTTAATCAAGGCCATAACTTCTTCATTTGACAGAGTTTCCATAGAAACAAGGTTCTTAAGAGCGATTTGATTGGATGACATGATGTAATTCTCCTTTATAAAAGAATGAGGGCTTCCAGAGTGCTGCAAGTAAAGTCGCTCTGAGAGCAAGCTATTTTTGAACGAAAGTTAATGATTTAGCACCTAGCTCAATCCTTGGGCTCAGGCAGGACAAGATAGAGTACAATTCCCAGAATAGTTGACAAGGCAACTCCTGAGATTTGCAGACCCGACAGCTGCAAGGTCAGACCGCCGATACCAGATACCAAGATGACACTGGCAATCAAGAGGTTCTTTTTATTGTCAAAGTTGGTCTGTGCTTCGATCAGAATTTTGAGACCGCTCGAAGCAATTACCCCAAAGAGGGCGATGGAAATACCACCCAGCACAGGGCTCGGGATGGATTGGAGCAGGGCTGAGACCTTGCCTACAAAGCTCATGACAATAGCTAGGACTGCTGCACCTGCAATGACATAGACGCTGTAGATTTTATTGAGCGCCATAACTCCGATATTCTCTCCGTAGCTAGTCACCGGCGGTGCTCCGAAAAGCCCTGCAATAATCTGAGCCAGACCATCACCAGTCAAGGTCTTGTCCAGTCCTGGATCCTTGAAGAAGTCCTTACCTGTCAAGCTATTCAGTACCATGACATGCCCGAAGTGTTCTGTCATGGTTACAAAGGCGATAGGCGCCATGGTTAAAATCGCACTAGGATAAAATTTCACATCGTAGTCCAAGAAAGGCAGACTCATAGGCGGAAGGTGGAACCAAGAAGCTTGCCCTACCTTGGCAAAAGACACAATTTCCTGCCCAGTCACGGCCCCTAGAATCAAGCTAAAGATGTAGCCGACTATCAGGCCTAGTAAGACTGGGATGATTCCCACAATCTTCTTACCATAGATATTAAAGAGGATGACTGCTAAGAGAGTGACCATTCCGATAATGAAGTAGGTCAAATCATAAACCTTTTCACCATTAGCTGCAGTCTTGTTCATCACATCGCTAACAGCTGTCCCAGCCAAGCTCAGACCGATAACCATGATGATAGGCCCTACCACTACTGGCGGCAGCACCTTGTCAATCCAAGCATTTCCAGCAAACTTGACAATCAGTGCCACGATAAAGTAGACCAAACCACCGGTGATGGCTCCCTGTGCAACCGCTCCGATACCATCTGTCTTCATCAGCATCTGCATGGCCGCGATATAAGCAAAGCTGGATCCCATGTAGGCTGGAATTTTGTACTTGGTAACAGTCAGATGGGCCAGTGTTCCCAGACCGCTGGAAAAAAGGGCCACCGCTGGGTCAATTCCCACCAGAATCGGTACCAAGACTGTCGCCCCAAACATGGCGAACAAGTGCTGAAAGGATAGTCCTAAAAGCAAACCTGGCTTTGGCATATCATGCACATCATACTTAACATCTTGACTCATTTAACTTATTACTCCCCCATAATCAAAACGCGATCTTGACCGTCTGTCTCGGTCATCTCAACGATAATCTCCTCAGTTTGGCTAGTCGGAATGTTCTTGCCGACATAGTCTGCCCGAATGGGCAGTTCGCGGTGACCACGGTCAACCAAGACAGCCAGACCAACGCGAGAAGGCCGTCCATGACTGACCAGATTGTCGATAGCTGCTCGAATGGTCCGTCCTGTGTAGAGAACATCGTCGATCAGGATTACTTGACGGTCGGTAATATCTACTGGAATCACTGTCGTATCTTCCTCAACCTTGATATCATCTCGGAAAGGTTTGGTATCAACTTCTGCGACCGGAATATCGATATTCTCCAACTGAACCAGTCGCTTCTGAATGCGGTGAGCCAAGTGAACCCCGCGGGTCTTAATGCCAGCCAAGACCACTTGGTTTAAGTCCTTGTTGCGCTCGATGATCTCATAGGTAATCCGCGTAATCGCGCGATTCATGGTGATGTCATCGACAACTTCTTTTGTTTTCATTCTTTCCTCCTCAAACAAGAAAAAGTCTCCTTATTACAAGGAGACTTCAGAAAAATCTAATCAGGCAAGCTAAAACAAGACGCACTTGCTTACACTCCACCCATCTTTTTACTTGCTCCTTGTCTATCTCTCTGGATAGAATTAAAGGATTATTTAATTTTTTATACTATATCACAATTTCAAAACTATTTCAAGAAAAAATTGTATTTTTTCTGCTTGACTGGGTAAGGATTAGTGACTAGCCTCTTTCTCAGCCTTTTCCTTATCTTTTGGATCCTTTTGATTTTCTTTGTTTTCTGCTTGAGCTAGCTCATCTTTTAATTCAGGATTTTCAGCAGTTGGCACTTCTTCTGATGATGGTTTAGAAGAGTTTTCTGAATCCACCGTCCACTCGTCTAGCTTTTCTTCAGGAGATCCAGCTTCATGCTCGCTATCATTGGAAGCACCTTGGTTGCTTGCTTCAGCTGAGGCTGGTTTCCCTTGTACATCTGCCTTATTAGGCTCACTTTCCTTAGGTACTACCTTCTTTTCGTCCTTTTCATCAGCAGGCTTATTATTGTCAATGCTGCCACCCTGAACATCTGGGAAATGCTGCGCCAAAGCTTTCGGAATTTTATTTTCATTTAATTCAAGCTCTTCTTTAGGGATGTGATTGTCGCTGACATTGATATAAGTCACCGTCTTATTTGGTTCCTGCAGCGCTAAGGTTGTGATTTTATTCTTGTTGACAGCCAGATTGTCTAAAGTCCTGAACTGATTAATTCCTTTCAAGTTTTTCAGCTCATTCTCAGCCAAGTTTAAATTCTTCAAGGAAGACTGAGCGGCTGGAATGTTCAAAGATGTAATCTTGTTTTGACTTGCGGATAAGGTAACTAAGTTCTTAGCAGCTTCAACTCCTGCCAGCGAAGTCAGCCGATTGCCATTTAGGCTTAGAGTTGTCAGATTTGGATTAGACTTCAGGAAATTCAAGCTCTCAACATTGGAATTGTCAGCTGTTAATTCTTCCAGATGGGAAGCTTTGAGGGTATTGAGATTTAAGTTTGGATTGTTGGATAAGAAAAGCCTTGTTAAATCTTCTTTTTGGCTCAGAGCAGAAATATCGTGCAGTTGATTGTGCTCTAAACTTACTGCTTTTAATTTTGAAAGCTTGGTCAAAGCAGAAATATCTGAGATATTGTTGTAATCAAGGTTCAATGACTCCAGATTTTTCAGCTTAGCTAGGGGTGAGATATCGGTAAGGTCATTTCCCGCTGCGGCGACTGTTTTGAGGTTTGGGTAATCCTTCAAGAAAGATAAATCGGTGATACCATTCTGGGAAATGTCCAAGCCTTCCAAGGTCGGAATTTCTTTTAAGAAATCATAGTTGGTAACGCCTGTCTTTGTCATCCACAGCTGTTTTAAATGCTTAAATTGAAGCACTGGTCTGATGTCCTTTATCGGAGTAAAGCCAATCCCCAGAACTTCAATATTTGGCATCAGTTCCAAGCCTTTTCTTTCCAGCGGATCTTTGCGCTGGCCGATATTTAGATACTTCACAGTTGCCAGCCAGGCTTTCATCTTTTCCGTATTCGTCTCATTTGATGGGAATGGGGTGTCTGCCGTAGCATGTAAAATATCTTCAATAATATCTTCAATAATTTCATCATCAAACCCTAGAGCTTTCAAGGTTGCCATACCAACTGCGTCATGAGCATGCGGATTTCCATGAGGGTCAAAAGGTTTGGTCGTATCAATCTCACTGACCAAGGTTGAATGACTGTGATCGCCATGCGGATAGATAAATACCTTTCCTTTGTCCGTATCACTCACTTGAATCAAGCTTTCATCGATACCTAACTGCTGAGCCAAATAGGCCTTTTTCTTAGCAATTTCTTCTTCCTCGTCTAATGGATTTGGCGCAGGCTCAGGTGTAGGAGCTGGGGCTGGCGACGGTTTTGGTGAAGGCTGTGCTTGCCCTTGCCGGCCATAGTAGGCGTCTTCAGCAGCTTTCTTATGTTCCGCTGGAATCAATGACTCCCAAGGCGAAGCAATCAGCTGCTCATAGGGGATGAAATGAGTATGACCATTATGATCTGCCAGCAAGCCAGTAGCAAGTTTGCCTGTTACCCCTGTGCCTCTAAATAAGAATCCATCACTTGTAGGATAATCAATCCCAGCAAACTGGCGTTTAGTTGTCCCTTGCTGCTGGGGAAGAGATGGCGTAGGTGTTGGCTGATAAACAGGTCCGGTAGTATTGCTAGACGGCGTTGGACGATAGCTCGGTGCTTGTGCAAGATTACCCACAGACTGTTTCAAAATGTAATGAAAATGATCCCCGTGACGCACAACATAGCCGTATTGGTCTTCTGAAACAATGTCTCTAGGATTAAAAACATAGCCATCATCAGCAGTGCTCATTTGATTTGCCAGCTGAGGGGAGCCTGCAGGCACTTGTCCATCTTTTGGTATCAGATAGGCCCATTTACTATTCTTTAGATCAGAATAAAAAATAAAGTGCGTATGGCCATCATGCTCTAAAATCAAACCTTCACTAGTTCTAGCTTTAATTTGAGACTCGCTTTTGAAGAGAAAACCATCATCCGTCGGCTTATCAACACCAGGAACTTGTCCTTTTTTGGTCGCCTTGCTTTTTTTCTTCACTTCTTGCTTAGTCTTAACCTTATCCTTACTGCTTTCCTGTTGAGACGGCTGAGACTGACAAGCCGCCAAGCAAAGGTTACAAGCTAAGATGATTCCTACTAAACCTAACAGTTTTTGATTGTGTTTCATTCCTTCCTCCTTTTTGTTTAACCGGTTAATCATTAACTAGTTAACTATATCACACAAATCTGATATTGGCAAGAAAAAATCGAAGTAAAATAAAAAAACAGAGCAAATCTGTTTTTCATCTATAGTAACATGTCTCTAAGAAGTCTTCTTCTTTGAGAAAGAGATGGACTTTATACCGTAAAAGACAAAACCAAAGATCAGGTAGGCTGCAAAAATAATCAGACACATCTGGATGACATAGTGCCAGCCTTTCTTAAAGACATTGAGGAAAAAGTAAGGAAATGGATTATCCTTGGATCTTGGAATATTTATTTTCAAGAAAAAGCCATTAAAGAGAGCAAAGGCCATGTAGACCAAAGGCACACTCGTCCAAGAAATCGGATCAAACCAGCGGTACTGGCGTGATTTGTCAAAGATTACTGTATCCAGAAGAAACGCCAAGGGTACTATATAATGACACAGAAAATTCTCTAGACGGTAAAAATCAGTCGCAATTGGAGCCAACAAGAGGTGATAAACGACACAAGTAATCATGATGGACATGGTTACCCCACCCTTGATTCTCAAGATTTTCGGCGCCTTCCAAGCATCGCCAGTTCTCATCATCAGATAGACCAGATAGCCAGTAAAGAGCAGGACCAAGAGATTGGACAAAACCGTATAGTACATGAGCATGCCCACGCCATACTTAGTGATCTCCAGATACACACCCAAAAAGGCCAGGATAAAAAGAATAATTCGATAAATTAAGATAAAACGACGATTCATAGAGACCTCAAATTTTCTTAACAAACTCTGACTTGAGCTTCATCGCACCGAAGCCGTCAATCTTACAGTCGATATTATGGTCGCCTTCCACGATGCGGATATTTTTCACGCGCGTTCCCTGCTTGAGATCCTTGGGTGCTCCTTTGACCTTCAGGTCCTTAATCAAGGTAACTGTGTCACCATCAGCCAGCTTATTGCCATTAGCATCAATTGCAACTGGTCCTTCTTCTGCTTC
Source organism: Streptococcus sanguinis (assembly GCA_963549775.1). Lineage (GTDB taxonomy): Bacteria > Bacillota > Bacilli > Lactobacillales > Streptococcaceae > Streptococcus > Streptococcus sanguinis_Y. The sequence goes on along the minus strand of CAUUZZ010000008.1, from coordinate 31,894 downwards.
TTGGACCTCAGCTGGATTCCACTCATAGGCACACTCTGGACAGACCAAGAGCGTTCCATCTTCGTAGACATACTCAGAATTACATTTGGGGCAGTTTGGTAAGTTATTCATTTTTTCTCCATTTCTAGTCGAGGCTGCTAAATTTCCATACCAGCCTTCTATATATGATTAAGCTCTTCTTTCATTTTTCAAGTCCAGCAGAATACTAATCAATGTGAAGGTCAACTAAATCCTAAAAATCTAGTTTGCTCCTATTTCCACACCTTTCTAGTATAAGCTATTTTAAGCATTTTGACAAATCTCTTTTAGGATTTCCTACAGGTCTTGACCTTTCTGCAAAAACAGTGTACTATACTAGTGTATATACAGATAAAAAGGAGTCGCTATGAAACCAAAATCTAAAAATCAGTTTATGACACTGACCGCTTTTTTGACTGCACTAGCTATTGTTATCCCACTGGTTATGCCGATTAAAATTGTCATTCCGCCCGCTTCCTTCACCTTAGCCAGTCATGTCGCTATCTTTCTGGCTATGTTTATCTCCCCTCTCATGACGGTGATTGTCGTGATTGGTTCTGCTATTGGATTTGGAATGTCTGGGCTTCCTTTTATCATCACGCTTAGGGCCCTGTCCCACTTGCTCTTCGCTAGCATAGGCGCTCTTTATCTTCAAAAGCACCCGGACACACTGGACAGCCAGAAGAAGACTTGGATATTTAATTTCCTACTAGCCTTGATTCATGCCTTTGGCGAAGTGGTCGTCTGCATCCTCTTTTACACAACGTCTGCCTATCCAGCTAATGCTTTCCATATCTTATTTGGTTTGGTTGGACTTGGTACGGTCATCCATAGCATAGTCGACTTTGTCATTGCTAAGTTCATCTATCAAGCGCTGAAAAAGATTCGCTAGAGCTTGAAGATTCCTGACTTTTGGTTTACAATGAAGCTATGACCAAGCAAAGACGAGAAGAACTATTAAACCTTTTGAAAACATCATCTGCTGCCCTCAATGGCCAGTCACTTGCTGAACATTTCCATGTGACTAGGCAGATTATCGTGCAAGATATTGCCCTCTTGCGGGCTGATGGTGCCCCCATCCTCTCAACCAACCGTGGCTATCTTTATAAAGACCGCCAAGAAAATGCTGCTGTTCATCAGCTCTTCAAGGTTCAGCATAGGGCTGAGGATATGGAAGCTGAGCTGCTGGCTATCGTGGATAATGGTGGCCGAGTACAGACTATTTTGATTGAGCATCCGGTTTACGGTGAAATACAGACTTACCTGAAGCTGACCTGCCGCCGAGATGTCCAACATTTTCTCCAACAGGTCGCATCCTGTGCCTTTCGCCCCTTATCTGAGCTAACAGATGGAGTCCACTATCACCTAATACAAGCCGACTCTCAGCAGGATTTGGACTATGTAGAAGCCGCCTTGAGAGACCTAGGATTTTTACAGGAATAAATAACAAGAAAAAAGACTGATTAGGCCCCAACCTAGTCAGTCTTTTTAGTACATACTCTTGCGCCAGCCACCTTTCAAATGATAGATAGTCGCTATAAAAATCACTGATAAAACAATCAAACTATTCTTTAAAAGAAATTAAAAAAATTAATATTCCAGAAAATACAATACTAATAATTGACAAGACCAAGACCCTAATCTCGTTTAAATCTGTGTACAAAGAATAAAGAAAAATGAGTAAATTAAGCAAAATCACTGATCTATAAAACCTAGATTGGCTCTGCTTCCATCCTTTTAAAGTATGAAAAGCAAATGGAAATCTCAAACCGAATCCAGCATTTCTAGAAGGAAAAAAATGGTTTAAGCCCAAAAGAAAAAATGCAACAATAGCAATCCATAATGAAATCATGACAGTCATCCACCTTTCTATCTTTGCACTTCAGACACAAAAGGAAACATTTTTTAATACATACTCTTTCGCCAACCACCTTCAATACGCTCATGATAGTAATATTCGGATAATTCCTCATCTTCCATCATTCGCAGGAGTTCTAACATATCGTAGGCTAAGTCCAGCTGTGGTAGGCTATCCTTGTCAACCCAAGAAATCTCGCCCTCTTCTGTCGAATGAATCTGACCAGAAAATTCAGTCGCTTTGTAGCAAAAGACAATGTAGCGAATCCCCTCATCCGTATGCCAGTTCTTTACCCCAACCAATTTCGGATGAGTAATAGTCAAACCCGTTTCCTCTAAAATCTCACGGACAACTGAATCATTGAGAGACTCGCCCTTCTCAATATGCCCACCTGGAAAGGCATAGCCATACCAACGATAGCGCTCAGGAGAGCGATATTGCATTAGAAGTTTACCGCGCGACACATCTTCAACAAGGCAGATGTTTGTTAGGATTGTTTCTTGGGAACGTGACATGGATTCACTCGCTTTCTAAGTTATTAAAACATATCTTCGTTATATTTCACTTCTGACTTCATGACAAAGGGATTAATCAATTCATGATGCTCATAGGTACTATGGACCAAAAAACCTCTGACAATGATGATTTCTTTATCTTGTATATGATAGTCTATATTGATAGGCATGGCTGGATTCGGAATGATTGACAAAGCAAAGAATGCCGAAAACCAAAGATAAAGTGCCACTAGTGCACTGAATAATTCAAAAATGAGGTGATACCAATGAAAATCTCTTTTCCTAAAAAAGACTATCCAAGAATGGATAAAGAAGGTCAAACAAAGAATAAAAAACCAGCTATTCCACAAGACCGGAGTAAAGGATAGACCAAAAGCTAACAAAATCAAATGAAGAATGACAAAGGTTAGCAAGGACAGATAGAGTGTTTTAAATGAAAATAACTTAGAGAGATTTTCTTTGGTCATGTTTTTTCCTCTTTTTTTCTTTGTATTTTAAAATTAACATCGTTAATGCTGGCATGAAGAAAAAGATTAAATAGGTAGCAATCGGAAACCAAACATAGCGAGGATTCAAGTTCCACAATGGTGGCAGAAATCCCTCACCGTCTTCTAATTCTATTCCTATAAAATAATGCAAAAGAAAAAGTAGACCATTAAGATAAAGAAAAACTTCTGAAAAACCTTTCAACGTGTTGAAGCCTTCTTCTCTTAGACTTCCAAACCAGGAATAATATGGAAGAGCAATCAAAAAAACCAAATTTATATACAAAGGGCTAATATATTTAAACTCACGAAGCGGACCCGGAATAGACTTATTTCCAAATGTTAAAAATGCTACTCCAATAGCAACCAGCAAAAAGACGCAATACTCTATGATAGATGCTATAATTGAATGATTTTCCAACCAAAAACTAAACTTGTTCCCCTGAACTTTTACTTTTCTCTTGTTTTTATTTTTCTTTTTGGTTTTACTTTTCATTTACCAACTCCACAATCTTCTGGAAAGTCTTGCCATTTCGGATGGTCAGTTGCTTGTAAAAACTAGACTTGAGCAGTTTCTTATGGTAGTTGGACTTGAGATAGTCCGCTTGGTCAGCATTGCTATAAAAGAAAGCCGTCTGCCCAAAATGCAGTTGCTCCTTGTCATTTGCCCAACTGCCAGCCAGCTCTTGAACACTCTCCCTGTCGGTCTCCGGCAGATAAAAGAGAACATCTCGCCGAAAGGCTGACTCATCCTGCCACCAAGCAGGCAGATTGGCTCTTTCTTTTTGAAGCATGGCAGAGCTGACAAGGACAAAAGGCAGAGGAAAATCGTAAGACCGACTGAAATAAGCCGTCAAAATCTCCCGAATCCTATCCTCCTGCTCCTCGCTATCAAAGAAAAGATTGCCACTATTGATGTAGGAAACTGGATTTTCAAAACCCAACCCAACCAAATCTTTCTTCAAATCAGCCATAACGACCTTGTTTTTTCCGCCGACATTGATGCCGCGGAGTAAAAGTGCATAACGCATATAATGCTCCTTACAAATATATCTATTATTTCCAAACTAGCTGTTAGAGTTTTTCGAGTAGATCATCCGTTTTTCTTTCACGGCTTTTCCTAAATCAATGACCTTTTCCTGACCGTCAAAAACAAAACCCATTTTTTCATAAAAGGCGATGGCACGTTTGTTATTTTCTAAAACCCATAATACAATCTCTTGATAACCATCCAAGGCAGCAAAAGCAGTCTGCATGAGTTGCCGTCCTACACCCTCGCCATAATAACTTTTGAGGACATAAAGGGCAATAATTTCACCTGCTCTTGTATCTAAGTCTCGAAAATCACCATAGCTAACAAAACCGACCACTTTAGCATCATCCAAGGCAATCAAGGTATTTTCAGGATACTTTTGACTATAAAAACGGCACTTATCCAAAGTCATCTGCTCTTGAAATTCCGCAGGCAAAATCTCATCATAAGCTTCTCGCCATGTCTGCCAATGAACTCGGGATTTCCCTTCTATCTCCTCAGCTGTTTCCATTGCTTTGATAGTGATGACCATTTGTTTTTCTCCTTGATATCCCTTAATCCATCGCCTTTATTTCCAGAATCATATCGCGAATCTGTGCTGCCAGCTCGAAGTCCAGAAGTCCGGCAGCTTCTTGCATTTGACCTTCCAGTTTCTTGATCATGTCCTTGCGTTCTTGCTTATTGAGGCTTTCGATTTCGACAGTTTCTTCCCTGTCTGGCAGGGCAGCCTTGGTCACGCTGATCAGGTCGCGGATTTCTTTCTTGATGGTCTGCGGTACAATGCCATGCTCTTCGTTATATGCCATCTGAATTGCCCGACGGCGAGCAGTTTCATCAATAGCGCGCTGCATGGACTGGGTCATGGTGTCCGCATACATGATAACATGCCCCTCGCTGTTGCGAGCTGCCCGTCCGATGGTCTGGATCAGGCCACGCTCGTTGCGGAGGAAACCTTCCTTGTCAGCATCAAGAATTGCTACCAGACTAACCTCAGGCACGTCAATTCCCTCGCGCAGCAAGTTAATCCCAACCAGAACGTCAAAGACACCCAAGCGCAAATCGCGGATAATCTCGGTCCGCTCCAAGGTCTTGATGTCCGAGTGCATGTACTTGACCTTGACACCCATTTCCTTGAAGTAGTCCGTCAAATCTTCCGCCATCTTCTTGGTCAGGGTTGTGATAAAGGTACGCTCATTCTTCTCCGCACGCGCAGTAATTTCACCCAAAAGGTCGTCAATCTGTCCCATAGTTGGGCGGACTTCCACCTCTGGATCCAGAAGGCCTGTCGGCCGGATAATCTGCTCAATAACAGTATCCGTCTGTTCATTTTCATAGTCGCCCGGCGTAGCCGATACATAGACAATCTGGTGAACATGGCTCTCGAACTCCTCCCGACGCAGCGGACGGTTGTCCAAGGCAGACGGCAGGCGGAAACCATAATTAACCAGCATCTCCTTACGAGAGCGGTCACCATTGTACATGCCCCGAATCTGTCCCATGGTCATGTGACTCTCATCAATCATAATCAAGAAATCATCAGGGAAAAAGTCCAGAAGGGTATAAGGAGGCTCTCCTTCGCTTCGACCATCCATGTGGCGAGAATAGTTCTCAACACCGTTTGTATAGCCCATTTCACGCAGCATTTCGATATCGTACTCCGTGCGCTGCTTCAAGCGCTGAGCTTCCAAGAGCTTGCCTTCCTTCTCAAAGATAGCCAGCTTCTCCTCCAGCTCCGCCTGAATTTTGGCAATGGCTACTTCCATGTGGTCTTCATTGGTTACGAAGTGAGTGGCTGGGAAGATGGCCAAATGATCCACCTCACCCAAGACTCGACCTGTCAAGGCTTCAACCTCACGAATCCGGTCAATCTCGTCTCCGAAAAACTCTACCCGAAAGGCATGTTCATCCCGAGAAGCTGGAAAAATCTCAACCACATCACCACGAACCCGGAATTTCCCCCGCTGAAAGTCAATGTCATTACGCTCAAACTGGATATCAACCAAATCATTAAGCAGCTTGTCACGGGAAATCTCTAATCCAGGACGCAGGCTAACCACACTATCAGAGTATTCCTTAGGCGATCCCAGACCATAGATACAAGAGACCGAAGCCACGACAATCACATCATTCCGCTCCAAGAGGGCAGATGTCGCTGAGTGACGAAGCTTATCAATCTCGTCATTGACCGAGCTATCCTTTTCGATATAAGTATCACTGGAAGGCACATAAGCCTCAGGCTGGTAGTAATCATAGTAGGAAACGAAGTATTCCACCGCGTTATTAGGGAAGAATTCCTTGAACTCACCATAAAGCTGGCCGGCTAGCGTTTTATTATGGGCAATAACCAGAGTCGGCTTGTTGACTCGAGAAATCACCTGACTCATAGTATAGGTCTTACCAGTACCAGTCGCCCCCATAAGAATCTGCGCCTTCTCGCCACCCTCGATATTATCCACCAGCTGCTCGATAGCTTGAGGTTGGTCACCAGAAGGTTCGTACTTAGAAACCAATTCAAATTTATTATCTGTTATTCTGTTAATCATCTTTTATTCCTCAAATTGTGCTTCTATCATTTTACCATATTTGCCCTATTTTCTCTGGATTTGGGTGTAGGTAGAATGGCCACGCTTCTACCATCGTCTGTCCCAGGTCACACATTTCATTTAAAGACATAAAAAAGGCCCAGCTCAACTGGGCGAAATGGTTATTTCTTAAAGATCAGCGCTTGAGGTAGGCGATTTTCTTTCTTGAGTGACCAGTAAAGATAGGCAATGCAGCCAATCAGGACGATACTGGCAAAAATAGATCCTTCAGCACCAAAAGCCCCACCAGATAGCAAATCCACAGAAGATTGTGAGCTATAGTTCAAGATTGAGGTAGATGCTCCTTGGCCACTGACCTGAATACCATAGATATTTCCTTGCACAAAATTCCAAGCGCCGTGCATACCAGCCAGTACCCACATATTGTCATACTTGAGCATAAGGAAACAAGCAAAGATACCGTCTAGTATGATATTGACAATAGAAAGAACGGTCACACCAGGGTTAAAGAGGTGCAGTGCCCCGAATAGAGCGCTAGAAATCAAGATACCAATGAAGATATTTGACTTAGCACTAACTGCTGGAAAAAGCCAACCACGCGTCACTAGCTCTTCTGTCCCACCTTGGAGAATCCAGAAAGGAATGATAGCTAGGACAAAAATCAAAGACTGCAAGCTAACCTGACCTAATTTCAGACTGCCTGTCCCCGTAACCAAGAGCAAGACCACAACCATTGAAAACTGAACTGCTCCGATAAGGAAGCCTTTGAGGAGATTTTTGAACCAGTCTTGTTTATAGAATCCCAGACTAGAAAAAGGACGCTTCTCACGATATCGAACCCAGAGAAAGACAACAAGAGCGATAAAAAAGAAAGTAAATAGTTCAAAAAATAGACTATAGTGACGGAAAAATTCCATAAGTGCTGCTTGGCCGCCAGTGGGATTTGTCGCACGGAACAAAATACCAATAACAAGCCCAATCGGAAACATTCCGAACATTCCAGCAAAACGACCTACATAAACAAAACCAATAGCAATCAAGATAGCCAACCAAATCGGCGGAATATAACGTGATTGCTTGATAGCATCTAACATACGAGATTTAAACATATCATTATTCCTTTCCTTATTTGAATTTATTATAGCATATTATTTTAGGGTGAGCAAAAGAAAGCTGTTCGCACAGTTATTCTGTCTTTCCCACTATCTCTGTCAAACTGCCCTCCTTTTTCATCTTGAGAAGTAAGTAGAGGACAGCCAGCAAGAGAATGAGCGAACTGAAAATAGAGGCTTCAGCACCGAAAGCTCCACCAGTTAGCCAACTCTGGTCCGACTTTGGAATAAAGTTCAGGACTGCCGCGTCAACGCCAGTACCACTAACGCTGAAACCGTAGATATTGCCTTGGCTAAAGTTCCAAGCAGCATGAAGTCCTATAATCCCCCAGACATTGTCCGTCTGAAGCAGATAGAAACTTGCAAAGAGGCCAAATAAGGCAATGTTAAGAATAGGAAGAATACCAATATCTGGATTGCCCAGATGCAAGAGGGCAAAGAGCAGGCTCGAAGTTAGCAAACCGATGGGCAGGTTGGTCTTTTTGACAGCAACTGGCAGCAGCCAAGCTCGTGTCACTAGCTCTTCTGCTCCCCCTTGAATCATCCAGAACGGAAGCAAAATCAGGATATAGAGGAAAGGTTCCAGCGTCAGCTGTCCCCATTCAAAAGAGCCGGCTCCGCTCAACAGCATAAGCAGAGCGACTAGACTAAAGAGGAGAAAGCCTACTGCCAATCCTTTGACCAGCTCCACCAAGCTTCCTTTTTTGACAAAACCTAGAGTCGCGAGCGGTCGTCTTTCAGCCCAGCGCACCCAAAGAAAGAGAGCCAGTATCATAAATACAAAGCCGAACAAGAGAAAAGGCAGGGCAAAATTGAAGAAGATTTCAAAGAATCCGCCTTGCCCTAAGAAACCTAGCATAAGACTAAGTACAGCCGAAATTGGCTCCAAAGCCAGATAGGCCAATTGTTGTCCTCCTTGCACGAAAACAACTGCCAGTAAAAGAGACAAAATATAAGGAGGAACAAAGCGAGCTTGATTGGCTCCGTCCAAGATACGTGATTTTTTCATAAGAACCTCATTCTATCCTTGCTTTCATTTATTTCCAGTATAGCAGACTTTACGCTAAGAACAAAGAAAAGTTGCTGCTCAACTTACAAAAATAGAGAGAGTTTGTATGTCAGAAAACCTAACATAAAAACAGGAGAAATTTGCCTAATCAGTGATTTTCTGCTATAATGCTAGAATGCTAAAAAGGAGGAAGAAAATGAAGAAAAAATTCTTAGCAGTCTTGCTAACATTATTTCCATTTTTTGCGTTAGGGGCGACAGCCCAGGCAGATACGGTCAAAATCGTATCCGATACTGCTTACGCACCATTTGAATTTAAAGATTCTGATCAGACTTACAAGGGGATTGACGTTGATATCATCAACAAGGTCGCAGAAATCAAGGGCTGGGACATTGATATGAGCTTCCCGGGCTTTGATGCAGCTGTCAATGCAGTCCAAGCTGGCCAGGCAGATGCCATCATGGCTGGGATGACCAAGACAAGCGAGCGCGAAAAAGTCTTTACCATGTCTGATACCTACTATGACACTAAGGTCGTTATCGCGACGACCAAGGCAAACACCATCAGCAAATATGAACAGCTGAAAGGGAAGAAAGTCGGTGTCAAAACAGGAACCGCTGCCCAACGTTTTCTTGAGAAGAACAAGGATAAATATGGCTATGCTCTAAAAACCTTTGACACGGGCGACTTAATGTATAACAGCCTTTCTGCTGGTGATGTCGATGCAGTGATGGACGATCAGCCTGTCATTGAGTACGCCATCAATCAAGGCCAAAACCTGAAAATTTCTATGAAGGGTGAGGCTGTTGGAAGCTTTGCTTTTGGTGTCAAAAAAGGCAGCAAGCACGAGCACCTAGTTACTGAGTTTAACGAGGCTTTGGCACAGATGAAGGAAGACGGCAGTCTGGAAGAAATCATCAATAAATGGACGGCTTCTAAAGACAGCTCTGACTCCGCTGTTCCAGAGACTTCTACTCCTGCCGGTCAAAAAGCGACTCCGACAAAAGACAAATACATCATTGCCAGCGACTCATCTTTTGCTCCTTTTGTCTTCCAAGATGACAGCAACCAATATACTGGTATTGACATGGATTTGATTAAGGCTATTGCCAAAGACCAAGGCTTTACTGTGGAAGTAACCAACCCCGGCTTTGATGCAGCTATCAATAGCGTTCAGACTGGTCAAGCTGACGGAATTATCGCCGGCATGTCTGTCACCGATGCCCGCAAGAAAACTTTTGATTATTCGGATCCTTACTATACAGCCAACTCTATCTTGGCAGTCAAGGACAGCAGCAATATCAAGTCCTACGAAGAACTCAAGGGCAAAACCGTCGGTGTCAAAACCGGTACCGCTTCTCAGACTTTCCTTGAGGAAAACAAGAACAAGTACGGCTACTCTATTAAAACATTCTCAGATGCAGCTTCCATGTATGACAGTCTTAACACTGGCTCTGTTGCAGCTGTAATGGATGATGAGCCCGTTGTCAAATACGCTATCAAACAAGGCAAGAAGCTTAAAACACCTATTGAAGGTACACCAAGTGGCCAAGTCGCTTTCGCAGTTAAAAAAGGCAGCAATCCTGAATTGATTGAGATGTTTAATAATGGACTGGCCAACCTCAAAGAAAGCGGCAAGTACCAAGAGATTTTAGACAAGTATCTGGCTAGCGAGGAAAAGGAATCCACTGTAGATGAGTCCACTATTTGGGGCTTGCTGCAAAACAACTACCAAGAACTTCTTAAAGGTCTGGGAGTGACGATTGCTTTGGCACTGATTTCATTTGCAATTGCTATGGTCATCGGGATTATCTTTGGTATGTTCAGCGTCAGCCCTTATAAACCGCTGCGCTGGATTGCAGAAATCTTTGTCGATGTTATTCGTGGCATTCCACTGATGATTGTGGCAGCCTTTATCTTCTGGGGTATTCCTAACCTAATCGAATCCATGACTGGCCAACAAAGCCCAATCAATGCTTTCGTTGCAGGAACCATCGCCCTCTCTCTCAATGCCGGCGCCTATATCGCTGAAATTGTCCGCGGGGGTATCCAAGCCGTACCAGTGGGTCAAATGGAAGCCAGCCGCAGCTTAGGAATTTCCTACTCCAAGACCATGCGCAAGATTATCCTGCCACAGGCAACCAAGATTATGCTGCCAAACTTTGTCAATCAGTTTGTCATCGCACTCAAGGATACAACGATTGTCTCAGCCATTGGACTGGCCGAGCTCTTCAAAACGGGTAAGGACATCATCGCTCGCAACTATCAGAGTTTCCGGATGTATGCTATCCTAGCCGTGCTCTATCTCATCATTATCACGCTCTTGACCCGCTTGGCGAAACGCTTAGAAAAGAGGATTAAGTAATGGCAAAATTAAAAATCGATGTGAACGATCTTCATAAATATTACGGGGAAAACGAAGTCCTAAAGGGAATTACTGCTAAATTCTACGAGGGAGATGTGGTCTGCATCATCGGCCCTTCTGGTTCTGGTAAGTCAACCTTCCTGCGCAGTCTCAACCTGCTAGAGGAAGTGACCAGCGGAACCATCACGGTTGATGGCTTTGATTTGACGGACAAAAAGACTGATGTGGATCTGGTCCGTGAAAATATCGGTATGGTCTTCCAGCACTTCAACCTCTTCCCGCACATGACCGTTCTGGAAAACATTACCTTTGCTCCTGTTGAGCACAAGCGCTTGACTCAAGACGAGGCAAATAAGCTGGGTATGGAGCTCTTGGAAAAGGTTGGCTTGGCTGATAAGGCTGATGCCAGTCCAGACAGCCTGTCTGGCGGTCAAAAGCAGCGGGTAGCTATTGCTCGAGGTCTGGCCATGAATCCAGATATCATGCTCTTTGACGAGCCTACTTCTGCCCTTGACCCTGAAATGGTCGGCGATGTTCTCAACGTTATGAAGGATCTGGCTCAGCAAGGTATGACCATGCTGATTGTGACCCATGAGATGGGCTTCGCCCGCCAGGTAGCCAACCGCGTTATCTTTACCGCTGATGGTGAATTCCTAGAGGACGGCAAGCCTGACCAAATCTTTGACAATCCACAGCATCCACGTCTTAAAGACTTCTTGGACAAGGTGCTGAATGTATAAAACCAAACGAAGAGCCAGCTTATATGCCGGCTCTTTTCTTGTTTCTGAATTTTTAAATTACATCACCCACCATTGATAAAGTGACCAGTAGAGGATATTAGATACTATCGCAAGGGCAGATAAACTAGTCAGAACTGTCAGGAAAAGGCGACCTTTTCCGAGCCCCTTTCGAGCCTTGCTAAAGAGCGGATAAACCGCACATCCTGCTAAGAATAAGCCAAGTCCTGCAAAGAGTACGTAACGCCACTGAGCGATCTCGCTAAAATCTCCTGAAGCTTGCGCCACGAACATTAGAAAGAGATTAATCGGAAAAGCCAAAACCCCAACAGCTGTTAGAATGTTCCAGACTTTCCATACGTGGTCTGGCTGTTCTTGTTTTTTACGGAAGATGAGTCGATAGACTCCTAGAATCAGACTAATGAGGAGTAGACCGAGGGCGTAGATGATACCAAGTCCACCAGAGCCAAGAACAATAAAGTCTTTATAGAAATCAAAGTCAGAGATTTTCTCATAGTCTGCGACAGCCACTGCGATACGGGTCTTGCCTTGGCTCTGATAAATGGTCCAGAAGTTATTTAACAATCGTTGATCTTCAGATGGTTTTTGCCAATTATTTGCAAAGCCTGAAACCATTTTAAAAATAGCCAGCGGTCCTTGATTAAAGTTGCGTAGAGTGCGGTAATAGCCTGGACTGAACTGCTCTTGGGTTTCCTTGCTGGCCATTTTACGTGGCCCAAAGACGAGTTCTGGCATTTGGAAATTATAATTTTGCTCTGTACTCTGATTAGTCATGACGATATAGCCGATACCATGCTCCAAGTCCAATATCATCCGTGAGCTAAATCCAAGTGTATTTCCGCCGTGTCCTAGCACTGTAGTGCCATATTCATTAGCCCAAAAGCCATGGGCGTTACGAGCAGTATCTGTTCTAGGATAGGTCAGGCTTGGACTGTAGAGGGTACTCCAAGTCTCTGGACGCTCAAAGAGCGTCTTGCGAGCCAGCAGGGCTTGGGCGAACTTCTGTAAGTCTTTCAAGGTACCAGTAGCCGCACCGGTAGGATAGAGGCCAACAATGTAACTATCATTTCTCAGAACTTTTCCTTGGATGTCATATCCTTTGGCCTCTTGACGTTTTTTCTGGACGTATGAATTGTCTGATAAATCTGGTAAAATAGCTGTCTTGTCCATGCCCAGCGGTTGGAAAATATGCTCATGAGCATAATCAACAAATCGCTGACCGGAGATCCGCTCGACAATCAAAGCAGCCAAGCCGGTACCATAATTTGAATAAGCTGTGACTGTACCGGGTTCGAAGGACTGGATAGGTTGTTGTTCTTTAAGGATTTCTTCAATACTTTTATCGCTTCGCATGTACAAAGTAGCCTCGTCAAAACCTGACTGATGGTTCATCAAATCTAGCATAGTAATGGGTTTGTTATACCGAAGATTTCTAAGAAAGTCCTCTGGCAGATAGGAGCGAATATCTTCTTCTAGTTTAATCTTACCTTGCTCCCAGAGCTGCATGACAGAGATCCAGACGGTCAGCTTAGTCACGGAACCCCATTCAAAAACGCTATCGTCATCAGCTTTGACTCCCTTTTCTTTGTTCATATAGCCAAAATTTCCTTGATAAATGGTACCGTCCTTGTCAAAGACAGCTGTCTCCATGCCAGCGCTTGTCTTTTCATGTTCCTTGACAAAACTTTCGATTTTTTGACTGATTTGGCTGCGCTCTGTACCAGACGGCAGCTTCTGTTCTTCAGCCAAGGCTGTAACCGGCCGGAAGAGCCCTAGAGTTAGAAGCGTTAGAATAAATGATTTTTTCATAGCATTTCCTTTCTGTTCAACTCAAATATTCACATAAGCTAAGTTCAGATGATTTGTGCAGTCTCCTTTCAATTTTAGAATCAGCTTATTCTTGTTTTTTAATCATGAGTTTTTCACCTCCTTATCCGCCCGATACCAGAGATAAATACTGTAAAGGGTCACATCGCCCACCATTGGTAAAGTGACCAGTAGAGGATATTAGCTACTATGGCGAGGGCGGATAAGCTAGTCAGAGCCGTCAGGAAAAGGCGACCTTTTCCGAGACCCTTTTTCGCCTTGCTAAAGAGCGGATAAACCGCACATCCTGCTAAGAATAGGCCCAGTCCTGCAAAGACCATATAACGCCACTGAGCTATGATACTGAGATCCGTAGCGTTGGAGCTAAGCAGGAGCAACAGCAAATTGCCAGCTACGGTCACTACTCCTGCAGCTGTCACTATGTGCCACCATTCCCTAGCTCGATTTTGCTTGCTTTTCACCTTGCCAAAGACCAGTCGATAAAGGACCAGCGCAAACCGCACAAGTAGATTGACCAAAACATAAACAAGACTAAGAGCAGCCAAAGCAATCAACCCAAACTTAGTCCAGATTTCCCAGTCAGGGAGTCTCTCAAAATCACTGACTGGAGTAGCAATTCTCGTTTTTCCATTTCCACTTTTATAAATAGTCCAAAACAAATGATCCATTCGATCCGAGGACGGCTCCTTCATATGAAGCATATTACCTGGAAAGAGCTGGTACAAAGAGAGCGGACCTTGGTTAAAATTCCGAAGAATTTGATAATAGCCTGGTTCGAACTTTTTCTGAGTTTCTGCACTGGCTGTCGGACGTTTTCCGAAAATCAATTCTGGCATACCATCATTATAAATTTCTTCCAAGCCTTGATTGGTCATGATTACCTGACCGATACCATTCTTCAGATCCAGCAGAAGAAAGCTAGAAAAACCACTTGTATTACCACCGTGTCCTAGCACTGTAACGGCAAATTCACTAGCCCAGAAGCCGTGAGCATTACGAACGATGTCTGTACCAGGATAATAGGACGTGCCGGTATATAGCTTTTCCCAAGTCTCCAACCTAGAAAAAAGAGTTTTGCGACTTAGCAGGGCCTGAGCAAATTTTTGTAAATCACTCAATGTTCCCGTTGCCCGACCGACTGGATACAGGCCGACTTCATAAAGAGCATCGCCTAACAGGCTGCCATCTGCCGCATATCCTTTTACTTCCTTGCGCTTGGCTTGGACATAAGCATTGTCGGACAAGTCTTGAGCTATGGCTGTCCTCTCCATTCCCAGAGGCTGGAAGATATGCTTATGAGCATAATCAACAAAGGATTGCCTAGAAATTCGCTCCACAATATAGGCAGCCAATCCAGTACTGAAGTTAGAATAAGCTGTCGTTGTACCCGGCTCAAAGGACTGAATCGGCTGATATTGGAGCAGCAAGTCCTCTAGACTCTTGCCCCCTTGCATATAGAGAGGGGCTTCGTCAAAGCCAGACTGATGGTTCATCAGATTCAACATAGTGATGGGCTTGTCGTAGAGGAGATTTCTGAGAAAGCCCTCTGGCAAATAGGTGCGAATATCTTCTTCTAGGTCAATCTTGCCCTCTTCCCAGAGCTGCATGACAGAGACCCAGACAGTTAGTTTGGTCACGGACCCCCATTCAAAGACACTATTGTCGTCCGTTTTGAGTCCTTTTTCTTTATCCATAAAGCCAAAATTTCCTTGATAGATAGTGCCGCCTTTGTCAAAGACAGCCGTTGCCATGCCGGCTGTTGTTTTTTCGTGCTCTTTGACATAGTCTTGGATTTTCTGACCAATTTTATCTCGATCCGTACCAGATGGTAACTTCTGCTCTTCAGCTAGCGCAGTGGCTGGGCGAAAAAGTCCCAATGTTAAAATAGTTAGAAGTGTGAGAATAACTGATTTTTTCATGAGATACTCCTTTGCAGAATTATGCCAACAAAGCCCGCCATCCCAAAGGAAGGCAGGCAACTTATCACATCGCCCAAAACTGATAAAGCGACCAGTAGAGGATATTGGCGACAATAGCTAGGGCAGATAGACTAGTCAGAGCCGTCAGGAAGAGACGGCCTTTTCCGAGACCCTTTCGAGCCTTGCTAAAGAGTGGATAAACCGCACATCCTGCTAAGAATAGACCCAGTCCTGCAAAGACCATATAACGCCAAGATTGAACAATTGAGTAGTCCTGGTTCATGGCAGCCAGTAAAAGCAGAATGAGATTGCCAGCAAACAGCAGCATTCCTAGAGAGGCCAGGCAATTCCAGACCTTCCAAGAGCGAGGAGCCGAGCTTTTTGCTTTACGCAGGATGAGACGGAAACTGCCAATCAGAAAACTAATCAAGACATTTCCCAGAGCAAACACGAGTGCCAGAGCTCCGAGAAATAAGACTAGATAATGTCTAAAGAGAACTGAATCGGAAATCCTTTCTGCATTAAGGACACCGAATTCGAGGCGGTCAGCACCTTGACTTCTGTCTATGGTCCAGAAAGTGCTCAGCAGATCTGGCTGATCTGATACTTTGTTGATCTTTTGGATGGCCCCAGGGATCATGAGCATGAAGGACAGTGGCCCCCTATTATAGCTTCTCAGATAGTGGTAAGAGCCAGGCTTGAATTGCTTTTTAGTAGCTTCGCTGACAGTCTGCATCTTGCCAAATATCAGTTCCGGCATTTGAACATTGTAAACTTGTTCATACAGTTGATTGGTTAAGATGACTTGACCGATGCCATTTTTCAGATCCAAGTAAAGATAGCTAGAAAAGCCATCAGCATTACCACTGTGTCCCAGCAAGGTAACACCGTAGTGACTGGCCCAAAAGCCATGAGCATTACGAACAATATCCGTACCAGGGTGGGTAGAGGTTGTTGAGTAAAGCTCGGTCCAAGTTTCTGGACAATGAAAGAGCGTCTTACGTTCCAGCAAGGCCTGGGCGAATTTCTGTAGGTCTCCTAGAGTTCCCACAGCCCCTCCGACTGGGTACATCCAGAGCTTAAATGGTGTATCACCTAAGAGCTTACCTTGGTCATCATAGCCCTTATCCTCCTTGCGCTTTTCCTGTACATAAGCGTTGTCCGATAAGTCAGGCAAGATAGCAGTCCGATCCATGCCCAGCGGCTCAAAAACATGCTCATGGACATAGTCTGCATACTTCTGCCCAGATATCCGCTCCACGATATAAGATGCTAAAGCCGTGCTGAAGTTAGAGTATGATGTCGTCGTACCCGGCTCAAAGGACTGAATAGGCTGGTAATCACGGAACTGCTCTTCCAAGTCGCTCTTGTCTCCCTTTTTGTAGAGTGGCATTTCATCAAAGCCAGCCTGATGGTTCATCAGATCCAGCATGGTGATAGGCTTATCGTAGCGAAGATTGCGGAGAAAGCCTTCTGGCAGATAAGTTTTGATGTCTGCTTCTAGGTCGATTTTGCCCTCTTCCCAGAGCTGCATGACCGATACCCAGACCGTCAGTTTAGTGATTGAAGCCCATTCAAAAACACTGTCATCGTCAACTTTGACTTTGTTTTCCTTATCCACATATCCAAAGTTTCCCTTGTAGATGGTTCCGTTTTTATCAAAGACAGCGGTCGTCATTCCGACAGTTGTCTTTTCATGTTCCTTGACAAAACTTTCGATTTTTTGACCGATTTGGCTGCGCTCCGTGCCAGAAGGGAGCTTCTGCGAGTCAGCTAAAACAG
Source organism: Streptococcus sanguinis (assembly GCA_963549775.1). Lineage (GTDB taxonomy): Bacteria > Bacillota > Bacilli > Lactobacillales > Streptococcaceae > Streptococcus > Streptococcus sanguinis_Y. The sequence goes on along the minus strand of CAUUZZ010000008.1, from coordinate 14,670 downwards.
CGCTCGGTCGGAAGATTCCTAGCGTCAAAATGGTTAAAAGAATGATTAGAATAGATTTTTTCATAGCATTTCCTTTCTGTTCAACTCAAAGATTCACATAAGCTAAGTTCAGATAATTGGTGCAGTCTCCTTTCAATTTTAGAATCAGGCTATTCTTATTTTTTAATCATGCGTTTTTCTCTTCCTTATCCGCCCGATACCAGAGATAAATACTGTAAAGGGTCAGAATGCCCAAGCCGCCAAGGTAAATGAGGGAGTTAACCTGAGAGAAATCAAACTTATCAGCTAGGTTGATGCCGACAAACGTTGCTATCAGAATATCTAGTAGGGCATGGAAAATCATACAGGCAAGGACAGATTTCGTCTTCTTATGCAGTGCAGCAAACCAGATAGACTGGACTATAGTTACAATGATAAAGACTAGAAAGGGATTCTGACTTCGATCATAAAAGCGGTCATAAAACCAGAGAGGAATATGCCAGCAAGCCCAAGCTAGTCCGGTTATCGAGGAGGCGATAAACATAGAGAACTTCTTTTCCAAAGCCGGCTGCAGAAAGCCTCGCCAGCCAGGCTCTTCCATGCCACCAGCCAATGTCATAAGGTAGATAAAGGATCCAATAAATGAAAGCAGAGCTCCGTCTACCAGCTTGCCTCCGGAAGCTAATGCAAAAGTCACTGCCAGACTTCCACTGAAGAGTAGGAGATAGAGCCAAGTCCCTTTCTTGCTTGAGAAGATAAAGGAACAGATGGCTTTGAAGCCTTTTATTTTCAGCACTATTAGGCTTGCTATCACCGGTCCGAACATACTGAGACTCGTTAGGAGGCCTTCCAGAGTCAGATAGAGTACGGGTGGATTTTCTGGCCAGAGATTTTTGAGAATGATAGCTAGCAACATAAATCCCCAAGTCCAGCCGAAGTTCCAGGCTAGGAACGGCCAGACTAGTTTTGGTTGTGGTTCTATTCTTGTTTCATTGGTCATAGGATTTTCTCCTTTAAATGGTTTGATTTTATCTGCTTGCTTTTTGTAGTCTGATAAGGTCTTTAATTTTTTGCCTCGTTTAGCCGCGCTCTGCATAAAAGACAGCTATTGTACTTCAGTTCCTGTTGAAAAATCACTAACCTTAAGATTGTAAAAAGAATTAATCAAACGGTTTACCTCATGAGTCAGTCCATTCCCAAAAAGAAAGCGGGAAAATAATCAAAATGCCCACCACTGGTAGAGCGACCAATAGAGGATATTGGCAACGATGGCCAGCGCAGATAGGCTAGTCATGACCGTCAGGAAGAGGCGACCTTTTCCGATGCCTTTTCCAACCTTAGCCAGAAGTGGATAAACCGCACAAATTGCCAAGATTAACCCTAGACCGGCAAATGTCATGAAACGCCAGCTAGCCAGAAAGCTTAGATCGCTGACAGCCAGAGCACTAAAGAAGAGAGCGAAGTTGACAGCCACAGCCACTCCTGCTATGGAAGTCACATAAGTCCAGATGCGAAGATGTTTCGGTGTTTTGGACGGATCTTTTTTGAAGACCAGGCGGAAGAGATCAAGTCCACCCCGCACCAAGAAGACAATAAAACTAAAGACAATTCCAATCGCTGCTAAAATCAGGATGATCCAATCTCTCATCACATCCGAATCCTTTACCTTAACGCTGTCACCATAAGCTGCTGTTACTTTTTCCGTTCCAGCTTGATTGCTGACAACCGCATAGTTCTGAGTCAAAAGCTGGTTGTCCGCAGATTTCTTGACAAAATTTGTATAAAGCAAACTTCTGGTAACGGAGAGAGGTCCTGTCGCAAAATGACGTGCTGGCCTGTAATAGCCAGATTGAAATGCATCAAAGGTCTCTTGACTCGTCTTTTTCTTAGGTCCAAAGACCAAGGCAGGCATCTCAAAGTTATAAACGGACTCGTGCTCTTGATTGGTCATAACGGTCATACCAATGCCATTTTTCAAATCCATAAGTAGATAAGATGAATAACCTATGGAATTACCACCATGACCGACAACCGTCGTACCATATTCCTGAGTCCAAAAGCCGTGCATATTGAGCGGCATATCTGTTCCTGGATAGGTAGAGCTAGCAGTGAAAAGCGTCTCCCAAGTTTCCGATTTTTTGAAAAGTTTGTCTCTCTTCAAAAGCGCTTGGGCGAACTTCTGGAAATCTCCCATCGTACTGACTGTATTTCCAGCTGGATAGAGACCGACCTGAAAGTAGACATTTCCCATCGAGGTCTGACCGTCTGCTTGATAGGACAAGGCCTCCATCCGCTTCTTATAAACCTTGAGATTATCCTTCAAATCTGAAGACATAGCTGTATCATTCATCCCAAGAGGCTGAAAGATATGCTCATGAATATAAGCAGATAAATCTTGACCAGAAACTCGCTCTACGATGTAGCCAGCTAGCCCCGCAGTGAAGTTTGAATAGCTCGTTATGGTTCCAGGTTCATAAGTCTGTTCTGGCTGGTTAGTAGCTACGATTTCACCGATTGTCAGTCCAATATCCTCCTTATAAGCATGAGTCGACTCGCCAAATCCCGCCTGATGGTTCATCAGATCTAGCATAGTGATAGGCTTATCATATCGGAGAGTCTTGAAAAATCCCTCTGGCAGATAGGTACGAATATCTTCCTTCAGATCGATTTTGCCCTCTTCGTATAGCTGCATGACAGAGACCCAGACTGTTAGTTTCCCAACAGAACCCCAGTCAAAGACGCTGCTATCATCGGCCTTGAGGCCTTTATCCTTGTTCATATAGCCAAAGTTTCCTTTGTAGATGGTGCCATCCTTATCAAAGACCGCCGTCTCCATACCTGCCGTTGTCTTTTCATGTTCCTTGACAAAGTCTTGGATTTTCTGACCGATTTTGTCACGGTCCGTACCAGACGGCAGCTTCTGCGAGTCAGCCAAGGCGGTAACTGGCCTGAAGAGTCCTAGAGTTATAATCGTTAGAAGAGTTAGAATAAATGATTTTTTCATGATATTACCTTTCTATTTAGCTTCAACAATCGCATAGGCGATACTTCTGTATACCATTCGGATAAAAATTCTTAACATAGCTTTCTCCTTTCTTAATCAATGATTTGCATCATCTAGTCAAAGGTCGCTGCTTCTACAGCCACCATCGTCGCTTCATCTTTCTTGACATGATCCTGAATTTTTTGGGCAATCTCAATGGCCGCCGTGTAAGACTTCAAGGATTGCTCCATCGTCTTAGCTTGAGGCGTTTTTACTAGTCCTAAGCTTAAGACTGTCAAAAGCCAGAAAAATAAAATTTTTGGCATGGTTTCTTACTCCTTAGATACAATTTAAAATGACGACTGGAATCTTTCCCATTCCAGCACTTCTTATCTTTTACAAATTTTAGGCCTATTTGTATAATCATTTTATATATATAATTTTTATATACAAGACGATTATATATAATTTTATAGTATATGTCAAATTTTTATATAATTAAAAAATTATATATCAAAATCAGCTGAAAAGCCTTGAAATCAATATTCTCAGAGGGTTTATAAAAATTTGCTCCAAAAATTTTTTAAAAATTTTTATTTTGTTGAAAGCGCTTGACGAATCTACTATCTTCTGCTAGACTTAAGACAGAACTATTTCGGAGGTACACGGAGACATGAAAAATTAAGTCTATTTTTTAAAGGAAACTTTATTTAGTAGATTTTGTCATGTTTCTGCATATCCGCGGGATGTTCGTTTTTTGTGCTTTCTAGCTTCTATTTGCTTATCTTTAGATCAATCCTGTCTTTCCTATGACAGTGCAAGCTGGAAGCCTATAGACGAATAAGCCTATTTGGACACTCCTGTGTCTGCTTTGTGCAATCAAAAACAGCTCTGCTAAATAAAGCAGGGCTGTATTTTGTGTTAAAAAACGAAGGAGACATCTATGCTTCAAATAAGAAATCTAACTATCACCCACCTAAAAGACCTGAAAGAGTTAGTCAAAGATTTGTCACTGACTGTCAATCAAGGAGACAAGGTCGCTATTATCGGTGAGGAGGGCAATGGCAAGTCCACCCTGCTCAAGCTCCTGCTAGACGAGCGACTGGTCAGTTCCTATGTCAGCTACAGCGGACAGATTGATAAGTCCTATACTGCTGCGGTTTACCTGCCCCAGCAGCTTCCTTCAGAGGATGCCCAACTGACACTCAATGACTACTTCTTTGCTGATTTTGAGACCGAGCTAGACTATGCCAAGCTCTATCGCTATGCTGGGGAGCTCAACTTTGACAGCCAGCGTTTTGCCAGTCAGCAGCAGCTCTCTAGCCTATCTGGAGGAGAAAAGCTTAAAGTTCAGCTTATCAAGAAACTAGCCAGTGATTGGGACATTCTCTTTCTTGACGAGCCCTCTAATGACCTTGATCTCGAAACTCTGACTTGGCTGGAAAACTTTATCAGCCATAGCCAGCAAACTGTCCTTTTCGTCTCTCACGACGAGCATTTCCTCGCCCAAGCTGCGACCAAGATTGTTCATCTGGAGCGAATCAAAAAGAAGCAGGAAGCTAGAACCAGTATCAAGAGTCTGGACTATGAAAACTACCGAACTCAACGTCAGGAGGCCTTTGAAAAACAGGGGCAACTAGCACGGAAAGAGCGGGAAGAACACGCAAAAACTATGGAAAAACACCGCCGGGTTAAGCAGAGTGTGGAGCATACTTTACGAAATACCCATGACGCTACTGCTGGTCGACTGGTAGCTAAGAAGATGAAAAACGTTCTTTCGCAGGGCAAACGATTCGAAAAGGCAGGTGCTGAAATGACCGAAATCCCGACACAGGAAGATGCCATCAGCCTTCACTTCTCAGACATAGAAGCTCTGCCATTGACCAAAAGAATCCTCAAATTAGAAGGAATGAAACTGGAAACAGACGAACGACAACTGGCGGAGAACCTGACTCTGGAGGTCTGCGGCCAGGAAAAAATCGGGCTGATTGGTGCTAATGGTGCAGGCAAATCTACTCTGCTTAAGGAATTATGGAAGTTCCTGCGTGAGCGGACAGATATGCAGGTCGGCTACATGCCCCAGCATTATGGTGACTTGCTGGCTGATGAGAGCAGTCCCTTGGACTTTCTGGCTCCCTCTGGCGACAAGTCCCATGAGGAGAAAATCCTGACTCATCTAGCTAGTCTCCAGTTCACGCGCGACGAGGCCCGCCACCCGATTGGGCAGCTTTCCGGAGGTCAAAAAGCCAAGCTCCTCCTGCTCAAACTAGTCTTAGACCGTCCCAATGTCCTCCTTCTGGACGAACCAACCCGCAACTTCTCTCCCACCTCTCAGCCTCAGGTTCGCCAGCTTTTAGCAACCTATCCTGGCGCCATCATTGCTGTCTCCCACGATCGGATTTTTCTCAAAGAAGTCTGTCAGAAGATTTATAAACTGACGGAGACAGGGTTGGAGGAAGTTGAATTATAAGCAAAAGAGGCTGGGACAAAAGTCCGACCTCAAATATAAAAAGCAAACAAAACTAGTTTTCTGGTAATCAGAATTCTGCTTTGTTCGCTTTTCGCATTTAATTATAGATTAGAAGGGCTTAATAATTAAGATTTTTAAAAATTGAAATTTTTTTGTCTCAAACTCTTTTTTGTAGCAAAGAGGCTATTGTCCCAGACTCTTTTACTCTATTATTGAGACTTACCAAAAGAAAAATTAACTTAACAGGTATTTCTACTGCAACTTTTAACACATTCATTAACTACATTAGAAATAAGAGAAAGGCAATTCGAAACAGAGACAGGGCGAGCAAATGAAGGGGGTAAAACCAGTAAAATACTTTTCCAATATTGGCCCCTTTTTGACCGTTGTAGAAAGAGGTCACGAGGAGAAACAGAAGACAGGTGGCAGCCAGATCAGCCAGACCATCATAGGAGAAATTGAAGGCCAAAATTAGGATTTGCACACTGTTCAGTACCAAGACACCGCCAATTTTTCGGAAGATTGGGTCTTTAATCTTTGCAAAGGCATAGATACCAAAAACTCCTCCCGTCAGTCCGCCGTCAGCGATAATGGACAGAGTAAAACAGAGTAGAATAATTAGAACTTTTCTCCAGGTTGCTGTTTGCTGATCACTGTAATAAAGAGCACAGAGCCCCAAAAAGAGAGTAACAACCGTATTTTGCATGATAAAGCCAAGACCAGTAACCCAGCCCATCAGAGAGAAAGGGATGATACTGATAAGAGCCAGCAGCCCCAATCGTCTCATATACTTGCTCACATCATGACTGTGCCGATATCCTTCCGCGATACAAAAGGCAAAGACTGGAAAAGCCAGGCGGCCTATTATGTGCATACTATTGGCAGGCCAGTTAGGAGAGAGAATATTCATATTGGTAGCCAGTGGAAAAGATACCCAGGCGATATGGTCAATCAGCATGGCAAGCATAGCAAGCAGTTTCAAACTGCTATTGTCAATTATTTTTTTCATAGGATCCTCCTTTTTCCTTTCCTATGATACAAGAAAGAGGTTCTTTTTTCCATTTCTTTAGCTTACATTTCTCTCATTTTTCTTACAATTTTGTAAGTTGGAATTTCACCTTTTTACCTCATCGATGAATACTTCTGATTTTTTCTTGACAAATAAGACTGAACGAGGCTGGGACAAAAAGATTTTGATTTTAGGAATTCTTTATTATAAATTTTTAAAATCGATAGATTAGACAAAAAAGTGAACAAGACAGACTTCTGAGTGTCAGATAACTCCGTTTTGTTCGCTTTTTATATTTAAGGTTAGACTTTTGTCCCAGCCTCTTTTATCGTTTTAACTATAAAGTAAGTTTTCTAAGATTAGAGCTATGCAATCTAACGAGGTCTTCCTTAAAACAGTTATCTCTTCGTCTGAATGCGAGGAATACAAAATTTCATCTACAATAGAGGTGATAAAATTAAATAGGACATTAGAAATAGATTTTAGATTTGTTATTTCTTTATTACCTACATAATGTTTCAAACATTGATAAGTGAGTTCTTTCATTTTATCATTGTGCTGATTCTGTATTTCCTTAACCTCAGGAATGGAATAAGAAAGCATCTCAATTTGCGCGTGAAACTCTTTATCTTCTAAACTAATTAAATTATCAATTAATTTTCCAATCCAGCCTTTGTAATCACTACTGAATAGCTCCAAATTTTCACTAGTATTCAGTTGGTTAAAGATTACAATAAACGATTCATTGTAGTCTTTTAATATTAAAGATAAAATCTCTTCTTTATTTGAAAAATAAGAATATAGTGTCCCTATTGAAATCCCCGCTTCTTTTGCAATTTCATTAGTGGTAACATTAAAATAATTCTTTTTTGCAAATAATTCTTTCGAAACAGCTAAAATCGTGTTTAATTTATCTAAACTTCTTTTTTGAACAGGTTTTCGAACTAGTTTCTTTGACAATACTTTCATCCCTTCTAAGCAATCTTTCTCTTATGATATCACACTTCCAGTAAAAATTCTTTTAAATGCCATGAATAGCAATAATATGCTATTTTATTTTTTTAAAAAAATGAGTAAATACTCATTTTTACTTGACAGAAAAATAAAAAAGAGTACAATTAAACATGAGTTAAAACTCATGTTTAAGAAAGGAGAATTGCAATGAATAAAAAAACTATAATAACTATTGCAATGTGTTTGGCTATTTTCTTAGTCATGCTTGACACAACTATCATGAACATTACGTTGCCTGCTATACAGAAAGGACTAAATGTTGGACTTGACAGTTTATCTTGGGCTTTAAACATTTATACCATTATTTTTGCTACATGTACTATCCCATTGAGTAAATTAGCAGATATTCACGGGAAAGGAAAAATTCTTATTATTGGATTAGTACTCTTTGGTATCGGAAGTTTAATTTCTGGATTGGCAATGGAATTTTATCAGCTTATTTTAGGTAGAGTTATTGCTAGTCTAGGAGCATCAATCTTATTACCAGTAGGAAATATACTAGGAATTTCTTCTTGGAAAGTTGAAGATAGATTTAAAATCGTTGCCGCATTAGGACTCACTCAAGGAGGAGCAGCTGCAATTGGTCCTACACTTGGAGGTATTATTACCGATAGCTTATCTTGGCATTGGATATTCTTTATCAATATTCCCATTGTTATAATTGCTCTTCTATTATTGATAAAATCTTTTGACTTTAAAAAAGATACTACAGTTTCAACCAGAATTGATTGGTATGGTAGTTTGATTTCTATGATATCACTTTGCTTATTGACTCTCGGGTTAATTAAAGTAAGAGATTGGGGTTTCAATGACTGGAAGAGCATCACCTGCTTTAGTATTTCTATCATCACAGGTTTTCTATTTATTATTATAGAAAAACAAAATTCCTCTCCAATGATTAATCTGAATTTATTCAGGATCAAAGAATTTTCATCTGCTTCATTAGTCGCATTTATTGCTCAATTTTTCTACATTGGCGTTATTGTTATTCTACCAACCTTCTTTACTACTGTTCAAGGGAAGAGCGAATTAGATGCTGCTCTAATACTACTCCCTATGTCATTAACTGTTTTCATTTTTGGAGGATTAGGAAGCCTAGCAATTAATAAACTTGGGCCTCGCTTATTGGTATTTACTGGTCTGCTAGCAATTCTAATTTCTTACATATTATTGATAACATTAGATCCTAACAATACACTAACCATGAGTTTTTCAACATTAGTTTTGGGGGTTGGCTTTGGTATTATTGCAGGGCCTATTAATGTTTTAGCAGCTTCTACATTAGATGGAGAATTGTTAACGGCTTCTCAAAGCGTCATTAGTGTTGTAAGGCAAATTGGATCAGTTATAGGAGTTTCCGTATTTATCTCTATACTTACAAATAATATCAAAATTCTAACGGTCCATACTCCTCAGAAAATATCCGAAGCCTACCTATCTATCTATAAAATATGGATTCCTTATCTATTCGCCCTACTTTTCCTTTCCTTATTATTTGCAAAACGGGATATTTATTTACAAACAAAGGATATAAAACATGAAAAGAATTGAAATTGATGTAAGCCGAACTGACTTTGAAGTAAAAAAAGGAAAAGAATTCAAATTATCCTTTAAAAATTGCTCCCGAGAGGATTATAAAATTATAATCAATGATTCCGAATTTATCCTGAAAGAAGTGAATGTATTTAAAACAATCTGTTTCTGGATGATTCCCAAAATCACTATTTCGATTCCTTTCAACAAGGTTGAAACTTACAATGTTAAAGTTGAAGATAGCACAGCAACATTTCAATGGCTCAAAGCTGATGATATTAATCTATATACAGCTAGAGGAAGTGTTTTTATTAACAATCTAGAATGTAATACTTGTAATTTAGCTTGTGGCATGGGGAATACATCGCTTCAAGGTACTATTCAACAGAACGCTAATTTCACATGTGATATGGGTAATATAATTTTTTCGGGATATAAGATATCCTCCTCTTACAAATTGAAGGTCAGTAGTGGCCTTATCACCGTAAATGGTCTTAGATATACGAATACCTCTCATAAACACAAAAATACTAATTGTGAGTCCCCTATCTTTGATCTAAACTGCAATATGGGAAATATAACTATTTCATAAACTGATTTTTAGCAGAAAACAAGTTAGGCGAACTTGAACTATAAGCAAAAAGAGTTGGAAATTCCAACTCTTTTTGCTTCATTTAGCATCAATCTTTGAACTTTAATAAAGCTCCCCTTCTACTCCTGCGCCGTCTGCATTTGGTAATAAACACCTCTGGCATCCATGAGCTCCTGGTGATTACCATGTTCGACGATATCACCATCTACCATGACGAGGATGATATCAGCATTTTGAATAGTAGACAGGCGGTGGGCGATGATAAAGCTAGTACGTCCCACCATGAGCTTGCTGAAAGCCTCCTGAATCAAGACTTCTGTTCGGGTATCGATGGAGGAAGTCGCCTCGTCCAAGATTAGGATTTTAGGAACGGAAAGGAAGACACGAGCGATGGTCAAGAGCTGCCGCTGACCTTGAGAAAGGGAGTCCCCAGCATCCGCCAAGTAGGTATCATACCCCTGAGGCAATTGCTGGATAAAGAAATGAGCATTGGCCGCCTTGGCAGCTTCAATGACCTCTTCTCGGCTGGCATCTGGCCGGCCAAAAGCTATGTTGTCATGAATGGTCGCCGTCTTGAGCCAAGTCTCCTGCAGTACCATGCCAAACTGCTGACGATAAGAGGCTCTGGTGTAATGTGTGATGGGAACATCGTCTAGCGAAATAAGACCACTATCAACATTGTAAAAGCGCATGAGGAGATTGATCAGGGTTGACTTACCAGCACCGGTCGGCCCGACAATGGCGACCTTGCTAGCTGCTGGAATCCTTATATTCAAATCATGAATCAGCTCTTTGCCAGGCTCATAGCCAAAAGCCACATGCTCAAAGCTAATCTGTCCTTTGACATCTTCAGACCGAAGAATTTCCTGACCAGACTCTGCTATTTCTTCTTGGTCTAAAATGCTGTATATCCGCTCTGCACAAGCTAAAGCGCTCTGCAATTCCGACATGACTGACGATATATCATTGAAAGGCTTGGTGTACTGGTTGACATAGTTGAGAAAAGTCACCAGCTGCCCAACCGTAAAGCCTGTTCCCTGAATGATTCGGACAGCCCCAAAGCCTACAATCAAAGCATAAATCAGGGCATTGATAAAACGAGTCGAAGGATTGACCGTCGAAGAATAGAAAATGGCCGCCTGCGAATAGTCTGCATAAGTTTGATTACTGCGAGTAAAAGCTGTATCAAACTGCTCCTGAGCATTAAAAGCCTGGATCAGACTTTCCTGAGTCAGACTTTCCTCAATCAGTTGGGTCTGGGCTCCTCTCGCCTGCGTCTGACGTTGGAAAAAGCTAAAACTTTTTCTAGCAATAAAGCGAGCTAAAAAAAGAGAAAGGGGCGTCAAAAGCAGAACCAAAAGCAGGAGGAAAAAGTCCAATCTGGCCATGCTAATGATAGTGACTAAGATGGTTAGCAAACCCACAAAGAATTGATTGAAAACCATGAGTAGGCCATTGCTGAGCTGCTCCAAATCGGTCGTCACCCGACTAACCAAGTCACCAGTTCCCTGCCGATCTAGATAGGCCAAAGGCAGATAGTGCACTTTCTTGATGACGCCTTGACGGAGCTGCTGGCCATAGCAATAGACCAGCTGATTATAGAGCAAGGGATTGAGCCACTGAATCAGCGTATTGGCTAAGATGACCAACAGCATCTGCCCCAAAATCGGCATCACATGCTGCTCCGCATGAGGAAGAAGAACACTATCGACCGCATTCCCGATTAAAACTGGGAGAAGAACAGTCAGAGCCACTTGAGCCACCGTTCCCAGACTAGCTAGAAGAAAGAGCCAGCGCGCCTGCAGCAAATCTCGAGTCAAACGCCTCAAGCTGCTAGGTGATTTCTTATGCTTCATGCTTTCCCTCCTCTCCTTGACTATGCTGTGAGTTATGAATTTCTCGGTAAATGGCAGAGCTGACTAAGAGTTCCTCGTGGCTACCAAGAGCCACCTGTTCTCCCTTATCTAGGACTAAAATTTGATCCGCTGAGCGCAAGCTATTGGTCCGCTGAGAGATCAAGACCAGACTGGTCTGAGTCAATTCATTCTTAATAGACTGCAAGAGCCTAGCCTCTGTCAGATAGTCCAGAGCTGAGGTCGCATCATCTAAAACCAAGAAAGGCGCCCTCCTCAAGACAGCTCTAGCAATGGTTAAACGCTGACGCTGACCGCCAGAAAAATTCCGACCAAAGGCCTCTACAGTCGCATCCAAGCCACCTTCCTTCTGAGAGACAAAGTCCGCCGCCTGAGCAATCTCTAAAGCCTGCCACAAGTCTGCGTCTGTTGGCTTGTTTGACAATCCTAAAGTCAGATTGGAACGAACGGTTCCTTGGAAAAGCTCCGCCTTCTGAGGCACCAGACTAATCCAAGACCGCCATTCGCTCAAATTTTTAGGACTGCGTCCTTGGGAAAAGATGGTCAACTGACCAGCAGCAACTCGATAGAGATGAGCCAGCAGCTGAACCAGGGTAGACTTACCTGAACCTGTCCCGCCAATAACTCCCAAAGTCTGACCTCTTTTCAAATCAAAAGTCAGACCAGTCAAGGCTGGACTAGCTGCATTTGGATAGGAAAAGCTGACCTGCTGGACTTTAATGGCTTGATCTGGCAGTGCTGTTTCCTGCACTAATTCCTGCAGGACATCTTCTTCTGCTTGCTCGAAGACTTGACTGATGCGGCCTGCACTGATATAGCTTTGATTGAGGGAATTTACTAGCATCGCCAGTTTGAGCAATTCCACCAAAATTTGCAATAAATAATTAACCAAGGCCACTAGCATCCCTTGGGTCAGCAAACCCTTGCCGATAAAGCTATTCCCCTGCCAAATCACAGCAATCAGGGTACCATTGACCGTAAGAAAGGTCAGAGGACTAATCAGACTAGCCAGAGCTCCCGTCCTGATTTGCCAGGTTTTATAGAGCTCATTGCGATTGCGAAAGGTCTGAACCTCGCGCTGGGTCTGGCCGAAAGCGCGTATGACCCGCATGCCCTGCAGTTGCTCACGCGTCAAATTGACTAGTTGGTCAGTCAGCTGACGAATTTTGGCATAGAGAGGATTCATCAGACTAGACATGAAAACAATAATTGCCGTTAAAATTGCCACCATGAGCAAGAACCACAAGGTAATGACCGGACTGATAGTAAAGGCCATGATGATGGAGCCAAAAACGATGATGGGCGCCCGCAGAAAAAGACGAAGAAATTGGTTGATGCCCGTCTGGATCTGATAGGTGTCGCTCGTCAGCCGAGTCACCAAGCTAGAAGTCGTCAGCTCATCCCGACTAGCCTTAGGCAAACGCAGGATTTTTTGATAGAGGTCGCTTGTCATCTGGCGAGTAAAGCCCACTGCCGCCTTTGACGAATAATACTGGGCTACCACTGCTACCACCACGCCCAGCGCAGCCAAGCCCATCAAAAGAAAAACCATCCAGTAGAGATGGGAGCTGTCGTGTCTAGGAATGGTCTCATCCACAATTCCCGCAATCAAAATCGGAACCAACAGTTCAAAACTGGCTTCTAAAAGCTTGAACAAGGGGCCTAGCAAAGACTCCCTGATATAGCCCTTGAAATATTTCAATAAATCTTTCATACTACCTACTTCTCCATTAAACTGTATTTATTTTACCATAATTTTCAAAGGGTAAAAAATATTCTCCTTCTGACTAGCAGAAAGAGAACATTAATCTTAGACTTCTTGTAAGTTCTGGCTTATTTTCTTTAGCCCCATATGCAAAAACGGTGTCGCTGCTAATAAGAAGCCGCCCAAAGCTATAAAAGTCCAGTCAAAGCCAAAGTAATCAATCAACCAGCCTGTCACAGGGAAAATGACAATCATACTCAGACTGAACATCATAGAGTAGACACTAAGCATGGTCGCCCGTACCTCACTTGGCAGCTGCTTTTGCAAATCGTTGTCAAAAATCGGCTGAAAAAGTGCATACAAGGCGTTGCTAATTAGATAAATCAAAATATAGATGATTGGCGTTCCAAAATAGGACAGCAGGTAGCTTGCTCCAGTTAGAAGGACCACCGAAGGAAAGAGTTTTAGGGCAGAATACTTCTTTCCAATCACACTAGCTAGATAGACTGCTAAAATATTCAAAGCACTGCCAATCAGCATGACTACCGAAATCTGCCAATCTTTTAAGTCAGGCAATTGATTTTGATAATAAAAATAAAACATACACATCAGTGTTCCGATGATTTGGGAAAGAATCATCCAGATAAAAAGACTAGGATTTCTTTGCAATTCCTCTTTGACAGCCCAGATAATCTTTTTCATAGTCAGGCGCTCTGCTTTCTCTGCCTTGACACTTGGCTCCTTCAACATCCAAGTCAAGAAAAGAACGATGACAGAGGTGCCAATCATGATATAGTAGGTCAGATGCAATTGTCCATGGACAAAAAATCCAGCCCAGACCGTTCCCAAAGACCGGGTCGCTTCAGCCACTCCAGACATGAAGCTGGAAATGGATAAGTAACGTTCCTTGAGTCCAGCCTCTACGGACGAATCATAAACCATGGCCGCACTTGTTCCCGAATCAAAATTATAGGACCAAGCACTAATCACCATAGCCAGTGCATAAACCCAAAAGTTCCCCTGCCCCGCCAACATGAGAACAGAAGACACAATACCAGCTATCCTGCTCAGATAAAGATTGGTCTTATAGGAAAAGCAATCCGCCAACATCCCAGAAGGAATTTCACAAATAACGCTAGTCGCATGAAAAATGCTTTCCAAAAGCCCAATCTGCCAAAGGGACATGCCATTTTGACTTAGAAATAAAATCCAAAAACTAGTAATGCCTAGAAAGGCAAAGAATTCTACTCCGGCCATCAGGCCGATATTTTTCCGATAAGTTCTTTTAAACATATTTTCTCCTTTAACAAGTGTTTTTTCATTTCTATCCTTTATCACTTGTTAATCCGATGTTTACATGATCTCCACCTCTTCTTTCTATAAAATTCTATATTTTGGATTATTCATAGTTCGTTGTTGAAGAGGCTGGGACAAAAGTCCTAGCCTCTCAATTGTCTTTGGATTGTCAAGCAAGACGCAGTGGTTGAGTGGGCTCTACTACGCTGATTTCA